>DASRCT010000060.1:0-80860 GCA_035652975.1 Bryobacteraceae bacterium | reverse complement strand
TGAAGCCGGGATTTCTTTGTTCGGCCGTAGTGGGGCCAAAGGGAGCGTAGAAGCCTTGCGGGTCCATGAGTTGCTGCCAGGCGATTTCGAATCCGCGATCCGCCTCGGGTACATGGAAGCACCACGGAGTGAATCCGATCTCCTCGCGCACGCCGGCGAACGTTCCGGACTCGAGTACAGTTTCAAAGAAGCGATCCTGCGGGTTCCACAGGCGGGTCTGGATCTGGCGCCGCAACCGAACCGCCTTATCGCGGTATTCCGATGCGGCGTCGCGCCGGCCCGCCAGTCCGGCAATGGACGCAATCGCGCGGGCGTTGCCGTACATGTAGCTGTTGATGCTGGGGCGAAGGTTGCGAACATGGCGGCCGCCGCTGATTGATTCCTCCATGCCGTCGCTGACGTCGCGCTGCCAGAACAATCCGGAGTCGGCCATGCGCTCCCGCTCCCACGCGCGGTAGTCGAGCAGCAGGGAATCGAGCATCGACGTCAGCGCCTGCATGCGGCCGTCGGCGAGCCAGCGGTCGTACAACGCGGCCGCCGCCCATCCGCTGAACTGATGGAAATTTTTCCGGATCCCGCCGTTGTCGCCGCCGCACAGCCAGAAGCGCGCGTACTCGTCCAGATAGGATGTCGTTTTCAACCAGCGGCCCTCGGCGACGTGATGGCCGAATGCGCAGCTCAGCGCGTTGTACTCTCCGGCATGTTGAACCGGTTTGAGAAATTCGGTGATGATGAAGCCCGACGGAGTGCGCTTGATGGCTTTGCGATAGGTCCACCAGCGGTAATAGTAGGTCCGCTCGACATCGGCGTCCGGACAAGTGAAGAACGGGATGTTGCTCTTCATCCACGCCCACGCCTCGGCGTTGGGGATGGTGGTGACCGGATCTTCCGGAACCATCCGGTTGAAAAATTCGACATGATGCCGGAACTGCTCCGGATCGAGAATCCCGGCAGGCGTTGAGACCGCTCGCGCAAGGGGCGCGGCGAGCAAGAAGGTCCGGCGCGTCATCAGGCTCTGCGAAACCGGACCGCCAGAAACGGGACTCCTGGAAGCGCGAGGGCGGCTTTGCCGGTGAAGCGCCCGCTCAAGGGGGTGATCTTCATCTGCCACGGATCGATCAGCTCCGCGCGAAAGCTGGCGCCAGCGGGCAGCTGGAAGTCGTACTGAGCGGGGCGATGGTAATCGAAGTAATACAGGTATTCCTGGCCGGGCCGGGCCAGACATAGGTAATAGCTGTCGGGCGCAGGATCCATCGGAGCGGGCGCGGATTCGATGATACTCCGCAAAAACGCGATCCGCCGCGGGCTCTCCCCGTGCAGCGCGCCGCCTTTGGACCACCACAGGATTTCGTTCGGATCCAGGTAGGTTTCGCCGTGTCCGACCCAGGCGCCTTGCGCCACGCCCAGCCAGAAGCGCCGCACCATCTCGTGGGCGGTGATGTCGCCCCAGCGGCGGGGAATGTTGCCTTCGTACTTGCACTCGTCCAGAACGATGGGCTTGCGGAATGCATTGCGCCACTCCGGAATTTTTTCGAACTGATCGCTCTGGATGCTGGCGTGAGTGACCCAGGGCTTGGCGTGATCGTACATCTCCCGGCTGTGATGAATCGAGCGCAGATGATTGTAGGGATCCGTTTCCTGGACGATGCGGAAGAAGCGGTCCCAATCCGCAAGCGTCTTGCTCTTGACGAGGTCCCATTCGTTGGCGAGCGACCACCATACGTTGCGGTATGCCGACAGTCGTGCGACCAGATAGCGCAGATACCGGTCGTTCACGTCGGCCGGCAGGTTCGCGTATCCCCAGCGGTCGTACGGATGAAACAGAATGATGTCGGCTTCAACGCCGAGCGCGGCGAGCTGCCCGACGCGCGTTTCGAGGAGACGAAAGAATTCGGGATTGAAGCGGGTGAGATCCCGGTCGCCGGATGCGCTGCGCGCGAAGGGGTGGAGCTTTGGCTCGCCGTGGTTATAGGCATACCATTTGGGGAAGACGCACATTCGCAATTTGTTGAAGGGGGAATTGCGGAGCGTTGAGAGCGTCTGCTCCTGGAGCGCTTCGTCCTGGTGGGTCCAGGCATAGCAGGTTGTGCCGAAGGGGAAGTAGGGGGTTCCGTCGGCGTAGCCGAAATGATATGTATCGCGCACCGAGACAGGTCCGTGATTGGCGGCCGAGGCAGGGGTGCACAGAAAGGCGCCGGTTTTCCCGTCCAGCTCGGAGCGGTTGCTGTGGGTGGTGTACGACCACTCTCCTTCGACGTCGGGCATGAGGCGAACTTTATAGACGCCGCCGCCGTCGTAGAATCCGGCGACGTCGATGAGGCGGTGCTCATGCCGGAACTGCGCTGAGAAGGCGACATCGAGGAACGGATTGCCCGCTTCAGGGCCGTTCAGGCTCAGCTCGAAGACGCCCCAACGCTCGACCTCGGGCTGCGCCGCCGGGGCGGCGAGGGCGGCGGCGGATGCGGCAAACAGCGCCTGGCGGCGGGATATTCTGTAGGACATGCGGTTTTCTCCTATTATGCGAGCGCTGGCGCTGGCGCTCGTTGCGCCCCTCCTCCGGGCCGATCCGGTTCTGTTCGTGTACTTCAAAGAGCCTGCGAAATCCGGGGTGTACTACGCCTTGAGCGAAGACGGCTATCATTTTCAGACTTTAAATGGCGGAAACCCGTGGCTGCGACCCTCCGAGGAAGGGGAGCTGATGCGCGACCCGTTCATCACGCGCGGCCCCGATGGACTGTTCCACATGGTCTGGACTTGGGAGTGGCGCGCGCAATCCATCGGCTACGCGAACTCGCCGGATCTCGTTCGCTGGAGCGCGCAACGCCAGATCCCGTTGATGGCCGGGACGCCGGGCGCGAGGAACACCTGGGCGCCGGAAATCTATTGGGACGGCAAGCAGTCCAAATGGCTGGTCATCTGGTCGAGCGTGGTTGAAGGCCGGAATGCGACGAACCGCATTTACCATGCATTTACGCGGGATTTCCGCAGTTTCACGACGCCGCAAATTTTTTTTGACCCGGGATATGAGGTGATTGACGCGACGCTGACCTATACGCGGGGGCGGTACTGGATGGTGTTCAAGGATGAGCGCCCGACTCCTCTGCATAAAGAAATCAAGATCGCACAGGGGCCGACGCTCGAAGGTCCATGGTCGTCGATCAGCGGGCCATTGACAGAGTCATGGTCAGAGGGCCCTTCGATCCTGGAGATCGGCGGTAGATACGTCATCTATTACGATCACTACCGCGATCCGCGGCGTTACGAGGCGATTGAGTCGTCTGATCTGGAGCGCTGGACTCCAATTAACGACCGCATCAGTCTCCCGCCTGGCTGCAAGCACGGCAGCTTTCTCCGCATCACCGAGGAGGAAGCGGAGCGCCTGCGGCTGGCGCGCCCGGACGGCCGTGGAGAGGCGAACGTGCGACGGCGGCGGCGGTTGGAGCGTCGCGGATGACGCCATGCGAGAGTTGCACGGCATCGCGGGGCCAGATCAGCGGCGCCGGGCGTTGAGAGGGCGCCAGCTTTGTCGTGAGTTATGCTGCGGCGGCGCTTTTACTGTGGCGTGAGCGGACAAGCCTGGCGGGGACGACGGGGCTCGAACCCGCGACCTCCGACGTGACAGGCCGGCGTTCTAACCAACTGAACTACGTCCCCGCAGATTACGTCGGTAGCTTCATCCTAACATTTGCCTTGTTGCATTCGCCACTCGGAAGCTATGAGCCGCGCGCGGCGCGCTGGGCGTTCACCGCCGCCCCGATAATCGCAATCTCTTCGCTGCCTGGCACCACCTCAAAGACGTACCCCTGAAGAGGGCTCATTTTCACCATTTCCTGCATGTAGAGGTGCAGAAGCGTGACATCGAGATAAGCGGAATTCGGTCCGGTGATGTAAAAACGGCCCGGGCCGTCCATGTGGATATTTGTCGCCGTGGCGGCGGCGAGGGCGCGGTGCCACAACTTCACGAATTCGGCGCAGCGCGGATCGCCCCGGCGAGCCTCCTCAAACACCTCGTCGGGTTCCATGTCGAGGAAGCGGAGCCGCATCGCCCGATTTCCCATGATGCCCTCCAGGTGTCCCACGCCCCCGCATCCGCAGTACGTTTCCTTGCTGTCGAGCGTCACCACCATGTGGCCGCCCTCCCATACGCCCTCGCTTTGGGGATAGCGGCCGTAACCGATCCCGTTGCCCAGCGTCCAGACGCGAATCAGGCGGTCCAACTGGCCGCGTGTGGCGGCGATGCCCGCCGCCATCACGTCCGCGTCATTGGACACTACCACGGGAACCTCGCGCCCGGAGTGGCGCAGGCCTTCGGCGAGGGCGAGCTGTATATTCATTCCCTTCATCTGTTGAAGGTTGGGGGAATCCTCAATAATGCCGCCGCGGATGATGCCGGGCAGTCCGAGCCCGATCACGTCCGCCGGCCGGTCCCCCATGGCCGCTTCTATCTGCTGCCGTATATTGGCCGCGATATCCTCGGCGGGCATTCCCCGCAGCGTTTCAAAGCCGTCCTCCGATTCAGGAAACCGGTGCACTCTGCCTGTGAGGCGATTGTCCTCTACCAGCCCAACCGCCAGGCGGTCCGTCATCGCCACGCCGACTGCTCGCGCCATCACATGCCCTCCGCGGTAAACCGCGCCAGCTTGTTCAATCCGTTAAACGCGGCGGCCTTATAACATTCCGCCAGCGTCGGGTAGTTAAATACGGTGTCCACAAAGTAATCGACCTTGCCGCCGAGGATGAGCACAGCCTGCCCGATGTGCAGCAGCTCCGATGCGCCCTCTCCGATCACGTGCACGCCCAGCAGCTGTTTCGTATCGCGATGAAAAATGATCTTCAGGCGTCCCGTGGTATCGCCCCGAATCTGTCCGCGTGCAATCTCACGATAATAGGCCACGCCCACCTCGTAGGGAACGTCTTCCTCGGTCAGCTGTTCTTCCGTTTTGCCGATGAAGGAGATTTCTGGAATCGTGTAGATTCCGTACGGATAATCGGCGGGGTTGGAGTGCACGGGTTTGTTGAAAGCATGCGCGGCGGCAATGCGGCCCTGCTCCATCGATACGGAGGCCAGGCTTGGAAACCCGATCACGTCGCCGACGGCGTAGATATGGGGCTGGCGGGTCGCGTAATTTTCGTCCACGCGAATGCGGCCGCGGCTGTCGGCTTCAAGCCCCGCGGCCGCCAGGTTCAGGTCGTCGACGTTGCCTTGGCGTCCCACCGCGTACAGCAGCGTATCGCCCGAGATCTTTTTCTTGCTCTCCAGATTGGCGACCACGCTGCCGTCCGGCAACTCCTCCACGCTGGACACCTCCTCGTTCAGCCGCATGGTGACGCGGTTGTCGCGCAGGTGGTAGGACAAGGCCTCCACAATCTCGGAGTCGGCGAATTCGAGCAGGCGGGGGCGCTTTTCGATCAGAATGACGCGCACGCCCAGGATGGCGAACATACACGTGTATTCCACGCCGATGACGCCGCCGCCCACCACAATCAGCGTCTTAGGGATCTGGGCGAGATTCAGAACCTGATCGCTGTTAATGATCGTTCGGCCGTTCAGCGGGACTTTCGGCGAGGTGGCCGGCTTGGCGCCTGGCGCAAGGATGATCTTGTCCGCCTCGTAAATGCTCGACCCGCGCACGCTGTCCACGCGGATGTGGTGGGGGTCCACGAAACTGGCGGTGCCGAACAGCATCTCGACGTTATTGCGCGACAACTGCGCCTGGATCACGTCCACTTCGGTTTTGATCACGTGCTGGACGCGAAACAGCAGATCGCCCATGGTAATCTTTTCCTTCACGCGATACTGAACGCCGTAGATGCTGTGGTAATGATAGCCGGAAAGGTGCAGCACGGCCTCGCGCATGGTTTTGCTGGGAATGGTGCCGGTATTGATGCACACGCCGCCGACCACTTCGCGCTTCTCCACCACGGCCACGCGCTTCCCGGATTTGGCGCCCTGGATAGCTGCCCGCTGGCCGGCGGGACCGGATCCGATCACGAGAAGATCGTATTTCTCCATCGCGCTTGTCATAGTGTAAACGCTTTTAAATAGGTGTCAGCCAGGAGCGGGATCTCGCAGTTTGTGAATGCGCGAGCGGCGCGAGGGTCGGGAAGGGGTCTCTCCGGCGAGCGGCGAGAGTGCGCGGCGCCGGGAACGTCAGAACCTTCGCAGGCGCGCGGGGGCGAGCCGCCGCCCGATGCGCCTGAGGTCGGGACTGAATTCGGTCAGCAAAGCGTCCTGAAACGAACTGGTAAGCGCCCAGCTGAAGCCGATGGCGACGCGCCGAGTCGTAATCGGGCGCCCGTCCCAGGCCGAGTACACGGCGATTCCGCCGAGAGTCCCGGCGAAGCGGCTGTAGGCGGGCCGGAACGCGCCATCAGGTCCGCGCGCAAGCAGCGCGTGCGTGAGGGCGAATCGCAGCCGCGGTCCGAATCCGCTGAGCCCTGAAGGCTTTCGGCGGGCGTCTTCGTGGAGCGCGGCGCCGGCCGCCAGTTCCAGCGTCGTGCGCGTGGTGCGGCGGAAGACCGCACCGCCGTAGTGGTGAGGAAAGCAGTACGGCGGTCTTCCGCATGCAGCCGCATTGAAAGGCATTTCCGCGACCGTGTCGAGAGCCACGAGGCCCAGCCGCTGCCACGTATACGTGCGGTGGACGTAATAATCCCACCGCTCGCGCCAGTCTGCGAAACCGGCGTCGCTCTGCGCCAGAACCGGAGCGCAGAGCAAAATCACGACCCAAAGCCGCATCCCGAATACGGCCCCCCAAAAGATGTAAGTGTCAAGTGTAAAGCATTAACATCAGGAAAAGATGCCCTGGGGGCGATCTTTTGACAAAATTTTTTGAGTTCGTACTGCCAGTACCGCTGTGGCCGCCGCTGTGTGCGAACCTGCGCGGCCCCGCTAAACTGGACATCGCGCGCCATCTGGCATGGATTTCGCCAAGGAACTGAAATCGCAGATTGATATCGCCCGGGTCATCGGGGAATACGTACGACTGCGCCGGGCCTCACCCCAGCGGTATCAGGGGCTGTGTCCGTTTCACCAGGAGAAAACGCCTTCGTTCTCTGTTTTCCTGAACAGCCAGTATTTTAAGTGCTTCGGTTGCGGCAAGAGCGGCGACGTGCTGACGTTCGTTCAGGAGATCGAGGGCATTTCCTTCTATGAAGCGCTGCGCTTGTTGGCAGACCGCAACGGGATTCCGATGCCGAAGCGGGCGGAGTACTCCGACCCGGAATCAAAGCTCCGCGCGGCGCTGTATCAGATGCACGAGATCGCGCTGGACGTGTTTCAGAAAAATCTTCGCAGCGCTGTGGGAACGGCGGCGCGCGAATACCTGAGCGGTCGAGGGGTTACGCCGGGCCAGGTTGAAGAATTCGGAATCGGCGTGGCGGATCCGTCCGGCGGCGCGCTGGCGCGCCGCTTCGAGCAGGAGGGCTTCACGCCGGAACAGATCGAAGCATCGGGTCTGGCGCGCAAGCGCGAGGACGGCGGCTTCTACGATGTGTTTCGCGGTCGGCTGATGTTTCCCATTCACAACGAGTCCGGCAAGATCGTCGGGTTCGCCGGCCGGACGTTGAAGGATGAGGAACCGAAGTACTTGAACTCGCCGGCGACCAGAATTTACCAGAAGAGCCAGGTGTTGTACAACCTGAACCGCGCGCGCAACGCCATCCGCTCAGCGGATTGTTCCATTCTGGTGGAAGGCTACATGGATGTGATCGGCGTTCATTCAGCCGGCGTTCGCAATGTGGTGGCGAGCTGCGGCACCGCGTTGACCAATGGCCAGGTGCGCGCGCTGCGGCGGCATTCGGATCGCATCGTGGTGAACTTCGATCCGGACGCGGCCGGCGCGCACGCCGCAGAGCGGTCGATTCAAATGCTGCTGGACGAGGGCATGCATATCCGCGTACTGGGGCTTGAAGACGATCTCGATCCGGACGAATATGTCAAGAAGTTCGGCGCCGAGGCGTATCGGCGCAAGGCTGAGGGCGCAACGAACTACTTTTACTGGCTGGCGGACCGGGCGCGCAAACGGTTCGACATGCGATCGGCCGAAGGTCGCATGCAGGTTTTTAAATTTCTGTTGCCCGCGATCCAACGCATCTCGGATAAGCTGGAGCGGCTGGCTGTGGCCAACGATGTGGCGGCGCACCTCGGCGTGGAAGCCGGACCTGTTCTGGAAGAGTTTCGCAAGATCGCGGGCGAGCGCAAACCGGTGGAGATGCGCGCGCCGAAGACCTCAGTTCCCGCCTCCGAGCGGATTCTGCTGCAATCTCTGTTGTTTGATGCCGAGACATGCGCGGCGATCCTGCCCGATCTGCGGCGCTCCCCCGCGGTGCAGCGGCTGGTCACGCGCCGTATTTTCGAGGCGGTGTTCGCCGCCGCCGAAGCCGATGGCGGCGTGGAGTTCGCGCGCGTGGAGGCGCGACTAGACGAAAACTCCAAGGCGCTATTGCATGAAATCGCTTTTGCCGATGAGATGAGCAGCGAGGGTTCACGGCTTGATCAGGCGGCGGCGTGCGTGCGCGCCATCCAGGAACAGGATTTCGAGAGCCGGCGTTCCGAACTGCGCGCGCAAGTGAAGGCCGCCGAGCGGGCCGGCAATTTTGAAGCGGCGCGGCGGTGGATGCAGCAATTGAGCGAGCTGGAGCGCGCCGCGCGGCCGTGAATGGATCAGGTTTCCGTGTTGTAGAATGAATGGGAATCAGCCAATAACGAGAATGCGTACTCGTCAGCAGCACTTTGTTTTTGCAGAACGGGCATAATAGGTAGCGGTTTCGGTGGCAACTGACGAAAAGTACGGCCGGCTCAAACAGCTCATGGATCTCGGTAAAGAGAAGGGCTACGTTCTCTACGACGAGGTGAACGAGCTGTTGACCGATGATTTCGGCGGCGGGCGCGAGTTAGACGATCTGCTGGCCGACTTCGATACGGCCGGGGTTGAAATTCTCGAAGAGCCGAAGCTCGACTTCGAGAAGAAGATCGACGAAGGCGACGAGTTCGGCGATCTGGATATCGCCCAGGACCTGGGCGATAAGACGAACGACCCGGTTCGGATGTATCTGCGCGAGATGGGGACCGTCCCCCTGCTGACTCGCGAAGGCGAAATCGAGCTGGCCAAGCGCATCGAGCGCGGAGAGCGAAGCGTGCGCAAGGCGTTATCCCGCTCTCCGCTGGTGATTCGCGAGATTCTGGCCCTGGCGGAGGACGTCCGCCGCGACCCCAACGCGATTCGTGAGATTCTGTCGCTTCCGGAAACGATGCTGATCGAAGACTCCGTGCAGGAAGAGGTGGACCGCTTCCTGGCCTCGGTGGACGAGATCGAGCGGCAGTACCGGAAGGCGCTGCAATTCCGGCAAAAGCTTCAGGCCATCCCGCGCGGAATGAAGCCCAAGCAGCACCGTTCGATGCGGTGGATGCTGGCCCGTACTGTCGTGCGGATTTCGCACGTGATCCGCCGGATTCAATTCGCCCCGGCCATTCGCAGGAGCCTGGCAGGGAAGCTGCGCAGCGCCGTTGAGCAACTGAAACCGCTCGAGCGGGAGATCGCTCTGATCCAACGCAGGCTGGAGCAGCCCGATAACGGGGCCATCAGCCGCGATTTGAAGAAAGAGCTGCGACACTTCACACAACAGATCCAGCAGCTCGAAGAGCATTGCGGCGCAACCGCGACGGAGTTGCGACGGACCTTGCAAGTTGTTGAGCGCGGAGAGCTGGAATCGGAAGCCGCAAAGAAGCAGTTGATCGAAGCCAACCTCCGGCTAGTGGTGTCCATCGCCAAGCGATATACAAACCGCGGGTTGCAATTTCTTGATCTCATTCAGGAGGGCAACATCGGCCTGATGAAGGCCGTGGACAAGTTCGATTATCAGCGCGGGTATAAGTTTTCGACCTACGCCACCTGGTGGGTGCGCCAGGCCATCACGCGGGCCATCGCGGACCAGGCGCGGACCATCCGCATCCCGGTCCACATGATCGAAACGATTAACAAACTGGTGCGGACGCAGCGCCAGCTTCAGCAGGAGCTGGGGCGTGAAGCGACCACGGAGGAGCTGGCGGTTCGAATGGAAATGCCCG
Organism: Bryobacteraceae bacterium; assembly: GCA_035652975.1. GTDB lineage: Bacteria > Acidobacteriota > Terriglobia > Bryobacterales > Bryobacteraceae > TMP-7. The sequence continues at coordinate 70,791 of DASRCT010000060.1, read as the reverse complement.
TGGGCAAGGTGCGAAAAGTGCTGCGCATCGCGCAGGAGCCGATATCGCTCGAAACGCCGGTCGGCGAAGAGGAAGAATCGCATCTCGGCGATTTCATCGTGGACCGGCGTGTGGTGTCGCCGTCCGAGGCGGTGATCAATTTGAACCTGCGCGAGCAGACGGCGGAGGTCCTGAAAACGCTGAGCCCGCGCGAGGAGAAGATTGTGAAGATGCGCTTCGGGCTTCAGGACGGCAGCGAGCATACCCTCGAGGAAGTTGGCCAGCATTTCGCCGTCACCAGGGAGCGCATCCGTCAGATCGAAGCCAAGGCGCTGCGCAAATTACGGCATCCCAGCCGCAGCCACCGTTTGAGAGCGTTTTTGGACGCGAATTTGCGCGATTGAGGCCGTCCAGCTGTCGGCTGTGTTCGAATGGCCGCTTGATATCAGGAGGGCGTGCCGCCTGTCTTGCGGCGCGCGCTCACATTGCGGAACCGCGACGGCGTAAGTCCCACTTCGCGCTTGAACACGGCTGAGAAATGGCTCTGATCGGCAAAGCCGCAGATCATCGCGATCTCGGCCAGCGGCGTCTCGGTATCGGCCAGCAGATGGGATGCGTGCTCGATGCGCAGCTTCCTCATGAAATCACTGACCGTGCAAGCGTAAAAACGGCGGAATTCGCGGGACAGATGCACCGGGTGTACGCCCGCTGCGCCGGCGATCTCGGAAAGGCTGGGCACTTCAAGAAACCGCGACCGTATCAAATCGCGCGCGCGTTCGAGCCATCTCGGCGCGGCCTTTGGAGCCGAAATTGCTACGGAGCGCGTCTGTTCCGCCAGCAGCTCCAGAATCACGCCTTCAATCGCGAGCGGCGCAACGCTGTCCTGCGCGTTGAACTCCGCATAGAGCCGTCGCGCCAGCCATGCGCCCTTCGGCGACCTGATTTCTCCGGCCTGCGTGATGATGGCGCCCTGTTCTGACGCCTGCGCCAGCGTCTGCGCATGAATTTCCACCAACAGACAGCGCGCTCCTGCCTGATAGCAGTTCTCGTGAATTTCCTCGGCTGGCAAAAACCGGACTGTGCCAGCCGCGCACATTTCCGTACTGCCATTGAAAGTTTCGGTGTAGGAGCCCTCCAGTACGAAACTGAAATAGCTGTGCGCATGGCGGTGGCGCGTGAGCACCAGACCGCTGGGATAAGCGTTTTCAATTATGCTAAATCCCCGCAAATCGCGCCGCTTCACGGGGCGGCCCGCCGTGTCCCGGCATGGTAATCCCGCGTTCACAGAGTGATCAATCGAGGGTACGGCCGCAGAAGCCTGCATGTATGACGTGTTCCCTTCCAAAACCGTTAGCCGCCAGAAAGCGTACCAAGCCGTTACCACCACCTACGAAAGACAGCAGGAAGAAGTTCCGGAGAACGGCCGTTTACATCCGCGGACGGCGCTGAGGCGATCGCGTGGCGCATGGTCGCAGCTTCTTTTTTTGAAGCATGGCCACGTAGCGCGCCTTTCCGCCGCGCTCTATCTCCAAGCGCTTAGACCGGCGCTGCGGCAGGCGACGAGGGCGAGTTGGGCGGAGAGGAAAACGAGAGCGTTGAATACACATCCGCGAGGTCGGGGTGGGCGCGCAACATTGCTGAGCAGTGCTCGTGAAAGCGGCTGCCTTCTCGCCGGTATCCAGCTCCGCGTGCGCCAGCTTTCACGAAGCTGCGCACTGCCTCGGCAGCGAGAGCGTGGACGATGGAGCGGCTGAGAGGCGGCGGAAGTCCGGCGGCGCGCAGACAACGTGAGCCCGCAGCGAGGTGAGCCGAGTATGCCGCCACCGCCAGCCCCGTCATGTACACGGGCTTGGCGGACGGACGCAGGCGAACAATTCGGGCTCCGCGTGCCGCGATCAGGCGTTTTATATCGCTGGCCGCAAGCTCATTGCCTTCCACGATGAACAGCCGCTCTCCGAAGCCAGGGGTGGTGTTCAACGATGCCGTGATGGCGCGGCGCTCCGACAGCGGTCGCAGGACCGAGCTGTCGCGCCAGCTGTCGCAAAGCACCACTACTTTGCCAGTCCAATCGACAGGAGCGTTGATCATGTCGGCGACGGCCTTGCCGATGAGCTCATCCGGCACGCACACCAAGACCACCCGGCACCGCTCGATTTCGCCATAGTCGCAGACAGCCCGGCCAGCCCGGAGCGCGTTGACAATCCGGCTCGCCACGCGATACGAGAACGACTTGACAGGACCGAGTTGCTCTAACAGGCCGGGCAGGCGCCCAATGAAGGATTGCGCGACCTTACCCGCGCCCACTAACGCTACTGGTTGCCGCTTCTGCATAAATGCTGCGGTTACGGAGCTCTTTGATGCGATCCCTGAACTGCGCCGCTTTTTCAAACTCAAACCTTTTGGCAGCCTCGCGCATCCGCTCCTCCAGCTCCGCGATATAGCGATCGCGCTGCTCGGGCGTCATCGCCTCTGTCTCCTCCTCCGGCTCGAGCGGCGGCGTCACGTAATCGGCTTCCGCCACGGCGATCAAGCTCATGTCAATCGGCTTCAGAATGGACTGAGGCGTAATGTTGTTCGCTTCGTTATATGCAACCTGTATCGCGCGGCGGCGGTTTGTCTCATCGATCGCGCGCCGCATGCTGTCGGTGATGACATCGGCATAAAGGATCGCACGTCCGTTCACGTTGCGGGCGGCGCGGCCGATGGTCTGAATCAGGGATCCCGCCGATCGCAAAAATCCCTCCTTATCGGCATCCAGGATCGCAACCAGGCTGACCTCCGGCAGGTCCAGTCCCTCCCGCAGGAGATTTACGCCAATGAGCACATCGTAATGGCCGCGCCGCAGGTCGCGAAGAATCTTGATGCGGTCGAGCGTACTCACCTCAGAATGTAAGTAAGCGCACTTGACACCCACTTCGGAGTAGTATTCCGCCAGATCTTCGGCCATGCGCTTGGTCAGGGTCGTAACCAGAACGCGCTCGTTCCGGGCCGCGCGGTCGCGAATCTCGCGCAAGAGGTCGTCCACCTGGCCCTTAATGGGACGCACCTCGACTTCCGGATCGACGAGGCCCGTCGGGCGAATGATCTGCTCCACGACCACCCCGGCCGATTTCGTCAGCTCGTACGGTCCGGGCGTGGCCGAGACGTAGATGAGCTGATTCACGCGGTTCTCGAATTCCTCGAAGGTCAACGGCCGGTTGTCCAGCGCGCTCGGCAGCCGGAAGCCGTACTTCACCAGCACCTCCTTGCGGGAGCGGTCGCCGTGATACATGCCCTGGAGCTGGGGGATCGTCTGATGACTTTCGTCGACGAAAATGATGGCGTCGTGCGGCAAATAGTCGAGAAGCGTGGGCGGCGGCTCGCCCGGCAGCCGCCCCGAGAAATGGCGTGAATAGTTCTCGATGCCGTGACAGTACCCGATCTGCCGAATCATCTCCAGATCGAACATGGTGCGCTGGTAGAGCCGTTGCGCCTCAATGAACCGGCCCTCCTTCTCCAGCTCGCCCTTCCACCAGTGGAGTTCGCGCTCGATGCTCTGGAGGGCATTTTCGCGCGTTTCGTTCGACATCACATAGTGCGTTTTGGGATAAATCGGCAGCCGGACATAGGTTTGCCGCACCTGCCCGGTCAGCGGATCGATCTGCGCCAGCGAATCGATGTCATCGCCCCACAGTTCAATGCGGTAGGCGTAATCGTCGTAGGTGGGATACACTTCGATCACGTCGCCGCGTACGCGGAATGTTCCCCGGCGGAAATCGCCGTCATTGCGCTCGTACAGAATTTCGACCAGCCGCTCCAGGATCTGATCTCTGGGGATGCGCTGGCCCTTTTCGAGCATCAGCAGCATTCCGTAGTATGCCTCCGGCGAGCCGAGGCCGTAAATGCAACTTACGCTCGCGACAATAACGCAATCGCGCCGCTCAAACAACGACTTAGTCGCCGAGAGCCGGAGTTTGTCGAGCTCATCGTTGATGGTCGCTTCTTTTTCGATATAAACGTCGCCCGACGGTATGTAGGCCTCAGGTTGGTAGTAGTCGTAATAACTGACGAAATACTCGACCGCGTTGGACGGAAAGAATGTCTTAAACTCGTGATACAGTTGCGCCGCCAGGGTCTTGTTATGCGCCAGGATCAGGGCGGGGCGTCCCACCTTCTCGATGACTTTAGCCATCGTAAACGTTTTGCCGGAGCCGGTAACGCCCAGCAGAACCTGGTCGCGCTCTCCGTCGAGAACACCGCGATACAACTGCTCGATGGCTTGCTGCTGATCGCCGCGCGGACGATATTCGCTAGCCAGATGAAATCGCATGTACTTCCAGTATACGGACAGCGCGGGATTCGTACCTTCGCAGGCCCGTCGCGCGGGAGGCGTCGGACCGGTTCCCGCTACTGCTCGCCTTTTCCAGGCGAGTTGGTTCCCCAAACGGCGGCGCTTCCCGAAACTCCCCCTGTTCCCCAGACGGCGGTTGTGCCCCAGACCGCTGCGGTACCCCACACTGCTGTGGTTGCTCCGGAATTGAACACTGACGAACCCCACACGGCTGTGGTTCCCCAGACAGCGGTGGCGCCCCAGATGGGCGCGCTGACTCCGCTCACGCGGCTGTAGGATAGATAGCCGTTGCCGCTGGCCGAATCATAGTGGATGCTCGGCGACGCCGCGCAGCCATTTGCAACATCGGCGCTTGCCAGAGCGGCCGCTATGTCAATGTAACCCGCGCCGACGGTGTACAAGTCATAAGCGCTGACATATGTCTGCCCCGTGGTGGGATCCGTTGCCGTGCTATATAACGGAAAGCTCTTGCTGGCGGTCTTCATCAGCCGGGCCTTCACGGTGTCCGGAGAAAGGCTTGGATCTTTATCCAGCATCAGCGCAACGGCGCCGCTGACGACCGGCGCGGCCATGCTCGTGCCGCTCAGCCGGAAGTAGGCCGGGCTCGTCCGCGGATCCGTCGAGTAATACGCAACCGGCACAATGTTGTCCGGGTACGAGGCGGCCAGCGTCGAGTTGGGCGCAAGCAGTGAAGCGGAACGATTTGCGGGGGCCACCAGGTCGGGTTTGGCGACGAGGTCAATGTAGGAGGGTCCTTTCGAGCTGTAGCTGGCGATGTTGTCGTCCGAACGCGTCAGCGTTCCCATATTCTTCATGGCGCCGACGGTGATGACCAAGGGATCATTGCCCGGCGCGAGCACGGACGCATAGCCGTTTCTGCCGAGATTTCCCGCCGCGACAACCACCACGATGCCCTTCTTCCAGGCTGCTTCGACCGCATTGCAGAGCGGGTCGAGCGTATAACTCTCATAGATCGGGCGACCGAGCGAAAGATTGATGACGCGAATGTTGTATCTGCTCTTGAGCGCAATCGCGCGCTCGATGGCGGCGATCACCATGCTGTCAGTGCTCGCCCCGTTTGCATCCAGCACGCGCAAATCGATGAGGTTCGCTTTCGGAGCGATGCCCATAAACGTCCGCGTAAACGACCGCCCAAGGGATGACTTTCGTTGCCCGCGAGGATGCCAGCCACGTGCGTTCCGTGTCCATACGGATCCCCGGCCTGGTTGTCGACGAAGTTTTGACGATACACAACGCGCGACAGACCGAATGCGTCTTGCAGGTCCGGGTGCGCTGCGATTCCGCTGTCGATTACGGCGATGCCGATGCCGGCGCCATCCCAGCCCGAGCGCCATGCGGAATCCGCGCCGACGCTTGGAGCGGTGATGATGCAGACCGGCGCGGCCTGAACGGGCTCAATCGTCAGCGCGAACCCAGCCGTAGGCCGCGTTGTCACGTTGCCCGCCGCCTTCGAGATAAGCGGTCTTGAGCCGTTCGAGCGTATCCGCCGGCAGGGCTTTCCGCTGCGCGGTCACATCAATTCCATAAATGCGCGCCGCATTCAGACCGAAGATCTTGGCCTTGTCTTCCTTGGTCAGCTTCTTGTAGCCGAATCTCTCGCACAGCTCGTCGCTGATCTGAAAACGCTTGAAAGCGTCGATGCACCATTGCGGGGACCCCCACCACAGGCAGTCGGTGCCCCAGATTACGTGATCGGCGCCGTAGTATTTCACGTTCTTCCCGACGCCGTGCTGGCACATGATCGGGTCGGCCACTGCAAGAACGTTGAAAAAGCTTCCCAACTCGCAGTTCAGATTCGTGATCTGCGGGTTGCGACGCTTGATATCCATCAGGATGTTGTGCCAAGCGAAATCCCCCGTAGTGGGATCCCACTTGTTGGCTTCTTTCCAGTTGGGCTCATTGGGTCCGTGCTGAAGCGCCGAATGGTAGACGATGAATGTGATATCAGGATTGTTCAGCGCGGCCTTCTCCATGTCCTTGGGGTTTGCCAGATGGCCCAGCGTCCGCGACTGGTAGGAGAAGCCTTTGTGGACGCTGAAGATCTTAATGCCGCGCTTGACCGACTCGCGATAAAACCACATCGCGTTGTCGTCATCACACTGGAAACCGCCGCCGGACTGCCCCGGATCGGTGTGGCAATACCACTTCCAGGACTTGATGCCATATTTATTAACCTCGCGGTCCATTTGGTCAAGGATGGCTGCCTTATCGGGGCGGTTGTTCACGCGATCCCAGTAATGATTGGGGGCCAGGTTGCCTTGCCAGAGAGCGCGCTGGCATCCCGCCAGGTCATTAATTTCGCGCCCTGCTTGCGACATCAGCCAGCTGGGCAGGATTCCGCCGCCGCGCGCCTTGCCTTCCAGGATTTTGCCGTCTTTGTCTTTGTTGATCTCCCGTCCGGGTACTCCGGAGATCACCACCATCGAGGTCTCGCTGTCGAAGAACATTTCCTTGACGAAGTTGCGAAAGCCGTAAGCTTCGGCGTCCGTCTTGAGATTAAAGCCCATATTCTTGACGAATTCGGCGTCACGGAAGCCCGGAATCGCGAAGCCGTTGGTGAAATGCGACTGCACGTCGATGATGAAATACTCGCCTTTGGGGAACTTCTCGGCGGTCGCCTCCGGCTCGTAGGTTTCCACTTCATCGACGTCCCAGTTCTTCCCGTAGACCATGTTGGAAGCGAGAAAGCAGGTCGCAAGGCCCATGGAGCTGGCCATGAACGCGCGGCGGTCCATGCCGAGCTTTTTCGAACGGTCTGCCGCGAGCTCGCCGATCAGGTATTCGACCTGTTTTTGTTCCGGCGTCTGGCGGCGCGGGATCAGTTCTTCATTCGAAACCAGTTGGGTAGGCACCGGCGAATCGACGCCTTTGTTACGGTCACGCTGCCACTTGCGAATCCACATAGATCATTCCTCGGAGGGCTTCGTCGATCATAGACCCGCGGGAAATCGCCTGCAAGTGGGACTCTCGAATGCTCTGACCGGTCCGCAATCACTTCGCGAACATTTCGCTGAGCACCCGTCCGACCGAGCCGCTCGGGATCTCGATCTCAAGCATCGCGGCCAGAGTGGGAGCGATGTCGTTAACGGCGACCTGGGCGTCATAGCGTCCGGGTCGGATATTCGCCCCCATGAAAATGACTGGTACGTGCGTGTCGTAATTGAACGGGGTGCCGTGCGATGCGCCGCGAGCCTCGTAAATCCAGTAGGCGTCCGGGATGATGATGATATCGCCTGCCCGGGGCGGATAATATCCGCGCAGGACGCGCTCGCTGACGCGATCTTGCGGAACGAGCCCGTACATCAGTTGCTCCCGGGTATAGACGCGGAAGATATCCGGCATGGCCCGGACAGCATCCGCGGCGGTGCGTTCCACGTCAGCCGGCTGAAGGTTCTTTTGCTTGATCAGATCGAAATTGAGATACGGAACCCGCTCGGCGACGGCGACAATCCATTTGCCTTCGCCGTACTTGGCGGTGAGCGCCGAGTTGATGGCTTCGACCATTGCCGATTGCTTCAGGCGGCCTCCGGGCATTCTGCGTTTCTGGTTGACTTCGGGGATTGGGGCCACGCCGTGATCCGCCGTGAGCACGATCAGGACATTCTGCAAGCCCACCCGGCTGTCCAGAAATTGCAGAAACTTGTCGAGCAGCCGGTCCGTGCGAAGTGTTATATCGCGCACTTCGGGGGCGTCGGGTCCCAGCGCGTGGCCCACGTAATCGTTCGAGGAGAAACTGACGGTCAACAGGTCCGTATCGGGATGCTTTCCGATCTGTTCCGCGTCAACGGCGCGCTCGGCGAATTGCTCGATGAGTTCGTTTCCAAATGGCGTGGCTTCGAGCTTGGAGTACAATTCGGGTCCGGCGGCGGGCATTCTGGCGAATATGGTCTGAGAATCGAGCGCCTTCCATTCCGCGTTTGCGTACTGATCGGCGGGGCGCCTGGCGTTGTAGTCCTTGACCCAGCCCGGCAAGTCCGGGAAATAAAAGCTGCTGCTCACCCAGACTCCCGCCGCGGGATCGAACCAGTAGGCGCCATCGGCCATGTGTCCGGCGGGCAGAATGGCGCTGCGGTCTTTGATGGAAATGCCGATAACCTTGCAGTTCTTACCCGCCATTTTCATTTCATCTCCCACGGTGCTGGCCAGCAAACGGCGTGGGGAACTGCCGGGGCCGGGGGCGCCCAGTAATTTCACTCCCTCATCGGAGACGCTGGTGACGGTTTTGCCGGTTGTGCGGTCGTACCACTGGTTGTTCACGATGCCGCTGATGGACGGCGTTGCGCCGGTCAGGAAAGTCGAGTGGCCGATCGCCGTGACTGTGGGAAAGTGCTCCTCGTGAGCATTCGTGAACACTGCGCCGCGCTCGAAGAATTTGGCGAAGGCGCCGGTATACTCATTGCGGAATCGGTTCAAGTAATCGAACCGGAACTGATCGATGACAATGCCGAGCACCAGCTTCGGCCTTTCGAATTCGCGCCTCGGCCCGGGTTGGGCGTTCAGCGCCCCTATGGCGGAAAACAGGCAAAGGATGAAGAGAAGAATTCGTCTCATTTCAGGGCGCACCTATCCTAGCGAACCACATTGCATGCGACCATGTCATCGTACCGGCATAGTACGGATTGCCGGGCGCCGATCCTGGATCGCGGGGCGCTGTCCGTTACACTGAAAACGTGTTGCGGCCGTGCGCCCTGGCCCTTGCGGCATTGCTGTGCGCTACGCCTGCGTTCTCCTATTCCGTGCTCACTCATGAGGCGATCATCGACGCAGCGTGGGATCCGGCCATCAGGCTGCTTTTGTTGCGCCGGTTTCCGCACACGATCTCCGACGCCCTCATGAAGGCGCATGCCTACGCCTATGGGGGCGCAATCGTGGCCGACATGGGGTATTATCCTTTCGGCAGTCGCCAGTTCAGCGACCTTCTGCACTATGTCAGGCCGAACGCGTTCGTCATCAACCTGATCCACGAAGCGGCTGACGTGAATGAATACGCCTTCGCGCTGGGATGTCTGGCCCACTATATCGCGGATATCGACGGCCACTCGATCGGCGTGAATCGCGCCGTTCCGATGCTCTATCCGAAACTGCGCGCGCGGTATGGACCGAGCGTGCCGTACGAGAACGATCCCGGCGCACACATCAAGGTTGAGTTCGGATTCGACGTTTCGCAGATTGCGCGCGGGAACTACGCTCCCAAGGCGTATCACGACTTCATTGGGTTCGAGGTGGCCAAGGACGTCCTTGAGCGCGCCTTCCTGAAAACGTACGGATTTGAGATGAAGGATCTGTTTCTCAGCGAGGATCTGGCGCTCGGCACGTTTCGGCACAGCGTGAGCAAAACCATTCCCGATCTCACAATGGTCGCCTGGCAACTCAACAAGGACCGGCTGACGAAAGACAAACCGGGCCTGACGCGGCGAAAGTTCGTATATACGTTGTCGCGCGCGCAGTATCGCAAGGAATGGGGAAATCAGTACCAGCAGCCCGGAATCGGATCGCGCATTCTGGCTTTTTTCCTGCGCCTGATTCCGCGCTTCGGACCGTTTACGGCGCTCTCCTTCAAGCCCCTGACGGCACAGGCGGAAACTCAGGTGGAAGCGAGCTTCAACGCCACCATGTCAGCATACCGCAAGCTGTTGGACGAATCCTCCAAACCAGACTTCCGGCTTGGCGACGACAATCTCGACACAGGACAGCCTGTCCGTCCCGGCGCGTACCGGATGGCGGACCAGGCCTATGCGAAACTGCTTGAACGTCTGGCCGATAAAGATTTTGCGGGCGTACCGGCGGAGTTGCGCGCCGCCATCCTACGCTTCTATTCCGATCCGGAGGCGCCGGTTGCGACCAAAGCGGATGTCTCCGCATGGAGGAAACTGAACGCCGCACTGCAACGGCTCCGCACCGCGCCGCCAGCGGCCAGTTCAGCCGACAATCCGGCCCCCCAACTACGCTAATTGGCTTCTAGCCGCCGGACCCCCGCTCCGCTAAAATCGCCCCATGCCCATCAATCAGATGCTTCTTACGGAATTCGATCAGGAGATGGCCAACACCAGAAAGGTGCTCGAACGGTATCCAGAAGGCAAAGCCGACTGGCGGCCCCACGAGAAGTCGATGACACTCGGCCGGCTCTCCGGACATGTTGTCGAGTTGCCCGGTTGGACCGTGCCGACTCTCAGGCAGGATTCGCTGACCATCGACATGTCGCAGTATCAACCGCTGATCGGCCAATCTGCGCAGCAACTGCTTGAAGTGTTCGACAAGAACGTCAAAGAGGCGCGCGCCGCTATGGAGCAGACCTCAGACGAAGCCTTCATGAAACCATGGTCGTTAATCCTTGGCGGCAAGCCCCTGTTCACAATGCCGCGGATCGCGGTCATGCGAAACATGGTATTGAACCACCTCATCCATCACCGGGCGCAACTCGGAGTGTACCTGCGACTGAATAATATTGCGATCCCCGGTATGTACGGCCCCTCGGCCGATGAGGACCAGTCCGCGTTTACCGGTAAAGCCTGACCCGCCCGGCGGCGCCATCCAGTTGGTGGTACACTGGGCAAATAAAAGGCGAAATGGAGGGCCCTCAGGAACAGCTTGCGGCTCTGCGGCGCCGTATTGCCCGAATTGACGCGAAATACCGTTCCGGATGGCGGCGGGCGCGCACCCCGGCGGCCGCTCCGGGGCGACCGGAGCGGTATTTCGTCGAGGAGTGGCTGAGCGGCGAACAGGTGGAAACCGAGCACGGCGCTCATTTCGAGACCGAGAAGCTGTACGACAGGAGGCGACGTCATGGCAGCGTTGGCATCGCAGATTTCGGCGATCTGCCTTCCGACCTTCTTGGTCCCGTCTCAGACGGCGTCATTTCAAACTGTCCTGCTGCCAAGTGGGCCTTCCTCGATACTGAAACGGCCGGTCTCGCCGGCGTCCCGGGGACCTATGCCTTCCTGATCGGCGTGGGTCGAATCGCCGCCGACGGCTTTCGCATCCGCCAGTTCCTGATGCGCGAATTTGCGGAAGAGCGCAGCGTATTGAGCGCGCTCGCGGCGCACCTGGCGCAGTTCGACGTGCTGATTACGTACAACGGGAAGACGTACGATGAGCCGTTGCTTGAAACGCGATACCGGACGCTGCGCCTTCCCTCGCCATTCGGCCGCCTCCAGCATCTGGATCTTCTGGTGAGCGCGCGGCGACTCTGGAAATTGCGCCTTGACAGTTGCCGGCTGATGGACCTCGAGCAGCAGATTTTGGGCGTCGAGCGCGACGGCGATCTCGCGGGCGAGTTAATTCCGTACGTGTACTGCGAATACCTGCGGACGCGCGAAGCGGTGCGGCTCGTGCCGGTCCTGCATCACAACGCCGTTGACATCCTCACGTTGGCCTGCCTCACCGCGATTATGCCGCGGGCATTCGATTCGCCGGAGGAAGCGGGTTTCAACCACGGCGCTGAGATGGCGGCGCTCGGCCGGTGGTTTCTGAAGACGAATCAATTGGAGCGGGCGCTCGGGCTGTTTCGAAAAGCGATTTCCGCAGGCGTTGGCGACGATATTCTGTTTCGCTCCCTGTGGGACATCGCGGCAACCGAAAAGAGACTCGGCCATGACGAAGCCGCGCAGCGCGCCCTGGCGGACCTTGCGGCGAGTCCCAATCCCTTTCAGGCGGCAGCGTATGAGGAGCTGGCGAAATATTACGAGCATCGCGGCCGGGATCGGGCGCTGGCGCTCGAAATGACGCGGCGGGCGCTTGCCATCACCGATACGAAGAGCCTCCGCCGTCGTCTCCTGCGGCTGGAGAGCAGGCCGGGGCGTGCCTGAATTGCCGGACATCATTGCTTATTTGCATGCGCTCAAGCCGCGCATATTGAACCAGACGCTCGAGCGGGTCCGGCTGGCGAGCCCCTTTTTGCTTCGCACGATTGAGCCCCCGCTCGCAGAGGTGGAAGGGCGCGCGGTATGCGAGATTCGCAGGATTGGCAAGCGCATCGCGATCGGGCTGGAGGGCGATTTGTGGCTGGCGCTGCACCTGATGATTGCGGGACGGTTGCACTGGAAGGCGGGGGGAGTCCGCCTTGCTGGCCGCCAGAATCTAGCGGCGTTGGATTTTCCGAAGGGCGCGCTGACACTGACCGAGGCGGGCTCAAAGCGCCGCGCTTCGCTGCACGTGGTGCGGGGCCAAGGCGCCTTGCTCGCTCTCGATGCCGGGGGGATTGATGTACTCACGGCCGATGAGGATTCCTTCCGCAGGGCGCTTACGGCGGAGAATCACACGCTCAAGCGAGCTCTTACGGATCCGCGCATCGTCGACGGGGTGGGGAACGCCTACTCGGATGAAATTCTGCATGCTGCCGGATTATCGCCGCTTGCGCACACCGGCAAACTGACGGATGAGGAATGGGGCCGTCTGCTCAGAGCTGCGCGCCAGACGTTACAGTTCTGGGTGGACCGCCTGAGACATGAGGCGGAGCGCGATTTTCCGGAGAAGGTGACGGCCTTCCGTCCTGATATGGCGGTGCACGGCCGCTACGGCAAGCCCTGCCCGAAATGCGGCGAACGGATCCTGCGGATTCGCTATGCCGATAACGAAACGAACTATTGCGCGGCCTGTCAGACCGGCGGCAAAGTGCTGGCCGACCGGGGCTTATCGCGATTGCTCGGCTCCGACTGGCCGCGCACGCTCGAAGAACTCGAGGCGCTGGGCCGCCCCCAGGGCTAAGCGCCGCCGCGTAGGACTGTCGCGCTCTTGATTCTTTCCAGTTCGCGGCGCGCGATGGCCGCCCAGGAACTGTTTGGGTCTAACTTGAGGTAAGCCTGCCAGTGGCGGACGGCCTTCATGGTCTCGCCCGAAGACTGGTACAGCAGCGCGATGTTGTAATGGGCGTCGGCATAGCGCGGGTTCTGCTTCAACGCCGCCAGGTAATGGCGGAGAGCTTTGGCGCGCTCGCCCTTCTCGTCGTAGAGATTGGCGAGGTTGAAATGCGCCAGCGCGTACTCGGGGTCGATCTCCAGCGCACGGCGATAATAATCCTCCGCTTTGGCGAAGGAACGCGCGTTAAAGTGGATCGTCCCCAGGTTGACCAGAGCGCCGGTTGACCGCGGGTCGAGCGCGACAGCCTGCTCATAGGCGGCGATGACATCTTGGATGGGCGCTCCGTTCTGCTCCATGTCGAGAGCCCGTTCAAACAGCATCTCGGCCTCCAGCCGTTTCCGGTGAGCCGTAACTGAATTCGCGCCAACGCGCTCGGGCGGGGGAAAACTCAGCAACTTCCGCAACTCGGCCTGATCGAAATTCAGCAGCAATTGTCCGGAAACCGGCTCCATAGTTCCCACGTCGAGGTCTACGCGGATATGGGGGCCGTCGGCGTAAATTCGCAGGTCGTTGAGCGGATTGTGAACGTCGCGCAGCTTTTCCCGCAGTGCGCCGAGAGCCTGACGGATCCGCACTGGGGGAACCCGTTGCCGGCGGAGCCGTACCAGCGTTTGCAGTCCGACGAGGTCTTTAAATGCGAATTCGGCCGACGGCGTGACCAGCCCCTGGCGCTCCCAGCTGCGGAGCTGTTTTTCCGTGATGCCCAGAGCGCGGCGGACTTCCTCACGCGAAAAGGCCTGCTTGGCGGAAGCAGCGGGCACGGGAGAATGATAGCATTCCCGGCAGCCGATTTCTTTGATGCGGCAGGTCCGTACGCAGCGAGCCGGCCACTTGCAAGTGATTTGTAAGTGATGCTCCCGCGCAGCGGCGTCACCCGCTTGACTAGGCAATCTGACAGGCGGATACTGGGAAGAAATCATGCAACTGAGTTTCAACAGCGGTCGTTCCCGACGGCGGGCCCCGGCCCGGCGGGCGGCTGGGCCGAAGACCCTGCTCGAGCTCGAGCCCGGCCGAGCGGCTGTGCTCGAGAGGCTGGAAGTTCCCGAGGAGGTCGCTACCCGGCTGATGGAACTCGGATTTCTGCCCGGACACGTGATCGTTCCCGGCTTGAGCGCGCCGGGGGGAGATCCGCGCGTCTTTCAGGTAGATGGATCCGAAGTCGCGCTCCGGCGGGAGACGGCGGCGCGGTTGTTCATCCGCCCGCTGCCGGAGTTGTGATCTCCCGAATTTGCCCTGTGGACTGACCAATGTCGGATTGCCATGCCTGCACGGGTTGCAACCTGATCACGAGTTCTCCAGCCCGAAGCGCAGATACAGCAGTCTTCGCCATCGTCGGCCCTCCCAACTCCGGCAAGTCCACGTTGTTTAATCGCCTGACCGGCATGCGCCAAAAGGTGGCCAATTTTCCGGGCGTCACCGTCGAACACCGCACGGGACGTGCGCGCGTCGGGGGACGGCGCTCGATCGACCTGGTCGACCTGCCGGGCGTCTATGGGCTGAACCCGCGTTCGGAAGATGAACAGGTGACCCGGGACGTTCTGCTCGGGGAAATGCCAGGCATGCCCAAGCCGGACGGGATTCTTCTGATTCTGGACGTCAACAATCTCGGACGGCACTTAGTGCTGGCCGCGCCGATTTTGAGCCTCGGACTGCCGACGTTGATCATTCTTAACATGGCGGACGATCTGCGCCGGCGCGGCGGGGATCTTGAGATCGACTGCCTCTCACAGCAACTGGGCGCGCCCGTGGTTCTGGTGAGCGCCGCCAAGGGCGAAGGCCTCGACCAGATCGCGCATTTTCTCGAAGGCGTGTGCGCTGGATTGCCAGTCCGCAAGGCGCCGCTCGTCGAGTTGCCGGTGCTCAACGATATTCCAAAGTGCCGGCAATGGGCGGCCAGCGTGGGACGCGGCGCCGGTTACCAGGCGCCCGCGCCGCCGTTGTGGACCCGCAGGCTGGATCGCGTGTTCCTGCATCCAGTGATTGGACCCGCGGTGTTCGCGCTGGTCGTTATCGGCGTTTTTCAGACAATTTTTTCCGGCGCGCGGCCGATCATGGACGCGCTTCAGGAGGGCATAGCCGCTTCGGGCGCGTGGGTGGCGTCGGTTCTGCCGGACTCACCGTTCAGGGACCTGCTGACCGAGGGAGTGTGGAACGGCGTGGGCAGCGTAATTGTGTTTCTGCCGCAGATTCTGCTGCTGTTCCTGTTCATCGGAATTCTTGAGGACTCCGGGTATCTGGCGCGCGCCGCCCTGATTGCGGATCGTACGATGTCCAAATTCGGGCTGCAGGGGAAGTCCTTTATTCCCTTGCTCTCCGCGTACGCCTGCGCCGTTCCGGCGATCATGGCCACACGCACGATTGAGAGCAAGCGGGACCGGATCGCTACGATCTTAATCGCGCCGTTTATGACATGCTCGGCGCGGCTGCCCGTCTTCACCCTGATCATCGCCGCCTTCATTCCCAATCGTCCGATACTCGGTCCGTTTCTGGGGGCGCAGGCCGCCGCCATGCTTGGGCTATATATTCTGGGCTTTGTCGCCGCCGTCGTCACAGCGCGTCTTCTGAAGTCCACTGTACTCAAGAGCGGCAATACGCCATTCGTACTCGAAATGCCGCCGTACCGATGGCCCACCGTCAGTTCGCTCGGGTTGAGGCTGGTGGACCGTTCAAAAATTTTCCTTCGCCGCGCGGGCACCGTCATCTTGACGGTTGCAGTCGTGTTGTGGATATTTGCTCACGTTCCGTTCCACGATGGCCATGCGCCCGCCATCACCGACAGCCTAGCCGGCGCGATCGGCCGCGCGATTGAGCCGGCCATCAAGCCGCTGGGCTTCGATTGGAAGATTGGCATCGGACTGCTCTCTTCGCTCGCCGCGCGTGAGGTCATCGTCAGCACGCTGGGCACGATTTACGGGATCGAGGGCGACGCGCACTCGCCCACTCTCCAGCAGGCCATTCATCGCGATCTGACGCTCGGTGGAGCGCTGGCGCTGCTGGTGTTTTTCGCATTCGCTATGCAATGCATGTCGACCGTCGCCGTCGTAAAGCGCGAGACCGGCGGGTGGAGGTGGCCCGCTGTTCAATTCACCTACATGACGTGCGTTGCGTATCTGAGCGCATTCGCGATCAATCACATCGTCGGGCTGCTGATGCGCTAGAGCCGCGCGGTTGCCTTCAGCGCAGCCGTGCAGTAGGCGGCCGCCCGATCCGTTGGAACCTTTGATTGCGCCCGACAGTCTTCTGATCGATGCCCCTGGCGGGAACCAGTTCGGACTGGAAGCTCGCGATCCGCGCGCTCCGATCGCGGAACTACAGGCTGTTCTTCGGCGGCCAGAGTGTTTCGCTGATCGGCACCTGGATGACGCGGATCGCAACGAGCTGGCTGATATACCGGCTTACAGGGTCCGCGCTGGCGCTTGGCATAGTAAGCTTCGCCGGACAGATTCCAGCGTTCGTGTTGGGGCCAATCGCGGGCGTGTGGGTGGATCGCTGGGACCGGCGCCGCACGCTCGTTATTACCCAGATCCTTTCCATGGGGCAATCTCTGGCGCTGGCGGCCCTTGCGCTCCCCGGCATCATCACCGTCCCCGAAGTGCTGGCGTTGAGTCTCTTCCAGGGGCTTATCAACGCCGTGGACATGCCCGCGCGGCAGGCCTTTCTTATCGAAATGATCGAGCGACGGTCCGATCTGGGCAATGCCATCGCGCTGAACTCCTCCATGGTCAATGCGGCGCGCCTGATCGGGCCGGCTGTGGCGGGCGTGGTGGTCGCCGCGCTCGGAGAGGGCTACTGCTTTCTGATTGACGGCGTCAGCTATATTGGCGTAGTCGCGTCGTTGTTGCTGATGTCAGTACGCCCGGCCGCGACGGTCCGGCGGCCGACGACTGCCTGGCGCGACCTGGTTGACGGCTGGCAATATGTCTCCCGGTTCCGGCCGATCCGGTCGCTGCTGCTGCTGATGATGCTGATCAGCCTCGTCGGCCAGCCCTACACGGTATTAATGCCGGTCTTCGCGTCCCAGGCGCTGCACGGCAACTCCTATACGCTCGGATTTCTGGTCGCCGCCTCAGGCGTTGGCGCCCTGGCGGGCGCGGTCACGCTGGCGATGCGGCGCACGGTGGTGGGGCTGGGCAGGGTGGTGTTCGTCTCGGCGATGCTGTTCGGCGCGGGCCTGATCGGGTTCGGGCTGTCGTCCTGGTTGTGGCTATCGCTCTCACTCATGCTGGTCACCGGCTTTGGCATGATGCGCCACATGGCGGCGACGAACACCATTCTGCAAACGATTGTCGAAGAGGACAAGCGCGGGCGCGCCATGGCTTTCTACAGCATGGCGTTTATGGGCATGGCGCCGTTTGGAAGCTTGCTGGCGGGACTGTTGGCGACGCGGATCGGCGCCTCGAACACGCTGGTTTTAGGCGGCGCCGGGTGCGTTGCGGGCGGGGTATGGTTTGCCGCGCAACTGCCTGCGATCCGCGCCATAGTCCGTCCAATCTACGTCGAACTGGGCATTCTGCCGGAACTGGCGGAGGGAGTTCAGGCCGCTTCGGCGATGCAGACGCCTCCCCAAGCATGACGGAAGCGGTAAATTTTTCTAAAATGGGCAAGTCTACAGCCGCAACAGATTGAACTGAGTGGGTGCGGGCATGGACGCCCGCGTGCTAAGTCCAGTGAGCAGTCGGTAGTGCCCCGTTATTAACCGGAGGTGTTCAGTGCCCGAACTTCAGGCGTTTCCCCTTATCACGAAAAGCGGCCGGAGGGGCCGTGTGTACCGCGCGTCACGGTTTCTCGACCGGGGAGACAGCCGCGTTCATCTCGATGACGGTTCCGAATTCAGCGTACCTGCGGGCTCTTTGCGCGTTCAGCCGGACGGGTCGTTCTTTCTGGATGACGACGGCATGGGCGCTGAGGCGGTCGAACAGGATACGGCTCCGCCGCCGGCTGAGGACGTGGCGTCCGAAGCCCCTCGAATCGAGCCGTCGAGCGCCGCGGCTGCCCCGCGGGTTCACCGTTCGAGCGGCTCGACGCCGGTGTCTGTGGACATCGACGAGCCGCTGTTCACCGATGAGGTGAGCGTGGAGCGCGTACCCGTCAACCGGATCGTGGACAGAGCGCCCGAAACCCGGCAGGAGGGCGACGTCACGATTATTCCTGTCATCGAAGAAGTGATTACGGTCGAAAAGCGCTTGCTGCTGCGAGAGGAGGTGCGCATCCGCCGCAGCCGTGCGGAGGTGCATCAGCCCCGGACCGTGCTGGTCAGCGATCGCAGGCGTGTGGTCGGCGCAGACGGTCGGGATGTCGAGGTGTAAGCGCGATGTTGGCGCGTGACGCCTGGCAGGAGCTTGAGGGACTGATCCTCGAGGAGAAGATTCGCGTGCGCGAACTGCTCTGTGCGGATCGGGACGGCCTATTCGCAGCCGAGCCGGTGGAAGCATCCGGTTTTGAACCGCCCTGTCCGATTGTGGTCCGGTTCCTGCGCGACAACGGACGCGGAGAGCCGCTGCTGGACCGTTTTCTCGAAGCCAGCTTTTTCGATCATCCCAATCTGCTGCGCTGCTTTGGCGCCGGCTTGCTGGAGCGCGGCTCCGTCCGTTTTATCTACGTGGCGCTTGAACGCGAGGACGCAACGCTGGCCGACTACCTTCGCACGGTTGCCCTGCCGCCATCGGAGGCGCGCTCTCTCGGGCTTGATCTGGCTGCGGGTCTGGCTTATCTGCATGAGCGCAATCTGGTCTATTGCAACCTGGACCCGGCTTCCGTAGCCCGGGTTGGCAACGCATGGAAGCTCTCCGACTACTCTCAGATGCGCGTGGTTGGAAACAACTACGCGGCCGAGACGCGGCGCCTGATGGCCGTCACCCCGAGTACGCCGCCCGAGGCGTACGAAGGCGTTGTCAGCCCGAGTTGGGACGTATGGAGCCTGGCCTGTGTGCTCACAGCGGCGCTGTCGGGTCCGAAATCCGAAGACTCTCTCGCATCGCGGCGCCAGCGGCCGGACCTTCCCCCGCCATTCGCCTCGATCACGGCTGAATGCCTGAACACCAATCCGCAGGAGCGTTGCGGCCTGGACCGGATTCGTCAACTGTTGGAACAATTCACCGAGGAGGCGCCGGCGCAGCGTTTGAAACCGGTCTTTGCGGGCGCGTCGGGCGTCCAGGAGCCGGCCGTTCGCCGGCATATCCCGGAACAGCTTTCGCCGGCGCGCGATGGAGGGCCTGGCGGGGCGCTCCCCGCCGCGCATGTCGTAATGAATCCCTACGAGGCTGCGCGCGAACGGGCGCGCGCCCGCCACGGACGAAGCTGGCTTCTTTACGCAGTCGCGACCGGGGCTGCCATGGGAATTCTTCTGGCCGCGCTGTTCTTCAGGGATGCGCCGCCTCGCGACGTCTCGGCTGGCGGGGCGCGGGACCACGGCGTTGCCGCCTCAGCGCCCGCGAACGCGGCGCCTGCGACGCCGGCGCCCAATCGCCAGCAGTCCGCGGGCGCCACAAAAGGCGAGAGCGACCGCGCTGCGCCTCCTGCGGCAGATGATCAGACCGCCATCCGCTCGCTGCTGGAGAACTGGGCGGCTGCGTCTCGCAGCGGCGACGTGGATGCGCAGGTGAGCTTCTACGCGCCCATCGTCGACCGCTATTATGGCCAGCGCAATGTCCCGCGCGAACGCATCCGGCGGGAGCGCCAGCAGGCTCTCGAAAAGCTGGGCGACGTCCGCCAGTACGAGATTTCCAACATCTACGTCCAGCTCACGAGTCCCAACACGGCCGTGGCGACCTTTGATAAAGCCTGGGACTTCGGATCCGCAAAAGGCTCCTACGGAGGCAAGGTGAAGCAGCAGGTCTCGCTGCGCAAAATGGACGGCGTATGGCGCATTGCGTCGGAGCGCGACATCCACGTGTATCGGAGGAGCAGAAGCGGTCCGTCACGCTCCTAAACGAAGGCGATGCGCCACCGAACTCAGTCGCGCGCCGCCGCCTCGGCGTACTCCGTATCCATGAAGTAGTAGCCGATCATGTGGCACACGATCATGTGCGCGTCCTCGATGCGGCCCATGTGCGGCGCCGGGACCTGAATGTTCAATTGCGCCAGCGGCCCGAGCTTGCCGCCGTCCCGTCCGGTCAGGCCAATCGTGCGGCAGCCGATGGAATTGGCGTACTCCACGGCGCGCAGCACATTGGGCGAATTTCCGGAGCCGCTGATGGCCAGCACCAAATCGCCGGGCTCCGCAAAATTCTTCAGTTGTTCCACAAACACGCAATCGTAGCCCACGTCGTTCGAATAGGCTGTGAGGGTGGGGAGCGAATCGGTGAGCGCCATGATGCGGAATCGCGTCTTGCGGTTGTAGCTGGCGCCCTTAACGATGTCGCAAACAAAATGAGACGCCGTCGATGCGCTGCCGCCGTTGCCGCAGGTGAAAATGCGGCGGTTGTTGGCGCGAGCTTCCTGGAACCATTCGATCGCCTGATTGACCTTCTCCAGATCGAGACCGTTGATCGCGTCGATGAGTTTTTTCCGATAATCCTCAGTAAATGTCATATTTGCAAAGTCCGGGCTAAGGCCAGGGCGCCATATAAGACGCTGTCGTCGCCGAGCGCAGCCGGCGCGACGTCGACGCGGGCTCGCGACCAGGCAGTAATCTGCCGCCGCAACTCCCTGCCCAGCGGACCGAACAGCCGGTCGCCGGCCTTGCTGACGCCTCCGCCAATCACGATCCGCGCAGGGTTCAGCAGCATAATGCATGCCTTCAGCCCGAGCGCGAGGTCCACGACGTAACGTTCAACGAATGCCGCATCGTCCATGAGTTCTTTTGCGCTGCGTCCGTAGTCCCGTTCGAGCCACAGGCCGCAGCACATTCTCTCGAAGCAGCCGCGGGAGCCGCACAGGCACTCTGGACCGCCGGGCCGGATGGTGAGATGTCCGATTTCTCCAGCGTATGAATCCGCGCCGCGGTACACGCCTTCACTGGTAATGATACCGCCGCCGATGCCGGTAGACAGCGTCATGTAAAAGAGAGGGCGGCAGCCGCGGCCGGCGCCGAATTCCGCCTCGCCCAGGGCCCCGACGTTTGCGTCATTGTCCATGATCACGGGCGCTCCGGTGAGCTCCCTGAGCCGCGCCGCCAGCGGGAACCCGTTCCAGCCGCCGACATGCGTGGACAGCGTGACGGTTTGGGAGGGGAAGTCCACCGGTCCGCCAAATCCCACCCCGCAGCGATCGATGGCGAAATGCCGCGCCCAGCCGCGCGTGATCTCGGCAATTCGCGCCATCATCCAGGCCGGACCGCCTTCGCGATTCGTCGGCTCCGTAGCCCGCTCCACCATGCGATCGGAGTCAAACAACGCGGTCGAAAATTTTGTCCCGCCGATGTCGATCGCCAGCGTGATCATGGCTTCCAGTTCCGCTCGGCTTCGAGAACTTCCTCTGGCCGGGCGACGCCAGTGCCCTTTTTCATGATGGTGATGGACGCCACCATATTGCCGAACCGCAGCGCGTCGTCAGGCGAGCCGGTGATGGCCAGCGCAAGCGCCGCGCCGGCGGAAAAACTGTCGCCTGCGCCGCAGATGTCCACCGGGTGCGCGACGCGCCGCGTCGAAACGAACTTGGCCCCGCCCGCGCGGATATACATCGCTCCCTTTTCGCCGTGCGTGATCACCAGCAGAATCGAGCGTGTGGACTGGCGCAGCATCTCGAAGTCGGGCGCGCCGAAGGCGCGGCGGCACGCCGCCTCCGCCTCCTGGTAATTGCACTTGAGCACCACGTTGCGAAACCGTTCGGCGCGCATGCGGGAATCTACCCACACGATCTTGCCGCCGCCGGCCGCCAGTTCCCCGATGACTCCGCGCACCGCGTCGGTGATTACCCCGCCTGCTGCGGTTTCGGCCTGGTCGGACGCCAGCACGACATCGAAGTCGTTCCACGCGCGGCGGATGTTTTCGATGATCCGCTCTTCAACCGGACCGGGAAGAGGTTTGGTGTACACGAAATCGACTCGCGGCTGGTCTTCGATCCCGGTTGCGGCGTTGATCAGCTTGGTGTAGGTGAAGGTGGGCAGCTCGGGCGCGCGCACCGCCAGCTCGGGGGAAATTCCGCCCCGCCGCAGCGCGTCCTCCAGCTCGCTCCCGAAACCATCTCCGCCGATCACGCCCAGCGTTGCGACCTGTTTCGCTCCCAATGCGACCAGATTGTTCGCCACGGTGCCCGCAGCGCCGGGCGTGACCGCCGTTTCGACTACGGCGATGCGCGGAATGCCGGTTTCCCGCGATGGTTCCGCAAGCGCCGGATCATAGCGGCACCAGCGATCCAGGCAGATGTCGCCGATCACCAGGGCGCGCATGCCGCGAATTTTTTCGAGGATCTCCGCAGCCTTCATTCGCTCTCCAGAATAGCCCTGCGCAGGGCAGGAAAGGTCGCGCGATGATCTCCGCAGAAATAAAAACTCTCGCCTCCATCGGCGACAGTGCGGACCAGAATGGTCTTATGCGGCCGGAAATAGTAGCCCGGATCGGATTTGGGCAGCTCGCGCCGGAAATCGCCATGGATCGGCGCGATATCGAATACGGCTGTGGTCAGCTTGCGGATGGCGCGGCCTTGCTGCCGGGCGACGTTGCGCGCCATGGCCAGGGCTTTGAGGTAGACTTCAGGCCCCATGATGGCGGATCCGAAGCTCAGCATCACGCCCCCTTCAAGGCGCTCCGTCGTATTTGCAAAGATCAGAAAATCGCGGTAACTCGCCTCGCCGAGCGCCGCTCCGTCGCAATTCGGATGTTCATGGATGATGTCGTAGCCGATCCCCACGTGAACCGTGACCGGAACGGATACCCGGTACGCGGCGGCGAGTACGCTGAGATCGCGATGCCGGTAATCGCTTTCGAGAATGCGCCGGCCGACATTTTCGCCGAGGCCGAGCGACAGCGCTGCGGCTTCACGGATCCAGTCGTTGAGTTCGCCGGTTTCGCGCCACAATCCGAAATGGCCGTCTTTGATGTATCGCGCGACGCTCTCGGTCGTCGCGCCGATGCGCGCCAGTTCGTAATCGTGGATCGCCCCGGCGCCGTTCATCGCGATGTGGTCAATACAGCCTCGTTCGACCAAGTCGATAATATGGCGGTTCACGCCGGAGCGCAGCAGGTGCGCCCCCATGACCAGAATACGCGCAGCGCCGGCTTGTTTCGCCGCCCGCAGACGATCCGCGACGACCGGCAGGTCCGGGTGGGAAAACTCGGGCGTCTCCGCGTCGAGCGCCAGCCAGTGATCGATGTCGAGATCGTTCGCGCGCTCGCTGAGGGGGAGAATTTCGAGCCGCGAACGGTCGAAAAGCCTGTACTTCGATGTCACGTCAGCTCTTGTCGAACAGGACCGAGATCAGCTCGTCATGAGCCAGATAATTGGGGATGACGATATCCGCCCCCGCCCCAATCAGCCGGGATCGCTTCCATTCGTCGACGGCCGCGCATTCCGGTTCGGCGGTGGCAACTCCCACCGCCACGCCTCCGACTTTCTTCACCTCCTCGATTTCCACATAGCCGTCGCCGAACGCCAGCAGGTGCTCGCCGCGGAACCCCGCCGAAGAGACGATCCGCTCGACCAAAATTCCCTTCGAAAAACTCCGATAATCATCACGCGCGCCGTAGACGCCGCCCGCAAAGTATCGCGAGACGTCGAGAAGATCCGCCTCGGCCCGCATATACTCCTCGTCCGTTCCGCTGGCCAGGTACATCCGCAGGCCCCGCTGGCAGAGCGTTTCAAGCAGCGCACGCGCTCCCGGAACCAGATACTCGTCCGGCGAGGCCGTTCCACTGCGCAATGCCTCCACGCGTCCGCATATGCGCGACCAGAGCCGGTCCAGGTACATGCGTTTGTAGACCAGCGGATCGAGCGGCTTTCCGCCCCGCGCAGCCACCTGGTCGCGCAGCTCGATCATCTGGTAGATCGTGTCCTGACCCGTCCGCCGCCATACGAAATCCTCAACCACAGACCGCAGCTGCGCTTCGCTTTCGCCGCTTTTTGTTTCCGCCAGGATTTCGACCATCATGGGGACCATGACTTCCATCCAACCGGAGCGGATCAGCGACAGCGTGCCGTCAAAATCGAAAAGCGCGATGCGGGCGTTCGCCGCGCAGACGCCGGCGGACACGATTTCAACCTGCGAGTTCTGAAGGTTATCTTTGCGGGTTACAACCAATATTCCCACCTGTGAAAAATCATGACGTATGCGGAAAGGCAAGCGTTCGTGATGGCGTGCGCCCAGATCAAATCGCCGAGGCGGCGCGTCCGCACCATCCACCAGTTGTACACGATGCCGGCCAGCAGTCCGACGTCCCAGTAGGGTCCGTGCTCGGAAGCGAACAGGACCGCTGTTACCCAGAATGCCACGGGCGTGTAGGTCCCCGGCGGAATCTTT
Organism: Bryobacteraceae bacterium; assembly: GCA_035652975.1. Taxonomy (GTDB): domain Bacteria; phylum Acidobacteriota; class Terriglobia; order Bryobacterales; family Bryobacteraceae; genus TMP-7. Next base: position 46,210 of record DASRCT010000060.1, on the reverse strand, counting down.
TCAAACTGCGAGCTGATCAGCCATCGCATCAGGAAGCCGCGCCAGAACAATTCCTCGACGACCGGCACGATGATCACTGCTCGCGCGAGCCGGAGCGCAAGCAAAAGCTCGTCATTGCGGGCGGCCTCGGACAGCGACGTTCGCGCTGAGCCGACCAGCCCGTTGTTAAAAAGCCAGAAATTCCGATATCCGGGGAACAGGCAATCCGGGGCGATCCATAGAACGAAAACGCCGATGCCGACAGCCGCCGTCCACAGCGGCCGGGACATCTTCAGATCGATCTGGCGGCGCGAGAGGACGGCCAGCACGCCCCCCACGGCCACGATCCGAATCCCAAAGTCCCACGCCGGAGGCAGCGGGTTGAAGCGCTCGATCGCCAGAAAAAACATGAACACTGCAAAGGGCAGCACGTACGGCGCGGCGGCCCAACTCGCCACGGAGCTCCGCGGCTGTTTGGCGGTTTGCGGGTGCAAGTTCAGCCTATTTTGGTCAAAAGGTCGCGGATTTTCGCCTGTTCTTCCTTGCTCTGGCTGGCCTGAAGGGCCTGCTGCCCTTCGCGCTTGGCTGTGACCCGGTCGCCGCGCTGGAACAGCGCCATGGCGAGATGGTATCGGAAGGTCGCGTTATCGGGATACTTGCTGACCAAATCGCGGTACAGGCGAATGGCGTCATCGCTGAGGTTCTTTTTGATGTAGATCCAGCCGAGCGTGTCAGAAATGTTCGGCTCTTGCGGATAGCGCTGCTTGGCCCGCTGCGCATAGGCCAAAGCCTCGTCGAGGTCCGTGCCCTCTTCGGCTTTGATATAGGCGAGATTGTTCAAGGCCACCCCATTGTCCGGCTCGATGCGGAGCGCGCGCTCGTAATACGGCTTGGCTTCCTCCTTGCGACCGAGCTCGTCAAGCAGCATCGCCAGCCGCACCAGCGCGGTCACGTCATTCGGCGCCAGCGCCGACGCCTTCTTGAAGGCGTCGATCGCCGCCGGGAAATCGCCTTTCAATCGGTGCGTCTCGCCCAGACGAAGATACAGGGAGGCGTCGTTGGGGGATTTTGCAGCCAGCTCCTGGTATTGCTGAATGGCTTGGTCGTACTGGCGGGCGCGCACCAGGATGTTCGCCAGCGTCACGCGAAGATCCTTGCGGTTGGGATCCTTCGCGATTTCATCATTGATAATCTGCAGGGCGCCTTTAAAATCATTCTGCGCCATGTAGGTCTCAGTCAGTCCGAACACTCCGCGCTTGTCGTTTGGAAAATCGCGGCGCATCTGCTGGAAGGCGTCCTCGGCCTGCTTGTAGCGCTTCTCCGTGAAATCAATCGCCGCCAGTTGATACCGCGCATCCACGGAGGTGGGCGCGGCCTTGATAATGGACTGCAATTCCCGCTTGGCGCGGTCGCGCTCGCCCAGGCTGAACAGCGCGCTGGTTCTGGTCAGACGCGCCGGCAAATTGTTGGGGTCGCGCTGGAGCACCTGGTCAGCCATCTCCAGAGCGCGGTTATAATCCCGCTGCCCGGTGTAAATCTGCGCCAGCAACAGCCGCGGCGGGATCAGGTCCGGCCAAAGCTGAACCGCCTCCTCCAGTTGTACTCGCGCTTGCGCGAGCTGATTCTTGAGCAGGAACGCCCGGCCGAGTTGATACCGCAGATCCGGGTTTTTTGGCTCTTTGCCGACCAGCGATTGAAGATTGTTGATGGCGGTCTGAATCTGGTTCGGATCCCCGGTTTCGAGTTGGAGCGCGGATTGGAGCGCAAGCGCCTGGTCGTCCTTGGGGTTGTCCTTCAAGACGCCGTTGACGATCTGGGACGCTTCGGCGTACTTGCCCTGCGCCGCGAGCAGCTTCGCGATTTCCTTTTGGTACAACGCCTTGTCTTTCGAGTTTGCGCGCATGCCCGCTTCAAATTCCCGGCGCGCGCGGTCGGGGTCGTGAATGCGGCTGTAGAAGCGTCCGGCGGTGAGGCGCCCCAGCGGGAAATCCTTCGGGTTCGAAAGGATCTGCTGGATCTGGGCCTCCATGTCCTGGGGCCGCTTCGCCGCGTAATAAAACATGGCCAGTTGCAGCCGGTACGATTCCTGTTTGGGATTGTTGGCCACTTTGGCCTTCAGCATGTTCTCGGCATCCGCCAACCGGTTCTGGCTCAAGTACAAGCTCACGAGCTGGTCGTACAGCGGCGCGTAGGTCTTCTGCTTTTCAAGCGCCTGTTTGGCTGTCGCCTCCGCTTCAGCGGCTTTGCCGGACGCCAGCAGCGTTTGCGACAGCAACAACGACAAATCCGGATGGTTCGCATCCACCTGATGCGCAGCTTCGAAATATTTCAGCGCCTTTTCCCGATCGTTGTTCGCCAGGGCCACATATCCCGCCAGTCGCAGCCCGTCGTACGATTTCGGATCTCGTTTCAGCAACAGATCGCTGAGCTCCTGTACGTCGCCGAGCGTCGCCTTGGTATGTTTGGGGTCGTAAATATACCCGACCCAATAAATGTCAGCCAGCTTTGTTGCCGCGTCCGTGTTATTCGGCTGAATGTCAAGCGCTCTGCGAAGCGCGCCGGCTGCGTCTCCAAAGCGCATCAGCTTGAGCTCCGCGAGACCGAGGCGATAATATGCTTCGCCGTTCTTTTGATTTTTTTGGAGCGCCCTGCGGTAGATCAGCGAAGCCTCGCGGTATTTTCCCTTGCTGAACAACTTATTTCCGGTGGCGACGAGATTATTGCTTTGTTTCACCGGATCGCGCGTGCAACCGATTGCAAAACTGAGCAGAATGGCGACGGCAAGACGACTCAACCAGTACATAAGACTATCCTGTAGGCACAACTTCGACTGTTTATCACTAAAGCACAACGCTACAGCGCGCGCAATGGACGACCGGGGCCAAACTACGCCATCCGAGCGTACGGGCAGTAATAGCAAATTCACGCCGGCGCCGCGCGAACCCATGCGAGCCCCAGCCGTATCTTGCTGATTACACAGGCATGTTGCACTCCAGGATCTCGGCTATACTAACAGTTTTATGACCGCACGCGCGACGGCAACGATTTCCGCCTTGATCGTCGATGACGAGCAGCTTGCGTCCGAGGAGTTGGCGTATCTGCTGAAGGATTTTCCCGACATCGAGATTGTCGCGACCGGCGCTAACGGACTGGAGGCGATTGAGCTTATCGAGAAGCTCGAGCCGGATGTGGTGTTCATGGATGTCCAGATGCCCGGCATGGACGGGCTCAGCGTCATCCGCCGCCTGAGAGAGCGCGGTCTGCCCCTCCCCTATTTCATTCTGGCGACGGCTTTCGATCACTATGCGATCGAGGCTTTTGCGCTCGAAGCCATGGATTATCTGCTGAAGCCCATTGAAAAGCACCGGCTGGAGCTGACCATCGAGCGCGCGCGGCGCGCGATCGCCGACAAGGCGAAAGCTGCGCCCCCCGAAATGGAGGCCCCCGCGCCGCACCGGGCTGTCCTCCAGCGGACCAAGCTCCTGGTCAAGAGCAATAACCGGAATTTCATCGTGGACGCAAACGACGTGGTCTACGCGACCATTGATGACGGGCTGATCACGATCGTAGCCACGAACATCGAGGGTCAATCGAACTATCGCACGATCGAGGAGCTTCAATCCAATCTCGATCCGGAAGTCTTCTGGCGCGTTCACCGTTCCTTTCTGGTGAACATCAATCGCATCAAGGAAGTGATTCCCTGGTTCAAATCCAGCTACCAGCTCCGCATGGACGACAAGCGCCAGACCGAGATTCCGGTGAGCCGGGTGCAAACCAAACGATTGCGCGCGCTGCTGAAGCTCTAGCAGCGCCAGATTTCTTCGGCTACGTTTCGACGGGCAAGGCCCACATCTCGCCGGGCTCGAACACCTTAAACCTCTGCTCGGGGTGAAATCCCAGCATATGGTTGACGAACCGCTCGCCATCGCCCGCGCCGGTTTCATAGTGCATGGGGATCACCCACCGGGCGCCGATTTGAGCGGCGAGCGCCGCAGCTTCCGGAATGCTGAAATTGCGTTCGCCGAGCGGCAGCAGCGCGGCTGTTACGTTGTAGGGCTTCAAATTCGCCGCCAGCTCCTGGTAGGGAGCGCAGTCGCCGGCGTGGTAGACCGTGTACGCGCCGAACCGTATCAGATAACCGAGGTAGGGATAGCCGCCAAGCGGCGTCCAGCCGAGATCCGGATGCGCCGACGGCGCGGCGTACACCCGTCCGTATTGCCCGTTCTTGAAGTATTCGACGCGCAGACCCGCATCCGTTGTGGTCATCCGCTCCAGCGGTACGCCGGCGCTGTGCGCGTATGCCGCCGCGCTCTTCGGCACGACGACTTTGGCGTGCGGCGAGCGGGCGAGCAACGATCGCAGCGTAGGGGCATGCATGTGGCGCTCGTGGGTGTGCGTGCACAGGATCAGATCAGGGCTGAGCGAAATTTCTCCGGACAGATACGGATCCACAACAAACAGCATGTCAGCGAATCCAACTGCGAAGCCGGCGTGACCCAGCCATCGCAGCACCGGCGTCGGCGCTGATTCCAGATTTGTCATTGCGAAGCCCGCTCGAGGCGATCCTGGATTCCGGCCCACTCCGGCGTCGATGGCGGCCGCTCCACCGCAATCCACGGCCAATCTTCGGAATCCAGCGCGTGCAGCGTATCATACAACCGCGCCGCGTATCCACGGGCGTTGGAGGGCATTTGCACAGACTTGGCCGCTTTAGCGGGACGATTCCACCACACGTAGGCGCCGTCGCCGCCCGGCAGCTCCGGACCGTCGACCAGAACCAGACGGGTCCGCGGACTGTAATGACGCGGATGCATTCCCGGCGACGGATGCGCCGCCGCATCAACCGCGGTCACACGCGGGATGTCCTCGAACGGGATCATGCCGGGCCGGAGCAGCAGCGGCTCCGGCCCGGCGAGCGACACGACCGTCGATTCAATGCCGACCTCGGTGGGGCCGCCGTCAAGGACCAGGACCGCGTTTCCGAACGCGCGGCGCACATGCTCCGCCGTGGTCGGAGATAACTCGGTGAAGCGGTTGGCGCTTGGCGCGGCAATCGGCACGCCCGCCGCGCGGATCAACTCGAGCGCCGCCGGATGCGCCGGCGCCCGGACGCCTACGGTCGCAAGCCCCGCTGTCACCTCCTCGGGAATGCGGGCTCGTTTCGGCAGAACCAAAGTCAGCGGTCCCGGCCAGTGTTTGCGGGCCAGCGTCTCGGCCTGCTCCGGCCAGCATTCGACCAGCGACTTCGCCATCTCGATGGATGCAACGTGAACGATGAGCGGACTGGTCTGGGGCCGGCCCTTCAGTTCAAAAATGCGGCGCACCGCGCTCCGGTCGAAGGCGTTTGCGCCCAGTCCATATACCGTTTCTGTAGGAAACGCGACCAACTGTCCGTTGCGGATCAGCCGCGCCGCTTCCGCGATCTCCTCTGGCGTCACCATCAGTCGGGCAGTTCATCCTTGCCGTCGGCTGCCGTCTTTCCCGTCTTGCGCCACACCAGGAACGCGTGAATCAACTCATCGATGTCGCCGTCCAGCACCCGGTCCACATCGCCAATTGACAGCTTGGTGCGGTGGTCCTTCACCATGCGGTAGGGCGCCAGCACGTAGCTGCGGATCTGGCTGCCGAAGTTGATATCCAGCTTGGAGTCTTCAAGCTTGCGCTCCTCAGCCCGCTTCTTTTCGAGTTCGTGCTCGTAGAGCTTGGCGCGCAGCTGCTTCCAGGCGCTCGCGCGATTCTTGTGTTGCGACCGTTCGTTCTGGCACTGCACCACGATGCCGGTCGGAATGTGCGTCATGCGGATGGCGGAATCGGTGCGGTTTACGTGCTGTCCGCCCGCTCCGCTGGCGCGAAACGTGTCGATGCGCACGTCCTCGGGGCGAATCTCGATCTTGATGTCGTCATCGATCTGCGGATAGACAAATACCGATGCAAACGACGTATGCCGCCTGGCATTGGCGTCAAAGGGCGAGATGCGAACCAGGCGGTGCACGCCAATTTCCGATTGCAGCAGTCCGTACGCGTTCTCGCCGTTGATCTCAAACGTCGCCGACTTGATGCCGGCGCCTTCGCCTTCAAGACGATCGGTCAAGACCGTCTCCATGCCGTGCCGTTCCGCCCACCGCAGGTACATGCGCAGGAGCATCTCCGCCCAGTCCTGGCTTTCGGTTCCGCCGGCGCCCGGGTGAATCGTCAGGATCGCGCTGCGGGCGTCATTGTCGCCGGAAAGCAGCATGCCCGTCTCCAGCTGGTCGAGCTGCGCGCGAAAGGCCTTCAGCTCGCGTTCCAGCTCAGCCGCGACATCCTCGCCCTCCCGCGACAGCTCAAACAGCGTTTCCAGATCGGAGCTGAGCGACGCGATCTTGGAGTCGTGCTCGAGCGCCTCCTCCAGCCGTTTGCGGTCTTGCATGATCTTCTGACTTTTCTCGGGCTGGCTCCAAAAGTCCGGGTCAGAGATCTGCTCTTCGAGCTTGGCCAGGGCGTTTCTCTTCGCTGGGGCGTCAAAGATAGCTCCGCACAGCTTCAGCCTGCTGGCGGAGCTCGGCGTACTCTCGTTCCAGTTCGTCGAGGGTCATCAGTTCCAGTGTAAAAGCGGAGGCGGCGGAATCGCTAGTGACAGAGGCGACCTGCTCCGAATAGCGCGGCGGGTTTGACGGGCGGTCAGCGGCCAACGCTTCGCAACCATCCTTGACAACGCCACGCCGGCGAACATATAAAGAGAGTCGCTTATGTCCGCAACCCGCCGTACCTTCCTCGCGGCAACCACCGCGGCCTCCTATCAGCGGATCCTTGGGGCGAATGACCGCGTTCAGGTCGGATTCATCGGCTACGGCCTGATCGGCGCTCAACACGTCTACGATTTCAAGAACCAGCCGGACGTCGACCCGGCGGCGGTGTGCGAAACCTACGAGCCGCGCCTCGAAGAGGGGGTGGTTGCCTGCGGCGGCCGCGCAAAGCCCTACCGCGATTTCCGCAAGATGCTTGAGAACAAGGATCTCCAGGCGGTTGTGGTCTCTACGCCAGACCACTGGCACGCGCTCATGACGATGCTCGCCTGCGCCGCCGGCAAGGACGTCTATGTGGAAAAGCCGATGACGTTGTTTGTCGCCGAAGGGCGGTGGATGGTGAAGGCCGCCCGCAAATACAACCGCGTGGTGCAATGCGGAACGCAGCAGCGCAGCGGTCCCCATTATCAGAAGGCCCGCGAACTGCTGCAAAGCGGCTACATCGGCAAGCTCGTCTCGGCGCGCATGGGCGCGTACCGCAACATTATGCCCGGCTTCGGCCGCCTGCCCGAATCCGAGCCGCCGAAGGACTTTGATTACGACATGTGGCTGGGACCTGCGCCGAAACGCCCCTACAGCCCGCACCGGGGCATCTATCATTTTCGCTGGTTCTGGGATTACTCCGGCGGGCAGATGACCAACCTGGGCGCGCACGAAATCGACATCGTGCAATGGGTGCTCGGCGCCAAAGGACCATCCGCCGTCGCCTCGAGCGGCGGCCGCTTCGCTCTCCAGGACGATGGCGAAACGCCGGACACGCAGGATGCGCTGTTCGAATATCCGGGCTTCACCGCCGAATGGGCGCACCGGGAAGCGAGCGCAGGACGCCGCGCTGGCGCCGGGCTCGAATTTTTCGGCACAAAAGGCAGCATGACCATTTCGCGGGCGGGTTTTGAGGTCCATCCCGATATGAAAACGGATCCGGCCAACCTCATCCCGGTTTTCCGCGGCGCGCCGAACGGCGGCCCCCGGCGTTCTGAAACCAAACCCGAGCCCTGGGTGGAGGCGACAAAGATGGCGGGCGCGTCGGCCGAACAGCTTAACCTGCATGTCCGCAACTTCATCGATTGCATCAAGTCGCGCCAGCGCCCGATCGCCGACGTTGAGGAGGGCCATCACACGGCGGTGGCATGCCATCTGGCGAACATCTCTCTGCGGCTGGGCCGCAAGGTGAAATGGAATCCGGAAACCGAAGAGATCATCGATGACCGCGAGGCGTCCGCGATGCTGGTCCGCCCCTATCGCAAGCCATGGGACGAAGCGCTGCGGAGTCTAGCATTATGAGGCGCCGCGATTTCCTGGCTGCCGCCTGCGCCGGCGCGGCCGCCTTCGCTCAGGCTCGCACGCGGATGGGCATCGCGACAACCTCGTTCATGACCGTCCGCCGCCCCAAGGATACGCTCGAGTTCCTTGAATACTCCCACTCCCTCGGCGCGGGCGGCATTCAGGCTCCGCTCGCATCCTTCGATGCGTCCTATGTCCGATCGCTGCGTAAACGCGCCGACGAGCTCGGCATGTACATTGAGCTGATGATCGGGCTGCCAAAAGAGGGCTCGGATCTGTTTGAGCGCACTGTTGCCGCCGCGAAAGAGCTGGGCGCGGCGGCGGTTCGCACGGCGTGTCTCGGAGGGCGGCGCTACGAAACGTTCTCCACGCTTGAGGATTGGAGGGCTTTTGTCGAGAAGTCCCGCGCGGCTTTGATCAGAGGGGTCTCCATCGCCGAAAAACAGCGGCTGCCGCTCGCCGTCGAAAATCACAAGGATTGGACAGCCGACGAACTCTCGAAGATCATGCGCGAGCTGTCGAGCGAATACGCCGGCGTGTGTCTCGATACAGGCAACAACATCGCGCTGCTCGATGAGCCGATGCAGGTCATCGAAACGCTTGCGCCATTTGCGATTTCAACGCACATCAAAGATATGGCGCTGCGCGAAGCGCCCGATGGCTTTGAATTGAGCGAAGTTCCCTTCGGTCAAGGCATTCTCGATATGAAGAAAGTTGTGCGCACCATCTCGGCCGCCCGTCCGAAGACGCGCTTCACGCTGGAGATGATCACGCGCAACCCGCTGCGCGTGCCCTGCCTCACAACCAGGTATTGGGCGACGTTCCCGGACCGCAGCGGATACGCGCTCGCCCGGACGCTTCAGCTTGCGCGCGCGCAGACCGGACCGCTGCCGCGCCTTGATGGCCTCGACCACGCCGCGCAGCTCAAGCTCGAAGAAGACAACGTAAAGCGCTGCCTGGAGTTCGCCGCGCGCGAGTTGAGTATTTAACGCGCTCGCTTAGGGTTTCCCGGCGCGGCGCCGGCATGCAGATCGCGCTGAAAGCAACTATACGCGGGGCCGAGCGATCTCTGCTGGCAATGGGATCCGGCCACGCTCTTGCCAAAGTACTCGCTTATGTTTGCCGTCCGGGGCGTTCCGGCATCCACCAGCGCGGGCTGAATCCACCGCTAATCCTCGACGACTTCGATTCCATTTACACACGCCATTCCCACTACCGGCACGAAGGTGAGCACGATTTTGCCCTGCGCGTTGGGGCGAATGCCAGAAAAGCTGCGCACGACAGGCCGGCCTTCCCCGCCGGCTTCCTTAAATATGTCGAAGTGATCGAGGAGCGTAACTCCGTTGCAGTACACGTCAAACACCCGGCTGCCCCGGCCGCCAACGCCCGTGTTACGGCGCCCGTAATGCCCTTCACAGAACCTTAAGGTGATCCGATACCGCCCATTGGCGACGGGCAGTGCATACGAGAAGTGCCCCCAGCGCTCGCTGGTATACAGCGCCATGTCAGGTGTGACGGAGTCGCTGCCACGGACCGGGTTCGTCGTCCGAACGAGCGCGTTTCCTCCCAGGAAGTAGGAATCGGCGCGCCACTGCTCGCCAGCAGAATCTTGCCAGGACCCGGGCCATCCAGCCCGGATGCGTAGCGGCGCGACCTTTCCATCGCTCATGGGCAACAGTTCGATCCCGCTCACCATAGCGGTGCTTCTCATGGAGGTGAAGCTCAGGTGCAGCTTTCCATCCGGGCCTGGTGAGATATCCCGGAACACGCGTTCATCGGCTATGTTGGCTCCGGCGGCGTCCGCAAGCACGTCGAAGACGTTGAGTATCAGCCTGCTATTGGCCGAAACGCGGAACAGACGCTGCCCCTCGCCGCTCGACTCCGCGCTGATAAAATCTGCCAATCCTGTTTCCGCGAAGTGCAAGTGCATTTCGTAGGAGCCCGCCTCAAGCGGAATATCATACTGGAAATCGCCTTGACGAATGTGACGATAGATGTCTGGATCGAGCGTACGAAAAATTCTCTCTGATGGACGGACAATCGTAGCGCCGCCGAAGAAGAAGCGGTCCGGACTCCAGACCCGCCCACTGCGGTCGATGTAAGGGTTTGCGGAGCCGACGAGTATGCGTAACTCAGCGGAGTTCGACGCGCCCGCTGCGATGGGCCGGATGGCTGCGGAAGACGTCGCTTCTGCGGCGATGTGCTTCGGGTTCCGCAGCGCCCACCAGGACAACCCGCCAGCGATGAGCAATATACACATTGCCGTAGCGACAGCCGACGCCATGCGCCAGGGCGGGCGGGATGCTGGGCGGATAGGAGCGAGCGGCGTTGCGGCATCAAGCACCGTAGCGGCAATCTCTCGAGGAGACGATTGCGGAGCCGGCGTTGCCGGAGTCACTGCCGCCTCGGCTTCGTTCTGCCACTTGAACTCTGCACTGTAGGAACCAGGAGGCAGCTCGATCCGCACAGCGCCACAGCACGGGTTCTGCGCGAGGTAGTACTGGGCAAGCTTCTTCCTGACTTCGTTGGCAGTAACGCGGACAATCGTGTGCTGGCTGGTGTCAAAATCCGGAGGGCGGTGGAACAACTCGATTCCGATCGAGCGCTCTTTCAGAGTTGCGGTTGCGCCGCTGATTGTGTGCTCGACGATGTACTCGAGAAATTCCCGGCATCTCTTGCTATTGCGAAATGCAGCGCTATCCAGCACGCGGCGCAGCTCTTCTCGGACGGCCTTCTGGCGTCCTTCTGAGAGCCGGATGGTATCGCTTTCAAACATGCCCCTGTGCGGGGGATTATATCACGCGCGATTTGACGCTCAACCGGATCACATCGGGCGCTCGAGCCACCACGGTCGAGGACTGTAACCCGCGGGGTGCTCCTAAACTTTGATTCGTCCATTTTTTGCATCGAGACAGGGCCGCCGACTACTTTTGACAGAGCGATCTTTCGCTGTCTGCACAGTGCATTTAGCGCGCGCCGGAGAGCTGTTTGAAGACGGCGCCGAGGTTGTCTTTCAGAGCTTTATAGTGTTTGAACGCCTCCAGTTCGCGTTCCGCGTCCGCAACGCGGCCGGGACGACGGTAGAGCGAGCTGAGACGATAATGCGCCACAATATTGGTCGGGTCATCTTGCACAGCGCTTTCAAGCAGCGCGACCGCTTCTGCCGAACGATCTGCGGACAGGCAGACGGCCGCAAGTCCGGTCTTCGCATCGGCGTCCCTTGGCTCGATTGCCAGGGCTTTCCGGTAAGCCTCCTCGGCTTCCTTCAATTCGCCCCTGGCGGCGAGGATCCCGGCGAGCTGGCGCCAGGATCGCTCGTCATAGGGGTTCAACTGGAGAGCGGTCCTGTATAGTTCTTCGGCCTGTGCATTCCCTTGCGGGTCGGAAGACAACCTCAATTGTTCGGCCAGTTCGAAATGCGCGCCCGGCAGCTTGGGGTTGAGGCGAATGGCCTCGCGATAGTGAAGGATGGTGCCGGCATGGTCCCCCTGTCGCGAGAGCTCACCACCCATCATCATGTGCATCTCAGGCGCATCGGGCGCTACAACCATCATGCTCAACACACTCTGATCCATGATCCGGCGCGCGACATGATAGCCGACGAATAGGACCCGCGCCTCCTCGGGGGCGATCTCCTGGAGCTGTAGAACGACCGCTAGCGCTTTGAACAGATGCGAGGAAGCCGTATAGAGTTCGATCAGCTCGAGGCCGGCCTCAAGCTTAACTTTGACGTCGTCAAGGTTTGAAAAAGCGCGCTCGAGATCATCCTGTGCACGTACAGGATCGCCGGTCCGCTTCTCGGCGATACCCAACAGCGCCTCTATTTTCCACAGACCGGGCTGCCGTTGTAGAGCGCTGCGCATGAGCGGTATCGCTTCGGCGTAGCTGCCTTCGAAATAGAGCAGCACGCCCAGGTTGCCCAGAGCAGGTACATTGTCTGGCGCAAGAGAGACGATCTCGCGGAGTGGTGGAATGGCGAGCTGCGGTTTCCGCTGCCGGATGGCTTGCTGTACCTTTTCCTGTAACGCTTCGATTCTCGATTGCACACGCCCATCGGCCTGCGCGCCCCAGAGCGGCAGCATGAGGACGAGGATCAACATGCAGCGGGACGGCGAGCCGAGGATTGTGGATAGCTTCATAGTTCTCACACAGCGTGAAGCTCACCACGGTAACCGGGCGAGAGCAGAAGCCCTACCGGCATGTCGCCTCCCGATGGAACCACCCCGATGCTGAGTGAGCGGGCACGTGCACAGCGTCAGAATCGGATTTTGGCTACAAGCTCGATTTGACGCCCGCCGACGGTCACTCCCGTAATGTTTCCGATGTGCCCCGGGCCGATCAGCGGATCCGGCTGTGCGAACGACGGGTGATTCAAAAGGTTCGTCGCATTCGCTGCTATGTCGAGTCGCAGGTTCTCGCGAATTCCATATGACTTCAGCAGCGAGGCGCCCAACATGGACATACCCGGTCCGAAAAGCACATTCCGCCCCATATTGCCGAACCTCCCGGGAGCGGGCGCCGCAAAGGCCTTGACGTTGAACCAAGAGGAGATCGACGGATTCGGAAGATGCCAATCGCCGACGACATCAGGAAACTGAAGAGCGTTCGACGACAAACTGTAGCTGTTGTTCACTAGCATATAGGGCGTAAATGGATTGCCGGTCTGTGCGATAAACGTGCTCGAGAGCGTCCAGCCGCCGACGATGCCATCGAGCACTGAGTTCGTCCGCAGGAGCGACCGGCCGCGACCAAAGGGCAGATCGTAAATAATGTACGACTTAAACATATGGCGAACATCGAAGTTGGAGTTGCCGTAGTTCGCAGCTGGGTCATAGGCCCTCTGGTATGGTTGGTTGCCCTGCTTCGAGCCCCAGCCTGACGAATCCTGAGTGGACAGCATATGGGACCAGGTATAGTTCGCGTTAAACGTCAGCCCGTTGCTGAACCGGCGCGAGATCGACGCCTGCAGCCCGTGATAGTTCGATACGCTCTGCGTCGTAACGCCCGTAATGCTCTGGAACCAGGGGTACGGACGGAACATCGCATCGTTCGGTCCCAGCTTGTCCTCCGGCACCTGGTTGAGGTCAGTGAGAAAGGGAAGATTCGTTCCACGGCTTCCTACGTACGCCAGCTCGAGCATCATATTTCCGGTTACCTGGCGCTGAACGCTCAAGTTCCAGGATTTCAGCATTGGAATGTCCTGCTGGTATTGGGTGAAGCCGACCGCTTGGCCGTTGTAGGCTTCCGGCGTGGTCGGAGCGCGCCGGTACAGAGAGTTGATGCTGGATCCCTTCGACCCTTGGTAATTCGTGTTTCCGTCCGAAGACAAAATCACGACAGGTTGAACGTTGTTGGTCGAATCGGTCTGATTGCCGCTGCTTGTGAAAGCGTTGCCCAAACCGTTGCTCGCGTACGTATCGACATTCCAGGGATAGCTGTAAAGGCCGAACCCACCGCGTACAGTAGTCTTGTTGCTTAGCTGATACGCAAAGCCGAGCCGCGGCAACCAGTTGTTCCATCGCGAGTCTTGCAGCGCCTTTCTGCCATTTGTGTGCGTTACGGCGAACCACATGGCGCCAAGACTGTTGGCGGCAGGGTTCATGATGGTCGGGTCGAATGAACGTTCATTGCCGTGAACCTCCGACCAGCCAGTAGTTCCCATCCAGCGCAAGCCAAGATTCAACGTGAGCTTTGGGGTCACTTTAAAATCATCTTGGACAAACGCTGCCGGACTCTTCAGCCGCCCGCCATACTCCGGTGAAACCGAAGCCGACCAGGATTTAGCATAGCCCAGCAAGAAGTCGGCGTACGGCGAGCCCGTGGTGGATGCGAGCGGCCCGCTATTGCTGGCAGCCGTGTAGACGCCCGTAAACCCGAGCGTTGCCCCGTTGATGTTGCCCCAAGCAGTCGAGTCGGCGCGCATGATGATCATTTCGCCTCCAAAGTGGAGGATGTGCCTGCCCCGCACCAGCGTCACCTGATCGGAGATATCGAACAGATTTTCTTTGTAATTCGCGTTCACGCCGGGTGCAAGACTGTACATGCCGCTGATGTTTATGGTTGGGAAGATGTCGGCCTTGGCAAACTGGAGACCCAGTTTGGCTGGCCAGCCCTGGCCCAAGGTTTGCGGCGTCAGAATATCGTATTCGCCCATAAATCCGACGCGGAATTCATTTGTCGTTTTGGGACTGATCGTCCAGTAGTCCGACAACTGGTTATTGGTGTTAAATATGTCCCGAGGAACGCAGTTGACCGGGCACACAGGGCTCAGGCCGATGCCCGGAGCGTCATTCCAGGCTGCTGAACCTGTTATCCGATTGTTCTGAGTGACATCGGCGTCAAACCGCCCGAAATACTTGCGCAGCGGCGACGAGTTCGGCAGGGCATAGTTGTAATTATTCGTCGTGACGCCGTTGGCCACTGTTCCGGGCAGGTTTGCACTCGGATACAGCGCCTGGATAGCGCGGGCTACTCGATCCAGCCGCTCAGTGGGAATCTTGTTGCCGGGAAACGGTTGCCGGGTCACGACTCCTGTCGCCGGATCGACGGTCTGATTGGCGGGGTCGTAGATGGCGCTCATCCCGGTGAAGTCGCCCTCCCGCATAGCAGCTGTAGGTACCGTGATAAGGTTGACGTTCGACCCTCCATGATTGACGACGTTTTCCACGGCAAAGAAAAAGAAGACACGGTCTTTCATGATCGGTCCGCCGATGTTTCCGCCGAAAGCGTTGTAGTGGATCGGAGCGCGGCTGACATTCAGACCAAACTGGAAATTCGAGGCATTCAGCGCGGTATTCCGGAGATAGTCATACCCCATACCGTGGAACTTGTTGGTCCCGCCTTTACTGATCTGGTTATAGAGGATCCCGCCGGTCCCGTATTGCGCGGAGAAAAGGGACGCGCTCACCTTCACTTCACCAATGGCGTCGAAGATCGGCGTGTTGATCACGTTGTTGCTCATCGGTGAATTGATGGATACCCCGTCCAGCAGCGCGTTGGAGAATGGCATGCTGCCGTTGGCCGATACTCCTCCCATGCCCGGGTTTGAGACGTTGTTTCCGTTTTGCGGTGTGCCTGTTGTGCCGGGTAGGAGTATGATGAACTGTTGCCAGTCAGGCGTTCCTACCTGTGGCAGCCGCGTTAACGTTTGAGTGGGCAGCGTGGTTGAGATCTCGGATGTGGCGGTCTCAAGGAGCGGTGCAGACTCATTCACCACTACTTGCTGACTGGCCGTTAACAGGCTGAGTTGTACATTCAGGCCGGTAACACCCGTGCGCAACACCATCGGGCCGCGCTGCAGGCTTGCGAACCCATCCTTGCGGAACGTGAGGAGATAGCTGTCGCCGGGGATCAGCGGCCCCGTATCGTACAGCCCGGATTCGTTGGTAACAGTCGTGTGCTCAATGTTTTTGTCGATGTTTCGGACGGCGACTGTCACACCGGGGATAATGGCCCCGGATGGGTCTGTAACGGATCCGGTCACATCTGCTGAGTTCATGGCCTGACTCCAGGCAAGCGCCGCAAATACGTAGCCTACGAGGGCCCAGAGCGGGATCAGACGGCTCAGCGACTGCGAGTTCATTTAAGACCTCCTCAGTTTGCGGCTTACCCGGCGGGTTCGCGGCCGCATGTAAGCAGCAGCGTAGCATCGGAGTGTCGTGGAGCCTAGTATGGTACCGTTTGACGACTGTAGTTAACGGTTTCTAACGCTGTTCAGTCGGCCCCTGCCGCCGCCCACTAAGGACCGTAAGTCTAAGAAAGCATGTTCATTCGATGCTCGGACACCGTACCAAACCTAGCCGATCAAAGATTACAGGCGATAGCATAGATCCAAGCGGGAGCAGAACTCGCCCAGAGAATCGGCTTGCACATGCGAGGCTGCCGTGGGCGTCGCCCGGTCGAGGATTTGAAGTCACGCGAGAAGGCGCGCCGGGCCCACGAGCCGCAAGTCCCGCCGAAGAAATATGCTGAAGCACCTGTCACCAGCGACTCTGATAGTCCTTATCCAGCTATTTGGCCCCGCTGTGCGGGCGGACACTGGTTCGGGCCGCCCGGTGATCGCGATCATCGATGGCAGCAAACCTGCGACGCCAATTTCGCCGTATATTTACGGACAGTTTATCGAGCACATCGGCGATCTGGTCAACCGGAGCGTTTGGGCGGAAATGATCGACGATCGCAAATTCTACTATCCGATCACGGCCGCAGCTCCACCCGCTTCACCGCAACGGCGGCCGATGCGAGGCCGGCAGCCGAACCGGTGGACGCCGATCGGCCCCGATTCGAGCGTGACCATGGATACCAGGCAGGTTTGGGTAGGCGAGCATAGCCCAATGATAGCGTTGGCCGGCAATGAGCCCAGGGGTATACGGCAAGCAGGACTCGTACTACGCAAAAACAAGGCGTACACGGGGCGGCTTGTGTTGTCCGGCGCTCCTGGCGTGAGCATCGCCGTGAGCTTGGTCTGGGGCAACGGGCCGGGTGAACGGCAGACCGTCGCTATTTCTGGAGTTGGGCCGAAGTACTCGACCTATCCGGTGAAATTTGTGGCTGGGGGAAGCACGGACGACGGCCGGATTGAGATTACGGGCAAAGGGCGGGGCTCGTTCCACGTTGGGGCGATTTCACTGATGCCAGCCGACAATATTCGGGGTTTCCGCCCTGAGGTGATCGCGTTGCTCAAGGCTCAGCGGTCCGGTATGTACCGCTTCCCGGGCGGGAACTTTCTCTCGGCTCACGACTGGCGCGACGCCATTGGCGATCCTGACAAGCGACCGCCAACGTGGGACCCCGTATGGTCTGCCTTGCAACCCAATGACGTTGGAACGGATGAGTTCCTGAGTTTGTGCCAACTGCTCGGAGTGGACGCTTTCATCAGCGTGAACGCCGGGTTCGGGGACGCTCGTTCGGCGGCGCAAGAGGTCGAGTACGTGAACGGATCCACAGACACTCCGATGGGCAAATTGCGGGCCTCCAATGGTCATCCGGCGCCATACAACGTCAAATGGTGGGGCATCGGGAACGAGATGTATGGGTCATGGCAGTTCGGCCATATGGCGCTAAACCAGTACGTCATTAAGCACAATATGTTCGCTAAGGCGATGCGCAAAGTTGATCCGACCATTACGCTGCTGGCGACTGGCGCTACTCCGGAGGAGATGACCATCTATGGCTTATCCTTGCGCATCACGGGGAAGCTGACGCCCGATTTCGGTTCCGATGCCGACTGGACTGGAGGCCTGTTCACACACTGCTTCGAAAACATCGATGTGATGTCCGAGCACTTCTATTCCTATGCGGGGCAGAGATTTGACGCTTCCAGCATCCGGCCCGGCCCATTCGAACGCGCGAAATACATGGTTAAGGTCGATGAGCCGCTGGTCGAGTGGGCGCGCCGTCCCGCGAACCGCGTGAGGGGTAAGGTCGAGTATTACGAGGAGTATCTGGAGCGCATCCCGGCGCTGAAGACCCGGCGCATCCCGATGGCAATTGACGAGTGGGCGTACACAGGGGCCGGTAACACGCTGAAAGGCAACCTGGCGAACGCGATGGTGCTGCAGGAGATGATCCGACACTGCGACCTCATCAAAATGGCCGGCCACACCATGGCGACGGCCTCGATGGAGTACAACGCGACCGAGGCAGCGCTGAGCGCCACCGGGCTGCTGTTCAAACTCTATCGCGACCACTTTGGAAGCTCGGCGATTCCGGTGGACGGGAATTCGCCCGTGCCGGCGCCCTTGTATCCCGTGGGCGGCGATCAGCCCAAGGTGAACGCCGGCAGCCCGACCTATCCGCTCGATGTCGTGGCTGCATGGAGCGAAGACGGGAAGGCGCTCACGGTCGCGGTGGTGAACGCGACCGAATCGGCGCAGACGCTCGGCCTGGATGTGCGAAACATGCGGCTTCGGCCGAATGGGCGCATGTGGCGTATGACGGGTCCGAACCTGGCCGCAACAACCGGCTTGAACACTCATGATGTGCAAGTCACCGAGGCGCCCGTCGAAGAGGCGATCGATCATCTGCGGATTGCGCCGATTAGCATCACCATTTACCGTTTTGAACGGTATTAAGGTGAAGATTTTGGCAAGACATGCGCCGTTGCTCGCTTCCGGGTGGGCCGAGTGGGAGCGCAAAGCCGGTCTTGTTCTTACGAAAGGAGAACTTATGAGATTCGCCGTTGTGATGCTGATTGCTTGCAGCCTGTGTTGGGCAGATGCGCCAGACCAATGCAAGCCGTCGCCGCTCAATATTCCAGGCGCCCCGTACCCGTGCGTGCATCCCGATCGCAGGGTGACGTTCCGGGTATTCGCTCCCGAGGCGCAGAAAGTACAGGTGCGATTGGGAGGCGTGCACGATATGACCAAAGGCCCGGACGGGTTGTGGACGGTCACTATACCGCCTCAAGTGGTCGGCTTCCATTACTACAGCATTGTCATCGATGGCTCTGTTGTGGCCGACCCGGCGACACGCACGTTCTTCGGCTCGGGATGGGACAACAGCGGAATCGAGATTCCCGAGCCGGATGCAGACGCAGCCTACTATGCACCAAAGGACGTGCCCCACGGCCAAGTGAGTCAGCGCTGGTACTACTCAAAAGTCACAGGCAAATGGCGCCGCTGCTACGTGTACACGCCTCCGGACTATGACGCCAATGCGCGCACGCGGTATCCCGTTCTGTATCTGCTGCATGGCTGGGGCGAAAACGAGCAGGGCTGGCATACGCAGGGTCACGTGGACTTCATTCTGGACAACCTGATCGCCGAGAAGAAGGCGAAGCCGATGCTGGTCGTCATGGACAATCTGAATGCAGTCAAGCCTGGTGAAGATGCGTCATTGTATTGGGCCCGGAGTATTATCGCCCGCGCCTCCCTGGCGGATGTTCCGCCGCCGATCGGCGCCCGACGCGGCGCCCCGAGCGCCTCGCGCTCACCATTTCCGGCAGATTTTGGCGCAACATTCACAGAAATGATGCTTACGGATTTAATACCGATGATCGAACGCACCTATCGCGCAGCGCCCGGGCGTGAGAACCGGGCCATGGCCGGGCTCTCGATGGGCGGCATGCAATCGTTCGTGACCGTACTCGGTAACCTGGACAAATTCGCCTACCTGGGCGGCTTCAGCGGCAGCACTGGCGGACGCGGCGGCTTCGACCCGAAGACCTCGAACAACGGCGTGTTCGCCGATGCCAATGCATTCAACAAGAAAATGAAGGTGTTGTTTCTTGGCATCGGTTCGGAGGAAGGTCCCGGGACTAAGAACTTCAGTGAGGCGCTCACCAAGGCAGGCATCCACAATGTGTATTTCGAGTCGCCCGGGACAGCGCACGAATGGTTAACATGGCGCCGTTGTCTCAACGATTTCGCTCCGCGTCTGTTTAAATAGTGAGCGGCCGGTTCACCTGGCAAGGAGACACGCGATGAACGAATATCGGTTTCCCAGACGGCATTTCTTTTTCGGCACGCTGCTGGCGGGTGCGGTCCCGTCCGGCGGGTTCGGCAGCACGCCATCTCTTTCCGCATTGGGGTACAAATCGCCCAATGAGAAGCTCAATATCGCTGGGGTCGGGGTGGGAGTGCGCGGTCCCGCGATCCTGATGGGGGCGGCTGCGACGGAAAACATCGTCGCTCTGTGCGACGTCGACGAAGAGCGTTCCGCGCGCGGATTCGCGCAGTACCCGAACGCAACGAAGTACAAAGACTACCGCAAGATGTTCGAGACCGAGGGCAAAAACATCGACGCGGTCATGATTGCCACGCCCGATCATATGCACACGCCTGTGGCGCTGCTCGCCATGCAGCATGGCAAACATGTGTATTGCGAAAAGCCCTTAACGCGCACGCCATGGGAAGCGCAACTGCTGGCCGATGCCGCTGTGAAGTACAAGGTGGCCACGCAGATGGGTAACCAGGGCTGGAGCCACGAGGGCACGAAGACGGCCTGCGAGATCTTCTGGTCGGGCGAGATCGGCGAGGTCAAGGAAGTGCATGCCTGGACAGGCGCCATCTACGGCGGACAGCCGAATATTCCCGAAACAGGACCTGAGGCGAAACCCGTTCCATCTACGCTCGATTGGGACCTGTGGCTCGGCTGCGCCGCGCCGCGTGCATTTAATCCGCTCATGACAAATCAATGGCGCGCATTCATCGGCTTTTCCACGGGCGGCTCGCTGGGCGACTGGCTGGTCCACAATCTCGGACCGGCTCACCTGGCCCTCCAACTCGATAAGGCAAGCCCGAGCAGCGTGGAGTGTGTGTTCGTCGAAGGCAAGAATCAGTGGGTGTGGCCGCTGCGCGCGCACATCGTTTTCGAATTTCCGGCGCGCGGAAACATGCCGCCGGTCACCGTGCACACGTACCAGAACATGCGTGGAGATTTCGAGAATCCGCCGGGCATGAAGGAAGGTGAGCGCCTCTTCCCGCCAATGAACAACCTCGCTGAGAAAGGCCGGCCGTTCGTCCAAGGCGGCGACGGCACAATGCTGGTCAGCACGCAATTGACGGTAGATGGGAAGCCGCTTCCACGTCAGAATCAGGGCGGCGCGGTTCCGCCCGGCGGCCGTAGACCCGGAGGTCCCGGAGGCACAAGCGGTCTGCCTCCGGGCGTTTCTCAGGATCCCAAGCTGCGCGCCCCCGGCAACGGCGCACTGTTCGTGGGGTCGAAGGGCTATATGGCGACGACAGCCCGAGGCGAGGGCGTTTGGCTGCTGCCGGCCTCGCGGTGGGCGGATTACAAGCTGCCGCCGCAAATGCTGCTACGCGGAGTGAATCACCAGCAGGACTGGATCCGCGCCTGCAAAGGCGGCGCGCCGGGCGTATCGAATTTCGCCGTGGCCGCGAAATACATCGAGTGGCTCGCGTTGGGCGCGATCGCTTTGCGGGTTCCTGGAAAGCTTATGTGGGACGCAGATAAGCGGCGCTTCAGCAACAGCGAGGAAGCTAACAGACTTCTCAAGCCGTTTCTGCGCAAGGGCTGGGATCTCAAGGTATGAGCGCTTGACGCCGGCAAGGGGAGCGTAGGCCCGCTCGCAGGAGTGCGGTTCACACCGAAGCGTACCTCGGCGGAGTCGGCCGCGTCCTGTTAGTCTCAGGAGAAAACAATGACCCATCGGCTGGTTTGCTTCGGAGTGCTCATCCTGGCTCTCGTTCCGGCTCTGCATGGTCAAGTCGAGAGGGCGAGCCTGGCCGGAACCGTGACCGATAGCTCTGGCGCCGTGCTCCCCGGAGTTGCCGTGAAGGTCACCAACGAAGCAACGAACACCTCTCTCAATTTGCAAACGGATGCCGCTGGCAATTACCGGGCCGTCAATCTGACGCCGGGCAGCTATGCGGTCGAGGCGGAGAAGCCGGGTTTCCAACGGTATGTGACGAGAGGAGTAGTCTTGCAGGTCGCACAGGAGGGCCGCCTCGACATCCAGCTTCAATTAGGCGGCATCGAGCAGACCATCGAAGTGCGCGCTGCAACTCCATTGCTCCAGACCGAGGGTTCGACGGTCGGCCAGGTGATCGACACCAAGCCGATCGAAACGCTTCCTCTGAATGGCCGTAACATCGTTCAACTTGCGGTCCTCGCACCCGGCGTGACGGGTCTCAGCTACGCGCAAACCGGCACAATCAACTCGGGCCTCCGGCCTGATGAACTCCGGCCCGGCGGCACGACTTTACTCGCCAACGGCGCTCGCGATAGCAGCAATCAACTGCTGCTGGACGGAATCGACAATACTGAAATGATCTCGCAGACGTTCGTGGTGCGGCCGGCGGTCGAGGGTGTGCAGGAATTCAAGGCCATTACAAACAATGCCGGCGCGGAATATGGAAGAGCCGGTGGAGCGGTGCTCGTCACCAGCACGCGATCGGGCACGAACAATATCCACGGTTCGGCTTTTGAATATATGCGGAATTCGGCGATGGATGCAAAGAACTTCTTCGACCGCGCCGACCTGCCGATTCCCCAGTACCAATTGAATCAATTCGGCGGCAGCATAGGCGGCCCCATCATTCGCAATAAGACTTTCTTCTTCGCGGACTATGAAGGCTACCGCGAGAAACAGGGCCAAACCAAGGTAATCACTGTACCGACAGCCGCCGCGAAATCCGGCAACTTCGCCGGTGTGGCAAGGAACGGCATTTTCGATCCGGCGACAACGACGGCCGTCACCAGCGGCGGAACCATTACCTATACGCGGACCAGATTTCCCGGGGATCTGATTCCGGAATCGCGCTTTGACCCGCTCGCAGCGAAGATCGTGGCTCTCTACCCGAACCCGCAGACCAGCGGGCTGGTGAATAACTACATCGCAAACCCGGAAAAGATCAGCAATCTGGATCGCGGAGACATCCGCATCGATCATCAGATCACAGCCAACCAGACGCTATTTGCACGCTATTCGATCGACAACTCCGATCTGCACATCCCAAACACGTTTGATACACGCATCGGGGGCAACGAAGACAGCTTTTCCGGACCTGACGATATCCGCGGCCAAAACGGAGTGATCGCTTATAACCGTGTGTTCAGCCCCACGCTCATGGCCGGGTATCGAGTCGGCTTCACGAAATTCCGGCAGTTTCTCCTGCCCGAGAAACTGACGGATCCGGTCTGGTCGCAGATACCAGGACGCGACACCACGGACCCATTCCAGCCATCCGCTCCGATCATCAGCCCCTCGGGCTATGTTGGTCTCGGCAACGCTCGATCGGAACCGCTGATCCGCCGCGAGCACATGTTCGAGCACGTTGCCGACGTGAGCTGGCAGAAAGGGAAACACGCCCTGAAATTCGGAATCGACATCCGGCAGAGGCTCATCAGCGAGACGGCCAGCCCTCCGGGACAGAGCGCTTTCGGCCGCTTCAGCTTTTCCGCCGGGTTCACCAATAATCCATCGAGCACGGGCGGCGCCGGTGACGCAATCGCCAGTATGCTGCTCGGATATCCCAGCAGCACAGTTCGCGATTTTTTCATTCCGGGAACAGCGCACGTCCGAACCAACGAATACAATTTCTATGCGCGCGACGAATGGCGCGTAACCGACAAGTTGACGCTCAATCTCGGTTTTCATTACGAGATCAATACGCCGTTCACGGAAGACAACAACTACTGGGTGAATTGGGATCCTGTCACCGCAAAGCTTCTCCTTGCAGGCCAGAATGCGAGCAGGACGGCCAATGTAGAGACGGACTATTCGGCGATCGGACCACGGGTCGGCATTGCTTATCAGTTCGATCCGAAGACGGTAATCCGCACTGGGTACGGCATTTTCTACGATCCGCAGGGCAATTACGGAACGACCATCCGCCAGTTCCGGCAACAGCCATTCGACCTGGTGTTCACCACCAGCCCAGGCGACCTTTTTCCGGCAAATACCGTCAGCCAGGGCATACCGAAGCGCTCGGACTTCCCGCCAACCGATCCGAACAACCCCACGGCGGCAGTTCCGAATGCCACAATTACGGCGATCGACCCGCATTTCCGCAATGCTCGGATACAGCAGTTCAATTTCGGGATACAACGCCAGCTATCCAACTCCACCGTGCTTACGGCCACCTATGTTGGCTCGCTCGGAAGGCGCTTGGCGTGGAATTTCGGTATCAATACGCCGCCGCCGGGCCCCGGCGCGATTAACCCGCGGCGTCCATATTACCCGCTGCTGCCCAACATTACGAATATCAATTACTGGCAATCAGCCGGGAATTCGGAATTCCAGTCTCTCCAGGTGGTATTCGAGAAGCGCTACGCCCGCGGCCTGTACTTCAATGCCAACTGGGTGTGGTCGCACGCGATGGATAATGCGCCGTGGGACGGCGGTTCAGGCGGAGGGCAGGATCCGAATAACCGCCGGGCGGATTGGGGAAGCTCGAACAGCGACGTGCGCCACCGGCTCAATCTGTTCGCCACGTACGAACTGCCGTTCGGCGAGGGAAAGCGCTGGGCCGGCGGCAACAACGGCTTCAATCGCCATGTAATCGGCGGTTGGGAACTCAACGCCATTGTGGTCCTGCAGAGCGGCCTGCCATTTACAGTGTTGGCCCCTTCGGCAACCAATAACGGTACAACCTCGCGAGCGAATGTAGTCGCGGGCGTGAACCCGTATCCCGCTGAACGGACGTTGCAGCAGTGGTTCAATCCCGCGGCGTTCTCGATTCCGCCCGCCACTTGTTATTGCTATGGGAACTCGGGACGCGATGTGCTGACCGGACCCCGGGCCGCCAACGTGGACCTGACCGCGGCCAAGCGGTTCCGCATCGCCGAGACTGCAAATGTCACGTTCCGCGCGGAGTTCTTTAATGCCCTGAATCATCCGCAGTTCTCGATACCGTCTAACACGACCATTGGCAGCAATGGCGTGGGCTCCATCACCTCAACAGCCAGGCCCTCAAGGCAGGTTCAACTCGCGTTGCGGCTCATGTTTTGAGTCGCAACTCAATCATATTTATGAATCACATCGCGATCCAAAGAAGAGCGCGCCTGCTGGCAGGATTCGCGCCACAAGCAGCCGCCGCGGCGGCCAAACCGGACCCGCTCGACATCACTGACATTCGGCATTTCCCCGTGCGCGAACCCATCTCCGGAACGCGCTATTCGGTGCTGAAGGTGACGACTCGATCCGGCGTGACAGGCTGGGGCGAATGCCTACACGATCCGAACGCGGATATCAAAGCACTGCAGTCCGCCTGGATCGGAAGGCCTGCGAATGCGTACGCGACCATCGCCCCTTCGACGCCGTTTCGCGCGGCGCTCGATATCGCGTTGCTTGACATCCTCGGGAAAACAGCGAACGCGCCTGTCTACAGGATCCTGGGCGGACCCACACGCAACAAGGTCCGTGCGTACAGTTCGCCGTATGCGCAGGAATTTCCGGTTGCCGTCATCGATATTCCCGCGCCGGCGTCGCGCAATCAGGGCAAGGCCTACCAGAATCGAATCGCGGACCTGGTGAACGCGGTTCCGGCGGATCATGATTTTGTACTCGCCGGGAATGGCCTGCTGACTCCGGGTGATGCGGCGTCCGTCGCAACCACGGTGGAATCGAAGCATCCCCTGTGGTTCGACGAACCGTGTTCGCACTCGAATCTCGAAGCCGTACGGAAGGTCGCTGGTGAAACCGTTGTCCCCCTCGGGTTCGGGCGCGGCATCGGCGATCCCGGCGTATTTCAGGCGTTGCTGCGCGAAGGACTGATTGACGTTGTGCGCCCGGAGATCGGCATTTTCGGGATCAGCGGCGCGCGGCGCGTCGCCGCGCTTGCGGAGACCTATTACGTGGCAGTTGCCCCGCGGCACAGCGGAGGACCGGTGGGCACGGCAGCAGCGATCCAGCTCGCCGCCAGCATTCCGAACTTCTTTATTCAGCACGTGCCGATTCCACGCGATGAGCGGGACCGCGCCATGCGGCGGGCAATTGTGAGCCCGGCAGTCGAGGACGGCAAAAACGGATTTCTTGAACTGACGAATGCGCCGGGCCTCGGAATTACGGTGAATGAGGCCGCTCTGGAGAAATATCATGCGTCGTAGAAATTTCCTCGCTCTGGGATCCGCCGGTCTCGCTACGGCCGCAAGCGCCAAGCGCTCGAGTTTGCTCACCGATTCGTGCGGCTGTGCATTTCAAACGCAGGCTGGTCCGGTGGGCGTGCAGGCTTTCGCGGGCATCAACTCCGGCCTCAAAATTACCGGCATGAAAGTGTTCGGCGTTTCTCTGACGCCGACGTCAGACCGTCCCTATGTGTTCGTCAAGCTTGAAACGAACCAGGGTCTCATCGGCTGGGGCGAGGGCACGCTCGAAGGCAAAGCAGGCGCGGTGATGGCGTGCATCAATGATTTTCGCGATTTCCTGATCGGCGCGGATCCGATGCAGGTGGAACACATCTGGCAATCGATGTATGTTCACTCGTTCTATCGCGCCGGGCCCGTCATCGGATCGGCGATCTCGGGCATCGACCAGGCGCTGTGGGATATTCGCGGCAAGGCGCTCGGAATGCCCGTTTACAAGCTGCTCGGAGGGCCTTTCGATTCGCGAGGGGTGCGAGGGTACTACCACGTGGACGGGGCCAACCGCGAGCGGTTGGCGCAGATCCGCGAGACTGCGCGCGAACAGGGCATAACCTGCGTCAAGTCCGGCATCCCCGGCTATTACGAGTGGCTCGAGCGCAGGCCGAAAATTGACCGGGCTATCAAAGCGATTCAGTTGCTACGCGAGACGCTCGGTCCGGATATCGATATCGCCGTCGATTTCCACGCCAAGACCAGCCCGAGCGTGGCTTCGATTATCGTGAAGGAGGTTGAGCCCCTCAATCTGCTGTTCGTTGAGGAACCGTGTCCTCCGGAGAATGTTCAGGCCATGGCGAAGATCGCGCGGCGCGCAACCACTCCGATAGCGACCGGCGAGCGCCTCATCGCGGCTTATGGCTGCCGCGAGCTGATCGAAATGGGCGTGGTCGATATTCTGCAGACCGATATTAACCACGTCGGCGGCATCACTGCCTTGTGGAAGGTGGCGGCGGCCGCGAACGTCTCATCCATCTCCATGGCGCCCCACGCGTGCGAAGGGCCAATCGGCGGGCTCGCGACGATTCATGTGGATGCCGCCATGCCCAACTTTGTTGTCCAGGAGATCTGCGGTCAAGTAAAGCCGACCGCTACAGACAAAGTCTGGGAAGAGTGGCTGGGATTTCCTGCAATGCGAATGGTGGATGGACGGTTCCCGCTCTCTGACAAGCCGGGGCTCGGATTCGAGCTGTCGGAAGCAAGTCTCGCCAAGTACCCGTTCGGCGGCACGCGGCCAATGGCCCGGGTGTTCCACGAGGATGGCTCCGTAGCCGAGTGGTGACGCTGGGTTTTCAACGTTCAATCGAACGCCTGGATTGTCCTCAGCCGCGCAATTTCCAAACAACGGCCGCGGTAGGGACGGCCATTACCGCCTCCCGCACAGATCCGTACGTGCAGAGTCGCCGCCTGGTATCGACTCGCAAGCCGCCCCTGCGCGCCGCTCTTGAAATGCAGCCCAACCTTTGGCGAATCGAGTCGCTGTTGGGCATCGCGTCGGGTGCGCAGATCGCTCGGCTCATCCGCGTCAGAGACGCCTAATCCAAACGTACCGCTGAGGCGTGATCCGCAACTTCTGCAAGCCGCACCGGCCGCCCTTCTTCGTATGACTTGCGCGCTGCCAGCGCCATGGCCACCGGAGCGCGGCCGTCGGCGCCGGTTACCGGCGTCGGCTGATCGTTCACCACCGCCTCCACAAACGCCCGCAGCTCGTTCGCAAAACTGTCCACATAGCGGTCCATAAAGAAGTTCAACGGCAAGTCGCGGCGAACCGACTCCGCCGTGCTGATCACGGCGCGGTTTGGATAGCAGTTTTCCGTCGCGATTGAGCCCGCGCTGCCCAGCACTTCGACGCGCTGATCGTATCCGTACGGCGCTCTCCGGCAATTATCGATCGTGCCAAGAGCGCCGTTTGCGAACCGCAAAGTGATCACCGCCGTGTCCACGTCGCCCGCCTTGCCGATTTCGGGGTCGACGCGCACGCCTGCTGCCGCGTACACCTCAGTCACTTCATCGCCGATCAGGAAGCGCGCCATATCGAAGTCATGAATGGTCATGTCCAGAAACATGCCTCCCGAGACCTTCACATATGAGATCGGCGGAGGCGCGGGGTCGCGGCTGATGATGTGCAGCAGGTGCGGCGTTCCGATCTCGCCGCTCACAACGGCTTTCCGAACGCGCGCGAAGTTTGCATCAAAGCGCCGGTTGAAGCCAATCTGCAACTTCACCCGCGCCTGTTCGACAGCCTCGAGCGCGCGATCAATCTTCGACAGATTGAAATCGATCGGCTTTTCGCAAAAAATATGCTTGCCCGCGCGAGCTGCCGCAATGATCAGATCCGCATGCGTATCGGTGGAGGAACAGATCAGCACTGCATCGACAGCCGGATCACGCAGCAATTCCTCTGCGCTGCCCGCCACTCTTGCGCCGCGGCTCCGTTCGGCCAGGCGCCGCGCCGCCTCGGCATTTACATCGGCGATCGCCGCCAGCTCGGCCTCTGGAATTCGAAACGCAATGTTTTCAGCATGAACTTTCCCAATCCGTCCGGCGCCGATAATTCCGATTTTCAATTTGCTATTCGCGTTCATTTGGTTCATCCGCGGCTGTGCTTACGCGTAGTTGTTCTCGATCGACCGAAGATATTCGCGGTTCCGCCGCGCGCTGTCTTTCGGCGCGCCCATGCCGGGAAGGATGTCCTGCTCCACCAGCACGTATCCCTCATACGAGTTCTGTTTCAACCATCGCAGCACGCCCGGGAAATCGACGCAGCCCTTCCCCAGTTCGCAAAACACGCCATGGCGCAGAGCCGTGAAGTAATCCCAGCCTTCAGCTCGCGCGCGTTCGGCGACGGCGGGCTGACAGTCCTTGAGGTGCACGTATTGAATTCTGTCCTTGAAGCGCTCCATGCCCGCGACGACGCCGCAATCGCCGGCGCCGTAGGCATAATGGCCCGTATCAAACACCAGTCCGATCGCATCCGGGTCCGTCAGTTCGAGAAAGCGCTCGATCTCGCCTGGCGTCTCCACATAGCCAGCGCAATGATGATGAAACACGGTGCGTAGTCCCGTCTCGGCCATTACTTCACGGCCGATTCGGTTCGCGCCCTCGGCGAATATTCGCCATTCCGCCGCGCTCAATCCGAGCTCGGGCGTAATGCGCCCTGCATTTTGCGTCCGTTCGGGAACCGTGCCGTTGGCGTCGGCGAGCACCAGATAAGGCTTTGGATCCGATGCCACTGCCGCCAGCAGGCGGGCGGTCTTGATGGCATGGGCTATGCCGGGCTCATGCGCCGCCGGATCTTTCAGCGCCACTGGTACGAATGCGCCCAGCATGACCAGTCCGCGGTTGTCGAGCTCCGCTTTCAGCCGGACCGGATGCGTGGGCATGTAGCCCCACTCCCCCAGCTCCGTCCCCGTGTAGCCCGTCTCGACGAGTTCATCGAGCATGCGATCAAATTCGATCTGTTCGCCTTTGACGTCTTCGAATTCCAGCGTTCCCCAGGAACACGGGGCGTTGCCTACGCGGAACGCCGTCGCCCTCTCCTCAGTGGCAGGTGTCATTAGAATTTGCGGCTCCACTCTTTCGGCCAGCGCTCGATGACGACCTTCTCGCCCGTATAAAACTCCACCGCATCGCGACCCTGCGCGTGCAGAACTCCGAAAAAGCTGCCTTTCCATCCGCTGAAGGGGAAATAGGCCATCGGCGCCGCCACGCCGATATTCACGCCCACATTGCCCGTGGGGATTTCATTGCGAAACTTGCGTGCGGCGGCGCCGCTTGTAGTGAAAATCGATGACGCATTTCCGTACGAATTCTTTCGGATGATGTCCATAGCCTCTTCCACCGTTCCGGCATGGATCAGACTCAGCACCGGACCGAAGATTTCGGTCTCCGCCAGCGGACTCGCCGCCGGCACTCCATCGAGAACTGTGGGCCCGACAAAGTTGCCCTTTCCGCTATTTGCTTTGACGCCCCGCCCGTCTACGGCTGGCTTTGCGCCCTCTGCGGCGCCCTGCGCGATAAGCCCTTCAATGCGCTCACGGCTTGCCGGCGTAATCACCGGACCCATCTGGACGCCCTCGTCCAGCCCGTTGCCGACCTTGAGGGACGCCGCCGCGTCCGCAATCGATTTGGAAAACCAGTGGCGCGCTTCGCCCACGGTCACCGCCACCGACACGGCCAGACACCGCTGCCCCGCGCACCCGTATGCGCTGTCGGCGATGATCCGCGTCGTCGTCTCCGGATCCGCGTCCGGCAGCACCACTACATGATTTTTCGCTCCGCCCTGGCATTGCACCCGCTTGCCGCTCGCCGACGCACGGGCGTAGACGTACTTCGCCACAGGCGTCGATCCCACGAAGCTGATCGCCTGCACGGCCGGATGCTCCAGCAATGCGTCCACGGCCGGCTTGCCGCCGTTTACGATGTTCACGACGCCTTTCGGCAGGCCTGTTTGCTCGATCAGCTCGGCGATGCGCATCATGCTCAGCGGCACTCGTTCGGAGGGCTTCAGCACGAACGTATTCCCGCAGGCAATCGCGTATGGCAGAAACCACAATGGAATCATGGCGGGGAAATTGAACGGAGTAATCGCGGCCACGACGCCCAGCGGCTGCCGGAACATCGTCTCATCGATGCCCCGCGCCACGTCCTCCAGGTTGTAGCCCTGCATCAATGTGGGAATGCCGCAGGCCACTTCCACGTTCTCAATGCCGCGCCGCAGCTCGCCCCGCGATTCCGCCAGGGTCTTGCCGTTCTCCATGGTCGTGATTCGTGCGATCTCCTCAAAGTGATCCTCGAGCAGTTGCTTCAGACGGAACAGATACTGAATCCGCTCCGGCGCAGGCGTGGCGCGCCATTCGGGAAACGCCGCCGATGCGGCGTCCACCGCGGCCGCGACCTCTTCCGCCGAGCCCGCCGGCGATTTCGCAATCACCTCCCCCGTGGCTGGATTCAGTACGTCGGTCGCCGGTTCCGAACTCGGCCGGCGCCACGCGCCTCCGATGAAATTCCTGACTTCCTTTTGAACTCCGGTCGCAGTCATTGCAATCACCTCGCGCTCGCCGCCATTTCGTGGCGCCGCTCCTTCTTCACTGCCTCCTCATACTGGGCGCGCGCAGCCCGAACGCTTGCGATTTCGGACACCTCCGCGACCGGCACATCCCACCACGATTCATAGCCTGGCACGCGCATCTCTTTGTCCACCTCAATCACCACCGCAGTCGTCTGCGCTTCGTTCTTCATCGCCTCGATCGCCTGCTCCAGATCCTCGCGGGTGCGCGCCCGCACGGTCCGCGCTCCCAATCCCTCGCACAGCTTTACGAAATCCACGGGCATATAATCTCCATCCAGCTGCCCGCTGCCGGTCCTCATCCGGTAATCGGTGCCGAATCCTTCAGATCCGATCGATTGCGAAAGCCCGCCGATGCTTGAAAAGCCGTGATTGTCGAGCAAAATAATATTCAACTTGTAGCCTTCCTGAATGGATGTCGCAATCTCGCTCGACATCATCAAAAACGATCCGTCGCCGACCATTACATACACCTCGCGCGACGGGTCAGCCATTTTTACGCCAAGCCCGCCCGCGATTTCATAGCCCATGCACGAATATCCGTATTCGAGGTGATATCCATTCGGCTGCCGCGCCCGCCACAGCTTGTGCAGATCGCCGGGCAGACTGCCCGCGGCGCACACAACGATATCCTGCGGCCTCGAAAGGCGGTTCACCACGCCGATCACCTCGCCCTGACTGATCGGCGGACCGTGCCGCAGGTTGAAAATTCGCTCCGTCTCGCGCTCCCAGCGATCCTTCCACTGCCGTATGCAGCTGGCGTAATCGGCGTCCACGCGATATCCGGCCAGCGCCGCGCCAAGCTGCTCGAGGACCGCGCGCGCATCCGCAACCACGGGAAGTCCAGCATGTTTGAACGCATCGAACTCCGCGACGTTGATGTTGACGAAGCGTACGTCCGGATTCTGGAACGCCGTTTTGGACGCTGTCGTGAAGTCGCTTAGCCGCGTGCCGACCGCGATAACCAGATCCGCATCGCGGGCGGCGATGTTCGCCCCGGGCGTGCCGGTTACGCCGATCGCTCCCAGATTCTGCGGATTGTCGAACGGCAGGGAACTCTTTCCCGCCTGCGTCTCGCCGACAGGTATGCCGGTCGCCGTCGCAAATTGCGCCAGCGCCTCGGTCGCCTCGCTGTACAGCACGCCGCCGCCGGCGATGATCAGTGGACGCCTGGCGCGCCGAATCATATCCGCCGCGCACGCCAGCAGCGCGCGGTCCGGTTCTGGACGGGCGATGCGCCACACGCGCTTTTCGAACATTTCCGAGGGGTAGTCCCAGGCCTCGGACTGAACGTCCTGCGGAAGCGCCAGCGTCACCGCGCCGGTTTGCGCCGGCGAGGTCAGCACGCGCATGGCTTCCACCACCGAACAGACCAGCTGATCCGGCCGGTTGATGCGGTCCCAATATCGCGAAACCGCCTTGAACGCGTCATTCACGGAAATATCCTGGCTGTGCTCGGACTCAAGCTGTTGCAGCACCGGCGCCACATTGCGCCGGGCGAAGATATCGCCGGGCAGAAGCAGCGCCGGCAGGCGGTTGATGGTCGCCAGCGCGGCGCCAGTGACCATGTTGGTCGCTCCCGGGCCGATTGAGGACACGCATGCAAACGCGCCCAGCCGGTTCTTCGCCTTCGCGAACGCCGCGGCAATATGTACCGCGGCCTGCTCGTTCTTGCACTGGTAATAGCGGAAATCGGGATTCTGCTGGAGCGCCTGGCCGATCCCGGCAATACAGCCATGACCGAAGATGCCCCACGCGCCGTGGAAAAACCGATATTCGCGTCCGTCGCGCTCGACGTATTGATTCTTCAGAAATCCAACCAGGGCCTGCGCCATGGTCATGCGTTGCGTCCGCATCAATTGTTCCTCGCGCCTTCCATTTCCATCGTCACCAGCGGAACCCGGGGATCCTTGTCGCGCCACGTCTCCCGCACCCACAAATAATCCGGATCGTCGGAAGCCGCCATCGACCGCGCCGAGCCTGCCAGCGCGTTCAGGTAGTACACGGTATAACCGTGCGCCGCCACAACCGGGTGATATCCTTCCGGAATTAAAACCATCTCTCCGTCACGCACCGTGAGCGTTTCATCCAGTCGCCGGTCCGGCGTGTACACTTTCTGGATCGCGTAGCCCTCCGGCCGGTCGATCCGGTAGTAATAAATCTCTTCGAGATCCACTTCGCCCGGCGGATTGTGCACATCATGTTTGTGCGGCGGGTAACTCGACCAGTTCCCGCTCGGCGTGTACACTTCCACAATCAGCAGGCGGTGCGCTGGAAATTCAGGCTTGATGATTTTGTTGATCTGCCGCGTCGCATTGCCGGCGCCGCGGATCTCCACCTCCACGTCTTCCGGTCGGATCAGTTTCGGCGCATGCAGCTCTTCGGCCCGGCAGAAGCAGAATGCAAGGTCGCAGTCTGTCTCCGCGGTGATGGCGTATTCGGTTGAAATCGGAAGATAGAGTGCGTACGGCATTCCCGCAAAGACGTTGGGGCGCCGGCCGACGCCGGTCCACTCTCCGCGCGATGACGACACCGAGCACCGCCCGCCGAGCAGAACCAGCCCCAGCTCGCGAGCGCCCGTGGCGCCTTCGGCCCGCTCCCCGGGCTTAAGTTTTCGAACGCTGAACGAGAGGAACTGAAACCCGTTCGTTTCCGCTTCCGTTCCGTTTTCGGGACGCACGAGTAATTTCATTCGTCTTCTCCTTGGGCGGCGCCGTCGATTCTCGCAGAATCAGCTCGCCCGAGACCTTGATATTCTGCTCCGCCTCCGACCCGGCGATCCGCTTCAACAGAACCTCCATCGCCAACCTGCCCATCTCATGTTTGGGCTGGCGCACCGTGGTTAGCGGCGGATCCATATAAAGAGCCAGCGGCAGATCGTCGAAGCCCACCAGCGAAATGTCTTCGGGGGTGCGAAACCCGTGCGCTCGCATGGTCTTGAGCGCTCCCATCGCGGTCATGTCGTTGTAGCAGAAAACCGCGGTCGGCGGCGGCGATTGCTGCAACAGCTGCTCCATCGCCGCGGACCCGCCCTCCGCCTTTCCGTCGCCGTGCACAACCAAGTCCGGCTGGAACGGAATATCCGACTCATCCAGCGCCGAACGGTAACCGCTGAAGCGCTCCGAGTCCGATCCGTACCCGAACCGGTCGCCGATATAGGCGATTCGCCGGTGCCCGAGCTCGATCAGGTGACGAACCGCGCGGCGGCTCGCTTCGAAGTTCTCGATCATCACCGAGTGTGCGAACTGGCTGGGATGCTGGTTATTCAGCAAAACAATCGGCATCCGCATCCGTTCGAGCACGGGAGCGTACAGCGCACCCACCCGCGACGCGGTCACCACAATGCCGTCCACGCGCCGGTCTTCAAACGATTGCACTACCTTCAATTCACGGTCCGGATCGGCATGGCAGTTGGCGAGGAACACCGAATAGCCGTGAGCCATGGCCTTGTCCTCGATGCCGTTCACTACTTCCGCTACAAAGGGGTCGGCGATAGAGGTCACCACCACGCCGATGGTATTGGTGCGCCGCGTCGCCAGGCTCCGCGCCACAGCGCTTGCCCGGAATCCTGATTGCGCCGCAATGCGCCGGATTCTCTCGGCAGTCTTCGCATTGACCAGCGGGCTTTCGCGCAGGGCGCGCGATACGGTGGAATGCGATACCTTCGCGATCCGGGCGATATCCTTGATCGAAGCCGGGCGTTCCGGGGTGAACACGTGTGCAATCTGATTTTAGGCGGACCAGAGCGCGAAGTAAAGCAAGCTCGCGGCGCCGTTGGGTCGACCGGCTGAGCTGCTGCAATTTGAGGCATACCCGCGCCAGCCTCCGCCGCCTGTTGACTACGGCGCACTCCAGCGCCGCCGCCCAACCGTGACGGGCTTGCTTCCCGCCGCCGAACGAGTAAAGATCGGATCAGCAGTTTGCCTTTGAGGGAGGTTGTATGTGTGACTACTCTTTGGCTGGCCTTCGAAGTCGGCTTGCCGTAACCGGGGAGGAACTGATTGCGTATCGCTTCCCGACGGGATCGATCGGATTGACATCGCCCGCCGAACTCGAAGCGCATAAGCATGAGGTGAGAGGCTGGTGGTCGAGACTGCGGGCGCACGATTGGCCCTGCGCGGTCTGTGTGCCTCCGGGCGCGCGTCTGGTGCTCAGGGACATTCCGAAACGTCTGCAGACGCAGCTCGGATTGAAAGAAACGGAGGAAGCGACGTTTATTCAGATCGACGCGCTGCCCGGCAGACACCGGGACGCCCTGCGGTTTGCCAACAATCAGGAGGCCCTGCTGCAACGGCTGGCCGAAGGGCAGCGTCTCCAGGTGATCTATCTCCCCTGGGACGACGAGCCGGAGGAGTCAAGAGGCGAGCAGTTGGAGCTGGCCGCCGTGGAGCCGCCCTACTAGCGCAACCCGGCCGCTTCCGCCCCTGCGGTTCTGAAAATCGGATGCGCCTCCGACCCTTGCCGTAGGGCGGCTAGACGTCGAAGATGTCCATCGCCGCCTCGAGCGACCGGACTGGGTCGCGGCCCGGCGCCGGCGAATACTCGTGTGACACGTATCCGGTGAAGCCCAGGTCGGCGATGGCCTTGGCGACAAAACGGTAATTCAATTCCTGCGTATCATCGATTTCATGGCGGCCCGGATTTCCGCCCGTGTGAAAATGGGCGATCCACTGAATGTTCTCGCGAATGGTGCGCACGATATCGCCTTCCATGATCTGGAGGTGATAGATGTCATAGAGCAGCTTGATGCGCGGTGAGTTTACCCTCCTGCAGACGTCCACGCCCCAGGCGGTGTGGTCGCACATGTAGTCCTTGTGATTCACTTTGCTGTTCAGCAGCTCCATGCAGATCGTGACGCCTTTATCCTCGGCGTGGGACTTGATCTGATTAAGAGCCAGCACGCAATTGTCGGCGCCTTCCTGATCGGACATGCCGCGGCGGTTGCCGGAGAACGTGATGATGTTCGGTACGCCGTTCGCCGCCGCCTCATCGATGGCTGCATGAAGACTCTTGAGAATCCTCTCGTGGTTCTCTTTCCGGTTGAGACCGTCGGGAATCGTGCCGCCGGGACCCGCCGGATACATGGTCGGCACAAGTCCGTACTTTTTTAGGATCGGCCAGCGGTCCGGCCCGATAAGGTCAAAGCCCTTGGCGCCGAGCCGCGCGGCGATGCGGCACTGTTCCTCAAACGGCATGCCGCGGCCGAAAACGCCGCTGGTGACGCCCTGCTTGATCCGGCCTTTCCTCGGCGTTGCCTCCTGACCTTGAGCGGAAACCGCGCCGGCGACGGCGGCTGCGGTCTGGAAAAACTCTCGTCTGCGCATTGGCCCCATGGTATCATTCACAGACTTCGCGCGCGAATCGCAAATTGTCTCGAAATTGCCACAAATAAAGTACTTATTGATCAACAACGGCGGCAAATTCCGGTTCCGGCCGCCCGGTTTTTTGGACCCTGACCGCTACAATGGGGGTGACTGGACTATGACCAACCCCATGCTGCCCGCCGACGACGCAAAGGTGCGCTTCTGCTGGCTGCGCGAAAGCGCTCCGGGACATCTCGAGTGCGATCTCGGCCTGTCTGTCGAGCGCTCGAGTCTCGGAATAGCCCTGGTCGGCTTGCATCCCGATCAACAGCGCACCAGCGCTCAACCGCCTGTGTCGCCCGAACAGGCGCGGAGCGCCTTTGAGAGTGAAGCCAGATTTCTTGAGCTGCCGCAGTGGGCGCGAAAGCGATTGGCGGCGCTGTTCGGACCGCTTTCCAGCGCTTCGGACCTGCGCGCCGCCCGTGAGAACCACGCCATCCTGTGCCAAGCCGCCCAGCGCGCATTGGCCGCGGCGCCGCGCGGAGGTGAATTGGAGCTGCATCTGCCGTATCTCGACCGGCGCCACTGGCCCGCCCGGTTCGAAGTTCTCGCCAAGACGGCATTTCGTTTCGCCAATGGACGGGTCGTCCCGGCGGGCGTCGCGCTCTCGGCCGACGAGTCAAACCTGTACGAGACAAGACTGATGGCCGCTGGCGTGGAGAGACCCGAGGCGCCCGTTTACCTTCGGCACGTACACGCTTGCGCGTTGCCGGCTGAAGTCGCCGCGCTCATGTACGAAGCGGCCTTCGGCGCAGGAATCGACGCTGGGGCGGGGTCGGTGGCGCTCTCGATCGAGCGACGGCTCAAGTTTGCCGCCTTGTCCGCGTGGCGCCGCGCGCCTCTGGAAAAATCTCCGGCATATTTTCCCGCGCACGCTGCCGTCTCCGTTGCGGTCCAGCGCGCCCTGCGGAGCTGGATCGCCTGGACATGGCTCTCCGATCCGGACCGATGCGAAAACGTCGTCGCGACGCATGCCATTTTGGCGTATGCAGCCAGCAAGCCATTTCCCGGGCGCCGGCGGACCGATTTCACCTGGGACGTGCTTGGGAACGAATGGATCTATGGCGCTTTCCACCAGAGCCGTCGCGACCTGACCTGCCGCCTGCGCCTGGTGCAGTCTGCGCTGGTTGCGGCCGGACGCCCGGAACTCGCTCGCTCGTATGAGCCCGGCAACGCCAAGGATATCCTGGCGCAGATCCGAAAGCGTAACAAAATCGTGCGCGATCTATTCGCCGGAGAAGGCGAGATTGTCAATCATCTGCTGAATTTCGGACTCACTCTTCGCTCAGCCGGACATTCGATCGAGATCTGCCGCGAAGCCGCGGATTTCAGCCAGGGACTCGGAGCGCGCCTGCGCCGGCTGGTAAAAGGACAGGACCTCACCTCGCTCGGCGCGATGATTCTGATCGAAGCCTCCAATGCGCTTCACATGGAGCTCGGCGGAAATAACGCGGCGGAGACCGAGACCATCATCACTCCGACGCAAGCTCTCGAACTGCGCGCAGCGTAGCAGGGACATCGATATGCTCCAGGGTGGGCGCGGCGATGACGCGCACTCTTGCTCCGCGCGGCGCCCACACGCGTGGGTCCGTCGGTCCGAACAGCGCCAGCGTGGGAACTCCGGCCGCGGCCGCCAGATGAGTCACCCCCGTATCATTGCCAATGTAGACGCGCGCGCCAGCAAGCCATCTTCCCAGATCGTCCAGACTTTGGAAACGGAGCTCGCCCGGCCGCGCCGCCCACTCCACCGGCATCTCGGCGGCAAGCGCGCGTGCGAGCTCTTCAAAACGAGCCAGCGGCCAGTTCTTGCGCGGACTCCCGGAAAACGGATGGAGCACCGCGGCGCCGTGCTGCTCGACGCCGCTGAATTCGATATGCGGACAGGCTGGCGTCGGGGCGCCGACCTGTTGGGCGAAGAAATCTGCGGCGTGGAGCGCTCCGCCAGGACCAGGCAGGGTGGCAAAGAAGCGGAACGGCAGTTTGAGCCGCTCCGCCGCAGCTTGAAACTCCGGCCGGTTCGCTCCATACCAGGACACAATGTCATCGAATGACCGGAGACGGTCGATCAGTTGCGCCGGCGGTTCGACGCCGGCGATCCCGAACAGATCGAGTCCGGTCGATGCAATCGGCCGCGACCGCGCGAACCGGATCAGCGGCGCCACTTCGGATCGCACCCACACTTCGTCCGGCCGGAGAAACTCCATCGCGGGCAAACACAGGATCGCATCCCCAATCCCGCCGGGACGGATGACGAGACGACGCAATCAGAACCCGTACAGCTTCTTCGCGTTGTCGCGCAGCACCATGTGCGCAACCTGGATCGCGCGCTCGTGCGTGATCTCCCCGTCGCTGACCATGCCTTCCAGCGCCAGCCGGAGCGCGTCGCGCGCCGTCCGCGCCGAGTACCAGGCGCTCTCTTCCCAACTGATCGCCGCCGTGAATGGACTGGCGTCGGTGGCGAACAGTACGCGATCGGGACCCATCTCCAGATACAACCGCAAGATGCGGCTCAATTCTCGCGGATACAAAAAATAGGTTTGCGCCGAATAGTCGAGATAGACGTTCGGTTTTTGCAGCAGGCCGGCCATTTCCCCGGTGTACGGCCACCCGCCGTGGATGATGACGAACTTCGTTTTGCGCAGGCCGGGATCGTTCAGCGCCGGTTCGAGATTGCTCGGATTCGCTCCGGCGTTATCATAATAGGCCCCGGCGCCCGCCAGAGAATGGATATGCACGGCCAGGTTGAGATTTCCGCACTCCAGGGCGATGTAGCGGAAGATATAATCCTGAAGCGTCTTGTATTCGGCGTCGGGGGGAATGCCCGAGCGCAAGTACGACGTATACGCCTTCGCCGCAGTGGCTCGGTCCGGATTGCCCACGGCCAGTGATCGCAGATACGCCATCTCGAACTTCACCGCCACAGCGCCAGAGCGCTTCCAGCGCGCCAGCGTGGCGTCAACGAAGCTCAAGTAGTCGTCAAATCGGGCGGGGAGCGTGGAGGCGCCGGCTTCTTTCAGATACCGGTCGAGCGTATTCCGCTCGGCGGAAAAAAAATTTTTCCGGTCCGGATCCCGGGCGCCCAGGCGATCATTATTCAGCGGATACATCAACGGATCGGCGAACGGAACCCACTTGAACCGCGCCGGGTCGAGACCGCGTCCCATGGCGGCTCGATTGGCAAACATGATGTCAATTCCGAGCCGGTCGAGAATCCAGTCCGGATAGGCGTCCCCATGCTCGCGCATCGCCGCCTGTTTGGCGGCGGCGACGCGCTCGGCGGGCTCGCGGATGCCGAATAGAGCTTGCTGCGCGCGCCCATAATCGGGATTATTTGGGTTGGCTCGCGGCGGAATGCTCCAGGACGGATCCATCAGTTCGACAGGAAGCACGTCGTAGTCCGTATCGCGCTCTCCCGGGTCGGTAAGGCGCATCGGATGCGCATGATTATCGATCGCCTTGGTCTGATCGATCGCGCTGGCGATACCGGCATCGATTTCAGTGCGGTTTGCGCAGGAAGTGAACACACACGCCGCGAATCCGATCGCGACCGCGCCGCCCATTCTCATTCCTACAGAGTCTACTGGATATCCACCGTCAGCGGCACTTCAACCGTTCTGGGCGGAAGACACATCCGGTCGGTGCAGGCCTGGTAACGCAACTTGCCGGTCAGAATCGCGGGACCGTGCGGCGCGTTGCCGGGGACTTTGAACTTCGTGGCGATGTCGAAACTGCCGGAAAACACGGACAGCGGCGCCGCTGAAAACTGGTACTTTTCGAGCTTCGGCGCCGGATACTCGATGCTGACGACTTCAAGCGGCGCTGCATTCCAGACCAGCCTCAGTGGAATCAGGTAGTCCTCCGAAGGGGTGTTGCTGTTGACGTGGTAACCCTCCTTGAGCTGTACACGCACTTTCGCCGTCGCCATTTCGTTTCGTTTTGCGGAAACCCTGCCCGCCGCAGAGACAGTGAGTACGTTAGTCTGCGCGAGCAGGCAACAGGAGAGCAGGCACGTGGCTGCGGCTGCTCGCCGTGCGCTTGGAGCTGTCGAGGAGGTGAAGAATCTCATTCTGATATTCACTTCTGCTGACCAAACCTTGGTGCTTGGCGGCGATGCGTCCGTCGCGGTCGATCAGGAACGTCGTTGGAAGCGCGTCGACTCCTCCGTAGGTGTCGGCGACCGAATCGTTGCCCAGGACAATGCGGTAGTTGATCTTGTGCTGTTCGATATACGGCTTTACGGCGTCCCATCCTTCGTCGTCCATGGCGACGCCGAGCACGGCAAACCCGCGGTCCTTCAGTTCCTGCTCAAATTGCATAAACCACGGGATTTCGATTTTGCACGGCCCGCACCAGGTGGCCCAGAAATTGAGCAGCACCACCTTGCCGCGGTAATCAGACAGCCGGACCGTGCGGCCGTTGGCGTCCTTCAGGGCGAAGTCGGCGGCCGGCTTACGATCTTTCTCCGCTTTCACCGCGGCGCGGACCTTTTCGGACGAGCATGCCGCAGTGGCCAGAAGCGCCGCAACACATGCGGCTATGGTTCGTATTCGCCCGGATCTCAAAAAGTGGATCTCCCCTACAATTATATTGGCACCGGCGCGTCGCCAAGCAGTTTACGGAGGATGCGAGCGCGGGTCTCGCGCCGGCGCTTTGCCAGCGTCCATTCCGAGTGTCGCGACTGCGGCGAATACAGCCACGCCGCTGTATCGCAAAAACTCTCGCACACATAATCACGCCACCGCCGCGTGCGGCGCACAGCATCGGCGGCGGTCAGCTCATTCTTGAGCAATTGTGATGACCAGCCAAGTTCTCCGCGCGCGTGCTGCGCAATCTCGACAGCCAGCGCCCGTTCGAAGCACAGGCGTCTGTGATTGCCAAGACGCACCCAAACGAAGTGGTGGATTTCATGAATAAAGATGCGGGCAAGTTCGCCGGGACGTCTCAGCAGCTCCGTGTCCAGCACCATTTCGCGCCTGCGCACGTGACAGGCGCCATGGACCGGTCTGCCAGCCGGCGATTTGGAAAGCAAACGGCCTTTCCAGGCGCGCAACTCGGGCCGGAAGCGCACGCGGACGGGCGGTCCGGAGTAGGCCGGCAGCCGGCAGATCACGGGTTTTAAGGCGCGGAGCGCTTCTTCGTCGGCGAGTCGGAACGAACCGGTCGTCACGGCTGCTGATGGTTGGCGGATGCCGGCGCGCCGACAGCCGGTTTTCCGGGCGCGGGCGCGGCGCCTCCTGTTCTTTGCTGTCCGAAGAATGCGGGATTTTCAATAGTGACTTCGAACTGCTTTTGCAAGCCCTGCATCCATTGCTGGTAGCGCTCCTGCTTGATCTCCTGAGCGATCTGCGGCTGCACCTCCTTGAAGGACTGGGTCGTGCGTTCGTCCACTTTCAGGATGTAAAATCCGTTGGCCTGCCGGATCGGATCACTGACTTCGCCAGGCTTCAGAGCGAAAATGGCGGTCTTGATGTCTTCGGGAATGGCGTCGCCGCGACGGATC
The DNA here is from genome assembly GCA_035652975.1 of Bryobacteraceae bacterium. Taxonomy (GTDB): domain Bacteria; phylum Acidobacteriota; class Terriglobia; order Bryobacterales; family Bryobacteraceae; genus TMP-7. Next base: position 4,690 of record DASRCT010000060.1, on the reverse strand, counting down.
GCGCCGAACTCCCCGCCTTTGGCGGCCGAGTTCTTCTCGTCCGAGTTTGTTCTTGCGAGCTCAGCGAAGTCGGCGCCGCTGCGGATCTGTTTCACGAGATCCTCGGCCTTGGACTTCGCTTCCGCCTCGCTCATCCGCTTCTCCCCGGGCGCCGGAGGCTGCGCAGCGCCCGCCTTTGGATCGGCGAAGCTGAGATGGATGGCCCGGATTTTCGCGACATCGAACTGCGATTTCTTTTCTTCGTAACGCTTCTGTTCTTCGGCCTCAGTGACGGTTATCGCGCTCTGATGGCTGCTCGCCGCCGCCTGGGCCAGCATCTGCGACCGCTGGAATTCGAGCTGTTCCTTGAAAGGACTCTTTTCAGCCAGGTTGTTCTTTTCCGCTTCAGCGCGCAGATAATCGATCAGGAACAGCGACTGCAAGGCGTTTTTGGGATTCTGTCCAAACGCCTGCTGCACCTCGGGGGGGAGCGCTAGCATCATTTTTCGGATGTCGGCGACGGTGACCGGTTTCCCGCCGACTTTCGCCACAACGGCGTCGGGCCCCAACTGCGTGGGCGTCGCCGGGGAGGGCTGAGCGGCGGCCGGCGTCTGCGGAGCAACGCCCTGGGCTAACGCCAGCGCCGCAGAGAAAGACAGGCAAACGTAAAGACACTTCATGAGGGCCAGTTCCAATTGGAAGTTTTAGTTTAGCAGGTCGAACCGAAGCGCCGCCCAGCGCTTGCCGGCCAGCCGCGCTTCCCGGTAGATTCGTTTCGAGGCGAGGCGGCGATGAATACTTTAGACGAGCTGCGCGAGCAGGTTTATGAGGCCAACATGGAGGTAGCGCGTCGCGGGCTTGTGCTGTATACGTTCGGAAACGCGAGTGGAATTCTGCGCGGAGAGAACCTGGTAGCGATCAAACCGAGCGGCGTGCCCTACGAAACCCTGCGGCCATCGGACCTTGTGGTCGTGCGGCTGGACGGGACGCCGGTCGAAGGGAAATTGCGGCCCTCTTCCGATCTTGCGACGCATTTGGTGCTGTATCGCGCTTTCGCGGCCATTGGCGGCGTGGTTCACACGCACTCGGCCTTCGCCACGGCTTGGGCGCAGGCCGGGCGCGAGATCCCCTGTTTTGGAACCACGCACGCAGATTATTTTTACGGCCCGATTCCGGTGACCGAGCCAATGCAGGCGCGCGAAATCGAAAACGAGTACGAGCGCAACACCGGAGAGGCCATCGTGCGGCGCTTCCGCGAGCTGGACCCCGCCCACTTTCCCGCCGTGCTGGTCTCAGGACATGCGCCGTTCTGCTGGGGACCGACGCCCGCTGAGGCCGCACATACGGCCGTCCTTGTGGAAGAGATTGCACGCCTGGCGTACTACACGGTCACGCTGAACGCAGCGGCGCAGCCGATTCCGGCGGCCCTGCATGACAAGCATTTTTTGCGAAAACACGGCCCCGGCCGCTACTACGGCCAGCCCTGAGGCGCACTACAATCGAGGGATTATGCAGGGAAACAGACGAGATCTGCTGAAATGGGCTGCGGCCTGGCAGGGACTGGCGCTGTCGGGCGCACGCGCATCCACGCTTGCGAATACAGTCGTCGATGAGAAACAGGCCCGGCTGACGCGAGAGTCCTTCGGCGATCTGCGGATCTACTTTGAAGGCTCGACAGGACAAGTGAAGTCGATGACAGCGGGCAGCCTGCGGCTGAAGCCGGGCATGTCGCCGCACCCGCCGCACCAGCATCCTGAGGAGGAATTCATGGTGGTTACGGAAGGCTCGGGAGAAATCACGGTGGACGGCGCGACCACCAAGGTCGGTCCCGGAAGCATGATGTATTGCGCCGCAGGCAAGCTGCATGGAATTGTCAATACTGGGAAATCGCCGTTGTTGTTTTACTTCTATAAGTGGCAGGCCTGATATGAGCGCGCGGCTGCTGCTGTGTTTGATTTCTGCGGCGAGCTGCTTTGCCGCCGACGCCGGGTGGACTCCGTTATTCAACGGCAAAAATCTCGACGGGTGGGAACCCCGTGGCGAGTGTATCTGGACCGTCTTGCCGGACGGCGTGCTGCTCGGTCAGCGCTCGCACCCCAAGCCGTCAAACCCGTTCAGCGTCCCCTGGCCCATCAATCAAAAAGAATTCGCCAACTGGCTCAACCGCCAGGCGTGGCTATACACAGTTCGCGAATTCGGCGAATTCGATTTGCACCTGGAGTATTTCATTCCGCCGCAAATGAACAGCGGCGTCTCGATCCGGGACCGTTCCCGCGCGCACGCAGCCATCGGCGAGCCGGACGCCGCGCGACCTGATCTGGCGGGGTTCCCCAAAACAACGCCCGCGCACATCGGATATGAAGTTCAGATTATCGATCAGGACGCCAAGTACCCGTCGGGGAGCATCTACACGTTCGTGGCCGCGAAGACCGGCGTGCAACGCCGCGGCGAGTGGAACAGCATGGATATCGAGTCGCGCAATGACGTGATCCGGGTGCGAATCAACGGCCAGCTGGTTGCGGAGGGGCCCGGAGATCCGGCGCGTTCGAAATCAGGCCCGATCGGCCTGCAACTGCACGATCAGTTTACGTTCGCGATGTTCCGGAATATCCGGATTCGCGAGCTCGGCGCGGGGCAGTAACGACTCAGGAGCTGTCTTGTCTGGCGAAGCGCTTTCACCGGAGCTGGCCGGCCCGCCTTTTTATTTAATGGTGTTCCTATCCTGTTGCCACTGAGTCAGCCGCGGCCTACAAAGGGCATTTTGGTCGCCATTACGGTCATAAACAGGACATTGGCGTCCAGCGGCAGGTTGGCCATGTAGACGACGGCGTCGGCGACATGGGACACATCCATGCGGGGCTCAACCAAGGTTGCGCCGTTGGCCTGGAGAGCGCCGGCCGCCATGCGATCCGTCATCTCCGTGGCCGCGTTGCCGATATCGATCTGTCCGCAAGCGATGTCGTACTTGCGCCCGTCGAGCGCAATGGACTTGGTCAGCCCTGTGATGGCGTGCTTGGCGGCGGTGTAAGGCGCCGAGTTGGGACGGGGGGTGTGCGCGGAGATCGATCCGTTGTTGATGATGCGTCCACCGCGGGGCTCCTGGCTCTTCATCAGCCGGATCGCCTGCTGCGCGCACAAAAATGCGCCGGTCAGATTAGTGGCGACGACGGCGCTCCACTCCTCGTAGGAGAGATCTTCAATCGGCGTTGCGGGGGCGCTGATTCCGGCGTTATTGAACAACACGTCCAGTCGGCCAAATACCTCTTTGGCGCGGGCAAACAACGCACTCACCTGCTCCGGCTTGCTCACGTCCGTGGGAACCGCGAGCATGGCGCCGCCCGACGGGCTGCGAGCGGCCGCAGTGCGGTCGAGTTCGGCGGCGCGGCGCCCGGCGAGCACCACCGAGTATCCGTTGGACTGGAGGGCCAGGGCGACGGCGCGGCCAATCCCGCTGCCGGCCCCCGTAACCAGGGCGATTCTGGACGGCATTTCCTAATGCTCCTCAAAGCTCATGTTGACCGGGTGCAGCGGCGCCGCGGCGTACTGTCTGTGCATACGCTCCACGGCGGCGTCCTTATCCGGCGCTCGATAGGGCCGGCGCTCAATGGTGGTCGTCGGCACGGACCTGTCAACGTTGGCAATTTTCAGGTCGTCCGCCCAGACCTCGCCGCTTCCCTTCATACGGACGCCGAAAGCCAGGCCGAGTGCGTCCGCGGGAACATCGGCAACCAGCTCGCAGCGAACCCAGCCGTCCTTGCTTGCCGCGATCGCCTCGGGGCTGACTCCCAGCATGCTGTCCAGAACGTAATCCCCGTTCCGCATGTCGACTCTGAGCCACAGCGCCGCGCCGAACGGCCGGGTATTCGGTTTAATCCAGCCGGAGAGGAGGACGCGCTTGCCGCGGTATGCGTCGGCCCGGACGAGTTGGCGCACGGCGTACTCGCTGGCCCCGGGCGAGACGGATTGGAGATGCAGGCTGGAGCGTCCGCTGTGCGCGACCCGGGAGTCGATCACGGCGCTATAGGCGGCGCCCTCGGGCGCGCTCCAGCCGGGCGCAATCGCCCGGTAGGCGGGAAGCGCGGCTGCGCAGAGCGCGGCGGTGAGCGGAAACAGAGCGCGCCGGCCGGAACCGCGGCGAGAGGACGGCTGCGGCGCAATCATCTCAGCGCCAGCCGCCGCAGCAAGAAGCGCTCGAGCCAGGCGACCGCGGGCACGACCACGCCATCGCCCATGAGATGATACGCCTCGTTATAGCGCGCAGGCAAGCAATAGCTGTCCGGCACGCCCATCAGTCTTGCCGCTTCGCGAGGCGTGAGCAGACGCGTCCGCACCTGGCCACCTTCAACCCTGATGATAATCTGACGGCTCGAGCCGCCCGCCGGCGTGCGCAGGCAGCCGCTGACGCCGTCAAAGCGGACCTCGGCGCGCTGCACTCTGCGGCCGTTTTCGACGCGGATCCGCTTGTAGACGGCGCCGATTTGCGGGCGGCCTGAGGCCAGAGCTGCGTGAATTTTCGCAAGATGCCGCTCCGACATAAGGGACAGAATTCGATCGGTTTCGCCGGAGCTGTGCCATGGCGCGCCGCGCTCCAGAATATCGGATAGGGAGCTGTTGCGGGGCGGCGGATGGGGCAGCGTCCACCAGATCCAGCGGCGCCGCAGAGTCCCGGGCAATCGCGAGTAGGCCGCGCGCAGCCGCGGGCTGTGCCACG
>DASRCT010000059.1:0-3270 GCA_035652975.1 Bryobacteraceae bacterium | reverse complement strand
CCGAAACTCCACCGCGGCGGCATCTCGGGAAAACCGGTCAGGTTCGCGTACTCGGCAAGCAACGCCGCCGGATCACGCGCCACGCTTACGAAGAACACCAGCGCCTGGGAGGATGGAGGCTCGGCCGGCAGGAACTTCCCCTCTTGGCGGTCCGTGAAATCGAATGCGCCCGCCGGCTGATGAAAATAGATGGCCCAGCCGCTGGCGCCGATCACGAACGGAATGGGGATGCGCGCGCCGAATGTGCGCTGCTGAGGCCCGACCTGGCCGTTTCGCATGTCATCGTGATGTCCGCGGCGGTCGAACTGCGGACCGCCCTCGCCCAGTCCAAAAATTGGCGCCCCGGCTTCGAATGCGACCTGCCCGGTGGAGGCGTCGATTGCGATCCGCGGCGCTCCCGGCAAGCCACAGGCGCGTCCCGCGTCGATGGCTCCCGCGGAGTGGACCGGTACGCGCCTTCCGGCGCCGCCTGTCGTGAGGGCCCCGGGTAGGAGGGTTCCAGGGTTTGTCGTCCGCGCCCCAGGCTGACCGAGGGACAGTCGAACCGTCCGCGGCGTGACCTTGGCGACGCGCAGTTCCAAAGGGCCGCCCTGCCCTCCGGCGACGGCAGTCGGCAACAGCCCCAACAGCTCACGGCGGCGGATCATCACATCAAAATTCCAGTCTGATTTTCGCCTGTAAAACGCGCGGCGTATCGGCGGACGTCGACCGGCCGAAGTTGTTGTTGCTCAGATCGGATACGGGGTTGTTCAGGTTGACGCGGTTAAACGCATTAAAGGCGTCGATGCGAACCTGGGCCGAAACGGCTTCGCGCAGCCTGAAGATCTTGGCGAGTGAGAGATCCATCTCCGCAAAGCCCGGCCCGCGAAATACATTGCGTCCGAGATTGCCGTTGACGCCGGGAGCGGGAACCGGAAATGCGGAGGCGGGAAATAGCCCGGTCAGATAGTCCGAGCGGCTCCAGCCGCCGCGCGGCGTCGAAGCGCCGGGCGCGTCCGGGCGGTCCAGATTGCTGCCGTCGGCGTTGAAATCGCCTTTCGGCCAAGCGGCGCCATTGGTCACGTTGAACGGCATGCCCTTTTGAAGGATGCATGTCCCGCTGAGCTGCCATCCACCAAGCGCTCGCTCCGCGATGTTTTTTCCGCCGCGGAAGAACGGCAACTGCCAGACGCCGACGATGCTGAGCTGCTGCGGGACATCGAAGCTGGCCACGGAGCGGTCAATCCGGTGATTGTTCGCGTCCATGAAGTTGTTGGAGACCGAGCCATCGTCGATTTCACCGATCGTTTTGCCGAAGGTATAGGCGCCTTGAATGAAAAACCTGTCGCGAAATTCGCGGCGCAGCCGGAAGTTGCCGCCGTGATAAATGGAATTTGTCGCGGCTTCAACCAGGCGGATCGTTCCGAAGCTGGGATTGATCCCGTTGAAGACGTTATCCAGCATGTCGCCATCATAGCGGTTGGCGTTATAGGTATCGAGCAGGTGATGTCCCGCCGAGCCGGAATAGTTGATTTCGGCGACGACGCGTCCGGGCAGTTCGCGCTGAATGCCGAAAAACCAGTTATGCACGTACGGAATGCTGAGATCCGGCGTAACGGCGCTGACGGATACGCGCGCTCCGATGATGCCGTTCCGGCTGTCGAGGCCCAACTTCAATGCCGGATCGACGGGGTAGCCCAGCAGCGGCTTGGAGGGATCGCCGAGCGTATAGGTGAAAGAAGTTCCGTATTGAGGACCCAAAGTCGCCGAACCGACGATGGGCGGATTGGAGCCGTATCCGCCAATCTTGAGGGAATAGATGTGGTCGTAGGAAATGCCGTAGCCGCCGCGCACGCTCGTCTTCCCGTCGCCCCTGGGATCCCAGGCGAAACCGAAACGCGGAGCGACGTTGTTTTTGCTCGGATTGTAAAACCGGGGAACGAAGTTCACGCTCGCCGAGGCCAGTCGGTCAATGTAGTTGCCTTGCGCGCCCCAGATCAGGTTCGTGCCGCGCTGGTTGCTGTCGGTCATCGGGCCGAAGTATTCATAGCGCAGGCCGAGCGTGAGTGAGAGGCGGCGGCTGACTTTCCAGTCGTCATTGAAAAAGACGGCGAAGGAGCGGTTGCGCAGACCGACGTAGACGGTGGTCGGCGCGCCGGTCAGGGGATTAATGGAACGCGACATGGACAGCGGTTCATCGCTGGCGAAATCGAGCAGGCTCGAAAAGCTGTAGCTCGGAATGAAATTTCCGGTGTTCACATTGTTGGCGAATTCGCGGCGGTACTCGCCCCCCATTTTGAAGGTGTGCGCGTTGTGGACGATGGAGAAGACATCCTTGAAGTTCCAGTTGGTCTGCCACCAGCCGTTGGGATACTGCCCGTAGGAAAAACCGGTGACGCCGGTAATGCTGATGCCGGGAAGATCGAGATGGGCTGGCGTATCGTTGCCGCCGCGCAGCCGGATTACTCCAGCGCGGAATTCATTCAGGACAGCCGGGCTGAAAATGTGAGTTTCATTGAGATCAGCAAACTGCGAACGCTCGCGAAACGGTCGGTTCAGGGCGGGACGGACGTTGCCATCGAGTGAATAGTCCTGGTTCAGGTAGTAGCTGCCGTACAGACGGTCCTTGCCGGGCCGCAGTTCGTGATCAATACGGATTTGCCATTGATCGCCGCTGTGCGCGGTGGCCGGAACAAAGTTAGCGCTGCCGATATCCATAATGCCGTCTGGGGGGCCGGTAATATTGACGCCCGGCGCCGGACTGCCGAGATCCTTGAAATTGGAGGCGGGGTAGACAGCCGGCGGGTACTGGCTGAGTATTTTGGCGGCGATCGAATTCGGCCGGGAGCTGGTCACGAAATCGCGGAAGGCCTGCGTCTCGACGGTCACGATCTGTCCCCGGCCGCCGGACTGGCGCAAGCCCTCATAGGAGGTGAAGAAGAACGTACGATTGTGGAGAATGGGGCCGCCGAGTTGGGCCCCGAACTGGTTTTTTCGAAACACGGGAATCGAGGCCGGGTCGAATTCCCCTCGCGCTGACAGCGTGTTGTTCTGGAACTGCTCGAAGGCGCCGCCGTGAAACTGGTTTGTGCCGGACTTGGTGATTACCTGCACTTGGGCGCCGGCGTTGCGGCCTTCGACCGCCGAGACGTTGTTCACTTCCACGCGAACCTCCTGGACGGCGTCCTCGGTGGGCGTCAGGTTGGTAAAGCCGGGGCTCACCGAGGAGTTGATGCTGCTGCCGTCCATGGTGAAGCTGTTGGCTTCCTGACGCAGACCGTTGGCGTAAAT
>DASRCT010000058.1:0-3745 GCA_035652975.1 Bryobacteraceae bacterium | reverse complement strand
CGCGGCCACGGCCGGACCTAGCGGGCGTACATCCTTGGAATCCGCCGGACCTATTTGATCTCCAGGATCTCTTTCTCCTTCGCCTTCGCCGCCTGGTCCAGCTTCTGAATGTTGGCGTCCGTCATCTTTTGAATCTCATCCCAGCGCCCGGCGCTCCTCATCCTCGCTGATGAGCTGCTCCTTCAGCAGCCTTTTCAGTTGCTCATTGGCATCCCGGCGGATTACGACTCAATACGCTAGACCGAGGCCGCTTTCCTGTGTTTCGCATGATAGGCATCCAGATTTTTTCCCCAGCGTTCCAGCAGATCGAGAATCGGCTCGAGCTGGCGGCCTAGCGGCGTAAGCGCGTACTCGACTTTCGGCGGAACCTCTGGATAGACTGTGCGTTTGACCACGCCGTCGCGCTCCAGTTGACGGAGTTGCTGCGTGAGCATTTGTTGCGTTGCCTCCGGTATGAGCCGCCGGAGCTCGGAAAAGCGCCTGGTGCCAAACCGGAGATAGTAGACAATCAGCGGTTTCCACTTGCCGCCCAATGCACCAACAGCGGTTTTTACTGGACAGACCTGCGGATCGGATTTTTTGCGCGCACTCATAGTATGTTTTTTGTTACTATAGCAGAATTTTATGCGTACTTGTCATGTTGACCAGTTACATAGAAAATATGGTCATGACGTGCGAATCGACGCTAAATCAGCAAACGACAAAACTTGGCATGACCGGTCAGATCTTGTTGCAGCCAGCGACTGCGGCTGGATTGCGCCTGAGAAACCGCGTCGCGGTTGCGCCGATGACCCGCGTCAGCGCGACTCTGGAAGGTGTCCCGACCGAGCGAATGGCTCGCTATTACGCGGCCTATGCGAAGGGCGAGTTTGGCGTGATCATCACCGAAGGCATTTATCCGGATCGCGAATACGGCCCAGGTTATCTTCGGCAGCCCGGTCTCGTCACCAAAGAGCAGGTCGCTGGATGGCGCCGGGTTACAGAATGCGTTCACAGAGAGGGTGGGCTGATTTTTGCCCAGCTTATGCACGCCGGAGCGCTTTCGCAGTGTCTCCATCGGACGGTTGCGCCTTCCGCTGTGAAGCCCAGGGGCGAGAAGATGCCGGAATACGGAGGCGAAGGGCCGTTTCCGATACCACGCGAGATGACGCGCGAGGAAATCAATGCGGCTATAGCGAGCTTTGCCGATGCGGCAGCTCACGCGCGCGAAGCCGGCTTCGATGGTGTTGAGATTCACGGCGCTAACGGTTATCTGATCGATCAGTTCATCACGGAATATACGAACCAGCGCAGCGATGAGTATGGCGGCGATGTTCACGGCCGCATCCGGTTTGCATGTGAAATATTGCACGCCGTACGCGCGCGAGTGGGCGTCAGTTTCCCGGTAGGCATTCGTGTGTCCCAGACAAAGGTCAACGACTTCTCGTATCGCTGGAGGGAACCGGATGCCAGTGTGATCTTCGCTGCTCTGAAAACTGCGGGCGCTTCCTACATACACATCGCCAGCGAAGGCCGCGACTGGTGGGAAACCGCACGTCTGAACCCAGGCGGAGCAACCATAACCGAACTGGCCCGGCGCATTTCGGGTCTGCCGGTCATTGCGAACGGCGGAATGCACAACGTCCAGATCGCGGAACGGTTGATTGGCGAAGGCCAGGCCGATCTGGTCTCAATCGGACGCGGCGCTCTTGCCAACCCCGACTGGCCTGCGCGCCTGCGGAAAGGGGAACCATTCCGATCGTTTCAGGCGGAGTTAATTCATCCCAGCGCCACCCTGGAACATGCCGACGAATGGCTTGCACGGCACTCTCGGTAATTGCTACACGAACGTATCGTCCGAGCCCGTATCGAAGCTGCTGTCATCGACATCCATAGTCGAATCGTCATACGGCGCGCTGTCGTCTACTTGCGTGTCGTCGGGCAGCATATCGTCGGATGTGTTGGCGTCGGCGAAATTGGAGCCGCTCTCGTCGCCGCGATAATCTACGTCGGCTGCGGATGATCTCCTCGGCTTCGGGATCGCGCTGTTGACCTGCTCCCGATAATCTCCTCCAGTCATAATTTGGAAGGCTCCCTTGAAGACAGCAAAAGGAGCTTTCGAAATGAAGAAGACGAAGTTCAGCGAAGAGCAGATGATCGGGGCCGTGAAGCAGCTCGAAGCCGGGCGCTCGGCCCGGGACTCGCCCGGGAGTTGGGCATCAGCGACCAGACGCTGTACAACTGGCGAGCCAAGTACAGCGGCCTGGAGGTCAATGAGGCGCGGCGTCTGCGGGCGCTCGAGGACGAGAACCGGCGGTTGAAGACGATGGTCGCCGATCTCAGTCTCGACAAAGAAGCCCTGAAAGCGGTGATCCGAAAAAACGGCTGGAGCTTGTGAGCGCACGGCGGGACGTGGCGTTCGTCATGACCGAGTTTCGGTACAGCGAGCGCCAGGCTTCGAAGCTTCTCGAGTTGGACCGCAGCAGCTATCGCTACGAGGCCCGTCCCGACCACAACACGGAGTTGCGCGAGGAACTGATCATGCTGGCACGGCAGAAGCCGCGTTACGGGTATCGGCGGCTCTGGGCACTCCTGAGCAAGCGCGGACACAACGTGAACGTCAAGCGCGTGTATCGCCTGTACCGGCAGGCGCATCTGGCGGTACGGCGGCTGAAGCGGAAACGGCTGCAGCGCAGTGTCCCGGTGAGCGCGATGCTGATCGCGCCGAATCAGGAATGGGCGCTTGACTTCGTATCCGACGGGGTGGCGAGTGGCCGCGGGATTCGCATCTTGACGGTGGTTGACGGCTTTACGCGGGAGTGCCCCGCGATTGAGGTTGGCGTGAGCCTCGGCAGCCGAAGAGTCACGCGAGTGTTGGAACGGGTCATCGCCGAACGTGGAGCGCCGCACAGCTTGCGCTGCGATAACGGGCCGGAGTTCACCAGCCGGCATTTCCTGGCCTGGTGCGAACAACACGGCATTGCCCTGGTGCACATTCAGCCGGGCAAGCCCATGCAGAGCGGATATCTGGAAAGCTTCAACGGACGGCTGCGCGACGAATACCTGAATGCGAATTGGTTCTTAAACATCGCGGATGCGAAGCAGAAGATCGAACGGTGGAGGGTGGAGTACAACGAAGAACGACCGCACAGCAGCTTGGCGTACCGCACGCCGAATGAATATGCAGAGGTGTGCTCTGAGCTCACCAGCAGGATGGACGCCATCCCGCCGATCCGCCCGTCGCTGGTTGTCAATAGCACGGCGGTGCTCGCGGGCAAGGGTTCGCCTCCGGCCGCGCCCTGATGGCGCGCCCTTGCCCGCTGTGCGCCGCCGTGCCTCAGCTGAACGTCAGCGACGGGCGGCTCCGGCGGGATGGCTAACAGACGTAATATGAAGAACGGCTTTCCAAATCAGACCTGGTAGAGAAAAACGGGGCAGGTCACTGTGCCGGCGGCATTTGGCTGATTTTGGCGGCCAGGTCGAGGCAGCATCTTTCGTTCATCGGCCGTCATACGATTGGATCGACGCTCTTCTGTGCGGGTTGGTTCAACCGGACGCACCGCCGGGCGAGCGCAAGCACAGCGGTGTAAGGGTGAGATGGTTACCGCCATCTGAAAGGCAGAAGTTCGTCGCGCTCGCCGGCGCCCTGTTCGACGTATTCATCGTCCCTGCGATTCTCAGCCGCGTCCGCCAGCGCGGCCACGGCCGGACCTAGCGGGCGTACATCCTTGGAATCCGCCGGACCTATTTGATCTCCAGGATCTCT
>DASRCT010000057.1:0-32445 GCA_035652975.1 Bryobacteraceae bacterium | reverse complement strand
CGAAGCTTGACGCGAGCGGACACGCAACGCCCATCACCTACCTCGGCCGGAACGGAAAGCAGTACGTAGTTATCGCCGCGGGCGGAGGCGGCTTCTTCGGCAGTCCGCCGGCCGACAGCTTGATTGCGTTCGCCCTGGACTAATTGCGCCAGTCAGCGCGATTGCCTCGAACCCCGGCGGGCCGGGCAGCCGAACGCCGCGCTCGCGGCGCTTGAGCTCGTCTAGCGGCCCTATTTCCCCAGTTTGAGATTGATGACCGGCCGTTTGCGATCGTCAAAAACGCTGAGCGTCTTGGTCGGGCTGGACATCCCGTTGCGCTCCGCCCTGAGTTCGTAATCGACGTTTGTGCTGAGGCCGGCGAAATGGTAGCGGCCGTCCTCCTGGGTGATGAAGGAGCGCACCTGAAGCGTCTTTGTGTCTTTCAATTGTACGATGGCCTTCGCCGCCGGCTGATCGTTTTCATCGGTGACGACGCCTTCCACGGTCCGCGTGTTGGCGTCTTGCTTCTTGTTCTGAGCAACAGCCGTCCCGAGCGTCAGCAGACACACTATGACGCCAAACGCCAGAAAGCGGATCGATCGCATCAGTTTACTCCTGCTTTTTCGATTCCTGCGTCAATGTTAGGGTTACATCCGTCCGCCCCTCGCCCGCTACGGTAACGCTCTTGCGCTCGGATTTGAAACCGTTGGCCGAAGCAGAGATGGTATAGCGCATCGGCGCCGCGGGGACATGAAACACGAATTCACCCCGCGGGCTGGTGATTGCGCGCTGTTTTCGCGCCTTTCTGGGCGCTGTCTGGGACGGATCGGGATCCGGCGCCAAAGTCACGGAAGCGCCCGGGAGCGCAAATCCAGGGTCGCGGAAAACTGTACCCACGATCACCGCCTCCGGCGCGGCCTCTTTGGACTTGCCGCCCGAATACGGACCGGCCGCGGCCGCGCCGCAGAGGACAATGAACAGCGCCAGTACGATTCCCAGCGGAGTGACGCTACCTCCACTCCTCATCTTCTTCGTCCTCTTCTTCCTCTTCCTCGTCTTCGTCGTAATCCTCAAAATCCTCTTCGTCTTCTTCCTCTTCCTCGTCGTCGGCTGCTTCGAGCTCCAGCGGACCGGTCGATGTCACTGTCAGCGTGGCCCCGCACTCGTCACAACTGAGCGTGTCGCCTTCATCCACATCTTCTTCTTCGACGTCAAGAACCGCTTCGCATACCGGGCACGTAACGGCCATTTCGTTTTCCCTCCATCAATTCAAATCAACATTTAAACAAAACCGCGCGCTTTACCGGGGGCGAGGCGCGCGGCGAGCACGCCATCCACCGCCGCTGATTTCTAGAGCCTAGACTCATTCTAAGCATCGATAGTTGCCTGAGTGGGGCGCGCGCGAAACAATAAAGGACGCGGCGTCGCCGCTATCGGTTATGAAGAGACGATCTTTTTTGAGTAGTGCGGCAATCGGCGCCCTGACGGCGCCTTCCGGCGTGTCGGCGTCCTTCAGCAAGAACGCCAAAATCACAGCCATCGAGACGGACGTGCTGCGATTTCCTCCCGGAAAGCCCTACTCGGATGCGATCCATGACTTTGGTCCGGAGCGTGGCGGAGTGGTGCTCCGGCTGCACACGGATGCCGGCGTCACCGGTTGGGCATATAGTTCATTCGGGATGATCGGCGGCGGACCGCAGGTGGTCGCCGACATTCTGGAGCGGGAACTCAAGCCAGCGCTGATCGGACAGGATCCTGCCTTCCCCAAGCGCTTGCGCGCGGAGATGTGGAAGGCAGTCGAATACAACGGGGTTCAGGGCGTGGTCTCGTTTGCTTTGGCCGCCGCGGACATCGCCATTTGGGACATTCTCGGAAAGATGGCGGGACTGCCCGTCTACCGAATGCTCGGAGCTTTCAAAGAGCGGATGCCGGCCTACAACATGTGCGGATGGTATTACCCGGGCGATCAGGACCTCTCCGAATTCCGCCGTTCTATCTCAGCCGCGCTTGAGGAAGGGTTTCGGGCGGTGAAGATCAAAGTAGGGCGGTCTACGCTCGATGACGACGTCCGGCGGATTCGCGCAGCGCAGGAGCTGTGCGGGAAGGATCGACCGGTCATGGTGGACGCGAACCAGAAGTTTACCCGCAATGAGGCGCTGCGCCGCGGCCGCGTATACCAGGAATTGCGCTGCGCCTGGTACGAAGAGCCGCTGCCGCCGTACGACGTCGACGGATATGCCGAGCTCGCCGCCGCGCTGGATATTCCGATTGCGACGGGCGAAAATGCGTACACGCGGTATGCATTCGCCGACCTGCTCAAACGCGGCGGCGCCGACATCGTGCAGCCGGATAATCGCCGCGCAGGCGGCGTCACTGAATGGATGGAGATCGCAGCCATCGCCGACGGACTGGGCGCCCAGGTCGCCAGTCATGGCGGCGGCGTCACCAACCTCAATATGTTGCTCGCAATGCCAAACGCAATCTATATGGAGAGCGGCAGCGTCAGGGGCGACAGCTCCGCTGTCGAACCGCTTCGAATGAAAGACGGGGAAATGCTCGCGCCGGAAACGCCGGGCATGGGCAGCGAACTGAGGCCCGACTGGATTCGTAAATACAAGATCGCCTGACGCGGCGTAGCTGACCAGCCGCATCCAGATCTAATTCGCTATCTAATTCGCTATCTAATTCGCTGGCGCCGCGCCTTTCTCGACCGGATAGCCCTTATCAATCCAGTCCGTCGCCAGATTCGTCGGAATCTCCACCACCTTCACACGCGTATATCCCAGCTCGCGAAGGGCGTGGAAGGCCGGCCGTACGTTAGGGCAGTGCCGCCACGGGCAACAGCCGCAATAGATGACGATTTCGGCGCTCTTGGGCAGCTTCGCCGCCGTCTGCTTTAACGCGTCCAGCCCGTCAGGTTTCGAAGCCGGACCGCCCAACAGCGCCCCCGGTATGTGATTGCCGCGATAGAGCACGGGAAATCCGACGTAGATAATTGCTGGTTTGCCGGCGGCCTTCAATCGCGCCGCCAGATCCGCCGGCGAGATGAGATCGGCCGGCGACTGCGCGAAAGCGGCGCAGCGCGCCAGAGCAGCGGCCAAGACCAACGCACGGATCATGCTACGATCATACGCGCTCTGGCTAGCCCGCAAATACGCTGAAGCAAAGCAAGCTGAGAACAATGAGCGTGATCACCACGTATTTCCGGTCTCCTTCGCGCGCGAACGCATAAGCGGAGAACGCGACGCGCGCCACCGGAGTGGCGATCAGGATCAGCAAGCCGAGCTGAATAATGGCCCGGCCGCGGCCCGCCAGCGCCCCTCCGACAATGCCGGAAACGCTTCGCAGGCCCGGCGACTCGCTGCGAAAGGTCCCAAACTGCGGCTTCTCAGCGCCGTGTCGCCAGAGATAAATCGCGGCGCCGGTTAGGACAGTGCACGCGGCAAGAATAACGCCTGCGCGAAGCAGCGCGCCGAGTGTGATTTGCAGGCGCTTTGGGTCCATATCCCGATTGGTCATCTTAGAGTTTGCCGGTCGCGCTGTTGTAGATCATCTCCATGGCCAGGGCGGCGATGACCACGGCGAACAGCATCCGCAAAGTGCGCGGCTTTGCGCCAGAGAGGACCCGCGCCCCGGCAAACGACCCCGCCAGCACGCCCAGCATGACCGGCATCGAAAGCCCGGGATCGATGTAGCCGCGGCTGAGGTATACGCCGGCGCTCGCGGCTGCTGTGACCCCGATCATGAAATTGCTGGTTGTGGTGGAAACCTTGAACGGCAGGCGCATCGCCCGGTCCATCGCCACAACCTTCACCGCCCCGGATCCGATGCCCAGCAGCCCGGAGAGAATGCCGGCGACGCCCATCAGGCCGAAGCCCAGGAGCACATTGCAGACCTGATACCGGACCGGACCGTTCGGCCCGGGATAGGTCGCCTCGAGCGCTAGCCAGCTCGCCAGCGGATCGCATGATCCGGAGAGCGCGACCTCGGGCTCATGAGCGCGCATCGATTCCCACGCCGAATACAGCAGCATCGCGCCAAACACGCTTCCGATCGCCGCCGCCGGAAGAACAGAAGCCAGCCACGCGCCGGCGAGGGCGCCGAGGCTCGTCGCGATCTCCAGGAACATCCCCAGCCGAATATTGGTAAAACCCTCGCGCACATACGCTGCCGCCGCGCCGGAGGATGTCGCGATCACCGAAACCAGTGACGCCCCGATCGCATACCGGATGTCGACATGAAACAGCAGCGTCAGAACCGGAACGATGACCACGCCGCCGCCCAGTCCGGTCAGCGATCCGAGGAATCCTGCCGCCGCTGCGATCGCCGCCAGCGCGCTCGTGAGCTCCAGATTGTTCATCCGGTTGCGCGGTTCAGGACGTCCGCTCCGGTTCCACCAGCAGACGATCCAGGTCGGCCCGCAGGCGATCCGCTGTTACCGCTCCGGTATAGGCCCGCGCCAGCCGTCCGCGGCGGTCAATGATCAGCGTGGTGGGAAGGCCCTCGACGACATTGCCGAGCGTAAAGCTCTCATCCGGTACGAGCACTGGGTAGGGAATGCGATATTTCGCGACGAATGCCGGAGCGGCGGATTTCGGCTGATCGTCCATCGAAATTCCGACAAAGGACACGCCCCTCGGCGCATACTGTTTTGCGACCTCCACCAGGTCCGGCGTTTCCAACCGGCATGGCGCGCACCACGTCGCCCAGAAGTTCACCAGCACGATTTCGCCGCGA
Source organism: Bryobacteraceae bacterium (assembly GCA_035652975.1). Classification (GTDB taxonomy): domain Bacteria; phylum Acidobacteriota; class Terriglobia; order Bryobacterales; family Bryobacteraceae; genus TMP-7. The sequence goes on along the minus strand of DASRCT010000057.1, from coordinate 27,729 downwards.
TGGTCGGATAAGCGCCACGGCGTTCCCTGGAGATCCGAAAGAGCGATCTGCGGCATGGTTTTGCGATCGGCCGGAGAGGCGAGCCGGCTCGAAGGAGCTGGGCGCGGTCCGGTTAACGTGTATATCAGCGCTCCGGCGGCTCCCGCGAGCGCCGCGAATTTCAGTGTCTGAATGAGGCGCGCCTGCGACATTTGGTCCTGCTACTATGATGCACGCGCTGGCCGCAGTATGCTGGTGTCGCCATGTCCATATTCCGGTCCCGTCTGCTCGAGCGCAAAGTCGCCTTCGTCACCGGCGGAGGTAGCGGAATCGGGCAGCGCATCGCCGAGCGCTACGCCGAACACGGCGCTCGCGTCATGCTGGTCGGCCGCAGGCAAGAAAAGCTCGACGCGGCTGCCGCTGCTATTCGGGCAAAGGGCGGCAGCGCGGAAACCTTCGCCGCCGATGTGCGGGATTATCAAGCCGTGGATGCAGCCCTCAAGAAGACGCACGGCGAATTTGGCGAGATCGATCTGGTGGTGTGCGCCGCCGCGGGTAATTTCCCGGCGCCGGCGACAGGAATGTCGGCCAATGGATTCAAGTCCGTCGTCGATATCGATCTGCTCGGAACCTTCAACACGTGCCGGGCGGCCTACGCCCGCCTCCGTAAGCCTGGCGCCTCCATCCTCAGCATCTCCGCGTCTCACGCCTACACGCCCATTGCTTATCAGGCTCACGTCTGCGCTGCCAAAGCTGGAATCGACATCCTCATGAAGGTGCTTGCGATCGAGTGGGGACCCGAGGGCGTGCGCCTGAATTGCATCACCCCAGGGCCGACGGACGACACCGAAGGCATGCGCCGGCTTGCCCCCAGCCCCGAAGCCCGCAAGGCCATCGAAAACGAAGTGCCATTACGCCGATTCGGAACCAAGGACGAACTGGCCGATCTTGCGCTGTTTCTCTCCTCCGACGCCGCCAGCTACATCACCGGGGCGGTTTACGTGTGCGACGGCGGGAGCTCACTGACGCGCTCATCGCTGCGCATCGCCGATTTGGCCGTAGCCCGCTGATCACCGGCTGCGTCGCAGCCGCGTATCATGTCGATAGTGGCATCCCGGCAATTCTCGCCTGCGATCAGGGCCCCCCAGGAGCGGCCCGCACTGCTCCGGCAAATTGGCGTGGTCAGCGCGACCGCGCTGGTGGTCTCCAACATGGTCGGAACCGGCATCTTCACCTCCACCGGCTTCCTGGCCGGCGATCTGGGGTCCGCCAGCTTGATTCTGCTCATCTGGGCGGTCGGCGCCGTCGCAGCGCTCTGCGGCGCCTTCTGCTATTCCGAGCTGGGCGTGAATTTCCCGAGCTCCGGGGGCGAGTACGTGTATCTCACCCAGGCGTATGGCCCAACCTGGGGCTTTATGACCGGATGGATCTCGTTCTTTGCGGGATTCTCGGCGCCAATCGCCGCAGCCGCCTTGGCCTTTTCTGATTACGTCGGCTATTTTTTTCCGGCTGTGAAACAGCAAAACGCGCAGTTGGTCATCGGCTCCGGCGAATGGGCGTGGAGAATCGGCGGGGCGCAGATTGTGGCCTGTTCGCTGGTAGGGTTGTTCACGGTTCTGAACTTCTTCGGCGTACAGCGCGTAGCGCGCGTGCAGAATCTGCTCACCGGCTTCAAGGTCACGATCCTCGTTGTGTTCATCATCTGCGGTTTTGCGTTCGGCGCCGGCAACTGGGAAAACTTTTCGGTCCCTGCTGCGCGCACCAGCTCCATTCCGCTGCCTGAGCAGTTCGCCATCAGCCTCTTCTGGATTTATGTCGCCTACAGCGGCTGGAACGCCGCCACGTACGTCGCGGAGGAGATCAAGCAGCCCGCCCGCACCTTGCCGCTGGGGCTTGCGGCGGGAACCGGCATCGTCGCCGTGCTGTTTATTGTCTTGAATATCGTCTTTATCTACGGAGTGCCGCTCGAGGAAATGAAAGGGGTCGTGGCGATCGGATCCCTGGCTGCGGCGCGTTTGTTCGGTCCCGACGGGGCAAGTCTGTTTAGCGCGCTGATGGCTTTAGGGCTGCTTTCAACCGTGAACGCTATGGTCACGGTGGGGCCGCGCGTTTATTACGCAATGGCGAAAAACGCGGCGTTTTTCGCCTCCGCGGCCAAGGTCCATCCACGCTGGCGCACCCCGGTGATCGCCATCGTCGCTCAGGGCGTGTGCACCATGTTGATGACGCTCGCGCCGTTCCGCGACCTGATTATTTACATCGGTTTTCTGCTCAACTTCTTTGCTGTGATGTCCGTGGCCTCGCTGTTTATTTTGCGCCGGCGCCCCGGCTGGCAGAGACTGCGGGTGGTCAGTTTTGCGTACCCGTTGGTCCCGGTGCTCTTCGTGCTGATTGGAAGCTGGATGACTTATCAAGGCGTCCGCGGCGCCTTCGCCGGCAACAACTACGCGCAACGCTGGACCATAATCGCCGCCGCGATTACGCTGGGAACCGGCGCGTTGTTTTATCACGTGCGAATCAGTGGAAGGTCAGGCTGGAAACGGGCGGGCGCGGAACGCGTCTGACTATGGATGACGATTGCTGTTCGGCCTCTTGATTGCCCCGCGCCGCCAGCCGCTGATGAGCCAACCCGTCCGCACGCAGCCGCCTTTCAGCGCCCGGCGGAATTTTGCCGAATTCCCGGAACGAACCTGGGAGACTACGCGACCAGATGGCGAACTCCGCCTTCGGCATTGGCGCTCATGCTGCGCGCTTCAAGATCCTGCTCGAAAACGGCATAGGTCTCCCCTTGCCATTCAATCTCCACCATGCCGCTCATTTTTGAGGGTCGCAAACATCGAACGGCGGAATGCGCTGGAATACGGTATAAAGCTCCCGCTGCTCCATCGGGCCTGCTCAGTTTAATGCCAGCGAGTTCGCGGGTGAGAACAAGCCGCATATTGAAGAACTCCATGAGAGTTTTCAGCATATCCATTCAGTGTTCAAATGAAAACTAGGCAATTCACCAGAGTTCCCAAGGACCGCGTCTGCCGGGCGGCATCTGGAGGTAAACAGCTACTATGAAGGGCGCCGAAACGGTTGGCTCCGAAATCAACCTGGATGTTCTGTCCGCTGAGGAAACGCGTAAAATCGATGCCTATTGGCGCGCCGCAAACTATCTATCGGTTGGACAAATATACCTCTATGATAACCCGTTGTTGACCGAGCCGCTGAAGCTCGAGCACATCAAGCCAAGGCTGCTCGGCCATTGGGGCACGACCCCGGGTTTGAATTTCATTTACGTCCACGCGAACCGCCTGATCAAGGCCCACGATCTGAATATGATCTATATCGCCGGGCCGGGTCACGGCGGACCGGCGCTGGTGGCGAATACGTATCTGGAAGGCTCCTACAGCGAGATCTATCCGAATATCGGCCAGAACGCCGAAGGATTGAAGCGTCTGTTTAAGCAGTTTTCGTTCCCTGGCGGAATCCCCAGCCACGCCGCGCCGGAGACGCCCGGATCCATTCATGAAGGCGGCGAGCTCGGCTATGCTCTGCTGCACGCCTACGGCGCCGTGTTCGACAATCCCGACCTGATCGCCTTATGCGTCATTGGCGACGGAGAGGCTGAAACAGGCGCTCTGGCCGCAAGCTGGCATTCGAATAAGTTCCTCAATCCGGTGTACGACGGCGCCGTGATCCCTGTGCTCCACCTCAACGGCTATAAGATCGCCAACCCGACAGTGCTGGCCCGAATCCCGCGGCAGGAGTTGATACAACTCCTCCAGGGCTACGGATACAAACCGTACTTCGTGGAGGGCGCCGATCCAATGCCAATGCACCGCCTCATGGCAGGCACGCTTGAAGCTGTGCTGGGCGACATACAGGCCATTCAGCGCGATGCCCGCCAACGTGGCCTGCGGGTGCGGCCGGTCTGGCCGGTCATCGTGCTGGTCACCCCCAAAGGCTGGACCGGCCCGAAGATCGTGGACGGCGTCCAGATCGAGGGCGCCTTCCGCTCCCATCAGGTCCCCATAGAGCAATTTCGCTCCAGACCCGAGCACGTAAAGGCGCTCGAACAGTGGATGAAGAGTTATCGGCCTGAGGAGCTGTTCGATGAGACCGGACGGCTGGTTCCTGAATTGGCTGACCTGGCGCCCAAAGGGAAGCGCCGCATGGGCGCCAATCCGCACGCCAACGGCGGGCTGCTCTTGAAAGACCTGCGCCTGCCCGATTTCCGACAATATGCTGTCGACGTGAAGCAGCCGGGAGCCGTGCGAGCTGAAGCGACGCGCATCATGGGCCAGTTTCTGCGCGATGTCGTCAAACTCAACGCCGATGCGCGAAACTTCCGGATATTCAGCCCGGATGAAGCGGCCTCAAACCGCTGGGATGCGGTCTTTGAAGCGACCAACCGCGAATTGATCGCTGAAATTCTGCCCGGCGATGATCACATTTCATTCGACGGCCGGGTTCTGGAGGTTTTGAGCGAGCACATGTGCCAGGGCTGGCTGGAGGGATACCTGCTCACCGGCCGTCACGGATTCTTTTCCTGCTACGAGGCGTTCATTCACATCATCGATTCGATGTTCAACCAGCACGCGAAATGGCTGAAGACGACGCGCCACATCCCCTGGCGAAGGCCCATCGCGTCGCTCAACTATCTGCTTTCATCGCACGTGTGGCGCCAGGATCATAACGGATTCAGCCACCAGGATCCGGGCTTCATCGATCATGTCGTGAACAAAAAAGCTGATGTCGTGCGGGTCTATCTGCCGCCCGACGCGAATTGCCTGTTGTCGGTAACCGACCACTGCCTCCGCAGCCGGGGCTATGTGAACGTCATTATCGCCGGCAAGCAGCCCGCGCTCCAGTATCTGTCCATCGACGAAGCCATCCGCCACTGCGCCGCCGGGATCGGCATCTGGAATTGGGCCAGCACCGACGCTGGCGCGGAGCCGGATGTCGTCATGGGCTGCTGCGGCGATATTCCGACCATGGAAACGCTGGCTGCGGTGGATCTGCTGCACGGCGTTTTCCCCGACTTGAAAATCCGCGTCGTCAATGTCGTTGACCTGATGACCCTGCAACCGAAAACGGAGCACCCGCATGGCTTGCCGGACCCCGAGTTCGATTCGCTGTTTACCAGGGATAAACCGATCGTTTTCGCGTTTCACGGCTATCCCTGGCTCATTCACCGCCTCACCTACCGCCGCCACAATCACGACAATCTCCACGTGCGCGGCTACAAAGAGGAAGGTACGACCACGACGCCGTTCGACATGACCGTGCTCAACGATCTCGATCGCTTTCACCTCGCAATGGACGTGCTGAACCGTGTGCCCGCATTGCAGGCGTCCGGCGCTCACGCCCGGCAGGCCTGGCGGAACAAACTGATCGAACACCGGCTCTGGATTTCCGAGCACGGCGATGACATGCCCGAAATCCGCGACTGGATCTGGCCGGGAATCTCGCGCGCCGCATGAAGATCCTGGTCCTGAACGGCGGATCCAGCAGCCTCAAAGCGCAGCTTCGGGAAGTGACCGGCGACGAAAAAGCCGGACCGGCGCCGAAGCCCCTATGGGATGCTCGCGCGGATTGGGGACGCAGCGCCGGAACGGCCGAGGTTCGCATCACGGCGCGCGAGCAACCGCCGGTGGAGCGCAAAATTCCGATTCATTCTCCCTCCGACGTAATCGCCCCCGTGCTGGAGACGCTCTGGTCGGGCCCGGAGCGCGTGATCCGGCATCCTGAAGAAATCGATGCCGTGGGACATCGAGTCGTGCACGGCGGCGAATCATTCCGCCAAACGGTACGAATTACGGCCGAGGTTCAGGCCGAAATCCGTCGCCTCGCGGAATTCGCGCCACAACACAATCCGTTCGAAGCCGAAGCGATTCGAGCAGCGCAGCGCGCGCTCGGCGCCCGCGTCCCCCAGATCGCCGTATTCGATACGGCGTTTCACGCCGCCCTGCCGCATTTTGCATCCGCCTATCCGGGCCCTTACGCATGGCTGGAGCTCGGCATAAGGCGTTATGGCTTTCACGGCATCAGTCATCAGTACGCGTCGCGGCGCGCTGCGGAGATTCTGAACCGGCCCCTCACGGAAATGAATATCGTTACGTGCCACCTCGGCAATGGCTGCTCGCTCGCCGCCGTCAAAGGCGGCCTCTCAGTGGACACGACGATGGGTTTCACGCCTCTGGACGGCCTGATGATGGGGACGCGCTGCGGGGCGATCGATCCGGGGATTATCGTGTATTTGCTCCGGCGCTGCGGATATTCGGCCGACCAGGTTGACGATCTGCTCAATCGGCAGTCCGGCCTGCAAGGCATGTCCGGCGTGTCCGGCGACATGCGGGCGGTCGTCGAAGCCATGGCCGCAGGCCATCCGCGCGCCCGCCTGGCCTTCGACATGTTCATCCATAGCCTGTGCCGCAACATCGGCGCGATGGCTGCGAGCCTCGACCGCTTGGACGCGCTGGTTTTTACAGCCGGAATCGGAGAAAATTCAGCCATCGTGCGGCGTCGCGCCTGCCAGCGGCTGACGCATTTCGGCGTGCGGCTGGACGAGGACAAAAATAATGAGTCCCAAGCCGACGTGGATATCGCAGCATCCGATTCGCCCGTGCGAGCGCTGGTGGTGAGGGCTGAAGAAGAGTGGGAGATCGCGCGCGAGTGTCGCCGCGTCGTCGCGGGGGAGAATGCCTGACGATAAGACCCGGATCTTTGTGATCCGCCACGGCGAAACCGAATGGAGCCGGTCCGGCGCGCATACCAGCCGGACCGATCTGCCCTTGACCGGAAGAGGGCGCGAGCTGGCGCGCCGGCTGGGCGCGCTTTTGGCCGGACAAACATTTGTGGTCGTGCTCACGAGCCCTTTACGGCGCGCCCGCGAGACCTGCGAACTGGCCGGCTACGGCGACGTCGCTCAGATCGAACCAGACCTCCGCGAGTGGGACTACGGCGATTACGAGGGTCGCAGCACGCCGGAAATCTGGCGCGAAAATCCCCGGTGGCGCCTGTGGCGCGACGGCGCGCCGAATGGCGAAACCGCAGAGCGAGTCGCCGAGCGCGCCCGCAGAGTCATCCACCGCGCGCTTGCGGCGCCAGGCGACGTCGCACTGTTTTCACACGGCCATATTCTGCGCGTTCTCGCCGCCGTCTGGACCGGCTTGACGCCCGCCGATGGCCGGCTGCTGGCGCTCGACACCGCCTCGATCGGCGTGCTCGGATATGAACGCGAGACGCGGGTGATTTCGCGATGGAACCACTCCGTCTCCGCGACGTGAGTCAAGCAGCCTGCGCAAGCCTTTCGTCCACCGCCGCAAGTTCATCGGCCGTGAGCGCCCACCCCGTCGCCGCTGCATTCGCCTTCACCTGCTCCGGCATGGTCGCGCCCGCAATAACGGAGGCTACCGTGCGCCGCGCGAGCAGCCACGATATCGCCAGCTCCAGCAGCGTGTGGCCGCGCGATTCGGCAAATGCGGTCAACTGCTCGACGATTTCCAGATTGCGGTCTGTAAAAACCTTCGGGCCAAACCCCGCCTGCGCGCGGCTGCCCGGAGGCGGCGGCTGCCCCTTGCGGTATTTCCCGGTCAGAAGTCCGCTGGCCAGCGGAAAATACGGGATGAATGCAAGGCCCAATCGTTCGCATTCGGGAATCACCTCCGCCTCCGGTTCGCGGTGCAGCAGGCTGTATTCGTTTTGAACGCTCACAAAACGCGCGGCGCCCGGCTTTACAGCTCCGGCGGCCTCCCGCAACTGCGGCGCCGAAAAATTCGAGCAACCGATTTCACGCACCTTACCGGCGCGAACCAGCCGGTCCAGCGCCTCCAGCGTGTCGGCGATCGGCGTCGAAGGATCCGGCTCGTGCAGCTGATACAGGTCGATGTAATCTGTGCCCAGCCGCCGCAAACTGTCCTCGGCGGCGGCAATCACATACTCCGGCCGCCCACCCTGCCGGCCTTCAGCCATTTTCTTGCCGAACTTGGTCGCGATCACCGCCTGCTTTCGGCGCGACCCGAGCGCGCGCCCCAGATATTCTTCGCTTTGGCCGGCGCCGTAGATATCCGCGGTGTCGAAAAAATTGATGCCGGCGTCGAATGCCGCGTCCACCACTTTCGCCGTGGCTTGGGCATCGATCCGCCAGCCGAAATTGTTGCACCCGAGTCCGGCAATCGAGACGTCCAGCGAACCAATCTTTCTCCTCTCCAATCCAACCTCCAAACGGTTTAGATGGAAACGGAGAAATTCTGCTTCAGGGAAGTGGCGCACGCACCGCGTCCCTCCCGTCCCCTCAGCGCATACGAAGGCCAGCGCCGGAAACGGAGCCGGAGGATTACTCCGCGGCGCTGGCCCGGTCGGTAACCCCGCAGGGACGTCACTCCTAGGGAAACCCTAGAAATAATACCGCCCGAAATAGCGGCAGTCAAGCGAATCCCTAAAAATTTTCTCTGATTATTAAATCACGCGCGGTAAGCAATTTCTTGATTATCCGCATTCTTTATCCAGCAGACATTCCAACAAATCTAACGCGAATTCGTCAGCCGCGGCCGGCGCCGGGTTGAACCGCGGCCATGGCCCGCGCACCCCTCGGAACTCGCCGGCAGGAGTCGTGCTGGTCCCGGGAATGTTAGGCGGGTTGCAATCCGAATCCTGTGTGTTAAGATTTTGCCAAGTACGTTAAGGCTGCTATATCTGTTGCCGCCTTCTGGGGGGGAAAAGATGACTGCGACACGATATTTCTGGAGCCGATTGCTCATGGCGTCGCTGACGGCGTGGGTATGCCTGGCTCAGATTCCAACCGGTGCGATCGAGGGTTCTGTAACCGATCCCACGGGAGCTGTAATTCCAAACGCCAAAGTCACCATTACGGAGCCTGCCACTGGCAGGACCATCCTGCTGACCACAACTTCGGCTGGTCTGTATGCAGCCAGAAACCTGATTCCGAGCGTTTACAACGTGCGCGTGGAGGCGCCCGGATTTGCCGTCAAGGAACTGCGCGATGTCAAGGTTGATTCCGGCGCGGTGGTAAATGGCAGCGTCATGCTCGAAATCGGCCGCACGGGCGAGGTCGTCCAGGTGGAGGCCACCGCGGTCACCGTGGATACCTCCCGGCAGACGGTTGATACCGTTATCAATCAAAGCGAGGTCAAGAATCTGCCGTTGTTCAGCCGGAACTTCCTGGATCTCGCAATCCTCGCGCCTGGCGTCACCATTCGCGATGGCGAGGCCATTGATCCAACCAAGGCCTTCGCCTATCGCGCCGTCAGCATCGCCGGCCGGTCCGGCACCGGCACCCGCGTTCAAATCGACGGCATCGATGTCACCGATGAGACCGTGGGCACTACCACCGCAAACCTCTCCGATGAAGCCGTAAGCCAGTTTCAGGTGCAGCGCTCCTCGCTCGATATCTCGACATCGCTGACCTCCTCGGGCGCAATTAATGTGATCACCAACAGCGGAGCCAACGCGCTGCACGGAAGCTGGTTCTTCGACTATTACAACCAGGATATGGGCGCGCGGCTTCAATATCAGCCGGAAGCCGATCCGTTCAATCGCAAGCGCACCGGCGGTTCCGTCGGTTGGCGATTTATTAAAGATAAGTTGTTCTGGTATGCCAACTGGGAAAAAACGTGGCAGCAGACGCAAAACATCGTGCGCACTCCCGAATTTCCCCAGTTCAATGTCGCGCAAGGCTTCCCGACCAATGTGCAGTACGTGCTCGGCCGCCTGGACTGGAATGTCTCGCCGAGCATCCGGATGTTTTACAAATTTCAGCACAATGACGACCTCTCCACCGGCGGTTCGGCGATTTCTCCGTTTCAAAACATCGACTGGACCAATACCCAGGCGGTGGGATTCGATCTTGCCCGGGCCCACTCCACCAATGCAGTCCGCTTCGGCTTTAATAAGTTTCACAACCGCATCTCCTCGCAAGAGTTGAATACCAAGTTTTTAACCGTGAACGGGACCCCGATCCAGGTGAACGTCGGACCCATCTCCTGGGGACCGAACAGCCTCGCGCCGCAGGCCACATACCAGGCCAATTACCAGTTGACCTACGATGGCAGCTACATCTGGAACAAACACACGTTCCGCTATGGAATCAGCTACACCCATATCGGGCTCGGCGGGTTCGCCAACTTCGCCGGACCGCTCACGGTGAATGGCGTCTATGACGCAACTACGATTAATACGTTGAAGTCGCAGGGCGTTAACGTCCAGGATCCGACTAATTTCCCCCTGGACAGCTTCCAGATGGGCCCGGCCAACGGATTTTTCACCCTCGCTCCGGGATTCAATTTGCCCCATGGAGGTCATATCAACAACCGCACCGCTTGGTGGGCGGGCGACAGTTGGCGGATCACCCGCAATCTGACCGTGAATCTCGGATTGCGATACGAATTCGACAGCGGATATTTCAATAATGACCGGCGCGTAAAGCGGGATCCTATTTTCGAGACCTGGGGCAAAGGGTTTTCGCAATTTCCGGAGGCCCCCAAAAACATGTATTCGCCCTCTTTCGGATTTGCATGGGATCCGTTTGGCAAGGGCCAGACTTCAATTCGAGGCGGCTTCTATAAAGCGTATGAAATGAATATCTATAACAACCTGATATTCGATGAATTCGCGAATCTGCCGCCGGGAATCGGCCCCGATACGTATACGACCGAAAACGTGACCATGCCCGATGGAACGCCCATTAACATCGATGGACGCCATCCTAACGGCGATTACACCGATTTGACGGGACAACCCATCAAACAGGTGCTGCCCACCATTGTTGCCTTAAATAGCGCGCTCCAGGCTGCGTATGCCAACTACAAATTCGACCCCAATGTCGGCCAGTCGGACTTCCGCATCCTGAAAGGGAATACGTTTGGCGGCAATATCCCCGGCAACCAGTTCAAGGTGCCGTATTCGCTTCAGTTCAACATCGGCGTGCAGCACCAGCTCAAGCCCGGCACAGTGCTTTCGGTGGATTATGTTTACAACCACGGCGTGGGCCTGCCTTTTTTCCTGATCGATTTTGAACGCCGCCGCGACGCTGGCACTTTGAACGTCGCCGCCGCTCAGGCCAAAGTCGCCAGCGTACTGAAAGGGCAGACCGTCGACCAGTTCATCGCCGCCAATCCGAAGGCCACCATCGCGACTTTCGGGCTCGCCAGCGACGCCATCTACCAAGGCCTGACCGCCGATTATCTTCGCGCGCGATTCTTTCAGGGCGGATTCACCAAATATCAGGGCTTGCAGGTGAGCCTGACCAGCCGTCCCGGCAACTGGAGGTACTTCCAGGATAACCAGCTTCAGGTGAGCTACGCCTACGGCGTCGGCGAATCCTCGGCAGCCGCCGACCGCGCCGAATTCCTGGCGAACCCGCTCGACAACCATCAGTGGAACAGCGCCGCGACCTTCGGCCCGAACGGGCTCGATTTCCGGCACATCCTCTCGGCAGCCTGGCTGCTGCGCGCTCCCGGCGGCATACGCCTGAATTCGCTGTGGCGGTTTCGCACGCCGGGCGCACAAACGATCGTCGTTCCCAATCTGGGCGGCGCGATCTCCGGCGCCAACGGCATTTTCGGCACGGATCTGAATGGCGACGGCGGCGTCGGCAGCGGTGCGCCGCGCAGCGACGTATTTCCGGGCGTCAACGCCGGCCAGTTCGGGCGAGACGTCAATTCGCTGTCCCAATTGAATCAAATGATTCAGAACTTCAACCAGAACTATGCCGGCAAGCTGACCCCCGCGGGACAGGCGCTGGTAAAGGCGGGCATCTTTACCGAGGCTCAGTTGGTCAAGCTCGGCGCGGTCATCCCCAGCGTTCCCGCCATTCCAAGTAATGCGCCCAATCCCTGGCACAACGTCTTCTACACCGACGTTCGCATCGACCGCCCCATCTCGGTCCGCGAAGGTTGGCGGGTGACGCCCTTTGCCGACATCATCAATCTGTTCAATCACAACCCCTCGGGGCTGTATAACGCGTCGCTGTTGCTCGCCGGCCGCTTCGGTTCGCTGAACTACGACTACGCCGCTGCGCCCGACGGCCAAAAGGCCAGCGACTTGACCGCGCAGCGCGGACGCCTGAACGGCGGCGTGGGCGGAAACCGGTTGGTCCAGGTGGGCGTGCGCCTCGATTTCTGAGAGGGCTCTGTGCATGCCGCGCCGCGCGGCTCGCGCATTGACGCGAGACCGGATTGGATCGCCACGGCGGTCGATTCGCGGCCGCCTCCCTTGCGCCGTGTGGCTAACATGAAAACTGGCAGCCATGAAAGTGCTCACCGCCGCCGAAATGCGCGAGGTCGACCGGCGCACTATTGAACTGGGAACGCCTGGCCTCATTCTCATGGAAAATGCAGGCCACCGCGTCGTGGAGTTTCTGGAGCGCAGATTCGCGCCGCTCGACGATCAGCGCATCGCGATCTTTTGCGGCAAGGGCAATAATGGCGGCGACGGCTTCGTCGTGGCGCGCCAGTTGCTTCTGCGCTTCCGCCCCAAGGCGCTGCACGTCCTCACGGCTGCCCGTCCCGAAGAGTTGCAGGGCGATGCCGCCGCGAATTACCGCATGTTTCAAATGCTGGGCGGCTCGACAGTGAGTGAAATCACCCCGGAAATGCGCGCGGCCACCCTCGTGATCGACGCGCTCCTCGGAACGGGCCTCAGAGGACCCGCCGCCGGCGCCTACCAGCGCCTGATCCGCGAAATCAACGCCGGCTTTCCGCTGGCGAAAATCGTCTCTGTCGACATACCGTCAGGCATGCCCTCCGATTCGGCCGAAGCAGAGGGCGAGTGCGTCCGCGCTCATGCCACCGTTACGTTCACCGCGCCGAAACTGGCTCAGGTGCTCTGGCCGAATTACGAGCGCTGCGGCGAGCTGGTCGTAGCGCCCATCGGCAGCCCAGCGTCCCTGATGGACGGCGTCGCCTTGAACCTTTCGGCGCCATCCGATTTCCGCCGGCTTTTTGCCCCGCGGGTCCGCAATTCCAACAAAGGGATGTTCGGTCACGTTCTGGTGGTCGCCGGAGCGCGCGGCAAAACCGGCGCGGCTGCGATGACCGGAATCGCCGCGCTGCGCTCCGGCGCCGGCCTCGTGACCGTCGCCTCGGCCGAATCGGCAATCCCTGTCATCGCCTCCCACGCCCCCGAACTCATGACGGCGCCCCTGGATGAGACCGAAAACGGCGCCGTGACAACCACCGCGTTCAACGCCATCCGTTGTTTGAGCGAAGGGAAAACATTGCTGGCGATCGGCCCCGGACTGGGCGCATACCGCCTCACCGTGGAACTGGCCCGCAGAGTGTTCGCCGAAATTCCACTGCCAATGGTCGTGGATGCCGATGGCTTGAACGCGCTCGCCGGGTCCGACTTTCACGGCCCTGGACCTCTCCGCGTCCTCACCCCGCACCCAGGTGAAATGTCGCGCTTGACGGGACTTTCGACGGCGGACGTCCAGCGCAGCCGCATCGCTGTGGCCCGCAAACTGGCGTCCGATCGCAATGTCGTCGTCGTGCTCAAGGGCGAGCGGACGGTCATTGCTTTCCCCGATGGGCGCGCCTGGATCAACCCCTCCGGCTCTCCGGCGCTCGCCACCGGCGGCACAGGCGATATCCTCACCGGCTTGATCGCAGGAATGGTGGCTCAGTTCCCGGACGACGCTGAGACCGCGATCCGCGCCGCCGTCTGGATTCACGGTCGGGCCGGCGAGCTGGGCGCGACACGGCTCGGCGAACATGCGCTCATCGCAACCGATGTCCTTCGCTTCCTCCCGCAGGCGATTCGTGAGACGCTTTGAGACTGCCTCCGAGCAGGAGACCATCGCCGTGGGTGAACAGATCGCACAAGAGTTGCCCTCCCAAGCCGTCGTGCTCCTGATCGGGAATCTGGGCGCCGGCAAGACCACCTTGGCCAAGGGTATTGCCAAAGGCCTGAAAGCGGCGGAGCCGGACGAAGTCTCCAGTCCCACCTTTACGCTCATTCACGAATATGGCGGCGGCCGCCTCTACCATGTCGATCTGTATCGTCTGGAGTCGGAAGCCCAGGCGCAAGCCCTGGGTCTGGACGAAATTTTTGAGCGCAAGGCCGTCGTGCTGGTCGAGTGGGGCGAAAAATTTCCGAACGTCATACCCCCGCACCCGATCGAGATCCGGTTGCGGTCGCTTGACGCCGGCCGCAGGGAAGTCCTATATAAAGTGAAATGAAACGGCGCGCATGACGTCTCAGGGAAGGAGTTGAACCTAGGCGTGCTTCCGCTAACTCTGCTTGCGATATCACTGCTGTTTGATGTTGCTTATCTTTCAACGGGCCGCCATCAGCTTGCGCTGTTCGCATACTGGATCATCCTGGCGGGCGTGATTTGCGGGATTGCGGCTGCCGTATGGGATGTATTTGAATCGTGGGCTCTTCCGGCGTGCCGCCGGTCCAAGAATGTTGATCTGTGGCACGGCTTGGTTAACGCTGCTGTAACCTTGCTGTTTATCGCCAGTTGGGTCCTGCGCCGTCCACACCCGGCGGCGCCCCCGAACGCGGCGATTGTTCTCTCCCTGGCAGGCGTGGCGACAATGGTCGCGATGAGCTGGCTCGGCGGCGAACTGGTCGATCACCTCAGCTCACGCGACAGCCGTCGCCACGGGTCGGACTTACAGCCGCGCGCCCGCCGGGCCTGAGCCGCTTCCGGGCCGCACCCCGTTCGGAGCATAATGGAGATCTCGCCGGACTCCGGCGCAAGTCCGTTACAGGGGGGTGCATGCGCGCTCGATTCATCTTGAGGATCTTTGGCGCGGTCATTGCGGTCATATGCCGGGCTGCTGCTGGCGATTGCCCCAGCCTCGTGAAACTCAGCCTCCCCCACACCCTCCTAAAAAGCGCTCAGCTCGTACCCGAAGGTCCGTTCAATCCGCCCGCCGGACGGGTGATCCAGCGCGTGCCGGCCTTCTGCCGGGTGACTGGAACCATACAACCCACCGCCGACTCCGATATTCAATTTGAAGTCTGGATGCCTGTTTCAAACTGGAATGGAAAATTTCAGGGAGTGGGAAACGGGGGCTTCGCCGGCGCCATCAGCTACGCTGGGCTGGCTATGGCGCTCGGGCGGGGCTATGCGACGGCATCCACCGATACCGGTCATCAGCTCGCCGACACCGATGCGAGCTGGGCGCGTGGACATCCCGAAAAGATCACCGACTTCGGATATCGCGCGATTCACGAGACCGCAGTCAATGCCAAAGCGATTGTCAAAGCCTTCTATGGAACCGGCGCACGGCATTCGTACTTCAGCTCCTGCTCAAACGGCGGCCGCCAGGCTCTCATGGAGGCGCAGCGCTTCCCGGACGATTACGACGGCATCATCGCCGGCGCGCCGGCCAACCATTGGACGCGCCTGCTCTCGGCCGCGGTTTGGGATATGCAGGCCACCTTGTCGGATCCGGCATCCTATATCCCGCCTGCGAAATTGCCCGCGATCGAAGCGGCGGCGCTCGCCGCCTGCGACGCCTCCGACGGCCTGAAGGACGGCGTCATCGACGACCCGTCGCGCTGCCGGTTCGATCCCTCGGTTCTGCTGTGCCAAGCCGAAGAATCGGACGCCTGCCTCACCGCCCCTCAGTTGACGGCCCTCAAAAAAATCTACGCCGGGCCTCGAAATTCGAACGGCGAGCAGTTCTTCCCCGGCTACTCGCCAGGCGGTGAGGCGGAGCCGGGCGGTTGGCGGCCCTGGATCACAGGAACTCCATCAGAAAAAAGCCTCATGTACAGATTCGGAACGCATTTCTTCGCCGATATGGTGTTTAACGATCCCAACTGGGATTTGAAAACATTCCAGCTCGATCGCGATGCAAAGATCGCCGACGTCAAGTTGGCCGGCGCATTGAACGCTGTCGATCCGGATCTGTCGCGCTTCAAACAGCGGGGCGGCAAGCTGATTCTCTATCACGGCTGGAGCGACGCCGCCATACCGGCGCTGAGCGCCATCGACTATTACCGTAGCGTGGTGTCCAGAATGGGCGCGGCCGAAACCGACAGTTTCCTCCGACTGTATATGGTTCCAGGAATGCAACACTGCGGCGGCGGCGCAGGCCCGAACAGCTTTGGTCAGGAGCCTGGCGCGGCCGGCGACCCGCTGCACAATATCGCCAGCGCCTTGGAACATTGGGTGGAGGATGGCGCCGCGCCCGGCCCGATCATTGCAACGAAGTACAAGGCGGGCGCCAATCCGGCCAGCGGCGTCCTCAAGACCCGCCCGCTCTGCCCGTTTCCGCAGCTGGCGCGGTGGACGGGAAAAGGCAGCGCCGATGACGCCTCCAACTTCGTCTGCGCGGCGCCCGCTTCGGCGAAATAGACGGCGCATGTATGGCGCAACCCCTGGCCGCAATCACCGGCGCTTCCAGCGGCATCGGCGCAGCATTTGCGCGCAAGCTCGCTCAGCGCGGCTATAACCTGATTCTGATTGCGCGCCGGCTCGAGCGTTTGGAGGAGCTCGCAAATGCGCTGGCCCGTGAACATGGCAACTCGAACCAGGCCGTATGCGCCGATTTGTCGACCGGCCACGGAATCTCGTCCGTCGCCGCGCGCCTTGCGGCGGAGCCCAGCCTCACGATGCTTGTCAACAACGCCGGATTCGGTACGAAAGGCTGGTTCTTTGAGGCGCCGATCGTTGAACAGGAGCGCATGCACCGCCTCCACATAGACGCCACGATGCGCCTGACGCACGCAGTGCTCCCGGGCATGGTGCGGCGCAATGTTGGGGCGATTATCAACGTATCGTCCGTCGCGGCTTTCACGCGCAGCCCCGCCAACGTCAGCTATTGCGCCACCAAGGCGTGGATGAACGCATTCACGGAGGGACTGTTTCTTGAGCTCGCCGCCATGCGCTCCTGCGTGACGGTTCAAGCCCTGTGTCCGGGGTTCACTTACTCTGAATTTCACGATGTGATGGGGGTAAGCCGCGATCCGATCCCGAAGTGGCTCTGGATGACAGCCGATGACGTGGTGGAGGCTTCACTTGCCGGCCTGCGACGGCGAAAACTGTTTGTGGTCCCCGGATGGCAGTACCGGTTCTTCGCAGCGCTGGCGACCAAGCTTCCCGTCCGCCTGCGCCTGATTATGGAGAGCCGTTCTCCGTATGCGCGCGCGCGGACGGAGAGCGCGGAGAGCGCCTCAGGCAGCCGCTGAGGCGTTCAAAGCTCCCGCCGCTCCATAGCTGCTCGCGTCCTGGCGACGCGCTGCGCCAACGGCAGCGCTTTTATGGCTCACTCAGCCCCGGCGCCTTGAGAGGCGATAAACTGATCGATCCTTGCAATCAGAAGCTTCAGCGACGAGCTCACAGGAAAGACCGTGTAACTGCCCGAGATAGGCAGCAGCACCGACCGGCTTCCAATCTCAATCGCGTCTTCAATCTTCACCGCCGCAATACGGGCAATTTCTTTGCGGACGTCATCGACGCTGTGGGATCGCTCCAGCAACGCCAGAAGAGCCGGCCCTTGCCAGCGGAACATGCGGTCCGCCGCAGAAAGCGCTGACCGGAAGTGGTGACACAGCTTATGCAGGACGCGGTCGCCTACGGCGTAGCCGAACCGGGCGTTGATGGCCTGGACGCGATTGGCCACAATCACCACGACGTAACAGGCGCGGCGGCTGGC
This sequence comes from Bryobacteraceae bacterium, assembly GCA_035652975.1. GTDB lineage: Bacteria > Acidobacteriota > Terriglobia > Bryobacterales > Bryobacteraceae > TMP-7. Next base: position 10,132 of record DASRCT010000057.1, on the reverse strand, counting down.
AATGGCCTCTTGGAGAGCAGCTTCGGCCGCCATGCGTCCCGCCAGACCGGTAACCGGGTCGGCGGCTTCGTTCACAGCGACAGCCTGGAAATTGGCCTGGGCCCGCTCCAGGCTGGCTTGCAGCTCGGCGACCGTGGCCGCCGCGCTGGCCTCCTGCTGCCGGATTTCCTCCCGCATCGATTCCAGGCACTGTTCCAGCTTCATTCGCAACAGGCGGACATCTTCGATCACCGTGGTCCGTTCGAGTTGGCGTTCGATATCTCGCAGGCGGTTGACCGATTGCTCGCTGCCCTGCGTGATGCTGGCCACCGTTTCGGTGAGCATGGCCAGCATCCGCTGGTACTCTCGGCTTTGCGCCCGCACGAATCGCGTGGTCCGTTCCGCGTGATCCTTGAGCGCGCCTGCTACCGCGCCAGCGATCACCAGCAGCTCCTCGGCCGCCGTCTGTTCGGTCAGGGTCGCCGTGATTTGCCGGATACTGGCCTGGAACTGTTCGTGATCGACCTTGTCGCCTTCAACGGAATGGGTTTCCACGGCTTGCAGCAGGACGCTGATGACGCGCCGCAAAGCGGCCTCCGGCCGCGCACTATCGCTGACAAGATAGCGCTTGATTGAAACCACTCTTCAACTCCTGCAAGTCTCACTCAGAGCGGGACCGCCCTCCGGCGCCGGTCAGAACCAGCTCACTGTGGATAGTGCCGCGCGCTATGACAACCTCTCACAAGCTGGCTGCGCCTTGATCCCGTCGCCGCCGGAGGCGAGCGTATGCCGCCGCCTTGGTCTCCTCGGCCCAGTCCGGAACAGATTCTCCTTCATCTTCGTAAATCTTTTGAAAATATTGGCGATATGAACAACAGCGCCACTGACAGTCGGCGCCGCCTGTTCTTCGGCCCGTTGTCGAGATGCCTGTCGAGGTGATTCTTTAGATGGAAGACAGACGGAAAGAAAGCCGCAACCCCGTGAACGAGCCGGCGACCGTTACCACCCTGGAGGGCGCGGTCGCCAGCCTTCCCGCACGTGTCCTGGATTTTTCCCGGTCCGGGTTGCGCGTACGCGTTCAATCCCCTCTGTGGACGGGAATGCAGATCAAAATCGATACGGAAAAGGCGATCCTCTTCGGCGAAGTGCGATACTGCCGTTGTCCGCCGGCTGAGGCCGGCTACGACGTCGGCGTGCGCATTGATCAGGTCATATCCAAATACGTGAATGCTGCGAACCAATAACTTGGAACCTTGCGACTCAATGGCTCGGCAATTAGGCAGGCGCGACAGGAAGCATCCGCCAGCCTTTCCCCGCTGATCCGGATCTGCGCCCCGCGTGAAACTCGCCGCTTACTGGCTGAGCATCACAAACCCGAATAGCGTATCCCCCGCGCCGACCACCAGATACTGCGCGCCATCGAGCTCGTACGTCATCGGGCCGTTGGTCACCGGCCGTCCCAGATTTGCATGCCACAGCGGTTCGCCGGTGGAGGCATTCAGCGCGACAAAGTTGTTCGCCGGATCGCCGGTGAAAACCAGATTCCCCGCGGTGCTCAGAACCCCGGCATGGTATCCCGGTCCTTCCCACTTGTGACGCCACCGAATTTCGCCGGTCTTGTAGTCAATCGCCTCCAGCATCCCTTCGGACCAGCCCCCGCGATCGTTGCCGCCCCAGCCCTCCGGCTTTTCGTCGTCATCGTAGATGTAATACACGCTGAAGCCGCGAACCGCATTGATGTAGAACAGCCCGGTGGCCGGGCTGAAGCTCGGCGGCCACCAGTTCGCCGCACCCGCCTGGTTCGGCGTCACCAATGCGCCGTCAATCTGCGGCATCTTCGCCGGATTCGGAATAGGCTGTCCCTTTGCGTCGATGCCCTTGGCCCAGTTTGTTTTGATGAATTCTTTGGTGACGATATTCTTTCCATTCGTCCGGTCCAGCACGAAAAAGAAACCGTTCCGGCTGGCCTGCGCCACCAGCTTGCGCTTCTGGCCGTTGATTTCTCCGTCGATCAGAACGGGCGTCTGCACGGCGTCCCAGTCATGCGTGTCGTGCGGCGAGCTCTGGAAGTGCCACGCCATTTTGCCGGTGTCCAGGTTCAGGGCGACGATCGATTCCGTGAACAGATTGTCGCCCGGCCGCGCTTTGCCGGCGATCACCGGCTGCGGATTCCCGGTCCCGAGATACACCAGGTTCAGCTCCGGATCGTAGGTGGGCGGAACCCAGGTCATGCCTCCCCCATGCTTCGCTGCATCTTCATTCGGCCACGACTCAGAGCCGGGTTCGCCTTTCTTCTGCGGCACCGTATACCAGCGCCACTGTAAGTCGCCCGTTTCCGGATCGCGCGATTCAAGATATCCCGGTATGTCGAGGTCGTCTCCGCTCACGCCCACCAGAACATGGTTCTTGATGACGACCGGCGCGACCGAGCCGAAGTACATTTGATCGAGATCGCAGATGGGCTTATGCCATCGCTCTTTTCCGTCGCTCAGATTCAGCGAAACCAGATTGCAATCCGGCGTCTCAAAGTAGAGCCATTTCCCGTATACGCCGACCCCGCGGTTGCCGATGTGAATTCCGCCTTTCGATTCCCACGCATAATGCCAGATTTCGCGACCCGTGCGCGCGTCGATCGCCCACACGTGGTCCGGTAAGGTGAAGTACAGCACGCCGTCCACCAGGATCGGCGTGGACTTGATAGCGCCCCCGAATCCGCCGGCGGTTACATTCGGTCGGTACACCCACGCCAGACTCAGCGACTTCACGTTTGAGGCATTGATCTTCGTCAGCGGGCTGAAGCGCCGTCCGGAATAGTCGCCGTTGTATGTGGGCCAGGAATCCGTCGGAGGCTGCCCCAGCTTGGCGGCGTCAAGAGTCTGTCCCAGCGCTGCGCCGGCAATGAGAAATAACCAGGCCTTCGTCACTTCAACGTCTCCAGATAAGCGACCACGTCATGAATGTCTTTGTCCGTGTATTGATCCAGCAGTTTCTCATGCGCCTCGTACGGATCCTTCTTGACGATTTTCAGGTCCGGCGTCCGCTTCCAAGAACGATAGTCGCCCGCCGCGTCCCGTAGAGAGACATTAAAATCATCAAGACTGATCAGCGTGCCCGAAACCGGCTGCCCGGACGGCGGCGTCACAGTGACGGCCACCGGCTTTGATCGCGCCACTGTGCGGCCTCGTCCGAAGCCGATCATGCGGGGGAAGAGAAATCTCTGCTGTAACGTCGGCGGATCGTATTTCTTTGCGATTCCCGCCAGGTCCCCGGTCGGCGAATGACACGTGTTGCAGCGCCCCGCGCCGTTGAAGTATGCTTCCCCGGCCTTGGCGTCGCCCGTCAGCACGTTGATGACCTGTGAATACGGGCCGCTGCGCAGCGTGTCGTATACCTTCTGGTGCAGGAAGTGGGATAGATCCGCAATTTGCGTCTCCGTCAGCGATGAGCTCGGGCGGCCGCTCTGCATGGGGTGACCTTTCCGTAAGAACGGACCGAGCTCGCTGCCGTAGCGGTCGTGGAGGATGACAAGCGAACGCACCAGATCTGGCCCGTTTTCGCTTCCTCTGGCCTTGTTGCCGTGGCAAGTGATGCATTGCGCGATATAGATCGATTTGCCGCGATCCGCCGCGGCCGGATCGACCACATGCTTGTCGTCGGCGCCGGCGCCCATCATGCTCGGGCCCCTCGGCCGCGCCCCCGCCCCCGGCGCCCGCCCGGCTGTCGGCGCCGCGACAGCCCCAAGCGTCTTGCCCGGAGGGAAATTGGCCGCAAGATAATCGAGCACCTGCGCAAATTCCTCGTCGGTGCCCTTGGCCCCGCGCGTGATCATGCGCGCGATCACCTGACTCCACTCCTGCCGGCTCATCCCCTTCGGAACAATCACCTCCGCCCCGTGGCAGCCGCCGCACACCTTTTGCACCGTCTCCTTCCCCGGAGCATTCGGGAACTGCAAACGCGCGCTCGCCGGCGTCTGTGCAAGCAGCCCTGCGCCGCTCCATATCACGGCGATCATCCAAATCAGTAAGCCTTCCATCCGTATCACGATTTCAGCAACCTTTCCAGATATTCCAAATTTCGCCTGGCGTCCGCGTCGATATCGCCGGAAGGCGATGTCGTCTCCAGGTTCGCGAAGCCTTCAAACCGGATCTCTTCAATGGCGCGGAGAATCGCGGGCATGTTAACTTGGCCCTCCCCGAGATAGCCCCGGTCTTTGAAGTGAAACATGCAGATGCGATTGCGGCCCAGCATGCGTATCTCCTTCGCCGCGTCATATCCATTAAAAGTTGAATTCCCGACATCGTACCAGACCTTGAACGCCCTGGACTGGATCTTATCTACGGCGTAGCGGTTGTCGTCGCCTGAATTCGTGTTCTCAAAGCCGAGAATCACGCCGGCGCGCTCCGCCTCCGGCGCCAGTTCCTGGATCAGGCCAAGAACATGATCGAGCTCCCGTCGCTCGCGGACTTGGCATTTTCCGAAGAACACCAGCATCAGGACGCGCGCGTTCAGATTCTTCGTGATTTCGATCCCTTTGCGCACCCACATCGGGGCCTGCGGGCTGTCCTTCAGGCAATCGGCATGCAGCATGTCCAGATACGTCGAGTTCAGCGGAATCCCATGCTCGTTCGAAGCCGCACGCCAAGCTCGCTGCAGCTCCGGGTCTTCGAGCGGAAGCGTCCTTCCGTCGGCTGATCGCCCCAGCGTGACCTGGACCCCCGCCAGGCCGAGTTTTTTGGCCCGCGCCACCGCCTGCGGCTGTCCAGCCATACGAAACACCGTGTCCATGACGCCGATCTTCAGTCCGGACGGACCGGCGCGCAGCGCGCCGCAGCCGCCCGCCGCAATCAACAGCTCCCTTCGCGACAACATACTTGAAGCTATTACCGCGGTTGGCGCCGCAGTTCAAAGTCCCAGGCGTCCTGTACGATCTGGCGAAGATCGGAACGCAGCGGGCGCCAATGCAACTCTCGTTGCAGCTTCCGGGAATCGGCGACCAGCGCCGGCGCGTCGCCTTCCCGCCGCGGCCCGATCCGATACGGAACTTTCTTGCCCGTCACTTCCTCCACTACCCGGAGCACTTCCATCACGGTGTGCCCGCTCCCCGTGCCGACATTGTACGCGCCCGATCCGCCGCCGCGCCCAAGATGCTCAAGAGCCTGAATATGCGCGTCGGCGAGGTCGCTGACGTGAATATAATCGCGAATGCAGGTACCGTCCCCAGTCGGGTAGTCGCCGCCAAAGATCGTGATCGGATCGCCGCTCAGGATCGCCCGGAAGAGCAACGGAATCAAATGCGTTTCAGGATCGTGCTCCTCCCCCAATCCGGACCCCGGCTCGGCGCCGCACGCATTGAAATATCGCAGCGAAACGCTGCGAATGCCCCGGAACTGATCCATCCAGCCGAGGATTTTTTCCACCATCACCTTCGACTCGCCGTACGGACTCACCGGATGGTACGGTTCCTCCTCCGCTATGGGCAGTTTCGCGGGATTGCCGTAGACCGCCGCCGTGGATGAGAACACGATGCGGTTGACGCCAGCGCGCGCCATCGCCGTCAGAAGCGAGATGCTCCCGCCAACATTATTTGAAAAATACAGCTCCGGAGCGCGCGTCGATTCACCGACCGCGATATACGCGGCAAAGTGCACCACCGCGTCGAAGCCCTCGCGGCTCATCAGCTCATACAGCGCTTGGCTATCGCTCAGATCCATGACGCGCAGCCGCTCCTCGGGGACATTGCGCTTGTGGCCGCGCGACAGATTGTCGACGACAATGACGTCGTATCCGCGCCTGAGCATCCGGTAGACCGTATGTGAACCGATATACCCGGCGCCTCCCGTGACCAGAATCTTGTGCATGCGTAGAGCGGGCCGAGCCGCCTCGCCCCGCTTCCTGATTGTACGATTTGAGTGGGAGGCCCCGATGTCATTTCGCTATCTCAGCGTGGAATCCCGCGACGAAATCGCCATCCTGACGATGAACCGTCCAGAGAAGCGCAACGCCCTGTCGCTGGACCTCATGCAGGAGCTGATCGACGGCCTGGATGGCGTCGAAAAGGGCGGCGAAGCGCGCGCCGTGATCCTCGCCGCGGCCGGGCCGGCCTTCTGCTCCGGCCACGACCTCGGCGAAATGGTCGCCCGCCAGGTCAGCGAGTACCGCCGGATCTTCGATGTGTGCACCGCGCTGATGCAGAAAATTCAAAGCATTCCACAACCGGTGATTGCCCAGGTTCAGGGCGTAGCCACCGCAGCCGGATGCCAGCTCGTGGCGGCTTGCGACCTCGCGGTCGCCTCCGAAAACGCGCGCTTCGCCACCCCCGGCGTCAAAATCGGCCTGTTTTGCACCACGCCCATGGTGGCCTTAACCCGCGCCATCGGACGCAAGCGCGCTCTGGAGATGTTGCTCACCGGAAACATGGTCGACGCCTACACGGCCGCCGATTGGGGTCTGGTCAATCATGTCGTCCCCGCTGGCGAATTGGAAACCGAGACCTTTGCGCTGGCGCGCCAGGTCGCTCAGGCCAGCAGCCTGGTGGTGAGCATCGGCAAACAGGCCTTCTATTCCCAGATCGAGCTCGATCAGTCCAAAGCTTATGCCTATGCCAAAGAGGTCATGACCATGAACGCCATGGCGCAGGATGCCCAGGAAGGAATCTCCGCGTTCCTCGGCAAGCGCGCGGCCTGCTGGACAGGAAGATAGCCCGGCGTCCACAGCCATCAACGCCGCTTTAAGATGATCGAGTCCGCCGTCCTTCCGATTTCGCGATAGCCGCCCAGCCAGGTGGACAGATCAGGGTATCGGGTGATCGCCAGGGCAGGATTCAGCAGCCCGAGGCCATCAACAATGAACGTCGGTCTGCTTCGCCTGAGCTCCTCCCGGTTGCGCGCCGCCAGCGCCGCGTCAACTACGTCCGTATGCGTCAAATGGCGGTCCGCGATTACGCCCGTCAGCGGTTGCGAATCGAGAAAGCGGGTTCCAGCCGCCAGGCGCGTGTACGCGAACACGTCCGGACGGTAGCCCCACACCAGCAGCGTGTCGTCCGCGCCCGCGTTGCGCAGCACCACATCCGATGCGGCGCGACTGTCGCGATTGAGCGCGATATCGGCCCAGCGTTCGGAGCGATTTGCGGCCAGCAGGACGTACCGCGGCCCAAAACGCGCAAGCGGAATCAGCAGCAAGGCGATCATCGCCAGCCGGCAGCAGCGCCCTGCCAGCGTCAATCCGCGCGCGGCCGCGATCGTAAGCGGCGGAAGCAGCGCGAAGTAATACCGCGGAAAGAAGCGCAGGCCCGCCCCGACCGAAACCAGCGCGAGCGCCGCCCACGCGGCAAAACGAGTGCGCTCCGGCTTGCCTGCGCCGATCCACCACCGCGCGGCCCCGACCAGCAGCGCCGCGTGAAAGCCTCCCCAGGCCAGCGTGCGCTGGGCGCCCTCTCGCCATGGGTCAACGACGAACGTGTTTGCCGCGTACAGCCGCCCCCAGACCCAGACCTGCTGCCAGTAAGAGGCCAGAGCCCCGGCCGCGGCCAGCCACATCGCGGCTGTCACGTTCGGAGCCAGAAAGCCCGCCAGCAGCGCGGGCCAGCGGCGGAATTGCCACAAGCCGCACGCCGCCAGCACAAACACTCCTTTCGGGTTCGCCAGAAACGCCAGACCCGCCGCCACGCCGCTTGCAAACGCCCGTCCGCGCCACGCAAGCCATACCGCTGCGATGTGCGGCAGGGCCATCAGCAGATCGGGCGCCAGCGCCATTACCGCCGCCGGCATCCCAAACGTCAGAAAGAATCCCAGCAGCCACGCCGCCGCCAGCCCTTCGCGCGCGCTCCAGACCTCGGCGGCGAAACGAAAGGCCGCCAGCGCGCACGCAAACACAAACACGGCGCCGGCAATCCGCAGCGGCGCGCCAACGTGCGCGCCCCACAGCAGATAAATCAATGGCGAGAGCGGAGGCTTGTCGAACCAGACGTCCCGGTACAGAGCCTTTCCGTGCAGCATCTGGATCGCCGCCGCCGCCGGATAGGCTTCCTCAACCCAGATCACCCCGGTGTGGCACAATCGCGCCCCCAGCAAAAAAACAAACAGCAGCGCAAGCGCCACCCGCGTCCGCATCGACGATCAGGCGCTTTCGGCCACCGGCGCGGCCCCCAGCATTCGTTCCAGCTTCTCCCGGAACGCCGCGCCGTACACCGGATCGGCCAGCGCGAATTCGACGAAGGTCTCGAAATAGCTCGGAAAATTTCCGATGTCGTATCGCTTTTCTTCCTTCGGCAGCTTCACCGCCAGAACGCGCCGCCCTTCCTCGCACAGCCGCTGGATCGCATCGGTCAGTTGCACCTCGCCTCGCTTGTCAGGTCGCACCGACTTGATCATGTCGAAAATGACGGGTGAAAAGATGTACCGCCCCGCAATCGCCAGGTTGCTCGGCGCCTCGGCCGCCTTCGGCTTCTCCACCAGGTTCACCACCCGCATGCATTCGCCGTTCATGTCCGCCGGTTCGACAATCCCGTAGTGAACGGTCTCCGAGCGCGGAACCTCCTCAACCGCGATGACGCAGCTCGCGCTCCGCGATTCAAACAGCTCCATCATCCTGGACACGGCCTTGGACTTGGCGTGCAGCCCCAGAATCGAATCGCCCAGCGCAACCACGAACGGCTGCTCGCCCGCGAAGTTCTCCCCGCACAGAATGGCGTCGCCCAGACCGCGCTGCACCCGCTGCCGCGTGTAGAAGTAGTGAATCTTCCAGTCCTCGAACTGGAGCTCGTCAAGCAGCTCCCGCTTCTGCGACGCCTCCAGCATCCGCACCAGCTCCGGATCGAGATCGAAATGATTCTCGATCGAGCTCTTATTGCGGCCCGTGACGAACAGGATCTGGCGCACGCCGTTCGCCGCCAGCTCCTCGGCCACATATTGCACGATCGGCTTGCGCGCCACCGGCAGCATCTCCTTCGGCTGCGACTTGGTAGCCGGCAGCAATCGCGTGCCATGTCCTGCGACGGGCACAATCGCGCTTCGAATCACCATTCCAGAATACACGCGCGCCGGAGCGCATGCGCCGCTCAGGTTACACTGATGATCGGTTGATGAGGCTGCACGCCCGCGGCGAGGATGCAGGCAAGCGCCTGGACGTATTTCTGCACGAGCGCCTGCCCGAGTACAGCCGGTCGCGCCTCCAGGAGTGGATCAAAACCGGGCGCGTGACGGTGGATGACGCGCCGCAGAAGCCCTCCTATGCGTTGAAGGGCAGCGAAACGATCCGCCTCGAGCCCGCCGAATCGCCGCCGCTGAAGGCCCAGGCCGAGGATCTGCCGCTCGAGGTGCTCTATGCCGACGACGCCGTGATCGCCGTGAACAAGCCGGCGGGCGTCGTCGTGCATGCTGGCGCCGGAATTCATTCCGGCACGCTGGTGAACCGCTTGCTCCATCACTTTCAATCGCTGTCGTCCTTAGGCGGAGGCCTCCGCCCCGGAATCGTCCATCGCCTGGACCGCTTTACGAGCGGCGTCTTGCTGGTCGCCCGCACCGACCGCGCGCACCAGGCGCTCGCCGCCCAGTTCGCATCGAGAACCGTCGAGAAGATCTATATCGCGCTGGTGCACGGCGCGCTCAAACATGACCGCGGCGAGATCACAGCAAAAATCACGCGGGATCCGGTCCGGCGCACGCGCATGACGGCGCGCCTGGCGACCGGCCGCGCCGCTCATACCGAGTACGAAGTGCTTCAACGGTGGCCGCAATTCACGCTCGTGCGCGTCCGCATCCGCACTGGACGCACTCATCAGATCCGCGTGCATATGGCGAGCATCGGCCACCCGATCGCCGGAGATCGGCTCTACGGCGCGCCTGCGCGCGTCGAAGGCATGCCGCCGCTCGACCGCTGCTTCCTGCATGCGCACCTCATTTCCTTCGAAACCCCCGCCACCGGAGAGCGCCTCACCGTCGAAGCGCCGCTGCCGGTCGAGCTCGAAGCGTGGCTGAAGGCCTTGGGCGAAAACGCTGCCGCGCCCCGGAAACTATAATGAAAGAAAGCGATCCAGCCGCATGAATGCCGTATTCCTCCGTCCGCTCGCGATCTTTGTTGTCGCCTGCTCCGCCTTCGCCCAGGAAACCGCAAAGCTGTCGGCCGCCAATACCGATCAGAACCGCATCATTCTCGA
>DASRCT010000056.1:0-4040 GCA_035652975.1 Bryobacteraceae bacterium | reverse complement strand
GCTCGCGGAAGCAGAGAAAGCTGCCGAACAGATTCTCGACGATCAGGTTCAATCTTTACCCGAGCCCAGTCCGCTCAAAAGATCGTTTGCCGCCGCCCAAGAAATGGCCCGAAGGAAGCTGAACCAAAGCGCGCGCACGTTCGTGGCGGATACGGCCAGCGGTGTCTATCGGGGAGAAATCATGGGCGAGACCGAATTGCACGTCGTGCAAAGGCTCAGCCCTCAATCTACGGTCGCACATATGAAATCGCTGCTGGAACGGGTTCCGCAGATCGGAGAAAGCGTCACCATCTCCTATTCGCAAAGCCGGGCGGATGTGAACCCCTTCGAGCCACGCGAGCGTACGCGGGCACTCGCCCGGTAAGGCACCCATGCGCGGGAAATCGCTGTATGAATTCACCTGTCTTTGCGGCCGGAGGTACGAAACCGCCGAGCCCGCGGCATTCGCGTGCGCCGCCTGCGGGCGCATGCTTGTCATGGAATGGCGTGGTGCGAGCACGGCGCCAGATCCGATCTTCCTGAATGACCTCCGAGAGCCGCAAGATGAGCCGCCAACCTGTTCTGTATCGAATCCCGCGTGATCCGGGATTCATCGGCGCGTACAACTGGAGGGCGACTCTGTTTGGAATCGCCCTCCTGCTGCTTTCGAATGCAGCGGCGACACAGTATATTGCCGCTCGCTTTGCATGTCAGCCTGCCTTGGGCGCCCCTCTGATTCGATTCCGCGCTTTTGCCGTTTATCAACCGTTCGCCTGGGCCGCCTGGGTCTGGCGTTACTCCAATATCCCTGCCCCTCAAGTGAAGATTCCGGTTCTAACCGGAGCCGCGATTGTGGTGTTCGGCTCCCTCGCAACGATGGCGGCATTTTTCGCGGTGAATTTCCGCCGCGTAAAAAGGCTCTCCGAAAATGCCGAGGACATCCACGGCTCTGCTCGATGGGCCAATGAAGCCGACATCCGGCGGACCGGCCTGTTCGACTCGCTCCACGGTGTTTATGTTGGCGGCTGGTACAACACGCGTTCCGGGCGGCTGCATTATCTGCGCCACGACGGCCCGGAACACATCCTGGCATTTGCTCCCACGCGCTCGGGGAAAGGCGTCGGGTTAGTCATTCCAACGCTGCTGGCATGGAACGAAAGCGCCGTCGTCTACGATATCAAGGGTGAGAACTGGGCCAAGACCGCGGGATTCCGCCATCAGTGCGGACACCTATGCTTTAAGCTCTCTCCCGTCGAGCCAGGCAGTTCGTCGCGATTCAATCCGCTGGCCGAATTAAGGCTCTATACCGCGCGGGATGTCAGCGATGCGCAGAACGTCGCGGACATGATCGTCCGAACGGGCGAGGACAGCCCGCAGGAGCGGTATTGGCAGGATGCGGCTGCCTCCATCACGACCGGAATCATTCTTCATGTGTGCTACGCCGCTGCTGCTGAGGGTCGTGTCGCGTCGCTCGCCGACCTGGCCGGCGTATTCACTCGCCCAGGCATCAGTTTTCGCGACACGCTGAACGAACTCCTGAGCTATCCCCATGACCCTGACCACAAACACAAATGGCGCACGCCTGACGGCGATCCAACCGCGACGCACCCGGTGGTCCGAGAAAAAGTTCAGGAGATGCTCGATAAAGAGGATAAGGACTTCTCGGGCGTCCTCTCAACCGCGAAGACCGCGCTTACCCTTTACAGCGATCCGCTCGTTGCCCGGAACACCTCAGCCAGCGATTTCACGATCAATGATCTGGTGAACAACGAGCGGCCCGTGTCGCTTTACCTCGTCGTTCCGCCTTCCGACAAGATCCGGCTGCGCCCGCTGATCCGGTTGATCTTCACGATGATTGTCAATCGGCTGACCGAGAAGATGGACTTCGAAGGCGCCGCGCAGAAGAGGAACAAACATCGCCTGCTCTTCCTGATTGACGAATTCCCGTCGCTGAAGCGCATGGAGCTGTTTGCGGATGCGTTGTCATATATGGCTGGTTATGGGCTCAAAGCGTACCTCATCACCCAGGATGTCCGGCAGATCCTCGACCAGTACGGCACCTACGAAAGTATCGTCTCGAACTGCCAGGTGCGAATCGCGTTCGCTCCGAACCAGCTTGAGACCGCCGAGCTGCTTTCCAAGATGACCGGCACCAAGACGGTTCAAAAGGCGAGCTTCAATTTCTCCGGCTCGCGGTTGTCGCCGGTGATGGGCCATGTCAACGCGAGCGTCGATCACATCGAACGTCCCTTGATGACCCCCGATGAGGTCATGAGGCTCAAACCGCCAGAGCGGCGCCGAATGCACGGAGAGCAGCGCATCGTCGCGCCGGGCCACATGCTCATCTTCGTTTCCGGGCACTACCCGATTTTCGGGACGCAGATGCTCTATTTCCAGGACCCGGTCTTATCGAAGCGTGCCGAACTGCCGCCGCCCGCCGATTTCTACACGCTCGAAAACGGGCGCCCGGCGCCGCAACGGCCGGCGGATCGAACGGCGAATATCATCAGCAAGCCGGAAATCGTGCCCGCGGTTGCCGGCGACAGCGCCCCGCTGACGCCCATGGAAAAAGCCTTTCTTGAAGAACTCGAATCTGGGAGGTGAATCATGCAGAAAAACCGTGTCGAGCTTGCCGGGTACATAGCGGCGCGCCCACAAATTCGATTTCTGCCATCGGGCACCAAAGTCGCGAACGCCCGGCTTGGCGAGAGCTACCGCTACACAAACGGGGACGGCAAAACCGTTACGCACACGAACTGGCACAATCTGGTTTTCTACGGCGAGCTGGCATCGGTCGCGGAGACCTACGATAAGGGCGACAACATCGGAATCGAAGGCTCGATCCAGCAGCGCAAGTTCACGCCTTTAGACGGCAGCCCGCGAACCGTGCACGAGATTATCGTGCGCGCTTGCCACCTGATCGCTCCGCCGCGAAAACCCGACGCCGCGGCGCAAGCTGAGGATGTTGTCGAACGTGAAGAGGCGTTTGATGAATGGCCCGCGTAAGCGTGTACTGGCGCTTGTAACGGCGCCGGCTGCGGTCATGGCTGTTGCGTTATGCGCAGGACTTGCAGGCATCCGAATCAACACTTCGCCGTCGCTTCCCATGGGGCTGTACCGGACGACATCCGATTCGACAGACAGCCTGATCGAGTTCTGTCCACCTGGGCAATATGACCAGAATTCGGCGGGCCGCGGCTATCGCGCGACCGGCGTGTGCGACGACGGCGGCGCACCGCTGCTCAAGCCCGTAATTGCGCGCCCCGGCGATGTTGTTCAGGTCTCCGAAGCGGGCATCGCGGTGAACGGCAATTTGCTTCCGCACACGGCGCCGCGGACGGTCGACAGCAAGGGCAGGAGGCTTCGCTCTTGGCCGGCAGGCCGCTATACCGTGGCCGCAGGGACGGTCTGGGCGGCTTCTTCGTACAACGAATACAGCTATGACAGCCGCTATTTTGGCCCCGTGCCTACGGCCGCGATCCGGCAACACCTTCGTGCCCTATGCACACTGTATTCGTACGAAACCGGCGTGCGATCCTCTCGATCGCGATAGCCGCTGTCGTCGGAGATATCGCCTGGTGCGGGCGGCCAGGTGCGATTCCTCTTAGCCTGATCTTTCCGCCGCTCGCCTTGACGCAGCGCACCCGCGCGACTGCCTGCGCAGTTGCCTTTGCGTACTACGCCGGGGCGAGCTGGCCTCTCATTCCGGGCGCCCGAGTCTTCTTCGGCCCCTACGCTACCGTCGCCCTCGCGGTGCTACTTTGGATTGCCGCCGCCGCCAACCTCGCAGCGCCGTGGGCATTGGTCGGTCCTGTTCCGGGCTACCGTTCCGTGTGGCGCGGGCCGCTTGCGCTGGTGATTACGGCCGTTCCGCCGATCGGCATCATCGGCTGGGCTTCGCCGCTGACATCCGCCGGCGTTCTTTTTCCGGGTACGCGGTGGCTCGGGCTGATCGCCACGATGGCGCTAGCTGGCTTGGGCGCAGCATTTCCTAGAACCGCGCTGTGTGCGGCGGTTATCGCCGCCACGGCGGCCAATGCACTCCACCACGGAGAGGTCGC
>DASRCT010000055.1:0-34309 GCA_035652975.1 Bryobacteraceae bacterium | reverse complement strand
CTCAATGCGGAACACAGGCATCGGATTGTCGCCTGGATTCGCGGCGACGCCTTGCTGGGTCGGATTGGGGGGAGGCGCCGTGCCGACCTGCGCCCACAGGGCCGACGCCGTCAAAATCGCTGCGAGAATTCTTCCATTCATGGCTAACCGTGACCTGCACACCGCCTGCCATTTGATTCGGCCGTATTTTCAATTAAATACAGCGCTCCGGGTTGACGAATTCGCGGGCTTCAGGAAAGTTTTACTGGCGAGCGCAGCGGCTCTCTACTGCTGGTCATGCCTTCCCCATTTGGTCGGCGTCGCGCCGATGCGTCTTTACTCGTGACTGAGCCGCACCCTCGGAATACACTGCGCAAGCCGTTCGGGTCTCGCGCCTTGCAGGTCAAGCCCGGCAGAATGGCCGGAAAACGGCCCTCATCGCCGGAGGACGTTCACTTCGAAAGAGACGGGCGCGCCGTCGCTGCGAATCCCTTGCACCGCCACTCGCCACATGCCGGGCTCGGGATGCCGTATGCGAATTTCTTCAGGCACAGAGTTGCGCCCGGAGTAGCCGCTCGCATCGCCATACCAGCCGAAGTGCTTTCCCCCGGGACTGACCACGTGCAGATCGGCGTCACGGTCCGCCCCTTCCCAGGACAGCCGGAACGTGAGCGTTCGCGCACGCCGCGATACCGGCACCAGACGACTCCACCACTGCGCAGCCGAAACTTCCCCGCGAATAGTTTGCGAGTCGCCAGACGGCGCAGGGCGCTGTTGCTCCGCGGGGGACGACGGCGCGATGTTGGCGCTGACCACCCGCCCGTGAAAGCCGATCTGCGCAGAATCGGGCGCGTCCGCAAAGTGGAGTGGAATGCTGGGCGCGGAAATTGACGGCGACCGCGTCACGTGCACGTGCAGATGCACGCCGCCTCCTTCGCCCAGGGCGTATCCGCTGTTGCCCGCGAGCGCGAGCGGCTGACCCTGCTCGACGCGTTGATTGTTATGAACCAGGAATGAGCCGCTGGCGAGGTGGGCATAGTGGCTGTACTCGCCATCGCCGTGATCGATGGTGATGTAGTTTCCAAAGGAGCGCCGGTCGAGCGTGCGCCCCAGCCGCAGATCATGCGTGTAGGCGATCCCGGCTCGCATGGCCACGACGCGACGGCTGGCAATCGGAGCGATGTCCCACGCATGCAAACTGCGATTCCAGTGCGAGAACGCGCCGTAGGGTCCCTGCGTGACGACCCACGGGTCGCCGGCCGCGATTGGGAGTTTATATCCGCCTTCGGCGCCGATCAAGAAACGCGCCGGAGCGCTGAGAGCCTGGCCAGCGCGAACCAGTACAACATACTCGCCGGGCGGCAGCCTGGGCGTGGTCAGCAACAGGCGGTCCGGAGTTGCGCCGGGTCCGGGCGTCTGGGAGGCGATGTATCGCCAGCCTCCGGATGGCGTGTACTGAGCGACATAGATGATGTTGTCCGGCGCCAGGCCGGTTCCATTCACCGCGATCCGCGTTGTATCGCCAACCTGCCGGGCCGTGACGCTGGCAATCGTCGCCGGCGCGCTGCGCGCCGCTTCGATGCGGAAGGGAAGTGATCGCAGAACGTTGCCGCCGACGCGGATTCGCGCGCTCCAAGCGCCTGGCAGCGATGCCGGCCGGAATCCAGCGATCGGCAAAGGAGTGACGACGCACAGAGCGCTGGCGGCCGATAACTCGCCGAAATCGGTCGATTGCGCGACGCTCGCATCGGGCGCTGCCCATTCAATAATGAGACGTTCACCGGCGCGGACATCCGCCAGGACGAACCAGAGAAACGCCTGCCGGTCCTGGGAATGGAACACCGTGGTGGAGGCGCCCGGCGAGCAGGAGACATCATCGGCGGCAACGGCGAGGGTCGCTTTCGACACCCTCGCTGCTTGCAAGCTGAACGCCGCTGCCGACCAAAAGGCAAGGATAGGAAGGCCGCGCATGGCTGTAATCGGTAATCGGCGGTTTTCTGTTCCTGCGATATACGTCAAATGGCGCGGGTGATCATTTCCATCATTTCCGCCGTGTCCAGAGGGATTGGATTGCCCTTCATGCTGCTGGCTTTGGCGGCCTTCTCGACCAGTTGCGGGGCATGCTCGAGGGTGACGCCGTAGGCGCGCAGCGGAGCAACGGCCAGCTGGTCGCAGATGGCGCGCACCCAGGCGACGCCGGTTTCGGGTTCCGCACCGGGATCGCCGCTCAGAATGCGCGCGATTTCGCCATAGCGGCGCAAAGCCTCAGATTCTGGCGCGCGGGCGCGCAGCGCGCGAATGTTGATTTCCATTCCGCAGGCTAGCAGCGCCGCGCAGATTGCGCCATGCGGCGCGTCGAACATCCCTCCGACCGGGGCGGCAAAGCCGTGCACGGCGCCCAACCCGGCGTTGGCCAGCGCGAGTCCGCCAAGCAGGCTGGCAAACGACATGGCCTGCCGCGCGCCATGGTCGGTCCCATCGATGAACGCCCTCGGAAGGGCGCGGGCGGCGACGCGCATGCCTTCGCGGCAGAACAGGTCCGTCATGACATTGGCCCGAACGGACACGTGCGGCTCGATCAATTGCGTGAGCGCGTCCAGCCCCGTGCTGGCGGTCACAGCGGGCGGAAGCCCGTAGGTGAGCTCCGGGTCGACGATGGCGGCGCGCGGCAGCAGGAGCGGGCTGCGAAGACTCGCCTTGACGCGATGCTCCGGCGAATACAGCACGGCGTTCCGCGTGACTTCCGATCCTGTGCCCGCGGTGGTGGGGACGGCGATCACCGGCAGCGGCGGGCGTTCGAGGGGGGCGCCGCGCCCGATCACCTCCAGGTAATCGAGCGGGTCGCCGGAGTTTGGCGCAAGCGCGGCGATCGCCTTGGCGGCGTCGATCGCACTGCCGCCGCCGAATCCGATCACCAGGTCCGCGCCGGTCTCGCGCGCCGCGGCAGCGCCTGAGCGCACCGCGTCCAGCGACGGTTCGCCGCATACGGAGAACACCGAGTTTGCTACGCCAGCGCGCTCCAGTGCGGCGCGCGTTCGTGCGCACCGGCCGGTGTCGCGTCCGGTCACCACCAGCGCGCGCCTCCCCAGCTCGCGAGCGATGGCCGGTATCTGCGCCGCGGCGCCCGGCTCGAACACGATTCGGGAGGCGGTTGAGAAATCAAACCGCATCACCAGTCCTGGTCCTCTGGGAATACGTTCGAAAATGTGGTCCGGGTGCGAGGCTCCGCCAGCATCGGTTCGACGGCGTCGCGCCATTTCTGGTAGTGCTGCGTTTCGCGGTGCTGGGCCGGGGCGTCCGGCGTGCGGTACGCCTCCACCAGCACGAAGCGCGTCGGGTCGTCGCTCTGCTGAACGACGTCGAACCGCGCGATTCCAGGCTCGCGAATGCTATTGCGCGCGTTTTCGATGGTAGCGACTTTGAAGGCTTCCACGTGCTCCGCTTTGACGTGGACATAAACGTGTACGATGAACATTCCGGCGTCATTATAGATCTTGGCGCACGGCCGACGAGGCTCCTACTTTGACGGCAAAGCGCAAACCACGCTCTCTCTCAGCTCCCGGAGCGCTGCGTCGTTCACCGGTCCGCGTCCTGCCCATTGCGTTTCGCCCCGCCTATCAAGCAGCAAGATGTACGCATCATCGCGTCGCCCGCAGGCCGCAAGAGTGACAAGACGACGAAAGTCCGCAGGTCCGAAGAGCAGCGGACTTCGACCAAGCGATTGGGGTGCGCGAGAGAGGCGATCGTCAACTGGGCTGCTGGTGCGGCATTTTTTCGAGGGCGGGGTTTCAAGCCTGGCCGGCTCCGGGTTTGAGGTGGACCCGGAGGAACGACGCACCTTCCGCCGCCATTTTTGGGGCGCGGATGGTATAGACTCACGGGCATGAGGAGACGCGACGCGCTTGCAGGCATCGCCGCCAACGTTCTGATCGTCCGGCCTGATGTGGCCTTTGGCTACCAGGCGAATTCAGCAGTGGCGCTGGGCATTATCGGTACAGGGAATCGTGGACGCTATGACGGGGCTTTCTTCGGCAAAGATCCGCGCGCGCGCATCGTCGCGCTGTGTGATCTCTATCCGGACCAGGTCGACCGCGCCAAAACGCAGATTCCAGAGGCCGCCAACGCGAAGACCTACAAAGACTACAAGGATCTGCTTGCCGACGCCGCCGTCGATGCCGTTCTGATTGCGACGCCCGTTTATCTGCATCCCGAGCATTTCGAGGCGGCCGTGAACGCTGACAAGCACATCTACTGCGAGAAGCCGGCGGGCGCCAGCGTTCTGGGCGTGAAGCGGCTGCTGATTGCGGCCGAGCGCGCCGACAAGAGCAGGCACATACAGTTCGGGTTTCAGCAGCGATACAGCCCGGAGTATCTCGCTGCCGAGCAGATCATCCGATCCGGGAAGCTGGGGCAGATTGCGCTCATGCGCAGCCATTGGATGGTGGGCGGCGTCAATCCCAAAGCTCCGCCGCCTTCGCCGGACCGCGAGGCGCGCATCTGGTATCCGTGGCGCGCCAAATCCGGCGACATGATCGTCGAACAGGATTGTCATGGGGTCGATGTATTGAACTGGTACGCAGGCCGGCATCCGCTTTCGGCGGTTGGCGACGGCGGCCGCAAAATGCGGACCTACGGCGACACGATGGATCATTTGAACGTGACATACGATTACGGCAACGGCTTGCACGGTTTCCTCCACGCCTGTCAGCTTGCGCAGGGCTGGAGCCAGGTGGACGAACAGTTTTTCGGAACAGAAGGCACGCTCGAAACGCACCGGAAGTACTACCGCTGGTCGCGCCCCGGACAGGAGCCGGTCCAGGTTGATTCAAAACGGGAGATTACCATAGACGCGATCGAGCGTTTTCTTACCCACATTCTCGAAAACAAGCCTGAGAATAACGCGTTCACGGCCGCCGAGAGCACTTACACGTCGTTGCTGGGCCGCATGGCGATCGATACCGGGCGCCGCGTGACCTGGGACGAGATGCTGGCGTCGGAATAGCATGGCCGCGCACGCGCAGGCCGGCCGTGGTAAGGCGCCTGTACAAGCTGGGGGATGCCCGGAAGTGCTTGCCCGCGCGCCCGAGGAGCTGATTTGCCAGCCGCTGCGCCGGATCGGCGAGGGAATCGGCAAAGTCGTCTACGCGTCTCAACACTGGGTGGTGAAGCGCGAGCGGTCCCGCCGCGAAATCATCGCGTTGATCGTGCTATGGAGGATTCTGGCCAAAGCGGCGCGCTTGCTGCCCGCTCGCCTCCGCGACCGTCTGCTGAGCAGGCCGTCCCGCCTCATCCGCTTGCTGCGTGTGATGATTGAAGCGGCCATGATGATAGCGCCGCGTGGCGTCTGGCTCAGCAGACGCATTTATCAGATCTGGAAAAACTACCGCTCGCGAGATCGCCGGGGAGAGCGGTTGGCGAATACCTACCTCGCCGGTACGTCGCTGGTCCCGCGGACGATCCGTTTTCCCCCGGCGCGCGTGCAGGTAGGCGGATGGCCCGGCTGGCTGGTAGTGTGCGAGGCGACCGAGCGCGTCGAAGCGACGCTATATGACCGGCTGGCGGAGCTGGCCGGGACGAGCCGGTTTGACGAAGTAGAACGCTGGCTGGACCGCTATCTCGAACTGCGGCAGGCCGGGTGGTCGCACGGTCTGTTTTCGCTGGACGCTCATCTGAAGAATTTCGGCGTGTGCGGAGACCGCATCGTTCTGCTCGACTCCGGGGGGCTGACGAACCGCTGGAGCGAGGTTGAGAGTTACCTGGCTCAAGGCGCCAAGGAAGCGCAGCCGCATCTCCGGCTTGGACTCGGGAAGCTGCTGGAGCGCCGGCCGGATATTGCGGAGCGATTCAACGCCCGATGGAAAGCGATCGTGAACCGGGCTCAGGTGCGTCGCCGCTGGCCGGAACATCTGGCCTCGTAACCGGAGCATCCTAGACAGCGTCAGGCTGCCTGCGTATTTTTTGGGGGGCGGCTAAAGGATTTCGGAGATCGTCCGATGATTACCGTGAAGGACAGAAGCGCCCAGACGAATGCCGCCGGATCGGGTACTTTCACAAGAGGAAATTGACAGCGTATTCCGCAACTTGCGGGAGGGTGCGGAGGATGACGATCCGGCCCGGAAGGCGCAGCCGTACGACTTCCGCCGCCCCGATCGCATCGGCAAAGACCAGCTCCGGGCCATTCACCTGTTGCATGAGAACTTCGCGCGCACGCTTGCCTCCAGCCTGTCCGCCTACCTGCGCGCTTACGCAGTGGTGAACCTGGTCTCAGTGGAGCAATTGTCCTTTATGGAGTTTTCCCAATGCCTGCCCTCGCCAAGCTGCATGATTTCGCTCAGTATGCGGCCTTACGACGGCAATGCCATCCTGGAGATCAATCCCGCGCTGGTATTCCCTATCATCGAAATGCTGTTGGGCGGCGGCGGAAAGAGCTCCGCGAAGATCAGCCGCGGCGTCACTGAAATCGAGCAGAGCATTCTGGAGGGGCTCTACCGCATTGTGCTTCACGATCTGCGCGCCGCATGGCAGCAGGTATGCGTTCTGGACTTCAAGATTGAAGATTTTGAGACAGAGCCGCAACTGCTGAAGGTCATGGCGCCGAACGAGGCCGTGGTCGCCATCAGCATGGAAGTGCGCATCGGCGAGAACGCCGGGATGATGAATCTTGGCATTCCGTCCATTGTCGTGAAGATGCTGCGCCAGAAGTTCGATCAACAGTGGTCGGTGCGGCGCACTCAGGCGGGGGAAGAAGAACATTCACGGGTCTTCCGGCTGCTCAAGACTTCGTCAATGAAACTCGAAGCTCGCCTGCGCGGCGCCACCCTGACGGTGGAAGACCTGCTCCAGCTGGAACCCGGCCAGGTTCTCACGTTCGACCACGGGTTGGACAAGCCAATTGACTGCTTAATCAACGGGCGTCTGAAGTTTCACGGCCACATTGTAAACGCCGGCCGCAAGCGCGCCTTTCACATCCAGAACTTCCACGGCGTGGACGCCTGAAGCTCACGCCTTCAGCGCGGATTCGGTATTTTCGATGGATACGTCGCGCGGCAGATCGCGGTAGCCTGTGATCAGCCTGGCGCCGCGATTAAACGTCAGGTATTCGAAGCCCCACTGGATAAAGACCAGGACGCGGTTTTGAAATTCCACGATGTACATCAGGTGCACGAAGAGCCAGACCAGCCAGGCGATCAATCCGTGCAGTTTGACTCTTCCGAACTGCGCGACCGCTGCGGCGCGTCCAATCACGGCCAGGCTGCCTTTATCAAAGTAGCGGAACGGCTGAAGAGTCTGGCCCTTGAGTCGGGCCTGCACCAGCCTGGCCGCGTATCGGCCCTGCTGCATCGCGACCGGCGCGACTCCGGGCAACGGCTGTCCGTCCTGCTCGACATGAGCAAGGTCGCCGATGATGAGGATTTCGGGATGGCCTGGAACCGATAAGTCCGGTTCCACGAACACGCGGCCTTGTTTGTCGAGCTTGGCGCCAGTCCGGTCAGCGATGACGCGACCGAACCAGGTCGCCGCGACGCCGGCGGCCCACAGCACGGTTTTCGCCGGAATGTACTCATCGCCGCGCTCGGAATGAAGCGTCACTCCGTTCTCATCGATGCCGGTCACGCGGACACCGGTCCGCGACCGTACGCCAAGCGCGATCAGATGCCGTTCGGCTGCTTTCGACAATTCGGGCGCATATGTTGGCAGAATCCTGGGCGAACCGTCTAGCAGAAGAATTCGCGCCTCCTCCGGCTTGATTGAGCGAAACTCGTTCTTGAGGGTGTCGTTCGCAATTTCACCGAGCGCGCCTGCCAGCTCAACTCCGGTGGGTCCGGCGCCCACGACGACAAACGTCAGCCACGCGCTGCGCCGGAGCGGGTCGCGCTCGCGTTCCGCAGCTTCGAATGCGAACAGGATTTTGTGCCGCATGCGCGTCGCGTCCTCCACGGTCTTCAGGCCGGGCGCGACCTGGCCCCACTCCTCGTGGCCGAAATAATGGTTCTCGGAGCCTGTCGCAACGATCAACGTGTCATAGTCAAGCTCGCCGTCGTTGAGAATGACCTTGCGCCGCTCCGGGTCGAGATCATACGCTTCGGCGAGCAGCACCTGCGTATTCTTCTGACGATGCAGAATGGACCGCAGCGGAGACGCCACCTCGCCAGGCGAAAGCGAGCCGGTCGCCACCTGATACAAGAGCGGCTGAAACAAGTGAAAGTTGCGTTTATCGACCACTGTGACGCTCACCGGCGCGCGCTTGAGCGCCTGGGCTGTGTAGAGGCCGCCGAATCCTCCGCCGATGATCACGACTCTATGCATGGGCGGTCCTTTCAGGCTATTAGATGCGCCGGGAGCGCCCGAAGACGCGAATCCGGCAGGCGCGGGCCGGTATTTAGCCGGCCTGCCAATACACCGTGTAGCGCCTGCCGAAAATGGCGTTCAGCGGCGCGAGCTCGACATCGTGCGGCTGTGCGGCGGCGCGGAAGGCGAGTGGCTTGTCCCCCGGCCGGATCCAGGTCGCCGGATCCGAACCCGTCCGCCGCAAATGCGGTATTTCGATTTTCGGGGCGCGCTGGATCGGCGGACCGCTCGGGCCTTCGAGCATTTTTTCATCGAGGCCGTCGGCTCCGAGATCCCCGGCCAGCACCAGCGGCCCGTACAGGATCGCGATCCTGTTCGGGTCGTCGGGCATCGCCTCGATACGCAGGCGCATTGGAAGTGTGACCTCGACGCGATCTCCATTTCTCCAGTTCCGCACAAGCGTGAAATAACTGCCTGGAGCCGGCGCCGCTTCGAGCGTCTTTCCATTAACCTTTACCGAGCCGCCGGATTCGAGCCAGCTCGGGATCCGTATGCGCAGGGCCATCGGAGCGGGCCGGGCGAGGCTGACGATCAGCGTTGTCGAGGGCTGTTCCGGATAGTTGGTTTCCTGGCGCAGACGGAATCCCTTTTCGCTCCAGTTGAGCTCCGAAGGGATGAACAGATTCACGAAGACGCCGTCGTTGTCATGCCAGTAGATGCTGTCATTGAGCTTTGCGTATTCCTCGACTCCTGTGCCGGTGCAACACCAGAAGGATTTGTCCTCGGTGCAGAACGTTTTCCATGCGCCCGGCGTGAGCGACAGATAGTACTGCGTGTGGCCATTTTGCGGATGAATCGTACCGATGCGGTGATTCAGCAGGACGCGCTCGTAGTAGTCGAAGCAGCGCGGGTCGGCGGTCCAGGAGTACAAATGCCGCGTCAATTTCAGCATGTTGTATGCGCAGCAACACTCGGCCGTCGCCGTGCTTCGTTCTAATTCAGCGGCCAGGCGGCGCGGCTGCACCAGCCAGCCTTCGCCGTTGCTGGTGCCGCCTGTGACATATGCGCGGGCGGTGGTCACTTCCCACCAGAAGAAGTCGGCGACATCGTGGAAGCGCATGTCGTTTGACAGCTCATACCGGCGCGCGGCGCCAATCACCTGAGGAATGTGCGTATTCACGTGCAAGCCGCGCAACTCATCGCGGCGCAGCGCGAGCGGGTTGAAGAACGTCTTTTTTGTGAAGCGGTCGGCGACGGAAGCCCAGTGATCGTCCCCGGTTGCGGCGGCTAGGTTATAGAGCACCTCGTTCATGCCGCCATATTCGTTTTTCAGAATCTCCTGCATGTGTTCTTCGGACTTCGACGCCGTCCAATTGTCGGTCCATTTGGCCATGCCCTGGACCACCTCGAGCGCCTGCCGGTTATCGCAATGCTGGTACATATCGAGCATGCCCGCCATGATCTTGTGGTAGGTGTAAAAGGGCGCCCACACGGGCTTGAGCGCGTCCAGCCGGTCGAACCACTCGGTCGGGAAGGCGCTCAAGTATCCGCCGCCGAGCTTCTGCTGGCATTTGGCGAGCTCCGCGACGATGGCGTCGCCTTTGGCCTTCGCTTCCTGGTCGCCGGTGGATGCATACAGCAGAGCCAGGGCCGACAGGTAATGACCGGTGAAGTGCCCGCGCAGCTCGCCGGCGCGCCCCGGCGTATACTGTTCCCATCCGCCGAGCGGTTCGCCGGTTGCCGGCAGGCCCGCATTCAACTGGAAATTGCGGACCAACCGATCGGCCGCGAGCCGGCTCATGTACCCGCGATTCCATTCCTGAGCTTCTTTGTACACGCCGCCGGTGATACGCACCTGCGTCATGCGGAAGGGCTGCGCCCTGACGGGGGCCTCTGAGCGCGCGAAGGTCAAAGTTCCCTCAAACGGCGGGATCTCCGGAGCTGTTCCACGCCGCTGCTGGCTTGTGTTGGGGTTGGGCGCAGAAGGCGTCTGCTGCGCAGGCAGGGCGGGAATTGCGGACGCGGCCAGCGCCGCGCCGAAATGACGGCGGCTGAGACGTGGGTGTTTCACCGGACCTCCAGAGCAGTGAACGTTATCCGGCCACATTATGGCACGGCGTGAGAACTCTCGCCTTTTCCCGCCCCTCGCTGTCCCTTGCCCGCGCCGCCGCTTTCAAAGCCGCTGCGGCGCCTCGAGCGCGCCCGCCCGAATGCTGAGATCCGGGGGCGAATGCGGCGCGATTGGAAATCTTGCCCGCTCCCATGGCAGCGGCTCAGAAATCCTGCGCGGAAATTTTGCAGACCAGGTGAGAATCCCGATGATCGAGAGGCACTCTCAGACTAACAGAGCTGGAAATAGACATCCTCAGGTGGAGGCTTTGTGAATTTCAGACCGCTTTCAAGCCTGTTTTCGTCGGATCTTGCGATTGATCTCGGCACCGCCAACACTCTGGTTTTCGCCAGCCGCCGGGGTATTGTTGTCGATGAGCCGTCCATGGTGGCGGTGAACCGGGTTACCGGAGATGTGGAGGCAGTCGGATCCCAGGCTAAAGAAATGCTTGGCCGGACGCCCACCAACATCGCCGCGATACGGCCGATGCGGGAAGGGGTCATCGCGGATTTCAAGACCAGTGAAAAAATGCTGAGCTACTTCATCAATAAGGCTCACGGGCGGAAAATGTTGGTCCGGCCGCGCGTGGTTGTCGGGGTGCCGAGCGAAATCACCGAAGTCGAGCGGCGGGCCGTGATCGAATCGGCGACCCGGGCGCACGCGAGCGAGGTCTACCTGGTGAACCAGGCGATGGTCGCGGCTTACGGCGCCGGACTCCCGGTAACGGAGCCTGCCGGCAACATGATCGTGGATATTGGAGGCGGAACCACCGATATTGCTGTGATTTCGCTCTCCGGCATCGTTTACTCGCGTTCGGTCCGCGTGGCCGGAAACGTCCTGGACGACGCCATCATGCAGTACCTGAAGCAGCGCTACAACCTTTTGGTGGGTGAGCGGACGGCCGAGGATATCAAGATCAGGATCGGCTCGGCCGCGCCGCTGGATAAGCCCTTAACGTTCGATGTGAAAGGGCGCGATCTGGTGGAGGGAGTGCCGCGCAGCCGCACCCTGTGCGACAGCGAGATCCGCGAGGCGCTCGACCCCAACATCACAGCCATTGTGAAGGCGATCCGCGTGGCGCTCGAAGCCACGCCGCCTGAGTTGAGCGCCGATATCAGTGACCGCGGGATCGTGCTCACTGGCGGCGGCGCGCTCCTGCGCAACCTGGACGTCCGCATCAGCCGCGAGACGGGGCTGTGCGTGTCCATTGCGGAGAGCCCGCTCACTTCTGTCGTCATGGGCACTGGCAAAATGCTGGAAAATTTCCGGCTGCTGCGGAAGGTTTCGCTCAATTAGCATCGCCCGGGTTGCCGAGCAGGCGCAGCCGGTTGCGCCGCCGCCCGCTTGACGGGTGGTGCGCAGCCAGCGGAGCGCCGATATCGGCGCGGAAACGCCTGCAATGGCCGGCAGCCGCCCGTCTAGGGCGAGACGAGTCGATACATCTTCAGGTTCTGCGTCGCCGAGCCGATGCATGCAATGTCCGGTCGCTTGTCGCCGTCCAGGTCAGCGATGGCGCAGGATGCCGCGGTAATGCCCTCGTCGATGACGGTCCGCACCCAGGCGCCCGCCGCATTCGTATACATCACCACCCGTCCGGGCGCGCCCCGCTGCGCCACCACGATCTCGTCCCGCCCATCGCGGTTAAAATCGGCCGTCGCAATCGAGTGCGAGTCGGGCAGCGCATCATCAATGACCGAGCGCTGCCAGGCCGCGCCGCGCCGGTAATATACCGCTATTCTGTTTCCATGCCAGGGCTCGATGGCTGCGAGAAAACGCTCGCGACCCAGCTTTCCAACTGCGACGTCGCTGGTCCCGCATTTCGGACAGGGATCCGGATTGCCCGGGGCGATCGGCTCCCGGGTCCACCCGTTGCGAGTGAACCGGAACAGATCGATGCCGGAGAAGCTCGCCGTCAGGACGGCCTCGCGCCCGTTGCCGTCCCAGTCGACGGGATAGATTCCATGCATCACGCCTTCATTCTGGTCGCCCGCGAGCTGTCGCGCCCAATCGCCGGGACGGTAAAAGACAAGCGGAACATGACTCCGATAATCTGGGGCGACAGCCTTGGCGCCAATCAGCGGCGCATTGATCAACGCCTTATGTCCGGACCCGTCGATATCGGCCCAGCGCAACCGATGGGAGGTTGTCAGCCGGTCGATTTCGCGGATCGTCCAGGCCGCCCGCGGGTCGCCGTTCGAGGTAAGCAGGCTGACCACGCCCAGACTCTTTGCGGCCGTCATGTTAAACTCGTGCGCCAGCGCGATCTCGGGAATCCCGTCGCCATCGACGTCGTAGGCGGCCAAGTTGATCATGCCGTGCAGGCCTCGAGCTAGCACATGCCGCTCCCAACTCGGGTTTTCAAACCAGACCAGTTCGTCCATGCCGCTGGCGAGCGCAACGATATCGGCCTTGCCGTCGCCATTCAGATCAACGGCGGCGACCTGATAGCCGCCGCGAAGACCGTCCGCAATCAGACGCGCCGCAAAGCGCAACTCAGCGGCCGTGGCTGACCAACATGCGACCAACAGCGCGAAATGGCGGAGCATCAGCTACAGCTTACCGAGCCAGCGAATGCGGAAGTTGAGCGCCCTGGTTTGGCCGCCGTACATGGCCAGGAAATTGGGGGCGTCGAGATTGTTGTTCACCACGTTAGGATTTTTATGGTTGGTGATATTGTTGAAGCCGCCCCGTATCGCCCACAATTGGCCGCGAAAGCGGATGCGTTTTTCAATATGCAGATCCAGCTCGAAGAAGGACGGGAAGCGCTGAGAATTGACGCCGCCGATGATCTCCCCGGCCCCATTCTGAATGGAGAAAGGAAAGCCGGTGTGATATTCCATCAGGTACGCGAGCGCCCAATTTTTGCGAAAGGTGGGCAGATAGCCCCAGCTCAACAGCCGGTTGGGGGCGTCCCAAGGGAGCCTGCCGGCATTGTTCGCTACGATCGCGGGGCTGTCGCTGTTGATATCCATCACCACGTTGGAGAGCGCCCGCGATCGCGTATAGCTCGCCATCCAACCGTATTCCTTTCGGAAATTCTGGCGAATGGTGAGCTCCACCGAGTCGTAGGCATCGCTGCGGCGGTTCCCAAGCTGGTACAGGATATCGAACGGTGTCGGCGACGGCGAGGCGAAATAGGTAAAACCGCGATCGCCGCGGCGGCGCAGCGCTTGTACCCGCAGGTAAGTATTTGCGCCCAGACGATGATCCACCGCAGCGCTCCAGTTCTGATACCTCGGCGAACTCAGCCGCCGCCCGGGGATGATAAAGGTCTGCTGCACGGGTTCGTTCGGGAGACCGTAGGGCGGGTAAAAAGTGGTGATCTGGTATTGATCCTGCGGGCGCGTGAACATGAACAGGTTGGTTGCGTCGTAGGTGATCGCATACCCGCCTGAGATCTTCGTGTTCTCCCGGCCGAACGGCGACCATGCGATTCCGGTTCGCGGCGAAAGATTCCAGCGGCGGAGAATTTCGTCCCAGTCCGCGCGCAGCCCCAGCTCCACCAGCACATTGCGGCGCGCTCGCCAGCTGTCCTCGAAATATGCAGCGCTCTCGAGATTCGAGCGCCCCAGCTGCCCGTTTCCGCCAAAGGTCACCATTCGCACGATCGAGTTGTCCGCCCGCCGCCACTCGAATCCGGTACGGTGCAGATCCTGCGAGTAGCTCACCCGGTCCAGATCGATGCCGGTTTTGAACTGATGCGCGCCGACGAAGTGGAAGCCGGGAAGAAAAACGTTGGTGAGATATTGTTCACGTTCGGCTTGCTGGTTGCCGCTGATGTAAAAGTTCCCGCTGCGGCCGGTGGGGCTCTCAATGTAGAGGTCAGTGCCCTGCGGGATCTGGCGGGTGAAGGTCCGGTTGCTGGCCAAGCCGAACTCGATCAGGGCGCCGTGGCCGAAATACACCTGGTCTTTGACGTATTCGAACCACTGCCGGCTCCGGCGATCGACCGTGGTCGGGGCCGGATCGAGCGCGCTCAGCCCCGTGCGTGACGCCCGCCATCCGGATCCCAGAAACCCAAAGCTCAGAATGTTGGAGGGCGTAAGGTTTGCCTGCAAGTGCAGCATGTTCGTGTAGCGCAGGCTGGTGCTTGTATCCTGCCCGGGCGGAAGCTCGTTGATCACGGTCGTGTCGTACTGCATCGCGAGGCTGTCGGAATACCAGATCCGCCCGCGCCGGACCGGGCCCGAGAGGTTCCAGCGGGGATTCCAACTGCCGATGCGGAAGCCCTTCCGCATCTCCAGGCCCGGAACGAAGTTGGTAGCCGAATAGCGAAGCCGGTCGTCGCCAACCCGCGTGTTCACTTCGACGATGCCCGCCGAGCCCTTGCCGTACTCGGCCGGGAATCGACCGCTGAGCACGTTCATCGATTGCACGGATTCGATGCTGATCCGCGTATCAAACTTGCCCGTGAGCGGGTCGGAGATGTCGAACCCGTTGATCAGATAACGCACCTGTTCCTCGCTGCCGCCATTGACGTGAATGCCGCCAGCCGAATCCTGAACCAAACCTGGCAGAATGCGCATGGCGTTCTTCAGGCTGTGGGTGGCAGGAAAAGGCACATTCAGCATGTCGGCGCCGGTGAGCTGTTCCTCCGAGGTGGTCTTGTCCAGCGCGACGGCCGTGGAACCGCTGCTGACATCGACGGATTCGGCAAACTCGCGCACCGGGTTCAGCACCAGATTGACTTCGTTGTCGCCTGCGCGCAGAGCGACGCGCTTGTTCTTGAGCGCGTAATAGCCCGAAAGTTCGGCGTCGATTAGAAAATCACCGGGCTGATGAAGGCGGATTTTGAAGCTTCCCGTCGGATCGGTGATGGCCTGGGCCTTGGCGTCGCCCTGCGCCGCCCGGATCGTGACCGCGG
This sequence comes from Bryobacteraceae bacterium, assembly GCA_035652975.1. Lineage (GTDB taxonomy): Bacteria > Acidobacteriota > Terriglobia > Bryobacterales > Bryobacteraceae > TMP-7. The sequence goes on along the minus strand of DASRCT010000055.1, from coordinate 19,067 downwards.
CGCCGGCGAGCGGCGCGTTGGTGTCATTCACAACCCGGCCAGCGACGCTAACCTGCGCGACGGCTGCCGCCGCCGAAAAAGCCACGATGATGAGCAAACGTACGCTCATCGAACGCCATTGCGTCCACTATACAATAGTCGCGAAACCCCATGAACCGATGCCTGATCGCCGTTTTCGCCGGTTTCGCGACGCTGCCTGCCCAGTCTCAGCGCCTCGCCAATATCCGGCAGCTCACGCACGGCGGGCAGAACGCTGAGGCGTACTGGTCGCCGGACGGCAAGCGTCTGATCTTCCAATCGACCCGGGATGGGCTTCAGTGCGACCAGATTTATATCATGAACGCGGACGGTTCGAACTCGAAAATGGTTTCGACCGGGAAAGGGGCGACCACTTGCGGTTATTTTCTGCCGGACGGGAAGCGGATCCTCTATGCGTCAACGCACGAATCCGGAGCGGCCTGCCCCAAGCGCGCCGACCGGAGCAAAGGGTATGTATGGGACGTGTTTCCCGGCTACGACATCTATCTGGCGACTGACGATGGCAGAATCCTTTCACGACTGACCGATTCGCCCGGATATGACGCCGAGGCTACCGTCAACTGGAGGAGCAAGAAGATCGTCTACACTTCGCTGGCATCCGGCGACCTCGATCTCTGGACCATGGATCTCGACGGATCGCACAAGAAGCAGATCACAAAGACTCTGGGGTATGACGGCGGCGCCGTCTTCTCGCACGATGGAAAACGGCTGGTGTGGCGGGCGAATCATCCCAAGGACGCGCCGGCGATTCAGAAGTACAAAGATCTGCTGAGCGAGAATCTGACGGCGCCCATGAAGATGGAGATCTTCGTTTCCGACGCGGACGGCCGAAATGAGCGGCAGATTACCAATTTCGGCTGCGCCAGTTTCGCTCCCTCATTTACGCCAGACGGCAAGCGAATTATTTTTTCCTCAAACAAGGAGGCCTGCGATTCGCGCAGGTTCGAGCTGTACGTGATGAATCTGGACGGCAGCGGCGTCGAGCGGGTGACCTGGTTTGGCGGATTCACGGCGTTTCCGGAGTTTTCGCCGGATGGGCGGCGGCTCGTATTCGTGTCGGATCACGAGGCAAAGGAACGGTACGAGTTCAATATTTTCGTGGCGGACTGGGTTGCGGCTGCGGACAAACCCAGATAGACGAAGCGCCTGCTGCGCCGCGGCGCGGATCAGAGCGGACCCGCAAAGCGCCTGGCCCGGTTGGCGGGCGCCATCGGCTCCAGCCCCGCTGTGTTAGTATTTCCACCGATGCGATCCTGCTTGGCTCTCCTCGCGTCGCTGTGCCTCCTGCCGGCAGCGCACGCGGCGAAAAATCTGGAAATATATTTCATCGATGTAGAAGGCGGACAGGCGACGTTGATTGTGGCCCCGTCGGGCGAGTCGATGCTGGTGGACGCTGGATGGGCGGGCTTCGGAGCGCGCGACGCGCAGCGTATTATCTCGGCGGCGAAATCGGCTCACGTCAAAAAAATTGATTATGTCTTGATCACGCACTTTCACGCCGATCATGCCGGCGGGGCGGCCAACCTCGCCGAGCGCATTCCCATCGGGACATTTGTTGATCACGGCAGCAATGTGGAAACAACGAAATCCGCTTCGGAGCTCGACGCCGCCTATGCGAAGGCGATCGCCAATTCGAAGCGCATGATCGCGAAACCGGGCGACAAGATTCCGCTCAAGGGCGTCGACGTCGAAGTCGTCACGTCCAATGGCGATCATATTCAGACGCCGCTCCCCGGCGCCGGGCAGCCCAATGCGGCGTGTTCCGGCGTCGAAAAGAAGGCCAACGATGCTTCCGAGAATGCGAGGTCTCTCGGATTTGTCCTCACGTACGGCTCGTTCAAGTTTGTAGACCTCGGCGATCTGACGTGGAACAAAGAGTTGGAGCTGGTGTGCCCGAATAACTTGATCGGCGCCGCTTCGGTTTTGCTGGTTTCGCACCATGGCGTAGATCAATCCAACTCACCGGCGCTGGTGCACGGCATACATCCGCGCGTAGCCATTATCAACAACGGAGCGAAGAAGGGCGGCAGTCCCTCGACCTACCAGATTGTTCGCTCATCGCCGGGGCTGGAGGACATCTGGCAGGTGCATTTCGCAGTGGCGGGCGAGAAGCAGAACAATGCGCCCGATCCGTTCATTGCGAACCTGGACGCCAACTGTGAAGGCAAGGGGCTGCGCCTTTCGGCGACTTCGAGTGGAAGCTTCACGATCACAAATCAGCGCAACAAATATTCGAAAACATACCCGGAGCATGGGACCGCGGCGCGGCTCTAGCGTGGCTCTCCTGTATGACCCCGGTCGAGCGGCGCGGAACCGCGAGCGCCAGCGCGCGGTGTGGGCAGTGTTGGCTGCGCTGCTCATCCGCGCCCCGGCGCGAGCTGAATTGTTTCCAATCAACCCAACTGTCAAAAAGATCGTCGATGCGATCTCCGCGGATCGGATCGCCGCCAACATCCGCAAGCTGCAAAGTTTTGGCACGCGGCATACGCTCTCGGACCAAAACGACCCGAACCGAGGCATCGGAGCGGCCCGACGGTGGATTGAAGCCGAGCTGCGCCGCTACAGTCCGCGGCTGCAGGTCCGCCTGGACACGCACCGGGTCGCACGGCAGGGCCGGATCACCCGGGATGTAGAGCTGTCAAACGTAGTGGCGGAGCTGCCCGGGACTGTGGACAAACAGCGGCGCATTATCATTGCAGCGCACTACGATACGGTGGCGCTGCGAGCCTGGCGCAGTTCTGACGAGGCGGCGATCCCCGGACTGCGAGTGCGCGAAGCCGATCCGAACGCCCCGGCGCCCGGCGCCAACGATGATGGCAGCGGAACCGCGGCTGTGATGGAGATCGCCCGCGTTATGAGCCGTTTCGAATTTGAGAAAACCGTCGAGTTCGTCCTGTTCGCCGGCGAGGAGCAGGGGCTGATCGGAAGCCGGCTCTACGCGGAGCAGGCCCGCAAGGCGAAGCGGCAGATCGAGGCGGTTTTGAATAATGACATCATCGGAAGCATCGAGTCCGGCGATGGCCGCATCGACAACACGACGGTCCGAATCTTTTCGGCAGGCCCGGAGGATTCCGGGTCGCGGCAGCTCGCCCGGTACATTAAAGATGTGGGCGAGCGCTACGTACCGTCGATGCAAGCGGATGTGATCTTCCGCGCGGACCGCTTCGGGCGGGGCGGCGATCATATGCCGTTTGAGCAGGAGGGGTACAGCGCGGTCCGGTTCAGCTCGGCTGAGGAGAACTACTCGCACCAGCATACGGCTACGGATACGATCGAGAATATGTCGCCGGCATATACAGCGCGCGTCGCCCGGATAAATGCCGCGGCGCTGGCGAGCCTCGCGCTTGCGCCGAAGCCGCCTGTGGTGACTGCGCCTCCCCCCGTGATTCTGGCCGGCTTGATTCCGTTTGTGTCGGGCCCCGGCGCGCCGCGCATCTTGCTGAGCAGCGGCAAGTCCCGTTATGACGCGCTCCTGAGGTGGCGCAACGAAAAACCTGAACCCGATCTGGCCGGCTATATCGTCTTGATCCGCCGGACTACCGCGCCATTTTGGGAGCGGCGCATCTTCGTCGGCAACGTAACCGAGTTCCTGATGCCAGGCATGTCGATTAATGAAGTGGTATTCGGCGTGCAAGCGGTGGATCGGGATGGAAACGCCAGCCTGGTCTCAGCGTATACTCTGCCCGAGTATCCACGGGTTCGGAGTGAAGACCGCTGAATCACAAGCTGCTCGTGAGTTAAACTGATAGGTTTGGTTCCCCTGGGATTACCTTCCGCGGGCATCGTCGAACCGCGCTCCGCCGGCGGAGCGGCTGAAAAGAGGAGGATCATTGAGTGGGAGATAGCATGCGGCACATATTCACGTCGGAGTCGGTGACCGAGGGGCACCCCGACAAGATGGCGGACCAGATTTCGGATTCCGTTTTGGACGCGGTTCTTAAAGAGGATCCGACCGGTCGGGTGGCCTGCGAGGTGCTAGTCACTACCGGTATTTGCGTCGTCTCTGGGGAAATCACGACGAAGACGTACGTGGATGTGCCGAAGCTGGTGCGCGATGTTATCGCCGACATCGGATACACCGACGCGAGTATGGGCTTTGACGCGATCACCTGCGGCGTGTTGAATACAATCCAGAGCCAGTCGCCGGATATTGCGATGGGAGTTGACACTGGCGGGGCGGGCGATCAAGGGTTGATGTTCGGGTACGCCTGCGATGAGACGCCGGAGCTCATGCCGATGCCGATCATTCTTGCCCACAAGCTGGTGCGGCGGCTCAGCGAAGCGCGCCGCTCCGGCGAGCTCAGTTTCCTGCGCCCCGACGGCAAGAGCCAGGTCAGCGTCGAATACATCAATAACAGGCCGGCTCGGATCGACGCCGTTGTGGTTTCTACGCAGCACGACGACAAGATCTCAACCGAAGACCTGCGCGCCGAGGTGCGAAAGCACATCATCGATCCGGTCCTGCCCGGGGATATGGTGGACGGAAACACCAAATATCACATCAACCCGACTGGCCGCTTCGTTATTGGCGGACCGCACGGCGACACAGGTCTGACCGGGCGCAAAATTATCGTGGACACCTACGGCGGGATGGGGCGGCACGGCGGCGGCGCCTTTTCGGGCAAAGATCCTACAAAGGTGGACCGTTCGGCGTCCTATATGGCGCGATACATCGCCAAGAATATTGTTGCGGCAGGGCTGGCGCGACGCTGCGAAGTGCAGCTGGCCTATGCCATCGGCGTCGCCGAGCCGGTGTCGGTCATGGTGAACACTTTCGGCACGGGAACCGGACCCGATTCGGCGCTGACGGATTTGGTTCGGGAGAATTTCCCGCTGACCCCCCGCGGCATTATCGATCATCTGAAGCTGCGCCGTCCCATTTACCGGAAGACCGCAGCATTCGGCCATTTTGGCCGTACGGAAGACACATTCACTTGGGAAGCGACGGACAAAGCGGCGGCGCTGAGGGAAGCGGCCCGGCCCGCGATGGCCGCCATGAGGAACTAGTAACGGAAAAGTTGCCCGAAGCGTGCGTAGCCGCCTGTCTTGTCGCGGCGCCGGCGCCGTCGCTCGAGTGCGGCCGCGCGAACACTACAGAAAGAGCTCGGGCCAAAGAGGACCACTATGTCAACTAATGCTCCAGCGATTACAGGAGACGTCAAGGATCTGGGTCTGGCTGACCACGGAAAGCGCCGTATTGAATGGGCGTTCCAGTCGATGCCGGTCTTGCAGACTATCCGCAAGCAGTTCATCAAGACCCAGCCGCTGGCGGGAATCCGCGTAGCTGCCTGCCTGCACGTGACGACAGAGACGGCGAATCTGATGATTACGCTGCGTGATGGCGGCGCGAACATCGCCCTGTGCGCCTCGAATCCGCTTTCGACGCAAGACGACGTGGCGGCGAGCCTGGTCCGCGACTATGGCATCCCCACGTTTGCGATCAAGGGTGAAAACAACGAGTCGTATTATTCGCACATTATGGCCGCCCTCGATCACCGGCCGAACCTGACCATGGATGACGGCTGCGACCTGGTGACCATCCTGCATACCAAGCGGCAGGAACTGCTGAACGATGTGCTCGGCGGAACCGAGGAGACCACCACCGGCGTGATCCGGCTGCGCGCGATGGCCAAGGAGAACGTGCTCAAATTTCCCATTGTGGCGGTCAATGACGCCATGACCAAGCACTTCTTCGACAACCGTTACGGCACCGGCCAGAGCACGATCGACGGAATCGTTCGGGCCACGAATGTGTTGCTGGCCGGAATGAATTTCGTCGTGGCCGGTTACGGGTGGTGCGGGCGCGGCCTCGCCATGCGCGCGCGCGGCATGGGCGCAAACGTCATCGTGACCGAAATTGATCCGATCAAGGCCATCGAAGCCGTCATGGACGGGTTCCGCGTAATGTCCATGAGTGAAGCGGCCGCCATCGGAGATGTGTTTTGCACCGTCACGGGTTGCAAGAGCGTGATCACGCGCGAGCATTTCGAGCGCATGAAGAGCGGCGCGATCGTCTGCAATTCGGGCCACTTTAATGTCGAAGTGGATCTCGAAGCTCTGGCCCAGATGGCTTCCTCCCGCAAACCGGTGCGCGACTTCGTCGAGGAATTCGCAATGCGCGACGGCCGGAAGGTTTACGTGCTCGGCGAAGGACGTCTGATCAATCTCGCCGCCGCCGAAGGACATCCGGCCTCGGTCATGGACATGAGCTTCGCCAACCAGGCGCTGTGCGCCGAGTACATGGTGAAGAACGCGTCCAAGCTGGAGAAGCGCGTCTATCCGGTGCCGGAGGAGATCGATAAGAGCGTCGCCCGCATGAAGCTGGACGCGATGGGCGTCAAGATCGACCGGTTGACCCTCGAACAGGAGCAATATCTGGCGAGCTGGTCGGAGGGTACTTAAAGATACGCCCGGGAATGCGTACTGAGCTTATGAGGTTCTGCAATCCCAGGCGCCTGCACAACAAGCCGTAGAGGACTCCCTTGGCGTTAGTCGAAGGTTGCAAGCACGAAATTGAAATCACGGTTCCGGCAAGCGAGGTCGAGCGCGAAACCGAAAGGGTTATCGCCGACCTCCAGAAGAAGGTGCGCCTGCCCGGGTTCCGGCCGGGCAAGGCGCCGGTTGGACTCATTCGCAGCCGCTTTGAGAGCGATATCCGCCAGGATGTGCTCGACCGCATCCTGCCGCGATATTTCAACAAGAAGGTCGAAGAGGATCACCTCCAGGTGGTCGGGTCGCCCCGCGTAACGGATGTGCACTTCGAAAAGGGCGAGCCGCTAACCTTCAAAGCCGAGTTCGAGGTGGCGCCGGAATTCGAACTGGGCGAGTACCGCGGCATTGAGGTCCCGTACCAGGAGCCGGTGGTCACAGACGAGGACGTAAACCAGCGTATCGAGCAACTCCGGGAGCAGCGGGCCGAGTACGTGAACCTGGATCCCCGACCCATCGAGGACGGCGACTATGCAGTGATCGCGCTCAAGAGCACCGGCGGCATTCAACCTCCGATCGAGCAGGATGAACTGGTGCTGCACATCGGAGATGAGGAGACGCTCGCGGGCTTTACGGAGAACCTGCGCGGTCTCTCTCCGGGCGACGAGAAGGATTTCGAAATCACCTACCCGGAAGATTACGGGCAGGAGCGGCTGGCAGGGAAGACAATTCGGTTTCACGGGACGGTAAAGGCGATCCGCCGCAAAGAGTTGCCGGAGCTGAACGATGATTTCGCCAAGGACTTGGGCGATTACCAGAACTTGGACGAACTGCGGGATGCTGTCCGGAAAGCCATCTTTCGCGACCGGGAGATGCGCGCGCAGCAGGAGGCGAAGGAAAAGATCGTGGATAAGCTGGTGGAAGCGCACAACTTTCCGGTTCCCGAAGCGTATATCGACCGCCAAATCGAAACGCAAGTGGAAAATCAGCTGCGCGGGCTGGCAGCGTCGGGCGTAGACCCCCGGCAGCTTAAGCTGGACTGGGAAAAAGTCCGGGCATCCCAGCGCGACCGCGCCATCCACAATGTGAAGGGATCCTTGCTGCTCGACCGGATTGCCGATCGGGAAGCAATCGTGGTCACGCAGGATGAGCTCGATCACGAAGTTCAGCGCATCGCCCGGCAGCGCCGGGAACCCGTGGCCGCTGTCCGCATGCAACTGGAAAAGGAGGGGGCCATCCGCCGTATCGCCTCCCACATCCGTACCGAAAAAACCCTGAATTTTCTGTTTGAGCAGGCGCGGAAAGTAGCTCCAGCCGAGTAACCGGCGGCGCGCGCCAGGGAATCGTCACAGGCGCCATGCAACTGGCGGAGATTCCGCGGCCGGACGCAACACATACACAAATGAGCAGCGCGGTCGCCGCTGGGCAGGCGGAGAATCGCTGGCAGCGTACGGGTACAACTGCGAGGCTCGATGTTATAATCAGAACGTAGCTGCCGAGACGCCCATCGTGTTCAATTCTGTAAAGTCCCGGAGATCCGTGTGAAGCGCGCAGGCTCAGACGATTCCCTTCGTTGTTCCTTCTGCCATAAAAGTCAAGACGTTGTCGGCAAGCTGATCTCATCGCCCAGCGATTATCCCCGCGCCTATATCTGCGATGAGTGCATCGCCGTCTGCAATTCGATTCTCGAAGACGACCGGCACGATCAGCCCTACGGAGCTCCGCATAAGCTTCCCAAGCCGCTGGAACTGAAGGAGTATCTGGATCAGTACGTCATCGGTCAGGATGCCACCAAGAAGAAACTGGCGGTGGCCGTCTACAACCATTACAAGCGCATCCAGATGAACAAACAGCGGGGCGCTGATGTCGAGCTGTCCAAATCAAATATTCTTCTGATTGGCCCGACGGGAACCGGCAAGACATTGCTGGCCCAGACGCTGGCTCGCATTCTGGATGTCCCGTTTGCGATCGTGGACGCCACGACGCTGACCGAAGCCGGGTATGTTGGCGAAGATGTAGAGAATATTATATTGCGCCTCTTACAGAACGCCGACTGGGACGTGCAGCGCTGCCAGCAAGGCATCATTTACATCGACGAGATTGATAAGATTGGCCGCAAAGACGAGAATCCGTCCATTACTCGAGATGTGTCGGGCGAGGGCGTACAGCAGGCGCTGCTCAAGATTCTGGAGGGTACGGTTGCCAACGTTCCTCCCCAGGGCGGCCGGAAGCACCCACACCAGGAGTTCACGCCTGTCGACACGACCAATATTCTGTTCATCTGCGGTGGCGCGTTCGTCGGACTCGAAAAGGTAATTGCGCGTCGCGTTGGAACGCGCGCCATCGGGTTTACCCCGGACGATGACAACGCGAAGAAGGTCTACAGCAGCCGGCGCGATACGGCGATGCTGGAGCAGGTGCAGCCGTTTGACCTGATTCGCTTCGGCTTTATCCCGGAATTCGTCGGTCGCCTGCCGGTGGTCGGGGTGCTTGAGGATCTGAATAAAGAGGCGCTGGTCCAGATCCTCACCAAACCGAAAAACGCGATCATCCGGCAATACCAAAAACTATTTGAGTTCGAAAATGTTAGACTGAAGTTTAGCGACGATGCGCTCGAAGCCATCGCGAGCCTGGCGATGGACCGGAAAGTCGGGGCGCGTGGTCTTCGTATGATTCTTGAAGACCTGATGCTGGACCTGATGTACTATCTCCCCTCATACAAGAAGGTCCGCGAGTTTCTGGTCACCAAGGAGATGGTGCTCTCGCAGAAAATCAACCTGACTCTCCTCGAAAAAGCCGGCTGAGCAGGGTTCAGAACGGCTGGCGCCTCAACTGGCGGCGATATGGCGTCGCCCGCAGCCGTTTGCGCATCTAATTAGTTAACAAGTGATCTGACTGCTGATCTGGCCCGTTCCCGATATGCTGACCTCCAAAGAAAAATCCGATACGCGGCGTTTGCCGATGATGCCCATCCGGGATGTCGTCATCTTCCCGTTCATGATGACGCCCTTTGTGGTGGGTCGCGAATCGAGCGTCCGAGCGCTCGAGGAGGCGCTTGCCGGCGACAAGAAGATTTTCCTCGCCACGCAGCACGATGCCTCGGTGGATGAGCCCCGGCCAGATGAGATTTACAGCGTTGGCACGGTCGCGAATATCGTGCAGAGCCTCAGGCTGCCCGATGGAAACATCAAAGTTCTGGTGGAGGGCGTAGAGCGCGGCAAAGTGGTCTCAGTGAGCGACGAGGAAGGCTTTTTCCGGGCTGTGATCAAGACCTTCCACTATAAGGTGGAGCCCGGCGCCCAACTCGACGCGCTGACCTCGCGGGTGACTTCGCTCTTCGAACAGTATGTCAAGCTAAGCCAGAACGTCAATTACGAAACCATGATTGCCGCCATCCGGGTGGACGACCCGGGCAAGCTGGCGGACACGGTGGGCGCGAACCTGCAGCTCACAATCGAGGAAAAGCAGGAGCTGCTTGAGATTTTCGATCCGGTGGAACGGCTGACCCGCGTCGCCGAAATGCTCGACATCGAGATCGAAAAGCTGAACGTGGACCGCACCATTCAGGGCCGCGTCAAGCGCCAGATGGAAAAGGCGCAGAAGGAATACTACCTCAACGAGAAGATCAAGGCTATCCAGAAAGAGCTGGGGCGCGGCGAAAAGAGCGAAATCGATGAGCTGAAGCGCAAGATCGAAGCGGCGGGCATGACCAAGGATGCCCACGATAAGGCGATGGCCGAACTCCGCCGGCTGGAGAACATGCCGCCGATGTCGGCCGAATCGACGGTGTCGCGCAACTATCTGGACTGGCTCCTGGCCGTGCCCTGGAAGAAGCGCTCGAAAGAAATCCGCGATCTCAAGTACGCACAGGAAATCCTCGAAGCGGACCACTACGGGCTGGAAAAGATCAAGGAGCGGATTCTTGAGTTCCTGGCGGTGCGTCGCTTGGTGAAGAACCCGCGCGGGTCGATTCTGTGCTTTGTTGGGCCTCCCGGAGTGGGCAAGACGTCGCTCGGTATGTCCATCGCCAAAGCCACCGGACGCAAATTCGTTCGGATGTCGCTCGGCGGGGTGCGCGATGAGGCCGAGATTCGCGGCCACCGCCGGACCTATATCGGCGCATTGCCGGGCCAGATCATCCAGATGATGAAAAAGGCGGGCACGCGAAATCCCGTCTTCATGCTCGACGAGGTTGACAAGATGTCGATGGATTTCCGCGGGGATCCGTCGGCTGCGCTGCTCGAGGTGCTCGATCCGGAGCAGAACTACATGTTCGTGGATCACTACCTCGACGTCGAATACGATCTCAGTCAGGTGTTTTTCATCGCCACAGCCAACGTTCTCCACACCATTCCGCCGGCGCTTCAGGACCGCATGGAAGTCATCCGGCTTTCAGGCTATACGGAGCTCGAGAAACTCGAGATTGCCAAGCGCTTCCTGGTGCGAAAGCAGATGGAGCAGACCGGACTCACCGCCGACGATCTCGAGTTCGCCGACGAAGGCCTACAGTCGCTGATCCAGTTCTACACGCGGGAGGCCGGCGTGCGCAATCTGGAGCGCGAAATCGGAAACATTTGCCGCAAGGTGGCGCGGAATGTCGTGAATGCCATGTCGGAGGACGGCGGCGGGCAGCATAAGAGGCCCGAGAAGATCCGCATCGACGCCGCCAAAGTGACCGAGTATCTCGGCCCGCAGAAGTTTCGTGATTTGCAGGCGGAGAAGCAGAATGAAGTCGGCGCGACCGTGGGCCTGGCGTGGACCGAAGTGGGCGGCTCAATTCTGACGACGGAGGCCACCATTATGGAAGGCCGAGGCAAGCTGACCACGACCGGCAAGCTGGGCGATGTCATGCAGGAATCGGCTCATGCCGCTATGAGTTATATTCGTTCGCGCGCGCACACGCTGGGCTTGGCGCGCGACTTCTACCGGCGCCTTGATATCCACGTGCACGTCCCCGAAGGCGCGATCCCGAAAGACGGACCTTCGGCGGGGATCACCATCGCCACCAGCATCGCGAGCGCGCTGACCGGGGTTCCCGTGCGATGCAATGTGGCGATGACGGGAGAGATTACCGTCCGCGGTCGCGTGCTGGCGATCGGCGGTTTGAAGGAGAAACTGCTGGCGGCGCACCGGCAAGGCATTTTTGAAGTCGTGATCCCGAAGGATAATGAGAAGGACCTGCCGGACATCCCCGAGCCTGTGCGCAAAGATATGAAGCTGCACCTGGTCACGTCCATGGACGAGGTGCTCAAGATTGCGTTGGAACGCGAGTTGCAACCACTGGCATTGCCCGCCGCGCTTACGAGCGAGACCGCGGCGCGGCCGGCGGAGGAAGAGATCACGCATTAGCGGCCAGTTTGCCAGTGGGTCGTTGTGTCGCCGAAACGGCCCGGGCGAAGACGTATGTCGCAGGCGCTGCGGAAAACAACCGGCTACCGGCCCCCGGCCGCCAATTGCAGGTTTATAATTAGTGCAGCCCGTCCGGAGCAGTTCCCAGATGGGGCCGCAGGGGTTGAGCTTCCCGAAATTGCGTTCCTCGGAAGGAGCAACGTCGGGAAATCCAGCTTGCTAAACGCTCTCGCCGGCGCCGGAAAATGCAAACTGGCGTTCGTGAGCGCCCGGCCGGGTTGTACGCAATTCATCAATTTCTACCGGATCGGCGACGATTTTACGTTCGCTGATCTTCCCGGCTATGGTTTCGCGAAAGTCCCACTGGAGAAGAAGCGGGAATGGAAGCGACTGATTGAAACGTATCTGCTGCACAGGGAGCCTTTGCGGCTTTGCGTTCTGCTCCTGGACGCGCGCCGCGGGTGGATGGATCAGGATCTGGATCTCAAGCGCTGGCTGGAGGTCCAGGGTCGCCCATATATCGTGGTCGCGACCAAGATGGACAAGTTGAAAACTCAACAAGAGGAACTAAAGGGCATCGAAGCCATCCGGGCGCAATACCCGGAGGGTGAACTGTTGCCGTTCTCGGCCCTGACGGGCCGGGGAGCGAGGGAAATTTGGCAAGCGATCTGGAAAACCAAGCGCCAGCAATGACGGGCCCCGCAAACCCCGCCGGAGCTGATGCCGCTACCGAGACGAAACCGCAGTCGAAGAGCGCGGACAAGCCGGTCGAGGCGCCGGCGGAGGCGCAACGCGACGCGCGCAGCGCGGAGGCGAAGCCTGACGGCAAACCCGTTCAGGCGAAATCCGCCGAACCCCGCCAGGGCGATCAACGCCCGCAGGACCGTAACCGCAAGGGAGGCCAGCCTTCCGCCGCTCAGCGGGACCAGCAGCAGAAAAACGGGACGCCCACGCTGGATCTCGCTGAGCTGAAGGAAATGAGCATCCAGAAGCTCAACCAGGTGGCCAAGGACATGGGCGTCACCGGCGCCGCCGGACTCCGCAAACAGGAGTTGATCTTCAAAATTCTCCAGGTGCAGGCGGAAAAGAGCGGTCTGATCTTTTCTGAAGGCGTTCTCGAATGCCTCCCCGATGGCTTCGGGTTTCTGCGCGCGCCTGAATATAACTACCTTCCGGGACCGGATGACGTCTACGTCTCGCCGTCCCAGATCCGGCGTTTCGACTTGCGCACGGGCGACACCATCTCGGGTCAGATCCGTCCGCCCAAAGAGGGCGAGCGCTATTTCGCCCTGATCAAGGTCGACGCGATCAACTTCGAACCGCCCGAGGAAGCGCGCAACAAAATCTTCTTCGATAATCTCACGCCCCTCTATCCGTCTGAGCGCATCCGGCTGGAGACGACCAAGGACAACTACTCGGGTCGCGTGATGGATTTGGTCACGCCAATCGGAAAGGGCCAGCGCGGGCTCATTGTCGCGGCCCCGCGAACGGGCAAGACGATGCTGCTGCAAAGCATCGCCAATTCGATCACCACCAATCATCCCGAAATTGTATTGATCGTGCTGCTGATCGACGAGCGGCCGGAAGAGGTCACCGACATGCAGCGGTCGGTCAAGGGCGAAGTGATCAGCTCCACCTTTGACGAGCCGGCCTCCCGCCATGTACAGGTGGCCGAGATGGTGATCGAGAAGGCCAAGCGCCTGGTTGAGCATAAGCGCGACGTGGTCATCCTCCTCGATTCCATTACGCGTCTTGCGCGGGCCTACAACACGGTCGTGCCGCCCTCGGGCAAGGTGTTGTCCGGCGGCGTCGATTCCAACGCATTGCAGCGTCCCAAGCGGTTCTTCGGCGCGGCCCGCAACATCGAAGAAGGCGGATCGCTCACCATCATCGCTTCCGCCCTGATCGACACCGGCAGCCGCATGGACGACGTTATCTTTGAAGAGTTTAAGGGCACCGGCAATATGGAAGTGCATCTCGATCGCAAGCTGATGGACAAGCGCGTGTTTCCGGCGATCGACATTACCAAGAGCGGCACTCGAAAGGAAGAGCTCCTGTTGTCTAAAGAAGAGCTCAATCGCGTTTGGGTGCTCCGCAAGGTGCTCAGTCCGTTGTCTCCAACCGAAAGCATGGAACTGCTGCTCGAGAAGCTCAGTAAGACGCGGTCGAATGCGGAGTTCCTGGCGGCCATGAGCGGCTGAGGAAAGCCCGGTCGTAAATGAGTGCCCATGACCGATCGCATTGCAGCGCTCCAGGCCATGCTGGCGCAGGACGCCGCCAACACGTTTGCGCGCTATGGGCTCGCAATGGAGTATGTGAAGGCGGGACGGCTCGAGGACGCGGTTCAGGAGTTTCAATCCGTGATCTCGGCCAACCCCGCTTATGTCGCCGCCTACTATCACGGCGGGCAGACGCTGGAGAAGCTGGGCCGCATCGATGACGCGCGCGATCTCTACGAGCAAGGCATAGCCGCCGCCGCCCGATCCGGCGATCACCACGCCCGCGCCGAGCTGCAGGCCGCGCTCGATATGCTCCCGCTCTGAGCGGCTTCGATACTGCGCTTCCCAATTTCGGACGCTGCAACAGCGGGGCGGATTGAATTTGCGCCTCTTGGCGTGGCATATGGCGTGCCTCCCCGACCCTTTGCGCGTGTTCGACGTGTTCGAATAGACATAAAGGACGATTCAGCTTGAAGACCGCAGGCGTTTCCCGTATCCTGATCGCCGACGACCAGCCCGATGTTCTCGAGGCGCTGCGGTTGATGCTCAAAGCCGAAGGTTTTCAGATCGATTCAGCCAGCTCCCCGGCGGCGGCGCTGGGGGCCATTGAAGCCAGGGATTTCGATGTCGTGCTGATGGATCTGAACTACGCGCGCGACACCACCTCCGGGCAGGAAGGACTCGATTTGCTGGCCAAACTTCAGGCCATGGACTCCACCCTTCCCGTGGTTGTCATGACCGCTTGGGGCAGCGTCGAGCTGGCCGTCGAGGCGATGCGGCGCGGCGCGCGGGACTTTATCCAGAAGCCCTGGGACAATGCGCGGCTGCTGGCCATCGTGCGGACGCAGGCCGAGCTTTCGAAGGCGCTTCGCCAAAGTCAGCGCCTCGAAGCGGAGAACCGGCTGTTGCGCGCCGACGGCCGCCCGGAATTTATCGCCGCAGCGCCTTCCATGCAGCCTGTTTTGCAGTTGATCGCGCGCGTGGGTCCGTCGGACGCCAATGTCCTGATTACCGGCGAGCCGGGGACCGGCAAAGAAGTCGTCGCCCGGACGCTGCACGCCATCTCCGGCCGCTCCGCCAGACCGATGGTGACGGTGAATGCTGGCGGGCTGGCAGAGGGCGTTTTTGAGAGCGAGCTGTTCGGACACGTCAAAGGCGCGTTCACAGACGCGAAGATGGACCGCGTCGGCCGCTTCGAACTGGCCGACGGCGGAACGCTGTTTCTGGATGAGATCGCCAACATCCCGATTAACCTTCAGGCCAAAATGCTGCGCGTGCTCGAGACCGGCGAAATGGAGCGCGTCGGATCATCGAAGACTCGACGCGTCGATGTTCGCGTCATCTCGGCCACCAACGCCAATTTGACCGAAGAAGTCGCCAGCGGGCGCTTCCGTGAAGATCTGTTGTTCCGCCTGAACACCATAGAAATCCACTTGCCGCCGCTACGGGAGCGCCGCGAAGATGTTCCGCTGCTCGCCTCGTACTTCTTGGGCCTGCACGCTAGGCGCTATCGGAAATGCCTTCAAGGTTTCGACGCTGCGGCGATGCAGGCGCTCCTTGAACACTCCTGGCCGGGCAACGTGCGTGAATTAAGTCATGTAATTGAGCGCGCGGTGCTCCTGGCTGGCGACAAGCTGGTGCGGCATGGCGATCTCGCCTTGCGCGCCGCCGCATCGCCCGTCCGTCTTGAAGATATGAGCCTCGAGGACGTGCAGGCGTTTCTGATCAAGAAGGCGCTTGCGCGCTATAACGGCAATGTCAGCCAGGCCGCGAATGCGCTCGGGTTGAGCCGCAGCGCGCTATACCGGCGCCTGCAACGCTATGGGCTATAATCCCGGCGCATGCCGCTGATCGTATGCGGCTGCAAAAGCCGAAGGTCGTTCACGAGTGGCGCATCTCCTGCATGGCGCTGATGGCGGGACTCCCCGCCGTTGTGACCTCGCTGGTCATTCTGTGGACTCGCCCCTGTCCGCCCCTCATCCAATGGATGCTGTCGCTGCTGATTCTGGGCTTCTGGTGCGGTTTCGCGGCGGCCATCAAGGAGCGCGTGGCGTCGCCGCTGCGGACGCTGGCTAACCTGCTCGAGGCCATGCGCGAAGGCGATTACTCCATCCGCGCGCGCGCCGCCCAGGGCGAAGACGCGCTCGGCGATGTCATGCAGCAGCTCAACGCCATGGGCGCAACGCTGCAGGCCCAGCGCCTCGGCGCGCTCGAGGCGGCCACGCTGCTCCGCAAAGTGATGGAGGAGATTGATGTTGCGGTGTTCGCGTTCGACAGCGCGCACCGCTTGCGGCTGGTGAATCGCGCCGGAGAGCGTCTCTTGAGTCAACCCTCCGAGCGTCTGCTCAATTCGAGCGCCGAATCCTTGAACCTGTCGGAGTTTCTTGAAGGCGAAGAAACCCGGACCGTGCAGCGCGCCTTCCCCGGCGCAACCGGGCGCTGGGGCGTCAGCCGCAGCATGTTTCGCGAAGGCGGCCTGCCGCACCAGTTGCTGGTGATTTCGGACCTGACGCGCCCGCTTCGCGAAGAAGAATTGCAAGCCTGGCAGCGGCTGGTTCGCGTTCTCGGACACGAGTTGAACAACTCGCTGACCCCCATCAAGTCCATCGCCGGGAGTCTGGAGGGCCTGCTCGCCCGCGAGCCGCGCCCACCCGACTGGGAAGAGGATATGCGCCGCGGTCTCGCCGTCATCGCCGCGCGCTCGGAAGCGCTCAGCCGCTTCACGGGGGCCTACGCGCGTCTGGCGAAACTGCCGCGCCCGCAGCTGCGACCGGTTGATGTAGCCAAGCTGATCGAGCAGGTCCTCGGACTGGAAACGCGCCTGCGGCCTGTCTTGCGCCCCGGCCCCGAGATTGTAATCCTGGCCGACAGCGACCAGCTCGAACAGTTGTTGATCAACATCATCCGCAACGGCGTGGACGCCGCGCTCGAAACCGGCGGCGGCGTGGAGGTCGGGTGGGCGCGGAGGAACAGCATGCTGGAGATCTGGGTGCATGACGAAGGCCCGGGCATTTCGAACATGGGCAATCTCTTCGTCCCGTTCTTTACCACGAAACCGGGAGGGTCCGGCATCGGCTTGGTCCTGAGCCGCCAGATCGCTGAGGCGCATGGAGGCTCGTTGACGTTGCAAAATCGTCCCGACGGCAGAGGGTGCGAGGCGCGGCTGCGCTTGCCGATATGAGGTTGAACCTAGCGCGGGTCGCAACTTGCCTGCGATGCGGCGCACGCTGCGCGAATCCGTCAGGCGAACCGGAGGCGGTTTGATCCGCGCCGAACCCGGCCGGCTCTAGCAGCGTGTGGTGAAACGCAGTTTTAAGGTGACCTCGGGAACGTTCTGATCGTCTTAGCATCATGGCGATGGGGCGACGAAGAAGGCGGGTCCGGCAAGAAGGACTATGGACACCGACCGCGGCGCTGCCAGTGGGCGCGAGTCATCCGTTTTATCAGCGGCTGAATCAGATCCTGGACGAGAACAAGTTCGACGAGTATGTCGAGGAGCTGTGCCAGCGGTTTTACGCTGCCGAAGTGGGCCGGCCTGGGTTGGCGCCGGGGATCTACTTCCGGCTGCTGATGGTGGGCTACTTTGAAGGGATCGATTCGGAGCGCGGGATCGCCTGGCGCGCCAGCGACAGCTTGTCGATCCGATCGTTTGTGCGAGTAGCGCTGGATGAAAGCGTGCCGGACCATTCGACCATCTCGCGGACCCGGCGGTTGATCGATGTGGAGACGCATCAGGCCGTGTTCCAGTGGGTGCTGGCAGTGCTGGCCGAGAAGAAGCTGCTCAAGGGAACCACGATCGGGGTGGACGCGACGACGCTGGAAGCCAACGCGGCGCTGCGGTCGATTGTGCGGCGGGACACGGGCGAGAAGTACGAAGAGTTTCTCACACGGCTGGCGAAGGAAAGCGGCATTGAGACGCCCACGCGGGAGCAGTTGGCGAAGCTGGATCGCAAACGGCCCAAGAAAGGTTCCAACGATGATTGGACCCATCCGCACGATCCGGACGCGCGCATCACCAAGATGAAGGACGGCCGCACGCATCTGGCTCACAAGGCCGAGCGCGCGGTGGATATGGAGACGGGAGCGATTGTCGCGGTCACGCTGCACGGGGCTGACGAAGGAGATACGGCGACCATTCCGGAGACGGTAGCCGAAGCTGGCGAGCGCATCGCCACGGTGGTCGCCGAGGCCGGCAGGGACGAAGTGGTGAACGAAGTCTGCGCGGACGGGCCACGCGAAGTGGTCACCGACAAGGGCTATCACAGTCGAGCGGTGGTGAGTGAGTTGAGCGAGTGGGGCGTGCGCACGTACTGCTCGGAGCCGAATCGCGGCCGGCAGCGGTGGAGCAAACAAGAGCGGGAACAGGCGGCGGTGTACGCGAACCGGCGGCACATTCGTGGGGAGAGAGGTCTCCGGCTATTGCGGCAACGCGGCGAGAAGCTGGAACGATGGAATCAGCACTTGTATGATCGCGGCGGGATGCGGCGTGTGCATTTGCGCGGTCGGGAAAATATTCTCAAACGGCTGGTGGTGCACTCGGGTGCGGCGAATCTCGGGTTGCTGATGCGCAAACTCTTCGGAAAAGGCCGCGCGGCCTTCGAGGAGCATTTTCAGCGAAGATTTCGGCTGTGGAAGCTTCCAGACGCCTCTGGTTTCCCCCAGCAGTTCTCCTCGGGAATCTCGGCGGCTGGTTGCTCCGGGCCAGATCGCCTCAAGCAATTTTCGCCGCGGCGTGAAAACAGCCCGTTTCACCTCGCGCTGCTAGTGGCGTGGAAGCCGTCAAACCGGTCGTTCTCGGCCCGCTCTCTTATCTTGCTTTGGGGAAGAGTAAGGATGGTATCGATAAACTGCGCCTGTTGTCGCGACTGACTCCTGTGTATCGGGAGCTGGTCGAACAACTACGCGCAGAAGCTATCGAATGGCTCCAAATCGACGAGCCGGTTCTCATCACGGAACTGTCTCCCGCCTGGAAGAAGGCATTCGGACAAGCTTATTCGCAGCTTGAAAGCGGCGGGGTGAAACTGATGCTGA
>DASRCT010000054.1:0-8406 GCA_035652975.1 Bryobacteraceae bacterium | reverse complement strand
AGAAGCTTGCCGAAGCGCTGAACGAATGTCTCAAGCGAATGACCTACTTCGGCCGTGCCGAGGCGTTCACGCGGATTGCCGTGGAGATGGATTCTGGGGAAGCCCCGCCACCCAATTGCACCTTAACGGAGAAGCGGGCCGTCGGAACAGTGCCTTTGCTTGCGCCAAAACCGACTTCCACCCCCGAAGATGTCCAGCGGGTGACCGACAATCCGGAGGCTGTCAAGCGTTCTGTACCTCCAGGTGCGCGGCTGTTGTACGCTACGCGACCGGCGAGTCTGACCATGAGAGAGGTTGGAACTCCACGGAAGACCTATCGTGGAGCAAACCTGATCCAGTTCGCCATGGGTTGGAACGTCCCGCCGGAAGCTCGCGCCATCGTCCGACTGACGGCAAAGTTTCGCGGCGCCGTCTTGAAGGAGATGCTTCGCAAGTTGACCGGCGATCCTAAGATCACTTGGAGCAGAGCACCCCTTGAAGCCCGTGAAGCCGTTGCTGAGATGGCTG
Organism: Bryobacteraceae bacterium; assembly: GCA_035652975.1. Taxonomy (GTDB): domain Bacteria; phylum Acidobacteriota; class Terriglobia; order Bryobacterales; family Bryobacteraceae; genus TMP-7. Next base: position 7,899 of record DASRCT010000054.1, on the reverse strand, counting down.
GCAAAGACGCCCTGGGCAAGCCACTGAAAGGTCACCGCCATACGGAATACTTGGCTTGGTGCGAGGATGGTGAACCGGTACGGCTCGTGGCTTGGCGGAACGGTCGCCTGTTTGATGACGACGAGCAGGAAGCTCTGTTGAAGGCGGCGGGCCGGCAATTCTCGTGGGCCGCAGCCGGCAATCGGACGGATGTTTGGAGGGTACGCCTCGTACCCTTGGATCAGGCCGTACCTTTGCCTCCGGGTTTCGACGGCGCAACAGCAGCCGTTTGGGAATCGGCCACACCTTACGTGCCTCCGCGGCGCCACTTGAGGGGTGGCAAGCCCCGTCTCCGTGAGTCCATCGAGCACCAAATCCGGCGCGAGCTATCATTGCGCGGGTTTGGTGAGGCGGCACAAGTAGCCGTGGAACAGTTGGGGCAGCCGGAATGGGTCACTGTGCATCTGCCACGACGACAGAGAAGCGAAACGACCTTCATTGGTGACCGTCGTGGTTACCGCCTTCGCCTTCGGTTTCCGGAGCCAGTGGGAGGACCGATCCGCCTGGGCCATTCGAGCAGCTTCGGACTTGGCCTTTTTCGTCCAGTTTGTTGACCGGAGTCCCCGCCCCTTCAGAACGAAGTCATCCGACTGATCGCCCGTGCCAAGCCGATACAGGAATCGCTCGATGGCGTACCGGTTCAGGAGTGCCTGAAAGTCTTCGCCGGTCTGCTTGCTCAGATTGAGCAGGCGGGCTCGCACGGAAGCCGGCGAGTTCATGGCAGTGCTTCCAGATACGGCTGCATCACCCGCGCCACGCGGCAAATCTTGGCGAAATGGTGGATCTCGCGAATGGTTGCCTTTCGCTGCCCCACGCATTCGCGCAGAGCCTCGAGCGCAACATCGAGACCGATTTTGTTGCGGAACTTGAAGCAGTCCGCCACCGTCTTCGCCGGCGAGTAGATGCCGACGGCCACGCCTTCGATCCGATGCTCTTCACGTCCTTCGGTGAGCGCCCGTCCGGTGAAGCGGACCACACGAAGCCTTGGCCCATTCGACCGCGGCGTGCGGCTCCCGGGAGGAAGCGCGATCCACACCTCAGCCGGGTTTTGGGTGGTGATCTCGTGAAACGCCAGCGCGGAGAGAAGGCAGACCGTCGAATGGGGGAACCGCTTGGCAACCTCGGCGAGGGAGTGATGTTCGGTTACAGGAGCGTCCGCGAGCCGGTAGAGACCTCGTCCTGAGCGCTCCAGTACACCACGCCGCATCAGACGCAGCAGATACTCGCGCGGGATGCCGACGGCTTCCACGTCGCGCGGGCGAACTACGCCGAGGCGTCGCGCGAGAGCGGTGATTCGGGATTCGGGTGTATGTTGCAATTCGTCATTAGATTCTCATATCTCTATGCACTTCGCAACAGCGCATTGCACAGCCACTAATTCGTCCGAGGCGCAGGGCGCCAACGAATCAGGTCACACCAGCAAAAACGCCGATCACAGGAGCAATCCCCGGATCGGCGTATCGTGATCAGAACTTGTGGAATAAATGGTCGGGGCGAGTGGATTCGAACCACCGACCTCCTGGTCCCGAACCAGGCGCTCTAGCCAGGCTGAGCCACGCCCCGATGCCTGCGGAAAAATCCCCTTCGCGGGAACACTACGAGTTTAGCACGGCCTCCTACCCGAAGCGGCTTTTGATGAAATCCCACAAATGCCAGTGCCGCCCCGGACAGCGCGGCCACGGCGCAAATCCCAGCGTCTGGGTCGACCGGTCTACCCACAACCCGAACGGCTCCGCGTTCGGATATTCCACCGTCAACACCACGCCCTGTCCGCACGCGTCAACCGTCGTGAACTGCACCGCGTTCACGTTCTTGTACTGCCCGTTCGGTCCCCAGTCTTCCATGAATTTCTGGAACGAATAGTCACGGCACGGATTCTGCGCCGTACACCCCCACCGTTGATACGCGCCCTGGTAATCATGGGCCCGCAGCGCTTCTAGAAATGCCTTGGCTGCGCGTTCTTCCCGGAAATTTCGAAAGAACAGAAATAACGCCAGGCCGATGACCGCTGCGGCTGCCGAAGTCAGGAGAATCCACTTCCACCGCTTCTCCCGCTTCGCATCCTGGACGCCGTACGTATCCAGATAGCCCGCCACCGCGCCTCCGCCCCTATTTTACTGGATAGGCTTTGTCGAAAGCCGCCGTCGCCTCAGCGGTGATATCGAGCGCAGGCTTGAAGTATACGGTGTTCGTCGTGTCGATCACCACGTCGAGACCCTTGGCGTCGGCGATCTGCTTCACGATTTCCGTCATGCGCTGCCCGGCCTTCTGGAGAATGTCGTTGCGGTCCCGATCGACATCGCCCTGCAAATCCTCCTGCATCCGCTGGAGCTCGCGCTGCCGGCGCTGGCCCCGCATCTGCAAATCCTGCTGCCCCTGAGGGCTGAGATTCGGATTCTGGAGCTGGCTTTGAATAGACTCCAGATCTTTCTGAATCTTTTCCATCTCGTCTTGGCGTGGCTTGTATTTCGCCTGGAGATCCACTTGCGCCTTCTTGATCTCCGCCGTATCGAGAATCGCCTTCTGTAAATTGATCACGCCGACCTTGGTCTGAGCAGACGCCGCGCCCATTGAAACCAGGCCTGCGCAGCATGCCACGACCGCTTGAATTACACGCTGACTCGCCATTTTTGGGGACAGACTCCTTTAACCAGGGCGGCCGCCGGGCCGCTGCTTACTCCGCTAAGCGAGAACTCCAAGAATCTCGTCCTCGCGCAGGATCAGATACTCCTCGCCTTCAATCTTCACGTCCGAGCCTGAGTACTTGCCGAACAGGATCTTATCCCCCGGCTTCACCTCCAGCTCCACGCGCTCTCCATTGTCGAGCACCTTGCCATTTCCTACCGCGACCACCTCTCCCTGTTGCGGTTTCTCCTTCGCAGTGTCGGGAATATACAGTCCACCGCGCATCTGCTCGGACTCCTCGATCCTGCGGACCAGAACGCGGTCATGGAGTGGACGAAGATTCATGCAACAATCTCCTTTTGGAATCGGGTCAGATCGACGCCGCTGCGGCCTTGATGCAGAGGTGTCGCACTGATTATAACGCGTTACCACGCGGCGTCCTGTTGCCCGGCGCGCGCCGTACTAGACTCGCTGGAAGAGATATGATCTGCGCAGTGCTTCCGGTCAAGGCGCCCCGCCATGCAAAACAACGCCTGAGCGCCATTCTCACGCCCGAACAGCGCGAGGCGCTCGCCTGCGCCCTGTTCAAACGCGTGTCGGCCGCTCTCGGCGCCGTCAGGATTCTGGATCGCATCGGCCCTCATCCGTCCCCGCGAATCCGGCCCGTTTCGCTGCACCCGTGAGACTCCTTCTCTTCATCGCCGCTTCCCTCACCGCCGGCGCGCACACCATCAGCCTTTCCTACGCCGAAATCGGCGTTCAGCAGCGCGCCCTCCGTTGGGCCATACGATTGTCCATCCCGGAAATCGATCCGTTGTTCGGCCTCGACAGGGATCACGACGGCGTCGTCGACTCGCGCGAGCTGATGGCCGCGCGCGCCGCCATCGAACGCTATGTGACCGACCGCGTCGCGGTCATTCAAGAGGGTCGCGCCCTGCCCGCCTCCGTGGCCGGCTTTCGCCCATGGGTCGACTCCGAAAAACATCCCTTCGCCGAAGTCGATCTGGAGTTCATTTCGCCGGACCGCGATATTGAGCGCGCGACGCTCCAATGCGACCTGTTGCGCGAGGTCAACGCCGCGCACAAGACGCTCGCGCGAGTGGACGCGGGCGGCCGCTCCCGGGAGGTGGTCTTTGAAAACGGCCGCGCCGTTCAGATCGATGCTCAGCGGAACTGGCTCGCCTCATGCGGCCAGTTCGTACGCATGGGCATCCTCCACATCTTCACCGGCTACGATCACGTTGCATTCCTGCTCGGCGTCGTGCTGATCGGCGGTTCGCTCCGCACGATCGTCAAAGTAGTCACCTCGTTCACGCTCGCCCACAGCATCACTCTCGCGCTGGCCGCCCTCCATGTCGTCACTCTGCCGCCTCGCCTGGTCGAGTCCGGAATCGCGCTGTCCATCATGTACATCGCGCTCGAAAACCTCTTCTTCAAGCAGTTCGACCGGCGCTGGATCGTCACCTTTTTCTTCGGCCTGATCCACGGATTCGGTTTCGCCAGCGCGCTCCAGGAGGTTCACCTTTCTGGAAAGCTGCTCGCGACTGCGCTCTTCTCGTTCAACCTCGGAGTCGAGATCGGCCAGCTCTGTATCGTCGCCGCCCTGCTGCCGGCGCTGGTGTACATGGCGCGCCTGCAATTCAGCCAGGCGCTGGTGAAGGCGTCCTCACTTCTGATTTTTCTGCTCGGTTCCTTCTGGTTCTGGCAGCGAATCAGCGGCGTGTAATCACGCCATCCTGCTGGGCCGCCGATGAACACACGTAGACGCCGATGCGGTCCTGCTCTGCGTTCATCGGCGTTGATCTGCGGCTTCACACTCTTTCACGGCTCAAAACTGGAGCTTCAGCGCAAACTGGAGAATCCGCGGATCGCCCGCCGACGTGATCTGCCCGAACGACGCCGAAGAAACGTTCGCGCTCGGGCCGTTGAAGTTCACGTGATTGAACACGTTGAAAAATTCCGCCCGGAATTGCGTCGACACGCGCTCCGTTATCCTGTTCGATTTCAGAAGCCCCACATCCGTCCCGAAAAATCTCGGCGCCCGCAGAATGTTCTTGCCCGAATTTCCGAACGTGCCCGGAGCGTTCAACGTAAACGCAGCCGTATTGAAATATCGCGCGATCAGTTGTCCGTGCGGCCGGCCGGCGTCGAGCGACGCCGGGCCGCCGATGTAATCCGCCCGGTCCGCGCCCACCCCGCTGTACGAATTGTCCGTGCCGCTGGTCACCGAGAACGGGAATCCCGAGCGCCACGTGCTCAGGCCCGTTAATCCCCATCCGTTCACCAAAGCGCCCGCCGCGCCGCGCAGCCGGGTCTGCGGAATTTGCCACACCGCGGAGAAGTGGAATAGGTGCGGAACATCGTCGTTGGATGTGCCGTAGTCGAAACGCCGGTTGAAGGGATTGGTCGTGCCCGAGTTGCCGAAGTCATCAAGCATGTGCGACCAGGTGTAATTCGCCAGGATCGTGAATCCGCGGCTGAACCGCTTTTCAACGTTCAGCTTCATCGCGTTGTAGTGCGAGTTGTTGTCCGAGGAGAACAACCCGACCGACCCGAACTGCGGATACAGGCGCCGCGATTGCGTGTTGGTCTTGGTCGACGCGCCGGGAATGTACACCGCCGGATTCGACTCCCGGAAGCCCAGCGCTCCGCTCGCCAGATACGTTCCCTTGTTGCCGCTGTAGGAAATGCGCCCCACCCAGTTGCCCGCGAACTGATGCTCCAGCGTCAGATTCCAGGTCGCCAGCTCCGGCATGCGCCAGTCGCGCTGTATGTAGCCATAAACCGATACGGGCAGCGTGAACGTCGCGTTCGGCCCGGGCAGATTCGGCCCGTATTGCGCCGGAAATGGATTCGGGATTCCGATGCTCGACCACGGATCCACAAAACTGATGTTTCCCGAATAGTCGAACCGCGGGCCAAACGGCGCCGTATCCACCAGACCGTTCGAGTCATGATTGCCGGGCGGCGTGTAGTATATGCCTGCGCCGCCGCGCAGCGACGTCTTGCCGCTCGAGCCCAGCCGGTACGCGAATCCCAGCCGCGGCGCGAAATTCCACACGTTCGCCTCCGAACCCGACGCCGCCGGACACCCCGGGTCATGATTCGGACCGCCGAAAATCAGCCCCACCGGCGCATTGGGGAACTTCGCCGACTTCTGTCCCGGCGCAAAGCACGGCACGCGGCCCTTCTCTTCGGTGTACGGAAAGTAGGGATCCCAACGCACTCCGATATTCACAACGAAATTCGGCGTCATGCGCCAGTTGTCCTGAAAAAACAGGCTCCACAGGGTCCCGCCGAGATTCTTGAACTCTCCGCCGCCTTGCAGGAACCGCGAGGCATTTCCTAGGAAGAAGTCGGCCAGGTTATTGCCGCTCAACTGGTTCCCGAACGTGAACTGGCCGGACATCGTGAAGGTGTTCACCAGGTCGTTCCGCACGCGCACCGCCTCGCCGCCGATGTGAATCTCGTGATTGCGCCGCTGCATCGTTACATCCTCGCGGATGGTGTAGTCGCCGCGATCAAAGTTGCCCAGATGATTGGTGGAAATGCTGAAATATCCCGGCACGCTCACTACCAGCTCCGGCGGCGTCGGCGCGGCGATATGAACGCCGAGATCCGGGAACGAGAACGGCGCGCCCGACAGCGATCCGCCCGTCTGCGAATCCCAGCCGAACCAGGTCAAAAACAGCGTGGATGGCGACATCGTGTAGGTGTGGTTGATCGCCAGGTTCTTGATCGTCACCCGGTTGCCGCTGCTGTCCGCCGACAGGATGTTTCTGTTGCCCGCCGCGATATCGGGCGGTTCGTCGAACCGCGTCCAGAAGAAACTGCCGCTGATCTGCTGTTTGCCGGTCAGATAATCGATCTTCGCCAGCCACTGGTTGTCGTTCTGCACGATGCTCGGACCGGCGTAGGTGAGCTGCCCGTTCGGTCCGTTGGGCAGCGGGATCTTTGCCAGCAGCGCCTGGCTCGGCGCGCTGAACCGGCTTACGGGAATCTGGTTGCCCGGGAACGGCGCGCCTGTGACCGGATCCTTCAAGGGCGTCGAGATCGCCGAGAAATCTCCGGAACGCTCCGCCGCCGTGGGCACAAACGCCACGCGGCCTTGCGCCGCCTGGCGGATCGGCGTGCCCTGGTAGGTTCCAAAAAAGAACAGCTTGTCTCGTAAAATCGGCCCGCCGATGCTCCCGCCGTACTGATTTCGCTTGAGCGTATCCTGCCGGGGCGCGAAGAAATTGCGCGCGTTCAAATCGCCATTTCGCACAAATTCGAACGCGCTTCCGTGCAGCTGGTTCGTGCCGGACTTGGTCACGATATTCACCACGGCGCCGGCCCCGATGCCGTATTGCGCCGAAAGATTGTCCGTCTGCACCGCGAACTCCTGCACCGCGTCCGGATTGGGAAAGGGCAAATTCGTATTGAGATACGTATCGTTGTGCCCCGCGCCGTTCATCTGGAAATTCACCGCGCGCGGTCCGCCGCCGCCCACATTCGCGTCCTGCTCGCCGGGGTACACGCCTCCCTGACAGTTCACCAGACAGTATTTTCCGGTTTCATCCAGCGCGCCCGCCGAGAGAAACAGCAGCGCCTGCGGCTGCCGTCCGTTCAGCGGGAGATCGATGATTCGCTGCGTGTCGATCACCTGCGCCACCGATGCCGTTTGCGTGTTCACCAACTCGGCGTCGGCTGACACGGTGACCTGCTGGCTCACGTCGCCGACCTTCAGCGTGACCGGCGCGTTGGCCACTTGGTTGACGGCCAGCAGAATGCCGCTTTGCACATATTTCGCAAAGCCCGGCTTCTCCACGATGAGCTGGTACGAACCAACCGGAGTCGCGGGAAACAGGAACGCGCCGTCGGCGCCCGTCTGGACCGTCTTGGAATATCCCGTCTCAGCGTTGCGAATGGTTACAGTCGCCCCCTCCACCACCGCTCCGCCCGGGTCGTACACCACGCCGCTGATTGTGGCGTTTGTGTATTGCGCCAGCGCAAGCGAGCCGCAGACCGCAATGGAAAAAAGCAGCCGAAACAAACCGCCCCGGATCATAGTTTTCCTCCTGAAATGTGCTCGTTTTACGCCGCAAACAGTGCGGAAAAATGGAAACCCACAGAAACAATCGAGGCCAGAATGACACGGGATTCGTCCGGTGTCAATCCCGCAGTTTGGGGTATATAAATTCAGTTTAAGCGAGCCCGGCTGCGCGCAGGAAGCTGCGCCTTCGAGCATCTCAG
>DASRCT010000053.1:0-4180 GCA_035652975.1 Bryobacteraceae bacterium | reverse complement strand
GCCGGGATTGCTCGTGCTGGAAGTCGCCGAAGGGAGTCCGGCGGAGGCCGCATCGCTGCGAACCGGCGACGTGCTGATCGGCGCGGACGGCCAAATATTCCGCTCTCCCGAAGATCTGTCGCTGGCCATCGACCGCGCCGGGCGCGGAGTGTTGACTCTCGAGTTTCTGCGCGGCGACCGCATGCGCGTGCGGGAGGTCGCAGTGCGATTAGGCGGTCTCCAGGCGGCGGCTTGATCCGTGTGAGCGTGGAAGCCCAATCGCCGGTCATCCGCGCCGGGCTGGAGGCCATGCTGCGCGCGGATCCGGGCTTGGAACTGATCGCCGATTCCGCGGGCGCTGACGTGGCGGTGGTGTACGTTCAGGATGCCGGCGAGCTCGATCAGACGATCGGAGAGGCGGGACAGACTCCGGCGGTGCTGCTCGCCGACGGCGTTTCCTCAGAGCGCATCGCCCGTGCGCTGCGTTCCAATATTCGAGCCCTCCTTCCAAAAGACGCGGGCGAGCGGGAGATCCTGGCTGCGGTTCAGGCGGCTGCTGCGGGCATCATCGCCATGTCGCCGGCAGATGTGGAGAAGCTGCTTGCGCACGGACCGGAGGCCGCAGGCGCGGATCCGCTCACGCCTCGCGAACTGGAGGTCTTGCGGATGATTGCCGAAGGCGAGAGCAACAAGCGGATCGCGTGGCGGCTCGGGATTTCAGAGCACACCGTGAAATTTCATGTCGCATCCATTCTCACCAAGATGAATGCGTCGACAAGGGCCGAGGCCGTAGCGATCGGCATTCGGAGGGGACTGGTGTACGTGTGAGTTCCGCGCCCAAGCCGCCGCCGTTTACAGCGCTAGAGTGGGCGCTTCGCCCGGCGCGCGAGTTCTACTGCCTGACGGAGATCTCTTTGAAATAGACGTTCGACCGTTCGTCATGGTTTTGCAGGCCTATATAGCCTGCATCCGGACGCGGTCCGCGCACCGGCTCGAACCACTGCTTGCGCGGAGGAACGGGTTGGTTCCCGCTGAACTCATTCACCTTTTGGCCATTCAGAAACACCGTCGTCTTCTGGCCCTGAAGCACGATTTCCATGGTGTTCCACTCGCCCGCCGGCTTCTGGGCCCGCGCCGTCGCCTTGCTCAACGAATAGATCGCGCCGGTGCAGTGCCAGTCGTCGCCCGCCGCGTCGATCTGCACTTCGTAGCCGTTGTGCACGCCGTACCACGGGTCCGGGGGAGCTTCTGGCATGCGAATATAAACCCCGGAGTTGTCGCGAGGACCGGTGGTCTTGAAGACCACGCGAATGGTGGTGTTGCCGAATTTCTGCGGTTCGTACCATAGCAGCCCCATTCCTCCGTGCGTACGCAGCAAGCCGCCTTCAATGGAGAATTCACCGGGACCGACATGCTTCCAGCCCTTGAAATCCTTGCCATCGAAAAGCTGTTTCCAATCGTCCGCAGACGCGAACGCTGCGACGGCGACAAGACCGAAGATGACCCTTCGCATATGACTCATTCTACTCAGGCGCTGCTTCGAACCGTAATGGAACCCGGAATCCGCGCGTCTTCCAGGCGCCATACGCGATCCCGATCAGGAGCCACGTCGCGCCGAACAGCTTGGCCGCATTTCGCAACCCCAGCCAGATCGCAAGACATATGACGAATCCTGCGAGCGGCGGCAGGAAGTTCGAGATCGACTTGTTTTCAGAGCGAAGAAAATAACGCACGAAGGCGGCCATGTTCACCCCCATGAAGCCGATGAGCGCTCCGAAATTGAGCAGCTCTGCGCCAAATTCGTAGCTTATCGACAGCGCCCCGATCAGACACAAGCCGCCGATCAGGAGGACATTGTAGGAGGGCGCGTGATACTTCGGATCCAGATGAGCAAAAAAGCCCGGGGGCAGCGCGCGATCGCGTCCCATGCCGTAGAGCAGCCGCGCCCCCGCCAGTTGTCCGCCAGCTCCGGATCCGATCGAAGCGATCAGGAGCGTGAAATTCACCACCTGGAAGAGCACGACGCCGCCCACCCGGCCCGCAAAATACACATATCCGGTGTCCGGATCGGGGAAATGTTCAGTCGACGGCCAAACCAGTTGCGCCGCGTACGCCTCAATCGCCGATAACACGCCAATGATCAGGCAGACCAGAACCATCGCCAGCAAAACGTTTCGCCGCGGGTTTCGTACTTCCTCCGACAGAGTCGAGATGCCATCAAAGCCGATATAGGTCAAAACCGCGAGCGACGTGCCCGCCGCCAGGGATGGAAACGAAAACGTTGCGGGGTCGTAGAAAGGCCGGAGAAAGTAAGCGGCCGTGAGCGCCGGCATCGAGAGGACATGCCGCACGGTGGCGACCAGCACCGCGACGACCACGATGCCCATGCCGCCCGCAAGGATGGCGTTGGTTCGCGCAGTCGCCTGTATGCGTCGCAGGTTCATCATGGTGAACAGCGTCGCGAAGAAGACGGCCCACAGCGGGTACGGAATCCAGGGCGCGATGTGCAACGCCGATTTGGCGCACCAGATCGTGCAGATCAGCGGGTTGATGACGTAGTCCATCAACATGCTCCAGCCGGTCGCGTAGCCCAGCGCCGGATGGATCTCCTGGCCGACGTAAGTATACGCCGACCCGGCGCTCGGGTAGGCGCGCGCCATCCGTCCGTAGCTGATCGCCGTAAACAGCATCGCAACCATGGCGATCAGAATTGTCGTGACGGCGTGACCGCGAGCTTTTTCGTTCAGTACGCCAAACAAAGGCATCGGCGCCGTCGGCTGTACCAGAATAATGCCGGTGATAACCAGGTCGCGAAGGCTGAGCGAACGTTCCAGGCGCGGCGTCGTCAATAAGCCAGCATACAAGACGCGACAATAAAAGAGTGAAAGTCTGGCGGCGAATCCGGAGCGCGCTGGATATGGGTATGCGTCAGCAGATTACCCGGTCGGGACTGCTGTTCACCGCCTCCATCCTCGTCATCGCCATCGCCGCTTTCGCATCCGGAAACAATCTGCTGTTCCTGATTCTCGCCGCGATGCTCGCGACGCTGCTCGTCTCCGGATTCATCAGCCGTTTGTCCCTCGCCGGACTCGAGCTCGAGTTCCTCCATCCGGAGCACATTTCGGCCCAGCGCAAGGTGTCCGGGCGCGTCGTCGTCTACAACGAAAAGCTCTGGATTCCCTCGTTCTCGATCCTGCTCAGCGGCGCCCAGGGCAGCGGATTCGAATCCTCGCTCTATTTTCCCAGCATTCCGGCGCGCGCGCGGCTGGAAGAAACCGTCGAGCTGTATTTTGCGCGGCGCGGGCGCTATCGCGAGAACACGTTTTGCGTATCCACGCGTTTTCCGTTCGGCTTTTCCGAGCGACGCATTCTCATCGCCCTCCGGCGCGACGTCCTGGTCTATCCTTCGGTGGAGCCGCAGGCGGGGTTCGAACAACTGCTGCTGACGCTGACCGGCGAGATTGACAGCCACTTGCAGGGTCGGAGCGGCGACTTTTACCGAATACGACCCTATGAAGCGTTCGAGAGCGCGCGACACGTGGACTGGAAGGCAACCGCCCATACCGGCGAGCTGCAAGTCCGCGAGTACGCGCGCGAGCAGGATCACACCATTGCGCTGCTGCTCGATCTCGAGCAGAAGGGCGAAATATTCGAGCGGGCCGTCGATTGCAGCGCGTATCTGGCCTGGAATCTCGCGCAGCGCAATGTGCGGCTGACCTTCACTACACAGGAGTACACAGCGCGCTTGCCTGAGGACGGCGATGTGTATACAATTCTCAAATATCTGGCACTAGTCTCGCCGGTCCGCGGCAAGACCGCGCCGCCGCCGGATGACCAACGAAGCTATCAGGTCATTATCTCTTCCGATCCAGGCCGCTTGTCGGATGCAGGGTGGGCGACAAAGGGCGAAAGCAACGGTTTCGTGGTTCGTCCTGATCGCCTGGTGGCCAGCCCTGCAAGCGCAGACAGCGCCGCAGCCGGGGTCCGCTCCGGCCGCGCCTGAAATCCCGCACGTTCACACCTCGATTACCGTAACCGAACAGATCGCCGCCGAGGCGCCGGCGAATATTACCGATCTCGACGCTCGCGAAGTGCGCGAGACGCCGGGCGTGAACCTGGATGACCGGCTGCGCCAGGTCCCCGGCTTCTCGCTGTTCCGGCGCACTTCCAGCCTGGTCGCGCACCCGACAACCCAAGGGGT
>DASRCT010000052.1:0-29978 GCA_035652975.1 Bryobacteraceae bacterium | reverse complement strand
TGGACGAAGCCGTAGAGCTGCGTGTGCTGTCCCCACGGCTCACGCAGATAGGCCGTACCGATGAGAATGCCTCCGTCGAGAATCGTCTTCAGCGATCCGACGCGCAGCCATTTATCTCCGAATCCGGTGACAAAGGGGAAGCGTTCGATCTCTTGGCGGACATCCGCGGGCGACCCCTGTGCGCGGATCAGGTAGGTCACATACGCGCGCACGGTGAGCTGGCCGGAATCGTGAAGCTGCTGATATGCGCGGAATCCCTCCGGTCCTTCGCTGCGATCGATGATGCTCGTCAGGCCTGCCGCGTTGTAGTGCGCCAGCATGCTCTTGAGTCCCTGGAGTCGCTCTTTGGCAGTGTACTTCCGCGCTGTGCGCACTGCGGCAAGCAACTGCGGCGCGCCAAGAATCAGACCCGTCGGATTGCCGGCGCTGTCCCGGACGATGCGTCCATTGGACGGCTCCGGAGTGTCTTTGGTGATGCCGAGCCGTTTCATCAATGCGGAATCGAGTACCGCGGCATAGCCGTTGTCTGCGACAGCTTCGCGGCCCTGGGCGGCGGCATCCATTTCCGCGCGCGTCGGATAGCGACGTTCGGCGAGCCGGCTCGGATACACTTTGGGCACGAAGATCAGGCGGTCGGACGGAAGGGTCTTGGCCTGCTTGCGAATATAGTCCTGAATTTCTGCGATCGAATGAAAGACCGGTACAGGCCCGTCAATCTCGCTGAGAGCGGCCCCGATCGGATGCACGTGACTGTCGATCAGACCTGGCACGACGGTCTGACCATGAAGATCGATGCGCCTGGCGCCGGGACCGGCCGTTTTCAATACGTCCGCCGAGGCGCCAACGGCGATGAATCGATCGCCCGCGATCGCGACGGCCTCCGCGCTGGGGCGCTCAGGCCACATGGTTATGATCTTGCCGTTGTAATAAATCAGGTCAGCCTGTTGAGCGATGGCGGCGAGAGACGCCGCGAGCAGGGCCGCAAATACGTTTATGAAACGAGTTGCCACGCTGATGAACTCCCGTTTGGCGAGACCATATCATCATCCGGCGGCGGGGCGTGTCAAGGGAACGCACTGGGTGACGGCTTTCTCGCTTGAGACGTCCGGCAGATTACCAACCCATACAGCCCGACGATTCCGCTCCAGGCCATAGTGAAAGACGCGCGCGGCCGTACGGACGGGCTCCGCGTCGTATGGGTCAGCGATGTGGACGGCAATCTTGCCAGCGGGATGAACAGCGCCGCGTCATTCCTCACGCCCGGACCGCGCGTCATTACCGTGATTGCGACCGATCAGTATGGCGCGACGAGCAGGAAGAGCGTGAAGTTCACAGCCTATGCGACGCCGCCGGTCGCGACCATCTTCTCGCCAGCAGGGGGACAGACTTTTTATCGCAACCAGCCGAGTCAACGACCTTCGACCTGCGCCTCTATGGCACGAACAACCGGGGTCAGACCAGCGTCGTGAAGCGCACCTACTTCGTACAGCAGCCGCCCAGGTAGTTCCGGGCGGCTGTCCGCGATTCTTCAGCGTCACGCTTTGATGACCAGCGCCCGCTCCTCGCGGTCGGGATCGCTTTTGACCTCGCACTTCTTGTCGAAAATCATCGTTGCGCCCTGTCCGGCTGCGTAGGCAGGCCATTTCGGCAATCCCGGATGATTCGGGTTTCCGCTGCGCGCGAAATTGATCCACGCATCGCTGACCTTGGCGGCGAGCGCCCGGGGCTCAGGACCGCCGCCGGTCATTGTGGCCGAAACATCCGTGTTGTAGAACGCGAAAGCGATTTCGGCGCAGTGGAATGCGCGTGGGCGGCCGTCCAGGACCGGGGTCTGCCAGGCGAACAGATACAAATATGCAGGAGCGCCGCCCTGCGCGGCTTTGCGTTCGGCCTGCGTAACCGCATTCTGACGTACAGGCGCTGTGGAAATGTACGACAAGATATCGAGCGGTTTGGCGCGCGGATGCGTCTTCCGGTACGCCTCAATGATCCGGCCCGCCCGGTCGCCATACATGGTCGTGACGCGCTTCGTCATCTCCTCTTCGGTCATCGACTCCATCTCCGGATTGCCCAGGGCGGTAGTGAACTCGTTCAGCGTCGTGCCGACCATCAGCGGGACGCTCGACGACTCGGGCGGCGCGGTCGGATCAAACGGATGATGGGGCAGAACTTCGCCGTCCACCGTGGGGGCCCATCCGATTCGGTCCGCCATGGCGACTCTCACCGCTGGCGGCCCTGCGGGAGTGAGCTTCTTCAGCGCGGCGGAGCCGGCCGCGATGAGTTGCGCTGCCGGGATCTCATGCAGCCGGCCAATTTGCGATGGGCTCACGCCCAGCTCGCTCAATGTGGCCGCGGCCAGCTTTGCCGTGTTTTCGGGCCGCGCCATGCGCAAGCTCGATCCGCTTTGCACAATGGCGCGGTGGAAGAGGCCCTTTGCCGACGGCATGGCCATGAGCGCAGTGACCTTGGCGCCGCCGCCAGACTGGCCGAAGATGGTCACGTTGCTGGGATCGCCGCCGAAGTTGCCGATGTTGTCGCGCACCCACTCCAGGCACGCCACGATGTCGAGCATGCCCGCGTTTGCCGAACGAACGTACTTCTCGCCACCCAGCTCAGCGAGGTTCAAGTACCCGAGCACGCCGAGGCGGTGATTGATCGTTACCACAACAACGTCGCCGCGACGGCTGAGGTTCTCGCCGTTGTAGCCAGGATGCTCCTGACCGGATCCGGCGACGAAGCCGCCGCCATGCAGCCATACCATGACCGGACGCTTGCGATTGTCTTTGAGAGCGGGCGTCCAGATGTTCAACCGCAAGCAGTCCTCCCCGGGCTGCCCGTCGTCCCAGTTGAACAACCAGGCGACTTCGTCGTTGGCCCATCCGGTTCTTTCCACCTGCGGGCAGACCGGTCCGTAGTACATGCAGCTGCGCACTCCGGTCCATGGCTTCGCTTTTGCGGGCGGCAAAAAGCGCGCGGCGCCGGCGGTTGAAGCCGCATAGGGGATTCCCTTGAATGTGTATATGCCGTTGCGCGTGAACCCGCGTACTTTGCCAGCCGTGGTTTCGGTAATCGCGCTGGCATCGGTGGCGATCGTCGTTTCGCAACCGGGTTCGGCGAGGCGCGGCGCGGCAAGCGCGGGCGAGGCAGGCGCCAAGGCTGCGGCCGCGGCCCCCTTCATCCAGGCGCGGCGTCCAAATGCGTTCGCTGTAGAATGCATGGGCTCTCCTTCGAACGGTGAAGTTGAAGGAGATGATACCACTGCCGGCTCTAAGTCGTCGCTCTGCGGGCCAGGATGCGATCGACGGCGCGCTTCAACTCCTCATACGTCATTGCTCCGGGATGATACAGCCGTACGACGCCTGCGCGGTCCAGGATCACCAGGGTCGGCGTCGTGCTCACGCCGTAGGTCCTGAAGGCTTCCGCGCTGACGGGAACGGGCATATTCGCGAGAGGAGCATAATACTGGCGGCGCACCGCGTCGATGTACTTCAGTTCTGCTTCGGGCGATGCTTCCTCGCCGCCGGCGACATACCCGTAGCGCTGCGTTGGCCCGATCAGGACGATCCGATCGCCATATGTGGACATCAGTCGCTGAAGCGCTGCCACCTCGGCTTTGCAGTCGCCGCACCAGTGCGCCCAAAAGAACAGCAGTACCGGCTTGCCGCGCACAGCCGCCAGAGCGGGCGGACGAGGCCCCAGGAACTCGGACGTCTGGATTGGGGGGGCGGGCCGGCCTTCGAGCGACAGTAGATTGATGTTCTTCTGAATGCGCGTGCGGATCGATGTCGACGCGAACTTGCTCAGTTCGCCGCGCAGATATTTGACCGCCTGCGCGCGCTCGCCTTGCGCGGCCATCGCCTGCGCCTGGACCTCGATCGCGGCGCCGAGCGCGATAGGAAGATAACGATCCTGATCAAGCGAGCGGCCGCGGAGCTGCTCCGTGGCCAGATCGTAGGTCTGCCGGGCGTATTTCTCGGCAAGATCATATTCTTTTCTGGCCAGCCGCCCGCGCGCGATCCAGGAAAGCGCTTCGATCAATTCCGGCGTGACGCCGTGCTGCGCGCGGTAAGCCTGGATGTATGATTCGGCGCGCCCGAAGTTGTTGGCGTCAATCGATGTGCGGACGTCTTCAATCAGCGCGGCGGATGTTGTCGCCGCGGCCAGGAGGCTCGATAGAAACAGCCGTCGCGGCACAGTGCCGGCGTTCCTGCGGTTCATAAGCTTTCTCGGAATGCGCCATCAGGCACATTTAGAATAGCAGACGCCAATTCTGAACCGCGCCATTCCAGCTGATCGCGCCGGCGACAATATCGTGCTATTTTGTAACGCGGCCTGCGCAGCACACACTAAACTTCGGAGGACCGATGCCATCCGGTCTCGACCAGCTCGAACACATCGTCGTTCTGATGATGGAAAACCGGTCGTTTGATCACATGCTGGGATTCCTGAAAAAACAGGATCCCAGGATCGAAGGACTTACTGGAAACGAAACGAATCCGGACACCACGGGAGCGCTCATCCCGGTCCAGGATAAGGCGGAATATCAAAGCCAGCTGCAGCCCGACCCGGGCCATCACTGGGAAGACGTAAAGATCCAGATTTTCGGCGAGCCGGAAGGCGGCCCGAAAATGCAGGGCTTCATCAAGGCTTACTACCACAAGCAGCAGAACGTGCAGCACTCGCACCTTATCATGCAGTGCTTTGCGCCGGAAAAACTACCCGTGATCACCACGCTCGCCCGGAAATTCGCGGTATTTAATCACTGGTATTCGTCGCTGCCCGGCCCGACGATTCCCAACCGGGCGTTCGCGCATTTCGGAACGTCGTTCGGCAAGACAGACATGAGCCTGTTCTACCTGGGCCAAAAATATCCCACCATTTACCAGCGCATGGTGAACCAGGGCCGGACCGCAAAAATCTATTACTACGATCAGACCATCGGAATGGCGTTCATCCTGAAGGATCAGCCCGCCCTGTTTGCGACATTTGATCAGTTTGAAGCCGATTGCCGCTCGGGAAATCTTCCTGATTACAGCTTCATTGAGCCGAATTACGCCGACCATTCCACGCCGACGGGCAACATGGTCGCCTCGGATCAGCACCCCGATCACAATGTCCTCGCGGGCGAGGAATTCATCGCTTCGGTCTACATGAATATCCGGAACAACGAAGACCTCTGGAAAAAGACGCTGTTGCTGATCGTATATGACGAACACGGAGGGATCTACGATCATGTCGAACCGCCTGCGTGTCCGCCCGACGAGTTTACAGACCCCGTAACCGGATTCAAGTTCGACCGGCTGGGCATACGGGTGCCGGCGGTCGCCGTATCGCCGTGGATTCCCGAAGGCGCCGTGATCAACCGCACTTTTGACCACGCATCGATTCCCGCCACGGTGACGAAGAAATTCATCGGCGATTATCGCGCCCGTTCACCGCGCGAGATCAACGCGGACACTTTTCTGGACATCCTCACGCTGTCCGAGCCGCGGACCGACTACATCGGTTTCCGCTCCGGGCTGATGGCCGATGCAGCGGAAGCCGGACCCCCACAGCCCGGCCGCACCCTGGTGCGCATGAGCCCGCCGCCGGCCGGGGCCGCTCAGCCGGACCGGCCGCTATCGCAACTGCTGTTCGATCAGGTGGTCGCGATGCAACAGGTGGAGCGCACTCTTCCGCTGGATCAGCAAACGCACCTCGATGTCTCGCAGATTACGACCGAAGCGCAGGCCAGCGACTACATCCGCCAGGTCATGTCGAAGCTGCGGCCCCAAATCCGGGAGGCCGGCCGGTGAAGCTCTCAATCCGACTCGTGACGCCCGCCCTGCTTCTGGCCTCGATGACGCCGGTTCCCGCACAAAACGAGACACGGCTTGGATCGGATTTTCGCCGGGAGGGCGAGGAGCTCAAGCACAACTGCTCAACCTTCAAGTCGTTTTTCGGGTGCGCGCAGACCTTGTTCACGGGCAAGCCGCTCCACATCGCCGCCGGCAGCATTGCGCCTGGCAACGGCGTCGGAGTGGGCGGCGCCTTTGTTTTCGAGAACAACCTGCCGGCGTGGCGGTTAAATACGAATGCGGATGCCGTTGGCTCCTTTAACGGGTCGTGGAGGGCAGGCCTGTATGTGAAAGCCGTGAAGACGCCGACCCGCCCCGACATCGGCGTGATTACGCAGCCGCCGCCGGCCGGCGCCGCTCCCATCCTTCAGCCGCGCCCGTCTCCGGAGCTGAATTTCTATCTGCAGGGCATCTCTCTTGCAAAGGTCGGGTATTACGGACTCGGCCAGCTCACATCGCGGAACAGCCTCGCGCTCTTTTCCATGCGCGAGACCATTGCAGGAGTGAATGCGGCGTATCCGCTGTTCGGCGCCTCGGGCCTGGCGCTGTTCGGCGAATTAAACGGCCGGTTCGTCAGCATTGGCGGCCGCACGGGCGATACGGCGCCCTCCATCGGCCGGCTCTACAACAATCTCAGCGCGCCGGGTCTGGCGGATCAGCCTGGCTTCATCCAGTTCGGCGAAGGCGTTCGTTTCGCCCGCGCCATCAGCGACCGCTTAAGGCTGCGCTACTCGGCGCTGTACGAGCAGTTCGTGGCCCCCGCCGATTCCACCTATTCCTTCCGGCGTCTCTCGTTCGATTTCTCACATGAAGTCCCCTTTTATCGCAATATGAGCGCCGGCAGCGCGCATCCGACCGGTCCCGATCAGAGCCCGCCCGCGCTTGAACAGCGACGCTACATGCGCAACCGGGAGGGCAGCCTCACGCTGGAGGCGATGATTACCACCTCGTACACCGGCGACCGCTCGGTGGTCCCGTTCTATTTCCAGCCGACGCTCGGCGGCAGCGACATTAACGGAGCGCGGGGCTTGCCCAGCTATTCGGATTACCGTTTCCGTGCGCCCAACCTGATGCTGTTCCGCGCGGCTGTTGAGCATTCAATTTGGGGTCCGGTTGGCGCGGCCTTCGGCGCCGACTTCGGACGCGTGGCCGTGACGCGCGGGGACCTGGGCTTCGATCATATGCGACACAGTTGGGCTGGCGGGATCACGATCCGCGCCGGCGGGTTGCCGCAGGTGTGGCTGCTGTTCGCCTGGGGCGGCGGCGAAGGCTCGCACACGATCGCCTACATCGATCCCATGCTGCTCGGCGGGTCGATGCGCCCGTCCCTGTACTAGTCGTGCGGCGCGATCTTCCGCGGCGCAGATCCCGTTACCATACCCGGCACGGATTCGCCGACACCATTGGATCGCCGGGCTTGCACTGAAACGCGTCGCGAAATTCCTCAAGGTTTTGGACCACTCCGTTCACGCGGAACTCCCCGGGCGAGTGCGGATTGGTAACGGCCTGGTAGCGCGAGTTCTGCTCGGTGGAATTTTCGCACCAGATCTGTGCGTATCCCAGGAAAAACTGTTGCTGCGGCGTGAGTCCGTCCTTCTTTGGCAACACCTTTCCCGCCAGGCGATCCATCAGCGCCATATAGGCGAGTCGGATTCCTCCGTTGTCAGCTGCGTTCTCGCCGAGCGTGAGTTTGCCATTGATGGTAACGCCGGGGACAGGGCTGAATCCGCTGTACTCTTTGGCCACGCAATCCGCCCTGGTCTCGAACGCGCGGGCGTCCTCAGGCGTCCACCAATCGCGGAGATTGCCTTCGCCATCGAATCGTCGCCCCTGGTCGTCAAACCCGTGCGTCAGTTCATGGCCGATCACCGCTCCGATGGCGCCGTAATTGACAGCATCGTCCGCCTGCGGGTTATAGAACGGCGGCTGCAAGATGCCGGCAGGAAAATTGATATTGTTCTGCGGCGGGTTGTAGTATGCGTTTACCGTAGGCGGCGTCATGCTCCATTCGGTTTTATCGACAGGCTTGCCCAGTTTCGACAAATTCCACTGAACCGCGAACTCGCGTGCGCGAACAGAATTGCCGAAGTAGTCGCCGCGGATGATTTTTACGCTGCTGTAATCGCGCCACTTGGCCGGATAGCCGATCTTATTCGAGACCGCCTGGAGCTTTTTCATGGCCTGTTGTTTCGTAGCGGGCGTCATCCAGGTCGCGGTTTCGATATCGTGCGCCATCTCCTTTTCGATCTCGCGGACTAGCTCCAGCGCCTTCTCCCGGGCAGGTCCGCTGAAAGCGACCTCAACGAACTTCTGGCCCAGCGCTTCTCCGAGCGCATGGTCGGTTGCCTGAACGCATTCCTTCCACCGCGGCGGCAGTTGCTTGCGGCCCTGGAGTGTTTTGCCAAAGAACCGGAATTCCTGTTCGCGGAACGCCTTGGGCAACAGTTCCGCGTTCGCTGAGAGGACGTGCCACATTAAGTAGGTTTTCAGGTCGTCAAGATTGGCGGGCGCCAGAACAGCATCCAGGGCCTTGACGAAATCGGGCGCCCCAACGTTCAATCGACTGACCGGCGGGATTTGGCTGTCTTGCAGGTAATCGCGCCAGTCGAATCCAGGAGCGAGAGACCCAAGCTGATCGAGGGTCATGATGTGATATCGATTGTCGGGGTTGCGCCGCGCGACGCGGTCCATGGACGCTTTGGCGAGAGCGGTCTCGATTTTCATTACAGTCCTGGCGCGCTCGGCCGCGTGCGCGTCGTTGCGGCCTTGCGCTCTGGCGAGCAGCACAAACATATCGCCGATGTTCTGTTCATACTGTTTGCGGAGCTCAACAGATCGCGGATCATCCTTCAGGTAATAATCCCGGTCCGGAAGCCCGAGGCCGCCCTGGTCCACATTGAGAATCTGTTCGTTGGAGTTCTTCAGATCCGGCGCGACGCCGAAGTTGAACAGGACGCGGACGCCCTGCCGGTGCAGGCGGGCGATTTCGCGGACCAGATCGGCCTTCGAAGAGATCGCGCCGATGCGCGCGAGCTCGGCCGAGAGCGGCTCGACGCCTTTGGCTTCGATGGCCGCCTCGTCCATGCAGGATGCATAGAAGTCGCCGATCTTTTGCTCGACAGCGGAGCGGGAAAGACTTGCCGCGGCGGCTTTCTCAAGAATGTCCCGTTCGATCGTCAGATTGCGCTCTGAGAGCTCATCAAAGCGGCCCCAGCGCGCTCGGTCCGGTGGAATGGGGTTGTTCTTACGCCAGGTTCCGCAGGCGTACTGGTAAAAGTTCTGGCAAGGGTTGACGCTCGGATCCATGGCCTTCAGGTCGATGCCGGAGGCGGACGGCGGGTCCGCAGAGTAGGCGATGCGCGCGGCCACAAGAAGGGCGGCGGCCAGGCATGACGTCCGGAGGTGTAACACAACTACGATTCTATTGGACTTTGCGGAATTCGTCCCTTGCGCCAACTCGTCACGAGCCCGGCGACGCTACAATCCGGAAGCGCGCCAGATGTTGCCTGTGATCTCTCCCAAATTGAAAATGAGCGCGTTGCGGGCAACGGAAATCTCCAGCGGGCCCAGCCCTACGTTCATCAGCGAACGGCGCGAGGTGTGGAAATGGAAAACGCTGAATGGCGGACCGACAGAGCGCTTCGTCGCCGGATCGAGCCGCTGCGCCCAGATGCAGCGAAAGCCATCGCGTTCCGAAGTGAAATAGATCAGGTTCCCGTCCGGAGACCACCGCGGCTTATCGTCCAGATTTTCGCCGTCGGTAACCGCCACCCAGGCGTCTCCGCCATGCATGGTTGACGCGCGGAACGGCGTGATGTAAATACGGCTGCGGTCCTGGCCGATTTTGGCTACGAAGGCGATCCAGCGGTCGTCCGGAGAAAAATGGGGCTGATACAGGCTGTATTCGGAATACTCGATCAACTCGGATTTTCGCCCCGAAGGGAGGTGGAGCATGCCAATTGACACCATCGGCTTCTGGACGGAATACCAGTACAGGACTCGCGCGCCGTCGTGCGATACGTCCCAAGTTCCGCAATCATCGCAAATCTTTGTCGCCTCGCCGCCCTGTGCCGCCATGAGGTAGGCTTCCCGCTTGCCATAGATGGAGTAGTAAACTGTGGCGCCGTCCGCGGAGATCAATGGGGAAGCTTCTGCCAGGGGCGTAGAGGTAAGCTGAGACTCCTTGCCGGTCCTGAGATCGAGGATCCAGATATCCATGTTGCCCGACCTCGTCGAGTAATACACGACCTTATCGTCGCCAAGCGCGGCGGCCGGCTGGCCGTGGAAGGCAGCGCCCTTGGTCAACTGTCGCAGTTCGCCGGTCACGGCGCCCGTATTCGCGTTGACGGGCAGCATCCATAAATTTGTCTTCAGCTCGGCGCTGGTGAAGAACAAATCGCCGGACGTCGCCAATACGGGGCGGACTTCCACGGCTGTGCCGAACGTGAGTTGTCGCGCCGCGCCCGCAGGGCGGCCCGACTTCCGGGAGAGAGGAATGCTCCACAGATTCACCGCGTCGCGGAAGGTGTTGGTCGCGGCCATCGACGCTGAAAAGATGACTTCGTTTCGTTTCCGCTGCCACGCCTCAGGCGCGATACCCGCGCCGGCGCTGGCCCATACCGACGGACCTTGCTTTGAAAGCGCGTCGTGAGCGCCCGTCTTGGCGGGAGGGGAGCCGTTCATTTTCGCGATCCACCAGTCCACGCGGTTGAAAGGCCGGTTTCCCGACAGCGCCACGTTGGCCTGGGCCGGGCGCGTGTGATCTGCTCCGAGAAACAGGAGTGCCTCGCCGTCCGGCGACCAGACCGGATAGAGAGCAGACTCGAACTGAGTGGCCATCTGTCTGGGAACCCCGCCCTCCGCCGGCACGATGAAAATCGCGTTCGATCCGGGCGATGTCGGATCTCCGGTGCTGAATCCGGTCCAATAAGCGATCCATTTGCCGTCGGGTGAAAAGCGGGGCCGCCGCCCCTTACGCACAATCAGGCGCTCATCTCCGCCGAGAATGGACTTCACGTACACGCCGCCCCCGTCGCGTTCCGACCGAAACGCGATTTTTGAGCCGTCCGGAGAGAACGAGGGCTCATGATCGTCGGCGGGGTGCGTGGTAAGGCGGACGGCTGCTCCTCCCGTGAGCGGCTGGATCCAGATATCCAGGGTCTCGCCTCCGCGATCTGAGGCATAGGCGAGATATTTGCCGTCGGGGCTGACCGCCGGATCGGTGGTGAGTCCCTCGTCGGAAGTCACCCGCGTCAGCACCGGCGCAGGCTTCGGACCGCGATCAATCGCTGCGCTCCAGAGCGCGAATCCGGCCCCTCCGGCGGCGAGAGCGGCAGCGGGAATCCAAATTTTCCATGAGCGCCATCGCGCCGGCACTGCGCTCCTCACCGAGAGCAATCTGTCGAGAGTCTCGCGCTGGCGCACCGCCTCCAGAGCGTCGCGGACATCGTCCATGCGCTGGAAGCGTTTGCTCACGTCTTTTTCAAGACATTTCGCGATCACCTCCTCGAGCGGCGCCGGGAGGTCTCTGACGATGGCGCGGATTCGTTTGGGACGGTCCTGTACGACCGCGGCCAACATCTCTACGTTGCTGGCGCGCTCGAAGGGGCGCTTGCCCGTGAACATCTCGTAGAGGACTGTCCCGAACGAGAAGATATCCGAGCGCGCGTCGACCTTTTCGGCCCTGGCTTGCTCGGGCGACAGATAGGGAGGGGTGCCGACCACGCGGCCATCCTGGGTGAGCCGCTCGCCCGACTCGTCCTCGCTGGCGGTCTGGGTGAGCTTGGCCAACCCAAAATCGAGAATTTTCACACGTCCCGTGTCGGCGACGATGATGTTGGACGGCTTGATATCGCGGTGGACAATGCCTGCCGCATGCGCCTTTGCGAGCGCGTCGGCGATCTGAACGGCGCAGTCGAGCCCCTTGCGAAGCCCCATGGGGCCAGCTTCGAGCGCCTGTTCGAGCGTGATGCCCGAAACGTACTCCATGGCGATGCATGGCGCTTCGCCGGCGTGGAAGATCTCGTAAATCGTGACGATGTTCGGATGATTGAGGGAGGAGGCGGCTTTGGCTTCCTGGATGAACCGGCGCTCCCGGGTTGCATTCGCGATATCGGGGCGCAAAACCTTGATGGCGAGCACACGCCCAAGCATCGTGTCGCGCGCCTTGTACACCGCCCCCATGCCCCCGCGACCGAGCTCTTCGAGCACTTCGTAATGAGAGACGGTCTGGCCTACCATGGCGTACCGCCCGCCGGCGGAAACATTCTACCCGATCTGGCCAGCCCGTCAACCCGAGCCGGTACAGCGCCAGTGAAAAACGCAAATGGATCGAAATCGTGTACACTGGAGCGCCGGAGGCCGGATGCATATAAGGCGAACACAGCTGTTCGGCGCTTTCTTGTGCCTGCTCGCGCTCGGGGTGTTCCTGACGCGGGGCGACGCGCAGCCCAATACGATCAAGCAGATTGTTCCGGGCGTTTGGTTTCGTGAAGGGGACATCGAGCACCAGGGCCATTGCAATAACACCATCATTGAGATGAGCGATTACCTGATCGTCGTCGACGCGAATTTTCCGAGCGGCGCGCGGGCGGTGATCGAGGATGCGAAGAGGGTATCCTCGAAGCCGATCCGGTTCGTGTTCGATACGCATCATCACGGCGACCATGCTTACGGCAATCCGGTGTGGACGAAGATGGGCGCGGTGACCGTGGCGTTCCAGGGCGTGGCGGAAGAGATGAAGCGGTACGAGCCGGCGCGCTGGCAGCAGATGGTGAAGCAGCGCAAGGATGTGGCCGAACTCGGACGGGATATGGCCGAGCCGCCCAAACAGACCTGGCCGCCGCCATCGCACGTCATCAGCGATAGTTTCCGGCGCGTCGAATTTCACTTTTTCGGCTGGGCGCACACGCGCGGCGATGGATTCGTCTACATCCCCAAGGACAGAGTGCTGTGCACGGGGGATGCGATCGTTAACGGGCCGTACAACTACACGGCCGACGGCAACATCGCCAACTGGCCTGAGGTGATCCGCAAAGCGCAAAAGCTTGACGTTCAGTACGTGCTTCCCGGGCACGGTCCCTCTGGGGGCAGGGAAGTGATGGATGGCCAGCGGCAGTTTTTTATCGAGCTGCGGAAGGCCGTTCAGCAGGCAATAAAGGGCGGCAAGAAGCTGGATGACATCGTGAGCCTAAAGAGCAACCAGGCGCCGTCGACTACTATTCAGCTTTCGGCCAGGGTGAAAAACTGGGTGGGAAACGGTCTGGCGGGCCAGGTTCGCGACGCCTATAACGAGCTCACGCAGAACAAGCCTGCAGGCGATTTGCCGCACCCGTAGCGTCTGCCGGGGCGCGACGGCCCCGCGCTGGCAGGGACGAGCAGCCGCCGGGGCGCCGACGCCGGAAGACACGAAAGGCGCGAGTCCTCAGCAACTCGCGCCTTTCGATCAGGCCGATGCCGAAGCCGAACGAAACGCGATCAGGCCGCGTTGACGAGCATGTCGTCCAGGGCTTCGGTCATCTGTTCGCGATTTCGGTCCGCCTGCTCCTGACACTGGATGCAGAACGGCGTCCAGGGCACGGCATTGAGCCGCTTGGGACTGATATCTTCTTCGCAGTGCAGGCACACGCCGAATGTTCCTTCATCCAGGCGCCGCAGCGCCGCGCGGACGTTGCGAAGGAGATTCGACTCCCGGTCCAAATTACGTATGGCTAGCTCCCGCTCAGCGGCGTGCTGAACCTCGTCGAGCGCATCAGGGCTTTTCTCAATCGTGATCGCTTCTCGATTGCGAATGACTTGTTCGAGCTCTGCTTGTTTGGCTTCAAGTATATTGCGGAACTTGTTCAGTTCGGTCTTCGTCATGGCTGTCTTCCTTCTCTGATTTTTGTTCTTATCTCATCAAATCCGTTTAGACGCGGCGGATCTCGAAAAGGTTCAAGTTCCCTGACCTGCGTAAACGGTCTTTAACATCTTCTTTACCCCGGCTTCTCCGAATCGGCGCCTCTCGCCTCTCACTCCCATTCAGCCCGCACAGCGGCGGACGCTGCCCCGAAACTGACAGTTATGAATTGATGGTTTGTGCCAGCAGGGTAGCCCGAATTCAGGGTTCGGGCTGCAATTGAGACCGGGAATCCGGCTCCAAAAATCATACCACAGTTCGTGAGCAATTCCCGTGCCACAGCCCTGCCCGTTCCCTCCAACGTACACTCCAGCTCGGCTTCCGCCAGCGATCCTGCTTCTACATATCGCCGCGGTCGCCTGACATCATCAAACCACGCTTGGTCGGACCGGCAAACGGCCCGCCGCCGGCCGCGATCACCGTATACTGTATCTGTTGGGTGTAAAGAATTCTCATACCTTTTCGTAATTTCCTCCGATGTCCGCCCCCGCATCCGGCTTTCTTGAATCGGCCCGCGCTCACACAGCCTCCCGGACTTCCCATGCTACAGCCGCTGTCAAGAGCTTAGCTGTACTGGCCTGCATATGGTTTACCCTGTGCGGCCTAGTATTTATTCCCTATGCCGGAATCGAGGCTGACGAGGCTTTGTTTGCCGGCCCGCTCTACTCCCGACTGCCTCGGGAATTTCGCATCCGCCCGTTCCATCACGATATTCCGCTTATGTTGATGTCTTACCTCGGTACTCTGAAAACCTGGGTATACGCCGCCATTTTTCACTTCTGGCAGCCCGGGGTGTGGAGTACTCGCGTTCCGGCAGTGATCATCGGAGCGATCACGATCTGGCTGTTTTTCCTGTTGTTGCAACGCGTCGCCGGCCCCGGCGCGGCGCTGATCGGATGCGCATTGCTGGCCACGGACGCTACATTTCTGCTCACGACAACCTTCGATTGGGGGCCCGTCGCATTTCAGCACCTGTGCCTGACCGCCGGTATGGCGCTCGCCGTCGCAGCGTACCAGGACCGCAGCCGCTGGCGTCTGGGCTGCGCATTTTTCCTGTTCGGTCTCGGCATGTGGGACAAAGCGCTGTTTGTCTGGGTATTGAGCGGCATGGCGGTCGCGACTGTGACAATATTTCGCCGCGAGATGTGGCAAATGGCCACGGCTCGCAACATCGCGACGGCTCTCGGCGCGTTTTGTCTGGGCGCCCTGCCGTTGATCATCTATAATGCGCGAACTTCTCTCAAAACATTCCGCAGCAACACGGCTTTTTCCACTCACGAGTTCGCCACCAAGGCGCGGCTGCTTCGATATACGATGGCTGGCTCCGCGCTGTTCGGATACTTGGTGGAAGAGGAGTGGACCGGCAATCCAAGGACGCCGCGTTCCGCTCTGGAACGCGCCTCTGTCGCGATTCGAAACGCCGCGGGCGAGCGGCGCTCGGGCTTACTGCTCCCGGCCTTTGTGGCTGCCGCTATCCTGGGGCTGCTCCTCCCGCGGCAGCGCCGGGCCGCGCTCTTTCTACTGATGACGCTGGGGGTCGCATGGTTGCAAATGGCGCTCAACAAAGACACCGGCGGCGGAGCCCACCACGTCGCCTTATTGTGGCCGCTCCCGCATATGCTGATAGCTCTGGCCTTTGCGGGAATCGCAGACCGGCTGCCGCGGTGGGGAATGCTGGTCGTCGTAGGGTCCGTGGCGGCGATCTGCGGCGCCAGTGTGCTGGTGAGCAACCAGTATCTCTCCCAATTTGTGCGGTATGGCGCCGCGGGCGTGTGGACCGACGCGATTTTTCCGCTCTCCGACGCGGTTCGCAGAATGCAGAATGAAAACATCTTCGTCGCGGACTGGGGCATTTTCGACACGCTTGTGATGCTGGAGCAGGGAAAACCGCGGTTATGGGTGGGCAGCGAACCGCTTATGAAGCCCGAACCCACGGATTCCGACTTGGCGGCGATCCAGCGCATGCTGGAAGTTCCGGCGCCTGTCTTCATCTGTCACGCCAAGGGTCGGGAGGTGTTCCCGGACTCGACCGGACGCCTGGAGCGAGCGGCTCTGCGGCTTGGGTACCGCAAGCGGGTGGTCCGGACAATTTCGGACAGTAAGAGCCGGCCCGTGTTCGAAATCGTTCAATTTGAGAGGACGGCCGCAGCCGTCAGGAAACTGGCGTTTGGGGGGATGGCGGGTTAGCCGCCAGCCAGCGCTTTCGACAGCCGCTCATAGGTAGTTCGAAGATCCTCGGGCAGCACGCGCGTTTCGCCGATGACGCTCATAAAATTCGCATCGCCGCACCAGCGCGGAAGGATATGCATATGAATATGGCCTGCGACGCCCGCGCCGGCGCATTCACCGATATTCATACCGAGGTTGACCCCGTCCGGCCGGTACAAGGCCCGTAATTTCACCTCGAGCCGCTGCGTCAGACTCATCATTTCGGCCAGCGTGGCCGGCGCCGCGGCTTCGAGCGTCGCGACGTGCTCGTAGGGCGCCACCATCACATGCCCGTTGGTATACGGGAACGCATTCAGGATAATGAAGTTGCGTTGGCCGCGGAACACGATGAGGTTGTCCTCGTCGCGATTTGCCGCCGCCTTCTCGCAGAAGATGCACCCGCCCTGCGGGCTCGCCTTTTGGATGTAGTTATAGCGCCACGGAGTCCATAAGTGATCCATGCTGGTCGTGCGGAACGCGGTCTTATTGAACCGGCGTATTTTCAGCCGTGCCGGCCGGGGCCGGCGCAGGTCCGCTTTCGGCAGCGGCGGCGGGCTGCTGAGCGGCAGAGTGATTCACCAGATCCTTCAGTTCTTTGCTCGGTTTGAAATACGGAATGCGCTTGGATGGAACCTCGACGCGCGTACCGGTTTTCGGGTTGCGGCCGACTCTGGGCTGCCGCTGTCGCGTGCGGAAGCTCCCGAACCCGCGGATTTCAATCTTGTCACCGGCGCGCAATGAGCGAACGATGCTATCGAAAATGGCCTCCACGATCACCTCGGAATCCTTCCGGGTCATTTCCACGACTCGCGAGACCTCTTCGATCAACTCCGCCTTCGTCATTTGTTAATTTCTCCCTCTCATTTCCGACGGCTGTTTCAGGCAACTACCGCGATTCGCCCTTTCCGCGAATATTCATGACCTCTTCAATGGTCATGGTGGCGGCGGCAGCCTGGCGCTGGTAATCTTCCAGGCGCAGTTTTTCTTCGTCCTTCGCTAGGGCGCGGACGCTCAGGCCGATTTTCTTTTCGGCCTCGTTCATCTTTATGATTTTAAAATCAAATTCCTCGCCGATTGGCAACGCAGCCTCGTCTGGCTTACGGTCCGGGCGCTGCGGCGCTTCAGACCGGTGACAAAGGGCTTCCACTCCGGGCGCAAGCTCGACAAATACGCCGAAACTGGCGGCGCGGCATACGCGCCCCCGCACGATATCCCCCACGCTGTGCGAAGCGAAGAATGTCTCCCACGCGTCAGGCTGAAGCTGCTTGATCCCCAGAGAGAGGCGCCGGTTCGGCGCGTCAATATTCAGTATAACGGTCTGGACCATCTGTCCCTTTTTCAAAGCTTCCGATGGATGCTTGATGCGCTTAGTCCAGGAAATATCAGAGATATGGACCAAGCCATCGATGCCCTCCTCGATTTCGACAAAAGCGCCAAAGTCCGTCAGTTTCCGGACGCGTCCTTCCACCACTGAGCCAACGCTGTAGCGGTCTGCAACCGTGGTCCACGGATCCGGCTCGAGTTGCTTGATTCCGAGCGAGATGCGCCGCTCGCGGGGTTTGACCTCGAGCACTACAGCCTCCACCTGATCGCCCACCTTGACCACCTTGCTCGGGTGTTTCATGCGGCGGCTCCAGGTCATTTCGGAAATATGGATCAAGCCTTCGACGCCGGGCTCCAGCTCCACGAACGCCCCGTAATCAGTAATGCTGACCACTCGCCCGACGACATGCAGTCCGCTCGGATACCGCTCCTCGACGGTGAGCCAGGGATCGGGCGCCAGTTGCTTCATTCCCAGCGAAATACGCTCTTTTTCGCGGTCAAATTTCAGAACCCGCACGGTTACCTGGT
The DNA here is from genome assembly GCA_035652975.1 of Bryobacteraceae bacterium. GTDB lineage: Bacteria > Acidobacteriota > Terriglobia > Bryobacterales > Bryobacteraceae > TMP-7. The sequence goes on along the minus strand of DASRCT010000052.1, from coordinate 12,185 downwards.
CGCCGACGTTCAGCATCTCGGAAGGGTGTGCGACGCGACCATACGACAGATCGCTCACGTGAAGCAGACCGTCGATACCGCCCAGATCGACGAATGCGCCGTAGTCAGTGAGATTCTTCACAGTTCCTGTGACGATCGCCCCTTCGTACAGATGCTCCAGCGCTGCACTCTTCCGCGCAATGACCTCCTCTTCAACGGCCAGTTTCCGGGATACGACGACATTGCCGCGCCTCCGATTGAGCTTGATGATCCGGACGGCGATGTCCTGGCCGAGCAGCGAGTCCGGGTTCGTCATCGGTCGAACGTCAATTTGCGAGCCCGGCATGAACGCCGGTACGCCGACATCCACATTCAGACCGCCCTTGGTGCGGCCAACTACGCGGCCCGAAATCAAGAGATTTTCCCGATGCGCCCGCTCCAGCGTTTCCCAGGCGCGGAGCCGGGCCGCGCGCTCATGCGAAAGCAGGATATAGCCTTCCGGCTGCGGCTTATGTCGATCAATGACGACGTCGATAATATCTTCAGGCTGAACGGTCACGCTTCCGTCCGGCAGCGTGACCTCCTCGATCGGAACCAGACCTTCGATCTTATATCCGAAATCGACGATCACTTCCTTCGGCGTAACCTTAACGACTCGACCTTGGAGCAATTCTCCTTCTGAGGGCGGCGCGAGATGGCTGTAGTCCTCGATCAGGTGTTCGTAATCGGAATCCTCGGCAGGTGCGGGCGTCTCGAAGTTCCGCTTTTCTGTATTGCTGGCCATACCACCGTGCTCCAACGGTACACCAACGATTTTCAGGCTTTGGGACGGAGCGCGCGCAACAGGACAGAGGCGTATGCCGCGCGGGTACAGGCGAGAGGTCTAAGGATTGGAACTGTGTTCACGAGCCTGTTTCGACCTGGGATTGCCGCCTTCCACCGACAAACCGTTGATAGATCAGTACTTCAGAACTATAGCGGACCTCCGGGGGGTTGTCAACCGCACCCTGGCGGCGTATTCTGCCCATCCATCAGAATACTCGAGAGCGAAGTCTTGAGCGCCGGCCGGGCGCTAGTCGCCGAGCAGCTTCCCATATGCATTCAGGCTGTTCACATTGTCACAAACGGCTTTAATGCCGGCCGTCAAAGGAATGGCGAGCAGCAGCCCGACGCCGCCCCACAGCGTTCCCCAGAACATGAGCGCGATCGTCACCACCAGCGGGTTCAGGTGCACGCGCGAGCCGACCATTTTCGGGTACAGCAGGTTCAGCGCGATCAAATGGAGCAAAGTCACCACCAGGGCGATGAGGATGTACGTGCCGGGCCGGTCGTATACCGCTAGCGCGGCCAGCACCGGCGGCAGGATCGCCAGGGGAACGCCGACGTACGGCACCAGGCTGAGAAAACCGCTGATGGGGCCTATGATGAACGCATACGGCAGGCGCATCATCACGAAGAATCCAGAACTCACGATCCCAAGCAGTACGCCCAGCAGAAAGTTGCCCAGCACGTAGGCTCGAACAATCTCGGCGACGCCCTCCCAGCTTTTGCCGGCGATCGGCCGGTCCGCCGCCGTAAACAGGTACAGGAAGCTGCGGCGCAAATGGTCCCGCCAGCTCAGCATGAAATACACCAGGAAGGGAATGAAAGAAGCCATCAGCGCGACGTTGTAAAAGGATTTCACATAGCCGTAGATGTACGAATAAATTGGCGTCGGATCGTGGTGGATGCGCACTTCCTGGATCGCGGGCGGCTGCGGCTCCGGCGGAGGCTGCGTCCCGCGAACCCGCCTTTTCAGCCGCGAGGGAGTGGCAACAGTCTGCACGCTCTCGGGCGGCGGTGTTTCGCGATATCGCTTCGGCACCAGGGTCTCATAAACGCCGCGCTCAAACTGATCAATGCGAACCGCAAACTGATCCACAATCTGGTTAATCCGCTCGCCATAGGCGGGCAGGTCCTCCAGCATCGCCGCCGCTTCGGTATACAGCCCCAAACCGATCAGATAAACAATCAACAGCGCGATGCTGCACACGAAAAAGCTTGCCAGCCCCCGGGGCAGCCGCAGTTTCATGAATACGCGCACCGCCGGATCGAGCAGAAATGCGGTGATAATCGCAATCGCCAGGGTGATGAAGAAAACGCGCCCAAAATACAGCAGGGCTATGACAACGCCGAGCGCGATGATATTCACGGCGCCGCCGTGGCGGGGACGATTGGTGGAAAGAGGTGGAGAAAGGACGGACACGGCGAACCCCGCTCTTGGCTGTTATCGGACAGTCTTTCGCCTTATGTTAGCTGACCGGCGACAGCCCTCACTCAAAGCGCTTCCAATTCCTCCTCCAGCAACTGCCGTTCGTACAGGTCCGCATAGTAGCCGCCGTTGGCGAGCAGTTCCTCGTGGGAGCCTTCCTCAACAATAGCGCCGTGCTCGAGCACGAAAATCCGGTCGGCGTTGCGGACCGTCGATACGCGATGCGAAATGAGAATCGTCGTCCGGTTCCGCATGAGGCCCGATAACGAAGACAGAATCCGTTCTTCCGTGACCGTATCCACACTCGATAGGGCGTCGTCCAAAATGAGAATCCGCGGATTCCGAAGAATGGCCCGCGCGATCGCCGTCCGTTGCTTTTGACCTCCGGAAAGCGTCAGACCGCGCTCGCCGACCATCGTTTTATAGCCGTCCGGAAAGCTTTCGATGTCCGGCGCAAGACCGGCGATCTCGGCGGCGCGGCGGATCTCCTCCTCGCTGGCGCCGCCGACGCCGAATGCGATGTTTTCACCGATCGTGGCGCTGAACAGAAATGTTTCCTGGGGCACGAATCCAATGTGACGCCGCAAGTCTGCGGGCGATAAATCTCTGAGGTCGGCGCCGTCCAGCGTAACGCTGCCCGAGGTGGGATCAAGCAATCTGGGGATGAGGCTTACCAGCGAACTTTTGCCGCTGCCGGTGTGGCCGACAATGGCGATCGTAGATCCGGCGGGAATGCGGAAATTGACGCCGTCGAGCGCAACCGTTCCGCCGGGATATTCCAGCGCGACGTCGTGAAATCCGATCTCGCCCGCTACCGTCTCCAGCGGCAATGGCCGCGGCGGGGCGGAAATCGTGGGCTGCGCTTCCAGCAGTTCACGGATCCGCTTCAGCGATGCGGTTCCGCGTTGCATCAGATTCACGACCCAACCCATCGCGATCATGGGCCAGACCAGCATGCCCATGTAGGTGTTAAACATCACGAAGCTGCCCAGCGTGATCCGTCCAGCGAGCAGCTGATAGCCGCCCACCCACAGCACGATGAGAAAGGTCACGCCGATCAGCGCCTGGAGTAGGGGCATGAACAGGCCGGAGAGCCGGGCCAAGCGGATATTCTGGGCGATATACTCCTGGTTCAAACGCTCGAAATGGCGCAATTCGGCCTGTTCCTGCACATAGGCGCGGATCACCCGAACTCCTGACAGATTTTCCTGAACGCGGCTGCTGATCTCGGAAAACATTTTCTGGATTGCTTCGAAGCGAGCGTGAATACGTTGGCCGAAAAAGACTACGGCGAAGCTGACCAGGGGCGCAGGAGCGAGCGATAAAAGCGTGAGCCGCCAATCGACGGCGAGCATCACCGAGACGGCCAACACAAGCGTGAACATCGTTTCGCACCAGTACATGACGCCAGGCCCCAGCATCATACGAACTGCGTTGAGGTCATTGGTGGCGCGCGCCATGATGTCGCCGGTTCGATACGAGCCGTAGAAGTCCCAGGAAAGCCGGACCAGGTTTGCAAACAGATCGTTGCGGAGATCGTACTCAATGTCGCGCGAGGCGCCGATCAGCACCACTCTCATCCAGTACTGGAATACGCCTTTGAGCATGGAGACGAGCACTAATGCCGCCGCCAACTCCAACACGATGCGCAATTGGAATCCGCTATTCAGCGAATCGATGCCGAAGCGAAGAATCACCGGCATGGCCGCGGCCAGAATGTCTTTGATCATGAGCGCGCCCATGCCCAGGGCGAAACCGCGGCGGTATTTCCAGAAGTAGGGGCGCAGAGTTGTTATCGCATGGCGCATCCGTTTACAGTCCCAGCCAGGTTGCGATGGTTTTGGTCCACTCGAAAAAAATTGCCTTCCGGCCTTCGCGCTGCTTCCACCATGCGCGCGGCGTGAACTCCGCCTCGGGCGCGGCGACTACCGACAACTGGATATCGCCCAGGCGTTTGCGGTAGGCGTTCCAGGCGCGCCGCGTGTGCGTCGCGCTGGTCACCAGGTCTATGCTTCGCACCTTGCGATTTTGCAGTTCGGCGACGATGACGTCCGCCTCACGCTCGGTCGACCGGCTATGGTTCGGAAGTCCGATGAACCACGAACGCGGAAATCCCTTGCGTTCCGTGTACGCAATGGCGTACTGATCCTCCGTGCAACCGTACTGGTTATCCGGACCGCTGACCAGAGCTTTCGGAGCGTAGCCGTCACGGATGAGTTCCGCAGCTTTGAGAATGCGGTTGCCGGACGGATCGCCCGCGAGCACAACGATGAGGTCGGCCTTGCGCGGCGGGTCAGCATGGATGAGAAATGTCGCCAAAGCGGGCAGCCACAGCCCGGCGCAGGCATACAGAGCAACAGCGGCCAGGAAGGCGCAGGAGAGCAGGACCGCGATGAGCCGGCCGCGCCTGAGCAAGGCTTATTTCTCGTCGGATGACTTCTTGGGGTCGATGTGACCAACCGTCTTGAGGCGCTGAAACATACGTTCCACTTCTTCCTCATCCTCAGGGCGCAGCAGATGGTATCGCGGCGAGGGCAACTGCTTGCGCTCGGAAACGAGGTTCAGCGCATCTCCCCAGAACTGCCGGTACGGAATGCCGTCAATCAACGCCTCGCGCGAATAGCGGCGAAGATGCCTGAGCAGACTGTTTGCTGAGTCCAGATCGCCAGGATAAATAAGCAGAATGCGCTCATCGTCTAGAAGCGTGACGTGCACCACCAATGGGGAAATCCACCCAGTCCGATCGAGGCGGCGGATCTGGTTCCACGGAATGATCCGTTTGTTGATTTTCAAATGGGTCTCGTGGATCTCGATGGGCGGCTGGAACGCGACAAACAGGACGAGTCCGGCGCTGACCAGAAACAGGAAGGCTGGCAGGAACGCGGGGGCCCAGCGGAACCCGCACCATGTTGAAAAGGCGGCGAGCCCTAACGCGATAAAGCCTGCCGAGAGGTAATGACGTGACGGCAAATAACGCGACACGGGCATGGCCACACTTCAAGCGTACCCCCGGTTTTCCGCGCCGTCAATTCACATATTGGGCCCCGCAAAAAGAGGGTCTCGAGACGCTTGAGGCGGATCGGAATTCCGTTCGCCGGCCGTTGCCAGCGCCGTCGGATGCCTCCGCTTCGCCTGGCGCGACGTTGCCCTTAACCCGCGACTATTCAGCATGGCGCGCTTGCTCCTATGCGCGAACGACGCGGGCGCGGCGGAGCATTCCGATCCCGATCCACAAATAGTCAACGGCGCTCCATAGCGTCGCAGCCGCCGTCGCGCCGATCATGGCCTGTTCCACCGCACGCGCAATTCGCTGCACGCTCGCAGGATGAAACACAATCGCATCCTCAAGCAGCAGCAGGATGCCCGTCACAATCTGAACCGCCGTGCTCAGCTTCCCCCATACGGTAGGCGGGAAATCGCGGACTGCGGTGAACAGGAATACCACGGCGATAAAAATCAGCATCACTGCGTCGCGGCCGAATACGATCGCGGTAAGCCACCATGGGACCGTTCTGTTGCAGGCGAGCGCAAAATAGACTCCGCTCAGCAGACACTTGTCGGCGATGGGATCCAGGTACGCGCCCGTCCGCGAACGGACCCCCAGCCGGCGGGCGAGAAAACCGTCCAGAGCGTCGGTCATCCCCGCGACGCCGAGCCAGATCAGCGCCCCCTGTGGATCGCCGTTGAGGATGGCCGAGAGCACCACGGGGACCAAACACAATCGCGCGAAGCTGATAGCGTTCGGGACGTGCCGGATCAAGAATCAGGATACCAGCGCGTCCACGACTCGCGACGCCAGCTGGTCGAAACTGAGGATCTCATAGAGTCTCGGATCGGACATGATTTTCGCAACAAGCGCCACGTGCATGGCGTGGCCGGCGCGCTCGGCGATCACGTGACCGAGGAGCGGACGCCCGATCAGCGCCAGATCGCCAATAAGATCGAGAGCCTTGTGGCGGCAGCACTCGTCCGGGAATCGCAGGCCGGAGGGATTCAGCACGCGGTGTGAGTTGAAGCACACGGCATTTTCCAGCGACGCGCCGCGAATCAATCCCATGTTGCGAAGCTGATCCAGGTCGCGCTCGAAGCCAAAGGTCCGGGCCGGAGCAATGTCGGATGCATAGCGCTCCGGCGTCACTTCGAGGTCGATGGATTGCCGCCCGACCAGAGGATGATCGAATTCGACTTCACAGGTAAGCACAAAACGTTCGGCCGGAAGGATCGTGATGCGCTTGCCCGTCGCTTCAATCAGCACGGGGCGCCGGATACGCAGATAGCGCTTGCGGCGGCGGTAGGTTTTCAATCCCGCCTCGCGCAGCAGTTCGACAAACGGCTGTCCGCTGCCATCAAGGATCGGGACCTCGAGATTGTCGATTTCAACGAAGACGTTATCGATGCCCATCGAATACAGCACACTCAGGAGGTGTTCTGTAGTGGAAATCAGCACGCCTTGGCGCATCAGACTGGTGGCGTAGCTGACGCGTGCGACATTTCTCCAACTTGCAGCGATGGCGAAATTTTCCAGATCCGTCCGTAAAAAGACGATGCCTGTCGACGGGGGAGCGGGGCGAAGGCGCATTCGTACCGCCGCGCCGCTGTGCAGTCCGATGCCTTCCGTCTCTACGATACGTTGAATTGTTGTCTCGAAACGCAACCGGCCTCCAAGGCTCTGCTTCCGCAGGATCGCCGTTTGAGAATCACTTCGACTTTCAGGCGAACGCCCAAAATAGCAATCCTCGCGCCCTTATGCTAAGCGTTGAAAGTACTACAATTTGGCTGAGCGGGGTGTGGCGAGATTACAACAGTATGCAAAGTCCCTCATGGCTGCGGCGTTGCGGTTCGGCGACACGCGACAGGCGCGCCGCGCGCCCATTCAGCGGCGTGGGCTCGAACATCTTCCATTGCGCTGCGTACGAAATTTTGACGCCGAGTCCGCCGGCGCCCAGTTCAGCCTTCTTCGGATGGCGACGAAATCGTTGCTATACTGGTATTTCGTCCTCCTGACGGGTCCCGTCCGAGGTGTGTGTGTTCTTCAGCGTACGCGAGCTAGAGTTGCGGAAGGCGCGATTTGATGTCAGCATTCCGCCGGGCGAACTGGAATTTTTTGAACAGAAGTTACGACAGACGAGTCCGCTTGAAGCGGACGGCACGGTGGAACTGCTGGCCAACACGGCCGGCGAGATCCGCGTTCGAGGTCATCTGAAAGTGACCATGGAGGCGGAGTGCGACCGTTGCCTTGAAACCGCCCGCTTTCCCCTGGAATCCGAATTCGATCTGTTCTACCGTCCGGATCTGGAGAACATCCATTCTGGCGAGGAGATCGCGATTGATGAGGGCGAAAGCCAGATTGGCTTTTATGAGGGCGGGGGCCTGGAGTTGAACGATATTCTGCGGGAGCATATACTGCTGTCTCTCCCGATGCAGCGCGTGTGCAGCGATGTGTGCAAAGGCATTTGTCCGGTCTGCGGCCAGAATCGCAATTACAGGGAGTGCCACTGCGAGGTCAAGGCCATGGACGATCGCTGGGCCGCCCTGAAGAACTTTCATCACAAGGATTGATCGATCGATGCCGAATCCCAAACGACGACACTCGAAAAGAAGGACCGCCGCCCGGCGGACTCATGACGCACTGCGGCGGCCTGGAATGTCCGAGTGCCCGAACTGTCACGAGCCGAAGCTGCCACACCGCGCGTGCACGCATTGTGGCCGGTACAAGGGCCGTGAAGTAATCGAAGTCGCCGAACAGTAGCCGCCGCCTTCTGACCTATGGTGACAATCGCCGTAGACGCGATGGGCGGCGATCACGCCCCCAAAGCGGAGGTCGAAGGCGCAATTCAGGCCGTGCGATCTCTTCCGGTCCGAGTGATTCTGGTCGGGCGGGAGGAGGTGGTGCGGCGCGAGTTGGATGAACATCCAGGCTGGCGCGAACTCCCCGTCGAAATCCGGCACGCGAGCGAGGTCGTCACAATGGATGACAGCGCAGCCCGCGCGGTGCGCAGCAAACGCGATTCCTCGATCCGGGTTGCGTCGCGGCTGGTGCGTGAGGGCGCCGCGCATGGCGTCGTTTCCGCAGGGAACACGGGCGCGGTGATGGCGACGGCGAAGCTGGTGCAAGGCATGGTGCCCGGCGTGGACCGGCCGGCGCTGGCCTCGGCCTTCCCGACAGTGAAGGGCAAACCCGTGGTGGTGGTGGACGTCGGCGCCAACGTGGACTGCCAGCCGCGCATGCTCGCCCAGTTCGCCGTTATGGGCGAAATTTATTCACGGGTGATTTTTCACACGCAGAATCCGCGCGTCGGACTGCTTTCAATCGGCGAAGAGGAACACAAAGGCAACGAGCTCACGCGCGCGGCGACGCCGTTGCTGAAGTCGCTCTCCATCAATTTTGTCGGGAACGTCGAAGGCCGCGACCTTTACACTGGCGAGACCGACGTCATCGTATGCGACGGCTTTGTGGGCAACGTCGCCTTGAAGGTCAGCGAAGGACTGGTGGATGTGATCAAACACATGCTCCAGGAGTCTTTAAAAGAGACGCTTACGCGGCAAATCGGCTATGTGCTCGCGCGCTCGGCCTTCGCTGATTTCAAAAAGCGAGTGGATTATTCCGAGTTCGGCGGCGCGCCCCTGCTCGGCGTGAAAGGCGTGTGCATTATCTGTCACGGACGCTCCAACCCAAAGGCGATCAAGAATGCGATCCGGGTGGCAGGCGAATTCGCGAGCGGACGGATTAACGAACGGATCGAAAGCGAACTGGCGCGCTGGTCAGCCGAGAGCGGGCTGGTCGCGCAGGCCTGAAGGGTTTTGTTATGTCTGGATGGATTGCGGCCGCAGCTGTACTGGCGGCCGCGCCCTTATTCGCGCAGAAGCTCGATCCGGTCCAGTGGACCCTGTCAGCCGGCCCCGGAAGGGTCGCGCCCGGCGGCCAGATTGTTTTGACGCTGACGGCCAGAATTGAGCCGGGCTGGCACATGTACTCGCCCAGCACGCCTCCCGGTGGACCCATTGGCGCCACCATCAAGCTCGCCGGCGGCTCAGCGATTGAGACATTCGCGGTCCACGAGCCACAGCCGGAAGCGCAGCGCGATCCCAACTTCGACAACATCGAAGTGCGGTGGTTTGAAAAAGAGGTCGCGTTCGCGTTGCCAGTGACTATCAAGCCGGACGCGGCGGCTGGGCCTGTGGATCTTACGGCGCGGGTTCGGTATCAGGCCTGCGACGCGCGGCAGTGTCTGCCCCCTCGAGAAAAAACTGCGGCGGCGACGATCACGATTGATCCATCCGGGCCTGCGCAAGCCGGCGCCATTCCGGCCGGCTATCTGCCTGTAGCCGCCAGCCCACGCCAGACAAGGCCGCCTGCGCCGGCGCAGGCGGCTGAGGACGCGGATCTCGGACGCTTCCTGCTGGTCGCCTTCGGACTCGGCGTGGCGGCCATTTTTACTCCCTGCGTCTTCCCGATGATTCCGATTACGGTCTCCTTTTTCTTGAACCAACAGACCGGATCGCGCCGCGACGCGGTTGTTCAGGCTTTCGTTTTTTGTCTGGGCATCGTAGCGCTGTTCTGCGCGCTCGGATTCGCGGTGACGGCGGCTGTCGGGCCATTCGGAGTGGTACAGCTGGGATCGAACCCGTGGGTCAACGGTTTCATCTCGCTGGTGTTTTTCATTTTCGGGCTTAGTCTCCTCGGCGCCTTCGAGATCACGCTTCCTTCCGGGCTGCTGACGAAGCTCGACAGCGCGTCACGAGGCGGAGGATACGCCGGGACGCTGCTGATGGGGCTGACATTTTCCTTGACATCGTTCGCCTGCGTCGGGCCGTTCGTCGGAACGCTCCTGGCTGCGTCCGTGCAGAGCAAAGGCCTGCAGCCGGCGCTCGGAATGATATTTTTCGCAGCCGGCCTGGCGACGCCGTTTTTTTTCCTGGCGCTCTTTCCATCCTATTTGCAGAAGCTGCCGCGGAGCGGTGGATGGTTGGCGCGGGTGAAGATTGTGCTCGGTTTCATCGTGCTGGCGGCGATGCTGAAATATTTGAGCAATGTCGACCAGGTTCTTCAGACCGAGATTCTGACGCGTCCGGTCTATCTTGCCGCGTGGGTGGTCCTGTTCGCGCTGCCAGGTCTGTACCTGCTGGGCTTTTTGCGGATGGAGGGCGTCAAACCGGAGGATCGCCTCGGCGTGGGACGTTTGCTCACAGGATCGGCGTTTTTAATTTTTTCGATCAGTCTGCTGCCGGGTCTGTTTGGCGCGCCCCTCGGCGCCGTCGAGGCTTATGTTCCGCCCGCGACCGGCGCGTCGGCGTTCGGCGGTGCGGCTGGAGAGCGACAGGTGTGGCTCAAGAATCAGTATGACGAAGCGCTGGCGCGGGCCCGACAGGAGAACAAGCTGGTGCTGGTGACATTCACCGGCTATGCATGTACCAACTGCCACTGGATGAAGGCCAACATGTTTCCGCGTCCGGAAATCGCGTCCGTGGTCAAGGATATGATCCTGGTGGAGCTGTACACGGACGGAACGGATGAAGCCTCGCAGCGCAATCAGGAACTCGAAGACAAACTGTTCAAGACGGTTGCGACTCCCCTCTATGCGCTGATGGACGGCGACGGGCGGGTGATCGCGTCCTTCGGTGGCAGTACGCGCGACGTGAAGAAATTTCTTGCATTTCTGCGCACGCCCGTTTCTCAGCGGTCATGAACCGAAAATCGAATCAAAGCCCCGGGTCCACGTGGCCGCCGAAGCCCGGAGCTCTGCCGGGGAGGGCATGGACCGCCGGCGCGCATCGGCGGCTCCGCGCCACGATCATTTCCGGGGCGCTGCTGGCTTCGCTGCTCAGCGCGAGTCTGGCCGTCGCGCAGCCGCCGATTCGCGGGTTTTCCAATGACCAACTGAAGGCCCAACGCGATTTGGAGTCGCGCGCGAAATCGCTCCCGCAGCCGGAGCATATTCGGGCGTATATGAAGCGTATTTCGGCCCAGCCGCATCATGCCGGATCACCGGCCTCCAAGGCCGTCGCCGAGTATGTTTTCGGTTTGCTCAAAGAGTGGGGGTTCGACGCGCGAATCGAGCGTTTTGAGGCGCTTCTGCCCTACCCGACGCTGCGCGAAGTCGAGATGACGGCGCCCAGCCGATATGTCTTAAAGCTCAAAGAACCCGCAATTGCGCAGGATCCTGACTCCGGCGACCCCAACCAGCTTCCGACGTATAACGCCTACTCGGCATCCGGCGACGTAACGGCGCCGCTGGTCTATGTCAACTACGGCGTCCCGGAAGACTACGAATCTTTAAAGCGTCAAAGCATTGATGTCCGCGGCAAGATCGTCATAGCGCGCTACGGCAAGAGCTGGCGGGGCGTCAAGGCGAAAGTAGCGCAGGAGCATGGGGCGGTGGGCTGCCTGATCTACTCGGATCCTCGCGATGACGGCTACTTTCAGGGCGACGTTTACCCTAAGGGCGCTTACCGGCCCGCGCAGGGCGTTCAACGGGGCAGCGTCATAGACATGGCGCTGTACCCCGGTGATCCGCTCTCGCCCGGATGGGCTTCCGAGAACGGCGCCAGACGGCTCTCGCGCGCCGACGCTCAGTCGCTTGTGAAAATTCCCGTGCTGCCGATTTCATACGGCGACGCGAAACCGCTGCTTGCGAATCTGGGCGGTCCGGTTGCGCCCGAGGGCTGGCGCGGCGCGCTGCCGCTTACGTATCACGTGGGTCCGGGACCCGCGACGGTTCACCTCAAACTCGATTTCGATTGGACCAACAAGCCGCTCTACGATGTCGTCGCCACCCTTCCAGGTTCGATGTACAGGGACCAATGGATCATGTACGGCAATCATCACGATGCCTGGGTGAACGGCGCCAGCGACCCGGCGAGCGGGGCGTCGGCGCTCCTGGAGACGGCGCGGACGCTGGCGTCGATGGTCCGTGAAGGATGGCAGCCGAAGCGCACGGTTGTGCTTGCCTTGTGG
>DASRCT010000051.1:0-66158 GCA_035652975.1 Bryobacteraceae bacterium | reverse complement strand
AGCGCAACCTATATATGACGCCGGTACTCCGCCCGGCGTCGCAAAGATCCTCGCAGCCAAAAATGGGATCGAGTCAGATACGCTAAGAACGATGAGAGTGTCCCGAATTGCGAAAATCGCGGGACTCAGTGTCGCCGGATTTTGTCTGTCGGCCGCAGCCGCCGACAAAATTAATCTGAACCCACTTGCGTCTCAGCTCGCCGGTTTCGCGGGTGCCTTTCTCGGCACGCTCGTCGGACGGCGCCGCGCCGGGCGCCGTGATTCCGGCCATCCGAAAGGCCGCGGCGATCCATCCGGCAAGCCCTAGGCCGCTGCTAGCGCAATTCCTCCATGATCTGGTCCAACGCCTCCCGGGAAGGCCGCACCCGGCTTTCGGGCAACGTCGCCAGCGGTTCATCTACCATGTGCAGCCGCTCGATAAAGGTCGGAGCGAAGCCCACGTACAAAACGCCGGTAAGGACCTCTCCCGACTCCTTGGATTCATTGAGCAGCCGGATCGCCTCCATCTTGTCGCGCGGGTCGTAGTCGCGCGCCAGCTTCTTGAGCCGCAGTCTCGACCCGTCGTGCAGCTCCACTTCACGCACGCAGCCTTCCTCATATTCGACCGCAATATCCTCGTACGCCGGAACAAAATCGATCTCATGCAAGGGCTCCTCGTGGTCTTTCATGTAGGAATAGCTCTTGGTCGATCCTTCGTGATCGTTAAATGTCGTACAAGGCGAGATGACGTCGATAATCGCAAGGCCCTTGTGCGAGAATGCAGCCTTCAGAATGCCCTGCATCTGGCGCTTGTCGCCGGAAAAGGACCGGGCGACGAAAGTGGCCCCCATTTGAATACCCGCCAGGCAGCAGTCCACAGGAGGCAGGTCGTTGATTGTGCCCGTCTTCAGCTTGGATCCAATGTCGGCAGTGGCGGAAAACTGTCCCTTGGTCAGTCCGTAAACGCCGTTGTTCTCGATGATGTAGACCAGCGGGATGTTGCGGCGCAGCATGTGCATGAAGTGTCCCAGTCCGATGGAGACCGTATCGCCATCCCCCGTCACCACCAGGCCAATCAGATGCCTGTTGGCCAGCAGCGCGCCGGTGGCAAGCGTCGGGGCGCGTCCATGCACGCCGTTGAATCCGTGCGACAAGCTGAGAAAATAAGCCGGCGTTTTCGACGAGCATCCGATTCCGGAAATCTTGGCAACCTGCCAGGGCTGGATTCCCAGCTCCCAGCAGATTTCGATGATGCGTTCGGTGATCGCGTTGTGGCCGCATCCAGCGCAGAGCGTGGTTCTGCTTCCCTTATAGGGCGCCAGCTCCAGGCCGATGCGGTTTGTCTTCTTTGGTCCGCCTGCTGCCGTAGCGCTCATACACCCTCCTGGCGGGCGATTTCTCTGGTGACCGAGCGCGCGTCGATCGGCAGCCCGGTGTAGTGACGCACGCTGCGGAGCTTTGCGATTCGCGCCGCCGGCATCTCCATGCGCAGGAGGCACAGCAATTGCGCATCGCGGTTCTGCTCAACCACGTAGACGCGCTCGTGCCGGTCAATGAAATCGCCCACATGCGCCGTAAACGGAAATGCCTTCACGCGCAGGCATCCGGCCTCAATGCCGTACTCAGCCGCGAGCTGATCTCTCGATTCTTCGCAAGCGTAGCGGGATGAGCCAGCGTAGACAAGTCCAATCTTGGCGCCGGGCCGATCCAGGATCTCCGGCGCCGGGACATGGGCGCGTATGGACTCGAACTTCCGCAGCAGACGGTCCACGTTGCGCACATAATCATCTTCACGCTCGCTGTATCTGGCCTCCTCGTTGTGCCCGCTGCCGCGCGCGAAGTAGGCGGCCGCGGGGTGATTGGTTCCCGGCAACGTTCTGTACCCCACGCCATCGCCGTCCACATCCCGATAGCGCGCGAACCCCCCGAGCCGCTCCAAATCTTCCGCGCCCAGCACTTTGCCGCGGCGGATGGGCTCGGTGGGGTATTCAAACGGGTCCGACATCCAGTTGTTCATCCCCAGGTCGAGATCGGAGTTCACAAACACCGGCGTCTGGAACTGCTCGGCGAGATCGAACGCCGTCTGCGCCATAGAAAAACACTCTTCAGGCGACGATGGCAACAGCACCGGATGCTTCGTATCGCCGTGAGACAGCAGCGCGTTCTTCAGGATGTCGCACTGCTGCGTGCGCGTCGGCAGCCCGGTGGAAGGCCCTACCCGCTGTATATCGAAAATCACCACCGGCACTTCCACGTAGTAGGCCAACCCGATGAATTCGGCCATTAGCGAAATGCCCGGACCGGACGTGCAGGTCATCGCCCGCGCCCCGGCCCATCCGGCCCCGATCGCCATGCCGATGGATGCAAGCTCGTCTTCGGCCTGGACAACAGCATAGGTCGCCTGTCCGGTTTCGGGATCGCGCCGCAGACGCTCCAGGTAGTGGATCATCGCCTCGGCCAGCGATGAAGACGGTGTGATCGGATACCACGTTAAAACGGTGGCGCCTGCGTAGATGCAGCCCAGAGCCGTAGCCGTGTTGCCGTCGATGATGAGCTTGCCCGCGTTTTCGCTCATGCGCTCGATCACGTACGGGTCGGTTTTGGTCAGGTTCTTCGCCGCGAATTCCTTTCCGGCGACAACCGCGCCCCAGTTTAATTGGGCCGCTTTCGCCTTTTTGGGCCCAAACTGCTTGAACAGCGCCTTCCGCATCTCTTCGAGATCGATGCCTAAGAGATGCGCGACCACGCCGTCGTAAATCATGTTGCGCACCAGCTTGCGGAGTTTCGCTTCGGGACAGACCGGACCCACAAGCTTGTCGAACGGAACAGGATAAAAATGCAGATCGCCGCGGAGCGCGCTGAGCTTCAGGGGTTCGTCATACACCACGGCCGCTCCCGGCGCGAGCGTCATTACATCCTCGTTCGCGGTCTCCGGATTCATGGCGACGAGAAAATCGACTTCTTTCTTACGGCCGATATAGCCGTATTTGTTAGCTCGAATCGTGAACCAGGTGGGCAGTCCGGCAATGTTGGAGGGAAACATGTTCTTGCCGGAAACCGGCACGCCCATTTGGAAGATGGAACGCATCAGGACGTTGTTGGCCGTCTGGCTGCCGGAGCCATTCACGGTCGCGACCTGAATGCTGAATTCGTTGACGATACGTCCGGGCTGCGCCGGTGGAACCACGGCTTCCGGACCGGACAACGGGGTCGCTGTGGATGTGGACATACGAGGTTCCCGGATATTGAGTTGTGTGAATTATAGGACAGTGTGGCGCGGGAAGAAAGGGGCTCGCACGCGGCGAAGGCCGTCGCAATTTCGTCGCGGCGCCAGGCAATGCGCCTTGCGACTGACACTGGCTGGCATGCCAATGCTTCCGCCCTCAGATGCGCTGGCGCGAATCAGCCGCTCCTCTGCCGCCGCTCGGCGGCTCCGCGCCTGAAGAACGGATTGGGCTGGTCGCCTAACTCACGTTTCGGAGCATCACAAGCGAGGCGTCACGGCTTCACCAGCGACCCATCCATCCCCCGCACCGTCGTCCAGCTGTCTCCAGGCGGAACCGGCTGCAACGGGAGCTTCGCCGCCACGTCCTCTTTAACGTCGATCCCTAAACCCGGCCCGTCGTTCCCATAAAGGTACCCGCCCTTCAACGTCGCCGTGCCCGGAAGCAGGTCGTGAACCGCCGCTGGGAAGTGATTCTCTTCCTGAATGCCGAAGCTCGGGATCGTGAGATCGACGTGATAAGCCGCGAGCTGGTTCACCGGGTCGTTGTCGCCGCCCTCTTGCCACGCCGTCCGCACGCCGAAATCCTCGCACAACGCCGCGATCTTCTTCGCCGCCGTGATCCCGCCCACCTGCGATACGCGGCAGCGTACGAAATCGATCAACCGCTCGGCGATCAGCGGCACATATTCGCGCGGGCTGGTGAACAGTTCGCCCATGGCCATCGGCGTCGTCGTCACTTCCTTAATGCGGCGGAACCAGTCAATCTGCTCCGGCGGCAAAATGTCCTCGACGAAGAACATGCGGTACGGTTCCATGCGCTTGGCGAACTCGACCGCTCCTGTGGGCGTCAGGTGCTCGTGAACATCATGCAGCAGTTTCACTTCCGTCCCCAGCTTCGCGCGCAGATGCTCGAAAAGTTTCGGAATTTCCTCGATATAGACATCTTCATCGAACGCCGCGCCGCTGAAGCCGCCTTGCGGACGGCTCCCTTTGCCCGCCGGAATCATTCCGCCGCCGCCATATCCGCCCATCTGCGCGCGCACATGCCGGTAGCCTTCCTCCATGTACTTGCGCACGTTCTCGGCGACCTGCTCGCGATCGCGCCCGTCGGCGTGCGCATAAAGCGGCACGGCGTCACGCACCTTGCCGCCGAGCAGCTCATAGACCGGCATTCCCGCGCGCTTGCCTTTGATGTCCCACAGCGCCATGTCCATCGCGCTCAGGATATTGTTCTGAATCGTGCTATTGCGCCAGTACGCCCGGACATTCGTGCTCTGCCACAGGTCTTCAATGCGATCCGCATATTTTCCTATCCAAAACGGCGCGTACTGCTCCTTGATGGCCGTCGCCACTGCGGGCGCCTGATTCACATTGCTCGCTGAGCCGATGCCATAGAGCCCCGGCTCGCTGGTCATCACCTTGAGGAAAACCCACTGGTAATTCGCGCCGCCGCTGGTCGCGATCGCTTTGACCTCGGTGATCTTGATCGGCGACAGCCCGCGCGCCGCGCGCGCATATCGCTCCGCCGCAGCCAGCAGGGCGCTCTTTAGAAAATCGCGTCGCAGCATATTCACGTCATTTTACGGCCGGAATCAGAACAATGCCCGTAATCCAAACTGAACGTTCCGCTCGCTGCCCCCGATGCTTGTAATAATCTGCCCGAACTGCGCATTCGTCACGTCCGTCACCGGCGCTCCCAGCGCGGGATGATTGAAAATGTTATAAAATTCTGCGCGGAACTGAATGTTGGCCCGCTCCTTGATGCGCGTGTTCTTGATCAGCGAAATATCGGTGTTGATCCGCCTTGGCCCGCGCAGATTGGGCTGGCTGAGCGAATCGTTGGGGACGGTGAACGGCGGCGCCACCGCGAAGGCCGCGGTATCGAACCAGTGACTGTTCGTTCGGCCGCTCTCCAGAACCGGACTGTGCAGCCGGTTCGCCCGCCCGTTGGTGTACGAAAAGTTAAACAGATTGGTCTGATCAGGCGCAGTGATCAGAATGGGACGGCCGCTCTGAAAAACGGAAATGCCGCTGAATTCCCATCCGCCCAGCACTGCGGCGCCCACGCCGTGGCTGAAATAGCGCTTGCCCGGACCGGCCGGGAAATCGTAAATGTAGCTCAGCACCAGCCGCTGCGGCACATCATTCGCCTCCAGGCTCCGGTTGTAATTCGGGTTGTACAGCGCATTCGACGGCCCCACCACCCAGGTATTGGACTGCGCCGTGTTCGCGATGGTCTTCGAAAGCGTATACGCCAGTTGGAACAGGATTCCGTGCGAATACTGCTTGGTCACTCGCGCGGTGAAGCTGTTATATCGCATGTCGCCGTAGGCGTCTCTGAAGATCAGCACGTCCTGATATTGCGGATAGGGCCGCAGCAGCTGCTTCAACTGCACAGTCGGAGTGCTCAGCGCGCCCGTCGTGATCTTGCCGAAAAATGGATTCGCCACCGGCTGGTTCAACTGCGGCCCCAGGCTGAGCAGCAGTGGATTATCCTCGTTGTTCTGCCGGTTCCAGAACAGATGCGTCATCTTCGATCCGACGTAGGCCACTTCGGCGAGCATGGTCGGCGTAACCTCGCGCTGGATGCTGAAGGTCCAGTCGCTCAAGTACGGCTTCGGGCGGTTCGGATTATCCGCGCGCACCGCCTGCCCCACAAAGTCCGTATCGCGCGAGGGCTGCTGGATGCCCCCGGCAAACGGATTGTCCCACGAGCCGCCCACAGGCGGCGTGTTCGGCAGCGGATTTGGCGGGCCGAGAAAGAGAAAATTCGATACAAAGCCGCCATTGCCAAAATCCGTCGCCGCGGCATTCACGCCGACGAACGTCGAAAAGAAGATTCCGGCGCCCGCGCGGATGACCGTCTTATCCGCCGCCTGCCACGCCAGACCCACGCGCGGCGAAAAATTCCAATATTGCGGATTCTCCTGGTAACCGCCCGGCTTGATCAGACGGAAAACGCCCTTTTGCCCCGTTGCCGGCTCGATCCCGTTGAAGTCGAAGTATCCGATCTGGCCGAATTTTTCAGCGTACGGCGTCTGGTATTCCCATCGTAGCCCTAGGTTGGCTGTGAGCCGGTTGGTCACGCGGTAGTCGTCCTGCACGAACAGCGAATAATATTTCTGGTACAGGAACAACGGATTGGTAATTGTGATCGTGCCCGCGACGGGAATTCCGAGCAGCAGGCTGGCCAGCCCGTTACCCCCGTTCAATGTCGTGCTGGTCGGGTCCGGTCCTTGCGTATAGGTACGGTCGAAATTGAACTGGCCCGCCGAGTATTGCGAGTTATACGCATTCAGCTTGATCAACTGCAGATCGGTCCCGGCGCGAATCGTGTGCCTCGTCTTGATGAAAGTGAACTGATACTGCGCCTGCCAGTTATCCTGCGGGTTCAACGTCCGCGTAGCCTGACCAAGCTGCGCGAAATCGTTCGGCGAAGCCTGCGTCACCGTCAGCCCCGTACCCGCCGCATAGGTCTGCACCGAGATATTCGGAAACTGCGCATACTTGACGTATTGCGTAAAATTCGGACCGAAGCCGAGCGACGCGAGATCGAAATTCTGGCTGGTCGGAAAACTGTTGAACTGAAGCCGCGTGTAGCTGAGCCGGAACTCGCCGAGAACGTTCGGCGTGAAGTTGGATGTGAAGGCGATCAGCGCTGAAGTGCCCGGGTTTGAATTCACCGAACGCTCCGCAAACGCGACTCCGGAAAGCGAGCTGAAGTTCGTATACGGCGCATAGCCGAAGCGGCCGAAAAGCCGGTGCTGGTCGCTGAAATTGTGGTCCACCCGCGCCAGGTAGTTATCCGTCTTTGTGATCGCCTTGCCCGTGCCGAGAAAATTATTCACCTGCTGCGGCGTCAAGCCCTGCCGGTTCGGCAGCGGATAATACTTCACCACGTTCGCCGAGATGTGATTGATGCGCTCGGAGGGAATCCGGTTGCCCGGAAACGGATCGCGAATGTATTTACCTGGGTTATTCGGATCTGGTCGCGTGGTCAGCGGGTCGTAAATCACATCCAGGTTGCCGTTACGATCGTAGGTCTGCGAGAAATCGCCCGCGCGCTGCGCCCCTGTCGGAACGGTGTCCAGGACCTGGTCCGGGCTGGCCTGCCGCGAGCCTTCGTAGTTGAAGAAGAAAAACGTTTTATCGCGGCCGTTATAAACCTTCGGAATATACACCGGCCCGCCCAGGTTCGCGCCGAACACGTTGCGCTGAAACAGCGCGATCGGAATGCCGTTCCGGTCGTTTTGCCAGCTGTTGGCGTTCAGATGGTTGTTGCGCAAATATTCGTACACGGTCCCGTGCAGCGTATTCGTGCCGGACTTGGTCGCCAGGATCGCGACGCCGCCCGCCACGCGCCCGTATTGCGCGTTAAAGCTGGCCGTTTCGAGCTTAAATTCCTGCACCGCCTCCACCGGAACCGAATAAGCATTGCCGGACTCGGTGGTGCCGCGGCTCTCCGCGCCGTCAATGAGCACGCCGTTCTGCTGCGCCAGCCCACCGCCGATCTGCGCCGTCGTAACGCGCCCGATAATGCCGGCATTGCTCTGCTGGCCTTGCGTCGGGATCACTCCCGGGGCAAGCGCCGCAAACGACAGAGGATCACGTCCCAGGATCGGCAGCTCCGACACAGGCCTCGTCGTCACCACCGTGTTCATGTCCGAGCTTTGCGCTTCAATCTGCACCGCGGTCGCGCTCACCTCCACGGCCTCCTGCACGGCGCCAACCTCGAGCGTCACATCCTGCGTGGCCGCGAGACCCGTCGTGAGAGGAATATTGTCGACCCGCGCCGGACGAAAGCCGGATTTCTGCACCGTAAGCTGATACGTCCCCGGCGGAATCGAGGTGATGTAGTACAAACCCTCCGCGTTCGTCGCAGTTCGCATGATGACGTTGGTTGCCGTGTTGCGCAAAATGATCTGCGCGTCGGGAACGGCGGCTTTGGTCGTGTCCGTTACTGCGCCAGTAAGAGTCGCCCGCTCACCCTGCCCCCTGGCCAAGGGAGCGAAAACAAGCAGCGTAATACACAATAAGCCGGCGATATTCCGCAGCATGGTTGAGGATTTTATCACGCGTCAACGAGCGGACTCGCGGCGCCGAAATTTCGTCGGGGCCGGACGCCCCAGGTCGCTCAAACCGCAGGCAGCGGACCGCGCTAGCCGGTCGCCACCGGCTCCGCCCGCTCGCTCTCGCTTTTGGTTTCGTGATACTCCATCTCCGTATTCACCGCCCAGAGATTCGATTTGTCGCGAATGCCCGCGACGATGTTATCCACCGCAGTCATCGCCGTCAGCATGGAGTGATCCTGATTGTTGTACCGGTGCATCCCATTGCGTCCGATCAGGAACAGGTTCTCGTAGCGGTCCACGAACTCGCGAATGACATGAAACTGGTTGTAGGCGCCGAAATACGCCGGATACGTCTTCTCCATCCGGATTACCGTCGCGTCCAGCACATCCTCTTTCGCCAGCATTCCGATTTTCACCATTTCACCGGTGGCGAATTCAATCATCTCCTGGTCTGACTTGCGCCACAACTCATCGCCCTCGTAGCAAAAATACTCGAGTCCGATCCATACCTTGTCCGGATCGCAGACCATGTAGGGACTCCAGTTGTTGAAAATCTGCATTCTTCCGGCCCGAACCCCGGGCTCTTGCAGATAAATCCAGTTGTCTTTTAACAACTGCCGCCCGCTGGCGCTTTGGTCGTGAGCCCGCAACTGGTTTAGTAGAAGGCCGACCGTAATGAAATCGCGATACATGAGCCCATCGCTCACGCGCCGCACCTGGTCCGGCACGTCCGCATCCAGGCTCTGGATCAGTTCCTTGATCGGCATCGTGGAAAACACGAAATCCGCCGGGTAGAAGCGATATCCTCCCGAATCCGCGCTCGCCGTGACGCCGGTGACGCGCTCTCCCGCGGTATGGATCCGGCATACGGTTTGACCGGTGAGAATCTCTCCCCCCTCGGCGACCACGCGCCGGCCCACTTCCTCCCACAACTGTCCGGGACCCAGCTTCGGGTACAAAAACTTCTCGATCAACGATGTTTCCGTTTTCCGCTGGGCGAAATCGCCCGAGGTGGATGTGACCAGCTTTTTGAGGTGATGAGCGATCGCCTTTCGCAGCGAGAGCCCCTTGATACGCTGCGCTCCCCATTCAGCGCTGATCTGATTGCACGGAACCCCCCACACTTTCTCCGTATAGCTCTTAAAAAAGGTGCGGTACAGCTCACGGCCGAAACGGTTGATGAGGAAGTCCTCCAGCGTCTTTTCCGGCCGGATCGGTCGGAGCGAGCTGCGAAGATAACTGGCGCCTGCCTTGACCGTTCGGATCAGGCCTAACTGCCGGATTGTCGTCGCATTCAGCTTTAGCGGGTACTCAAAAAACTTTCCAATGAAATAGATCCTCGATTGCCGGGGCCGCACCAGCATCACCAGATCCTCTGTTTCGGGATCGGGCCCGCTGTCGTTGTCTGTAATCAGCGTGCGTTTTTGGTTCTGATATCCCAGCGTGTGAAAACACTCCGCTGTCTTTTCGACCGGCATGACTTCGTTCCACCAGTTCATTACCCGCTCGGATTTCGAAAAGAAGCGGTGGCCGCCGATATCAATCCGATTGCCCCGATAATTGACCGTCCGTGAGATGCCCCCCAGATAAACGCTCTTTTCGAGCACGATCGGCTTGATCCGCGTGCGCCGCAACAGTTCGAGCGCCGCGGTCAAGCCGGCCGGGCCAGCGCCTATAATCACAGCAGTTCGATTCCGGGCCATGGACATTTCGCTCATGCAGATTTCGACGCAGCCGAAGGACGCCCCTTTCGCACAGTCGCGATCAGAAGGCCAAACTACGCAATTCTTCAGTGTCGCTTAGAAACAGGTCCCTTGAGGCAGGGTGTCCCGCTTGTAACGGTAAGTTCGGCGCCGGATGCTGTCGTCCATGCTAGCATGAGCGTTTCACGCCGCCGCGGAACGATGAAGTCCGGATCCGAGCGCGTTCTGGCGCACAGTATACTCGCGATGACGCTTGCCGCCCTCGGCGCTTTCAGCGCTCCGGGGTGCGGCGTGCCGGCCGCGCCCGCGACCCGCTTGGACTTGAGCGACCCCTCCTCCAGTCTGTTCATCCGCGGTTTTTACGGCGTCGAAGGCAATGGATGGCGTTGGACCGCGCGCTCGTTTAGCGTCGCCTTGAAGCCGCCACAACGCGCATCGCCCGCTTCCTCCGCGAAACTTGTCATGCATCTGTACGTGCCCGACGTTCAGTTCGAGAAGCTCGGTCCGCTGACGCTCTACGCTAGCATCGACGGCCGCTCGCTCGGACTCGAAACCTACACCCGGGCCGGATTCCACGACTTCGTGCGCGAGATTCCCGGTGAAATGCTCGATACTAACATTGTGCCTGTTGAGTTTTGTCTGGATAAGACCAGCCCGCCTTCCTCCAGGGATGGTCGAGAGCTCGGAGTGATCGTAACTTCAGTTGCGCTGGCGCGTCCTTGATTTCTTTATGCCCCTCAAAGGCCAGCGTAAAGCGCGCGCTCGGCAAGGCGCGCGTCAGCAAGCGGCTTGGTAGGCTTCCTCGGCAATGTCCAAGAGTATAGGCATCGTATGAAGACAATCGTTGTAACCGGGGGCGCCGGCTTCTTCGGCGGCATTCTCAAACGCGAGCTTCTCGCTTCAGGCCATCGCGTCATCAGCATCGACGTCTGTCCGGATGAGGACCGCCATAGCAACTTGATCAGCCGGCAGATCGATATCCGCGATCGCCGCGCCCTGCGCGAGATCCTTGCCTCGGAGCCCGTCCACGGAGTGGTGCACTGCGCCGCCCTGCTCGCTCACGGCGATATCAATCCCGCAGAGTTGCGCGCCACCAACGTTGAAGGCACTCGCAATTTGCTCGATGCCATGCGCGCCGCCGGCGTCAAGCAGTTTGTGTTCACTTCCACCAACTGTCTGTGGGGCGAAGGCATGCAGCGCCCCATCGTTGAAGACGACGCCCCCAATCCCGTGGAAGATTACGGCAGGTCCAAGCTCGAAGCAGAACGGGTGATTGGCCAGTACACGGACTTCAACGCCGTAATTATCCGTTGCCCGACCATTATTGATTTCGGCCGTTTGGGACTGCTCGCCATTCTGTTTGAGTTCATTGACGAGGGCCGGCGCGTCTGGGCGGTGGGGGGCGGCCGGAACCGGTATCAGTTCATTTACGCAAAAGATCTTGCCAACGCCTGCATTCTCGCACTCGACTACCCTGCCAGCGACACCTTCCATATCGGTTCCGATGACGTAAAGACCCTCGCGGAAGTCTATGAATACGTCATCCGCAACGCAAAAAGCGACTCGAAGGTGGCGGCGGTTCCCCGTTCTCTGGCCATTCCGCTCATGAAACTGGCCTACCACCTCCGCTTGTCGCCGCTCGGCCCTTACCATTACAAGATGATCGCGGAAGATTTTCTGTTCGATACGTCAAAGATTAAAGCCCGGCTGGGATGGCATCCTACCTTGACCAATGAAGAAATGTTGTGGCGCGCTTATCAGTACTATGCAGAAAACCGGCGGGACATCGAGAATCGAAAAAATGTCTCCGCGCATCGCAAAGCGGCCCATATGGGCATCATCCGGCTGTTGAAATGGGTGTCATAGGCGCGCGGACATTTGCCGCCTGCCTGCTCTTCCTTCATGAGCGCTCCGGAGATCGTTCGGTTCGTCATGGACGAAACGACGCGCTTCATTTCACCTTTGCAGGTCGCGGTGGAATGGATCATCGTCGCCCTTACAGCGGCGCTGGTCGCCTCCGCGCCGCGCCGCGCGTATCCCTGGCTCCGATCAGCGGCTCTACGCTTCAAGAGCCTGGCCGGCCGAAAATCGCTTTCTGTCGTTGTGTGTGGGCTGGCGCCCGTGGCCATCCGTCTCTCGATGCTCGGGATCGCGCCGCCGCCTGAGCCGAGCATCCACGACGAATTCAGCCACCTGCTTTTGGCGGACACGCTCGCCCACGGACGGCTTACCAATCCGACGCATCCGATGTGGCGCCACTTTGAAACCATTCACGTGATTCAGAAGCCCACGTACAATTCCATGTATCCGCCCGCGCAAGGGATGTTTCTGGCGCTGGGACAAGTGATCTTCCACGCCCCCTGGGCCGGCGTGATCATCAGCTGCGCGCTCATGTTCGGCGCCATGTGCTGGATGATGCAGGGCTGGCTGCCCCCGGCCTGGGCGTTGTATGGGACGCTCATTGCTGTTCTGAAATTCGGAGTCGTCGGCTTCTGGATGAACAGCTACGTCGGCGGCGCAGTCCCGGGATTCGCCGGCGCCCTGCTCATTGGCTCTCTTCCGCGTCTCTGCGGCTCCGCGCCCCGCGCCTTTCACGCGGCCCTGTTTGCGTGCGCTGTGGTCCTATTGATGAACAGCCGTCCGTTTGAAGGCGCATTCCTGACTGCCGCGGCCGGTTTGTACTGGATGATCAGCGTCGTTGTGCGGCGTAAGAAATGCACCCATGCATGGCCGCGCCGCGCGGGGGCTTCGCTCGCCGCCTGGACCCGCCTGCTGCTTCCCGCCGCGCTCATTCTTGTCTGCGGAGCCGCCTTTACCGCCTACTATTGCGCCAGGGTCGCCGGCAGCCCGTTTCGAATGCCCTACCAGGTCAACCGGGATACGTATGGTTGGCCGGAAAATCTCGGTTTTCTGCCAGTCAAAGTCGTCGCCTTCCACGACCCCGTGCTCAAGGCCATGTATGAAATGGAAACGCGGCATCGCGATATCTATAAGTCCGCAGACGCATTCCTCGACAATCTCGTGATGCGCCTGTTCGAAAACTGGACCTTCTTCATCGGCCCGGCGCTCACCGTTCCTTTCATTTTTCTGCCCTGGTTGATCCGTGACCGTCGCATACGTCCGCTCCTGATTTTTCTCGCCGTAGTGGCCGCGTTGAATCTGTTTCAGATGGTCCTGTATCCATATCATCTGGCTCCCATCGTCCCGGTTCTGTTCGCGCTCGTCGCTCAGGCCGTGCGACGCCTCTATGTCGCGATTTCGCGCTTGAGCAGGACTGCCGGAGCGCTGGTCCCGCTGGCCCTCCCGCTCTCTCTCGTCCTGGTTGGCGCAATGAAGCAGGAGGCGATGGCGCTCGGCCTTCCGCAAGCATACTGGGAGCACGCCGCCGAGCCGCACGGCCAGCCCCGCGCCGCCATCGAGAAATGGCTCGCGGCGCGTCCCCGAAAGCAGTTAGTCATCGTGCGTTACGCTCCGGGCCACACGCCGAACCAGGAATGGGTCTATAATCACGCCGACATCGACGCCAGCCAGGTGGTGTGGGCCAGAGACATTGATACAAAATCAAACGCCAAGCTCCTCGAATATTTTCATGATCGCGAAGCGTGGCTGCTCGATGCGGATCGTTGGCCTCAGCACCTCATCCAGTATTCGCGCCGGGCGGACCTGCCGGTCGCGGGCTGCTCGAGCGCCTGTCCTTGGAACTGCAATAGCGCGCCGGACTCGGAGCAGTGCGAGTTATCCGACAAATAATACTGCGCTTGCGACCGGGCGTCGTCTTTGCCCTTGCCTTCGCCATTCTCAGCTGGAATGTCTGGTCCGTCAGGACGGCGGACGGCTGGCTCGACCGCGTCGCGCATTTCGGCGCGCAGGACGAGGCTACCTACACCAGTTCGGCGATCCATATGATCCTGAGCGGCGATTGGATGACGCCCACGCTTCTGGGCCGCTGGATTTTCGAAAAGCCTCCGCTCGTGATGTGGCTGTCGGGCGCCTCCATGGCGCTGTTCGGCATCGGGCCCTTGGCTTCCCGCCTTCCGGCCCTCGCTGCCGGAGCGCTGATCGTGTCGCTCTGCTTCGGCATCGCCGCCCGTCTCCGGTCGCCGGGTGCCGGGCTGGCTTGCGCCCTTCTGGCGCTTTCAAACCAAGTCCTTTTCACGCTGTCCCGCCGCAACATGACCGATATTCTTCTGGCGGCTGCGGTGGTCGCGGCGCTGGCGGCCTTGGCGGCCAATCCCCGCCTGGATCGCCGCCGCTTCCAATTCCTGTTCGCCCTCTCGATCGCTGCCGGAATTCTTGCCAAGAGCGTCGCCGGGCTTCTTCCAGCTGCTGGCGCCGCGCTGTTCGCCCTCGCTTGGGGCGGCCCTGCGCGCCTGCGCCTTTGCTACAAGTATTCCCTGCTTGCAACCGCCGGGCTCGTACTGGCGTCACCCTGGTTCGTTTACAATCTGGCCGCGCATACGCAGTGGTTTCTCGCCGACAGCGGAATGCAGATCTTCAGCACCGGTCTGAAGCGGTATCAGACGTCTTCTGAAAACCATCTGGCTTTTTACGTGGTTCGCCTGGCATGCGCCGCGCCCGCGGCCCTGCTGCTGTTTGTTTTAGGCCTGCCTTCCCTGCTGGCGGGCTTTCGGCGGCGCGAACCAGCCGCGCTCCTGCTCGCGTCCTTCCTGATCGCGCTGGCGGCGGCCCTTGCCGCCTTCCACTTCCATTCCGAACAGTACCTGACGCCGTTGATGCCCGTGCTCATCTTGGCCGCCGCGATCTACTCACCGCTCAGCAGGCTGCGGCCGTCGCCGGCCGTAATCGCCGCGCTCGCAGCAGTGTTCATCCTGAAGGCCGCCGCCCCGGACCGTCCCTGGGGCATTTCGTTCGGGGCGGAAGGCGTAGTCCCCTCTGCGGCGACCCTGTCAGCGTACTGTGCAGAGCGCCGCGCCAATGCTCTTTACATCCTTGCAGTTGATGATGAATTCTACGCGCTGGCGCTCCCCATTCCGCGGCTGCGCTACGGATGGCTGGATCCGGAGGGCCATATCGCGGAACTCCGGCCCTACCTGGCCTGGTTGGGAATTGCGCAGCCGGTGCATGGCGAAGCCAGTCGGGCGGTCTACTCGGCGCGGCTGCGCGAGTGGGGCTTCCCTTCGGATGATCCCATTGGAACTGCTCTGATCGCGCGCAGCCTGGCGGAATTCGCGTCGTTCGTACGCGCCCACCCGGAAGCCGATTTCCTCATCCCGCCGCAGCTGGCGGCGATGCTGCCCCCGGACAATCCTCATATCCTGCGCGCGCGCGGTCCCGGCTACGTGCTGCTTGAATCCCGCGTGCGGCAAGACGCGGGTCCGGCGCGGTGGACTTGCTCGATGTAGCTGCCCCCGGGACGCGGCCGCGCAAGGAAACTGCCAGCGCGCCGCTGAACAGAGCGTCGTCGAAATATCCGCCGCGCGAGCCGCTCAGAAACGGGCCGTCAGGCCGACGCGAATCCCCCGCGGCGTTCCCGGCGAGATGTTATTATTTCCATCGGCATTGACAAAGTACTTCCGGTCAAACAGGTTTTCGACGTTCGCCTGGAGCCGTACGTTTTCCGTAAGCCAGTAGTAAAGCGCGGCGTCTACGCGGGTCCAGCCGGGCAGCGTCACGGTATTGTCAATCGCTGCAAACATGTCGGCGCGGTTCAGGACGCCGAGGCCGGCGCCCAGCTTCGGCAGGATCTGGCAGCGGTTCCAAAGCGAAAAGGTGTGGTGCGGCGCCTGAGCCACTTGCGCTCCGGCCCTCGCCGACGCGGTCGCGCTGACCACGTAGGCGTCCTGGTAGGCGTATCCGCCGGCGACGCTCCAGGCGCGCGTGATGGCGCCGTTCCAGCCCAGCTCGAAGCCGTTGGTGCGTTGCGCTCCCGTTTGAACGATGCGGGTCGGATCGCTCGGATCCGTAGCCCGCGTATTGGTGCGGTCGAGCCGGAAGGCCGCTGCCGTGAGCGATAAATGGCGCTGGAGATCCCATTTCACTCCGGCCTCGTAATTTGTGAATTGTTCGGGCTTCAGTTGCTGCGTGACGTTGGTCAGAGATGAAAACTGGTCGCCCGCGCTCGGCAGATAAGAAACGCTGTAGCTTCCGTAGATCGAAACCGCGGCGACCGGTTTCAACACCAGAGCGGCGCGCGGCGATGCCAGATGATCGATCCGCTGGAGTTCATTGCCGCTGCGGTTGTCGTGATACTGGAGAGCAAACCGGTCAAAGCGGAAGCCGCCGATCACCTGGACATATCGCGACAGCTCGATCTGGTCCTGAACATAGCCGGCCGCCACGCGGGCTTCGACATGGTTGTTTGCATCCGTGGCGCTCTGGCGGAATGTTACCGGCGTGCGGATGAGCGGGTTTGAGTACGGCGCCAGAATGGATGTCGCGCTGTCATTAAAGTATCCTGTGTTCCGGAAGTTGTCCGTGGGCTGAATGCTCTCTTCTGCGCCGGCGAGCAGCGTGTGTCGAATGCCGCCGGTGTACAGCGTGTATGTCACATCGGTCTGGTTGATGACATTGCGCCTGCGGGTCGCGTTATTGTAGGCGGAAATTGCGACCTGGGTCTTATCGGCGGAAACCGCGCCGGGAACGAAGTTCTGATAGCCGCGATCATAGTCGCCAACCAGCAGGCGATTGCGGATGTCGAACCTGCCCTGCTGATGCTCGATCAGCGCCGAGCCCAGGTTCACTCGCGCGCCGGCGTGGCTTTGATCGGGATTTCCGAAATACGTCGAGACGGGCGCATCTGCGGGCCGCCCCTGAAACGAAGGGATGCCGCGGTCGGCGACGCGGTCATCGCGCAGGTGCTCATAGCCGAGCGCAATTCGCGTCCGCTCGCCAGGCTTGATCGTCAAGGTAGGATTCAAGCCAAAGCGCCTGAGATTGACGTAGTTGCGAAAACTGTCGGAATCCTCGTACATGCCATTGAAGCGGAAGGCCGCCTTCGCGCCCAGCGGCTGGTCGAAATCGGTGGTGAACCGTTTGCCGGCAAATGATCCGCCGAACAGACTGATTTCCCGAAAGGGAGCGAACTCCGCCTCCTTGGTGACGCGGTTGATTACGCCGCCGCCGCCGCCGCGTCCGAAGATCATCGCATTGGGACCCTTGAGCGCCTCAACCCGCTCGAGGTTATACAGATCGCGGTAGTATTGCACATCGTCGCGCATGCCGTCGATAAAGAAATCGGCCGACGAGCTGTTGCCGCGGATGACCACCTGGTCGCGGTTGTTTTCACCCTGGATGGCGGTGATCCCCGGCGCGTACTGCACGACGTCCGCTATGCTCTTCATCGCCTCATCCGACATGAAATCCCGGGTTACGACAGTGACCGACTGCGGCACGTCGGAGAGGGGCGTCAGCGTCTTTGTCGCGGACCGGATGGCGGGCGGGGCATAACCCGCCGCTTCGGTTACAGTCACAAATTGATGGCTGTCAGCGATTTGCAAAACGAAGTCCCGGACCTGGTCGTCCGGCCCCGGAGCGCTCAGGCGTTCGGACGCTTCGACGAACCCTTCGGCCTTGACCGTGAGCCTGTAATTGCCGGGGGCAAGCTGCAAAACGAACTCTCCATTTTGATCGGATACGGCCGACAACCGCGCTCCGTCATCCGCCAGGGCGGTGATGGTCGCGCCTGCAATCGGCGCGTGGCTCGGGTCTAGCACTCGCCCGCGAAACGGACTCCGAACGAAGACGGGTTGGGCCATTGCTGTCGTTAGCAGAACGGCAGCGGTCGTCAGTTGAAGCAGCGACAGAGTTGCAGTCATTCTCCTTGTCCTTGAAAGGTGCGACTGGCAGCCCTAGAATGAGAGGCGTCGCCAGCCCTCCGGGTTGTCGATCATCAGATCCCCGCGGCGCCTTCGCCAAAAGTCCGCCGTGGGGATCCCGAGACCTGTTCAGTTGCCACTGAGTTGCAACACAGGATATAAGACTAATTCAATCCTATTTGCAACCGAGTGTCAACTAGATTCTTCGAACGGGTGTCAAACGGGCCTCAATCGCGGCAAAAAGCGTTCAACGGCGCTGCTGCTCGGAGGGCCTTTAGGCGGGCCGGAGACCCTGGAACACGATGTCGATCATGGCGGTGATCAGTGTGTCGCGGTCGATCCATGGGAAGCGTGGGTGGAGGATGAACAGGGAGGTGATGCCATGCATGGCCGCCCATAGCGACTGGCTGACCGCTTCGACATCACGCGGGGCAAAGATGCCCTGCCGAATGCATTCCGCTACGCCCGTGCGAAGGTGGTCGAATGTTTTCTGGCCCATCGCCCGGCACCGAAGCTCCCGCGGCGGCTCGGCCGAAGCCTTGAATTCCGTGAGGAAGGCCACTCGGTAATCGTTCGGATATTCCAGCCCGAATTCGACATAGGCGCGGAAGCCGCGCTTGAGGCGTTCCAGCGGATCGGAGGTCGCGTCTCTGAGCGCCTGCAGACGCGCATCGAGCTTGGCAAGAGTCTCCACGCAGACTGAATCGAGCAGATCCGCTTTGTCTTGAAAATAAAGATAAATCGTGGTGGGGGAATACTCGATGCGGTCTGCGACCTTGCGCATCGAGACATTCTCAAACCCTTCGCGGACGAAGAGGTCGCGTGCGGCTTCCAGAATTTCTTGTCTGAGTTCCTGTCGTTGGCGTGCACGCCGCTCTTGAACACCCATGTCGAGCTTTAGTTAACAGTGTTAAGTCTAAGTGGATCCGGCCAGCCTGTCAAACAAAAAAAATCGGCGGCCCATCCAGGAGTAAATGGGCCGCCGCCGTCCAACTCGCAGCGCAGGGTGGCCCCTGACTGCGTCCAAGTGGTACGGAGGAGGAACTTTAGCCGTTTTCAACCCGCAGATTGTTCTTCACCGAAAAAACCCCAGGCACGCCATTGGCTCGGATGCCTGCTGTATTCTTATCGGCTTGGCTTGAAACCACGCCTTCGAGCGTCACATTCCCGTTTTTCACAATGATATGAATCGGGGGCAGCGCGCCCAGCGCATAGCGATTCAGCGACGGAAATCCGTAAATTGCGCGAGCTTCGGCGATCCGGATGCGATCGTCCATGGGCGACAGCGGAAGAACTTCTATGTTGTTGATGACTCGGGTTACGCCCTCAATGCGCTTGACGACGTTTTCTGCATCGGATTTAAGCGTTGGGCGAGTCACCTGGCCGAACAAGGTCACGACGCTGCCATCCACCCGATACGACAGATTGTCGAAGATGCTGTAATAGGGCAGCATCACCAGTTCGTGCCGCACCTCGCTGGCGAGATCGCCTCCGTACCTGTATTTATTGGCGCCCAGCGCTGCCGCCGACAAACTCATGAGGACGGCAGCGGAGACCGCCAGAAACCTTCTCCACCCTCTCATGTTTCTAACCTCACTCTTCCCACTAATTTGGATGTGACTGCTGCTCTGAGGGTTGCAGGAACCAACGCCGTTTACATCCGCTAAATAACTGGAACGTAGCAACTTACAGAGGGGATGAACGAAAAGGCGACCCGGACTGTTAAGCCCTGCGGTCGCCTCCCCACCAGATACTCATTTAGACGAATATCGGAGAAAAAGTGTTCCCTTGAGGGGCGGGTTAATCGAACAGGTGACCGAGCTTTTCTTTTTTGGTGCGCAGATAGTCCTCACGCGCACGGTTCGCCGGCGCAAGGCAGGGAACGCGCTCGGCAACCACGATCCCGGCGCGTTCAACCGCTTGAATTTTGTCGGGGTTATTAGAAAGCAGGCGAATGCTCGAGACGCCGAAATACCGCAGAATAGCGGCGGGAAGACCGTAGTTGCGAAGGTCGGCGTCGAAACCAAGCTGCTCGTTCGCCTCGACCGTATCGGCGCCGGCGTCCTGCAATTCGTAGGCGCGCAGTTTGTTCAGCAGACCGATGCCGCGCCCTTCCTTATGCTCGTAGATGAGCAGTCCGCGTCCTTCCCGGGCAATCCGCTCCAGGGAAATCTCGAGCTGCGAGCGGCAATCGCAACGCAGGCTGTGGAATACATCGCCGGTGAGACATTGGGAGTGAATGCGCACGAGCACAGGGCGGGCGCCGGCGACATCTCCCATTTTGAGCACCACCGCTTCATCGGGCTGTTGGGCGTTCGGGTCGCGAAATCCGAAGATGCGAAAATGCCCGTATTCGCTGGGGAAATCGGCCTCAGCGACCTTTTCGATTCGAAATGCTGGGGACGCGGCCATTGCTAAGAAGTGAACGCGGCGCGGCAGGCTAGACGAACACTTTCCATTATAGTGGTCGCATTATAATGACCGCAGCGTCCGGATGCTCGAACAGAACTATCTTGTCACGCTGCTGGTAAAACTGGCTGTGGCGGCATCGCTGGCCAGCGTACTCGCCCGTTCGAACTGGTTTCAACGCATGTTGATCCGGGAAGACCGCACGATTCCCCAGCGGCTGCTGATGTGCCTGGTCTGTTCGGCCTGTTTCGGGGCCGGCGTCGCCACGCGAGTGCTGGCGCGCGGCGCATACGCCGCAGTCGACCTGGCGCTGGAAGGCAGCCTGGTTATGGGCATGGTGGGCGGTTACGTCACCGGTCTGGGTTCAGGCATTCTGATCTCGATCCCCGCGATGATTAACGGGGAACTGTTAAGCATGCCGCTATTTGCAGCGGCGGGCGTACTGGGCGGATTGCTGCGCGATCTCGCGCCTGATCCGGAGGACGTGTGGCGGTTCACGCCGTTCTTTGACATCAGCATTTACCGCCTGTTCCGCGTCGAGAAATACGATGTGGCGAAGACCGTCTTCAGCCTGGCCTGCGTGTTTGTCATTCTGTTTGCGGAAGCCATGCGCCTGGGCATCGCCTGGATGTTCCCGACCCGCGTACTGGTGTACTCCTTATACCGCCCGACGCTGCAACTGCATCCCTGGATGCTGGCGGCGCTGTTTGCGAGCACGTTGTTCGCGACGGTCATACCGCTCAAGATCTGGAATAACAGCCGCAACGAGAAGAAGCTCGAATCCCAGCAGCTCCTGCTGAACGAGGCGCGCCTGGCGGCTCTCCAGCGGCAGATCAATCCGCATTTCCTGTTCAACACGCTGAACTCGGTTGCATCGCTCATCCGGACCGATCCCGAGCAGGCGCGGGCCGTCGTGTACCGGCTTTCCAATATTCTGCGGCGGCTGCTGCGAAAGCACGACAACTTCAGCCCGCTGCGCGAGGAGTTGTCCTTCATCGACGACTATCTGGCGATTGAAATGGTGCGCTTCGGAGAAAAGCTCAAATTCATTAAGGAGATCGATCCGGAAACGCTGGACGTGCTGGCGCCCAGCATGCTGTTACAACCGATTATTGAAAACAGCATCCGGCACGGATTGAGCAGCAAGGTGGACGGCGGTATCATTCGAGTACGGAGCCGGTTGGCGGAAGGGAAACTGCATCTCACGATAGAGGACAACGGCGTCGGCATTCCGGAAAACAAGCTGGCGGAGCTGTTTGAGCAAGGCATCGGCATCAGCAACGTCAACGAACGTCTGAAGGTGTTGTTCGGAGGCGATTACCGGATGTCGATCGACAGCAAGCCCGGCAGGGGGACCATTACGGAAATCGAATTTCCCGAAGTTCAGACCAGCGTTGCGGCGGTTTCCTAGCGTTTGAGCGCGTCGGCAGTGCGGGCCAGACCGCATCGTTTCATTTTTTTTTTTGGGGAGCATGCCTTTGAGCGATTTCGATGTTTCACTGCGTCTGACCAGGACCGATTCTCTGTCTCGAACCATTGCCGAGCGTACGCGCCGCGTCTACGACCGGATGGCCGCGCTGTATCCGGTAAGCTCCTTGCTGTTCCATTCGCGAGCGCATCGCTGCGCGCTAAGGCGATCGGGGATACGCGATGGCATGCGGGTCCTGGAGGTCGCTACGGGGTCAGGCGAGATGTTCCGCCGGCTGGTGCGGGCCAATCCGGACGGCCGCACCTTTGGTCTGGATCTGTCCCCGAAGATGGCGGCTCGCACACAGCGGCATGCCCGCGCGGAGTTTCCCCGGGCGCGCGCGCACTGCGAGGCGGTGGATGTCCGCCACATGCCGTTCCGGGACGGGGCGTTTGACGTCCTGATCTGTTGTTATCTGCTGGAGCTGTTGTCTGACGACGACATTCGCCTCACGGTGAGCGAGTTCCGTCGCGTACTGCGCAGGGACGGCGTGCTGACGCTGGTTGTGATCGGCGAGGACCGGCGCCTGTTCAACAACTTGTATAAGATATGTGGCAGGCTGGCCCCGGCATTTTGGGGCCGCCAGGTGGAGCGCGTTGTTCCGCAGGTGCTGGAAGCGAACGCGCTGCGGATTGTGAGCGAAGACAGCGTCCGGCAGTGGTTCTATCCGTCGCGGGTCTTCACCGCGCGGAAGCAGGATCCATAGCCGGCCCGACGCTCGGAAAGGAGCAAGTGCAGCGTGGAACCGAATCGCAGAGACTTCTTCAAAAGCGCGACGGCGGTTGCAGCGCCGTTATTTGTGCCGAAATCGGCGTGGGGGGCCAATGACCGCCTCGCCTATGGCGTGATCGGAACCGGCGGGCGCGGCCGGTATCTCAATCAAAAATTTCAGAGCCTCGGAGCGCAATGCGTGGCGCTGTGCGACGTCTACGATCTTCGCTTGCAGATGGCGCAGAAGGATTCGCCTGCCGATGTGAAGACCTACGTCGATTATCACGATCTGCTGGCGCAGAAAGACGTGGATGCCGTTGTGATCGCCACGCCCGATCATCATCATTGCCCGATGCTGCTGGCGGCGATCGAAGCCGGCAAGGACGTGTATGCGGAAAAACCGCTGTCGCACTCGCTCGAAGAAAGCCAGAAGATGATCGCCGCGGTCTCGAAATCGAAGCAGATCGTGCAGATTGGCATGCAGCGGCGCAGCGCCGAATCGATCATGAAGGCCAAAGCGCTGGTGGACGACGGCGTTCTCGGCCGCATCAGCATGGTGCGCCCGCAGTGGCACTGGAACATCGCGAAGCCGCTGGACAATTCGCCGTTGCCGGGCAATCTGGACTGGAACCGCTTTCTCGGTTCGGCGAAAAAGCGACCGCTTGAGCCGATGCGATACCGGTCCTGGCGCTACTTCTGGGATTACGCTGGAGGCAACATGACGGACCAGGGCACGCATCTGATGGACGTGGTCCAGTGGTTCACCAAATCCGGTCCCCCGAAGTCGGCCATCATGTACGGGTATGTGGGCAAGATGGAGGGCGCGGAACATCCGGACGTATTCACAGCTGTCTTCGAATTTCCGCAGTTCATGGCCACCTGGACGCTGGATTACGAGAACTCGTACGAAAACGGATGGTCGATTCTGTTCCAAGGCGATAAGGGGACGATGATTCTCGATGAAGAAGGTTTTCGAGTATATGCGGAGCCCTGGAAGCGCGCCAACGCGCCAACCTACGAGGAGAAGGCGCCGGTTCCGGTTGAGTCTCACATCCAGAACTTTCTGGATTGCGTGAAGTCGCGCAAGGAACCGAACTGTCCGGTGCAGATCGCTGCACAGGCTGTAGCTGGTCCGCATATGGCAAACATCGCCTTCTTGAAAGGCAAGAAGGTGACGCTGTCGGCGGACGGAACCAAGGCCAGCTAGATTCAGAGGCGCGGCCGGTGAGCTGCGCGACGGCGCGTTCTGCGCGGCGCAGGCGAAAGGGGTGGCTGAATGTCTTCCGGATCGCCAACCTCGGCGAAGGCCGCCACGATTCTCCTGGTGGACGACTCTCCACGGGTCCGTCCGCTGGTCCGTCAGATCCTGACTGACGCGGGGTGGAATGTTCTGGAGGCTGGCCGGCCGGAAGAGGCGTTAAGGCTGCTTGAGGGGCGTGAACCGGAAATCGACCTGCTGCTGACGGATATCATGATGCCGGGGATGAGCGGAGTGGAGCTGGCGCATCGCGCCAAGGCGGAACGGCCCGGTATCCGGGTGCTGTGCATGTCTGGCTTCGATGTGTATGAAGGCGTCCAGGAAGGCGTGGAGTTTATCGCCAAGCCGTTTCACCCCACTGCGCTGGTGGAGAAGATCCGGGATATGCTGGAGTGAGTTGAGGCGCCAGGCATTCACTTCCGCGCCTAACATTTTCTGGAATGCGGCGTCTAATTTGCGCCTATCTTCATTTGGCTATTCTAATTTGAATTTGGCTATTCTAATTTGAAGAATTCGTTTCCGCAGCCGAGGGAAAACCGGGGGCGAGGGGATTATCCATGTACAAGGGTTTCTGCGCGTTCATTCTGATCTTCTTTTCGACCGCTGTTTGTTTTGCGCAGTTCAACAGTTCGATCGAAGGGACGGTGACCGATCCCACGGGGGCGGGCGTGCCCGATGTCGCCATTCGGGCTGTCAACGAGCAAACCGGCGTAACGTCCACCACGAAGACATCCGCCGCCGGCTACTACATCATTCCGGCGCTTCCGCCGGGCCGCTACCGTGTGGAGGCCTCCAAACAGGGATTCAATACCGCCGTGCAGACGGGGATCGCGCTGGAGGCGGCGCGCGTCCAGTCCGTCCCGCTGCAATTGACCATTGGCGCGGTGACGACGCAGGTTACGGTGGAGGCAGCGCCGCCAGCGGTTGAAACCTCGGAGGCGCATGTTTCGGAAGTCACGACCGCGCAGGAAGTGCTCGCGCTTCCGCTCAGCGGCCGCAACGTGCTGAACGTGCTGGCGCAGACGCCGGGCGTCACCGGAACCGGGCTTGTCTCGGACCGCGCCGGCAGCAACGACATCTTCAACGCCGTCAACTCTCCCTCGGTGACGGCCAACGGGCAGCGGGGATCCTCGAACGGATTCTATGTTGACGACACCTCAGTGAACGACAACCCCGACGAGGGCGGCGCCAAGCTGTCGCCGAACCCGGACTCGGTTCAGGAAGTCCGCGTATCGGTGAATAACTACTCCGCGCAATACGGCCGGAACAGCTCCGTGCTGACGCAAATCGTGACGAAATCGGGCACCAACGCCCTGCATGGCAGCCTGTTTGAATACCATACCAACAACAAACTGACAGCCCGCAATGTGTTCCAGAACTCTCCAGACCCGGTGACGGGCCGGCTGCTGCCGGTGTTCCGGCGCAACGAGTTCGGCGGCTCGGTGGGTTTTCCCATTCGCAAGGATCACACCTTCGCCTTCGGCAGTTACGATGAGCTGCGGTCTTCGCAGGGAACGGCGTCGCTCAGAACCGTGGAGACGCCGCAGTTCACGGACTTCATGCGCGCCAACTACCCCAATAACATTGCAACCAAGCTGTTGAGCTCGTACCCGCCGCAAATCGGCGCCAACTCCGCCCCGCGCACCGTGGCCGATGTCATGCAAGGATTGGGACTCGGCGTGTGCAACGGCGTTAACACGCTCGGCATGCCGTGCAATATGCCGCTGCTTCAGACTGGCGTGCTGTCGGTGAGCGCTCCGCGGAACGGGCGGCAATGGAATGCGCGCGTCGATCAGTTTTTCGGCGACCGGGACCGTCTGTACGTCAATTTCTACCGTATGACGGTGGTCAGCAATTCCGTGAACGTGCGCCCCGCGTTCACCACGGCGCCACCGGCGGAAACCGATTTCGCCAATATCAACTACACGCATACCTTCTCGCCCTCGTTTATCAACGTGGCTGCGTTCGGGTTCACGCGCAACTACGGCGAATCTCCGCTGAATCATCCGAGCGTTCCGGCCATTAACGTCAGCGGCATGAGCGGATTCGGGGGCGGGTGGGGGCCTGCCGGTTTTGTGCAGAACGATTTTCACTGGCGGGATCTGGCGTCCTTCAACCGCGGCTCGCATGCGTTCAAAACGGGCTTTGACATTTATCGCGATCAAGATAACGCGCCGTTTACAGGGCCGACGCTGCGGCCCAGTTTCAGTTTCGCCAACGTGTTCGATTTCGCGCAGGACAAGCCGTTTGAGGAGGACAACATTAATTTCGATCCGCGCAACGGCGGTCCGCCGTTTCAGGACTACGGGTTCCGGTCGACCACCTACGGCTTCTTTGTACAGGACGACTGGAAAGTACGCAGCAATCTGACGCTGAACCTCGGCCTGCGCTGGGACTTTTCCGGCAACCCGACGATGAACGTGAATCGCCTGACCAACCTGGTTCTCGGCGACGGCAGCACCTTCCAGCAGCGCATCGCAGGGGCCAAGGTGGTTCCGGTGGAGCATATGTTCTCGGATCTTCGCATCGGATATCTTGCGCCGCGCTTCGGCTTCGCATGGGATCCGACCAAGGCGGGCAAGATGTCGATCCGCGGAGGCTGGGGCATCTTCTACGACCGTTGGCCCAACAAGGTGTGGAGCGACACGACCCGCGGCAATCCGCCATATCTCGCTGCGGCATCGGCCTCGGTGCAGAATCCCACAGGCCCGCAGCCGCTGTATGTGCTGGGGACGACGGATACGCCGCCGTACGGGTTCCGTCTGCCGGGAGTGCAGGCGGGGCTGAATCCGGCGAACGGTCCGATTTGCTGTCTTTCGAGCGTCGGCGGGGCGGACCAGGGGCTGCGCTATGCATATGCCGAGAACTGGTTTCTGGGCATTCAGTTCTCGCCGGCCAAGAGTCTGGTGATCGAAACCGACTATATGGGGTCGGTCGGCCGGCATCTGTACACGGTCATTGATCGCAACCGCTTCGCGGGCGATCTCATCGCCAACCTGGGCACGCTGCACCGGTTCAATCCGTATTTCGCGTCCATGAATTACGGAGATAACAGCGCGTCATCCTCCTATAACGGCATGACCGTGTCTGTGCGCAAGATATTCAGCGAAGGGCTTACTTTCCAGACATCCTATACGTTCGGCAAGGCGATCGATTACATCAATGCGCCTGGACCCGGCTCCGGATCCGTGTATGCGCCTGTGATCGACGCCTATGACGTTGCCCGGCAGCGGGGATTGTCTCCGAACGACGTGCGGCACAAGCTGGCGTTCAATTTTGTTGTAACGCTGCCGCGGTTGAGCCAGAGCGCTGCGCCGGTGCGTTACGCGCTTGGCGGGTGGGAACTGAGCAGTCTCGCCGTTCTTCAGGGCGGACTGCCGGCGACGGTTTACACGGACGCGCCATTCCAGCCGGTATGGAATCGCGCAGCCTGCGCGACCATGGTGACCGCGGGCTGCGCAATCATCGGGAACACCGGCGGCGACTACAATGCGGACGGATTTGCCTACGATGTACCCAATGCGCCGTCGTTTCCGGCGGGCAAGAGCTACAGCCGGTCGGAATTCCTGAATGGCGTGTTTAAAGCGTCCGATTTCCCGGCGCCGCCGCTCGGGCAGGAGGGCAACCTGGGTCGGAATGTGTTCCGGGGACCGGGACTGGCGCAGGTGGATCTCTCGTTGTTGAAAAACTTCCGGATTCCCTGGTTTGTGCGCGAGGGCGCCCGCCTGCAATTCCGCGCGGAGGCGTACAACGTTCTCAATCGCGTCAATCTGAACGGCTTCGATACGGACTTGGCCAGCGGAACGTTCGGCCGCGCCACGTCGACATTCACGCCGAGGTCGGTTCAGTTTGTCGGGAGGATTGAATTTTAGCCGCAGATGAGCGCGGATGAACGCAGATCGAAAGGGAAGGACGGATTTATACTCCTCGGTGTTCATCTGTGGCTGTTCGCGGCCGCGGCGGTCGCCGCCTCGGACCCCCCGGAGTATACACGCGCGGCTCAGCTTGTAGCGCAACAGCAGTGGCGCGAAGCACAGGAGCAAATCGAACAGCTTGCGCGCGCATATCCGAATAATCCGAAGGTTCTTAATCTGAAGGGGCTGGCGCTGGCGGGCGCGGGCGATACGGGCGCCGCCGTCGCGGCGTTCCAGGCTGCGCTGGCGGCCCATCCGGGGTTCGCGCCGGCGCTGAAAAATCTCGGGATCCTGGAGTGGAACAGCGGGCGCAAATCTGAGGCCGCCGCGCATATTGAAGCGGCGCTGGCTATGAACCCGCGCGATCCGACGCTGAATGCATACGCCGCGCTGGGCGATATGGCGCGGGGCGACGCCGCGGGCGCTGCGGCGCATTTGGACCGGGCGCAAGAGGCCAAGAGCGCGCTCGATCCCCGGTTGGAGGCGGAGCTGGCCGCGTTTTTGGGCCGGCGCGGGCGCTACGTGCAGGCCGAGGAGGCCTTTGCGGACGTGATCCGGCGAGGATATGATACGGCGACCGTTCGCTATGATCTTGCGCTCGCGCAGTTTCTCGAAGGCAAATATAAAGACGCCATCACAACGCTCGAGCCCCTGCGCGCGCGGGGAGCCGCTTCGGACGCGCTGAATCTGCTGGCGCAGGCTTATGAGCGCGACCACGCGACCCAGAAGGCGATCGACACGCTGCGGGAGGCGATCTCGGCCTATCCGGACAACGAGGATAATTATCTTGACCTCGCCAATATCTGCCTGGACCACGATTCGTATGCGCTCGGCAGGGAGGTGGTTGAGATCGGCTTGCGGCGTCAGCCGCACAGCGCGCGGCTAAAATTGCAACTCGGCCTGCTCGATGCGCTATCGGGCGATTACACGCGCGCCCAGGCGGAATTCGAAGCCGCGGCGCGACTCGAGCCGGCGAGCGACCTGCCAGGCGCGGCGATGCAGTTAGCCACGATCCAGCAAAGCCGGCTGCCGGAGGCGATTGGCGGGCTGCGGCGGGAATTGTCCCGCAACGGGAAGAGCGCCGTGCTGTGGTATCTGCTCGGCGCGGCGTTGATCCGCAATGGCGCGGCGGCCGATTCAGCCGAGTTTGAAGAAGCGCTCTCAGCATTCGAGAAGGCTGCGCAGTTCGATCCCAAACTGCCATATCCGTACATCGAGTTAGGCAAGATTTACGTTCAGAAAAAGGACTTCGCGCGCGCCATCCCGATGCTGGAGCGCGCGGCGGAACTCGCGCCGGCGGAACGCGCTCCCTACTACCAGCTTGCGATCGCGTACCGCGCGACCGGAAGACCGGAGCAGGCGGCGGGCATGCTTGCGAAGGTGAAACAACTGCTGAAACAGGACCGCGAAACCGCCGCCTACCGGGTTCCTTTGGAGAAGCGGTGAGCCGGATCAGCCGCCGCGAGTTTGGGGCGACTCTGGCAGGAGCGGCCGTGCTGCTCAAGGCTGCTGAGGCGGCCGCTGATTTTCCGCCGGGCGATTATACGCCCTTTGGCTATCTCGACAATCCGCACCACGCCTGGAACCTGCACCCTAGCGGCGTGATCCGTTCGATAAACGGAATCGGCTTTGGATTCTATTATCCGGCCGGACCCGGCGGGTATTTCGATTACCGGCGCAACAACGTGTATCGCGCCATCCTGCGGCTTGGGTTCGTAGTCGGCGGCAAGCGATTCTGGTCGCCGGCCGACTTCGCTCCCGGGCAGCTTTCGGCTTCGCATCACAGCAAGAACCTGTTCACCTACCGATTCCGGACCGGCGGGCTGGAGATCGCGGCGACGTTCGCGCAGGTGAACGAGGATGCGCTGGTTGCGCATATTCGCGTCACATCGCAGGATGGCGCGGCGCACGCTATTCGCGTGATCGCAGAGGGGAGCGTTGCGCTCGGCGGGGCAGCGTGGTGGGGACGCGACGGGCTCGTGGGCGTCTACGACGGATCGGGAGATTATCTTTCATTGCGCCCGTTCGCCGCGGGACCGGTGTTCGCGGTGGCTGCCGACCGCGCGAGCGCCGGCC
This sequence comes from Bryobacteraceae bacterium, assembly GCA_035652975.1. Taxonomy (GTDB): domain Bacteria; phylum Acidobacteriota; class Terriglobia; order Bryobacterales; family Bryobacteraceae; genus TMP-7. Next base: position 36,567 of record DASRCT010000051.1, on the reverse strand, counting down.
GCACGATCGGGACGGGGGCGGCAGCAATCGAAAAGTGGATGGCGGGCGCGGCGGACGCAGCCGCCGCGATGACCTATTATCCTGAGCCCTTGCACGGCGCGCTGCGGTACGAACTGAGCGCCGGATCGAACTCCCCGGCAGAGTTGACGGTGACGCTGGCGCGATCGACGAACCTTGCCTCCGCCGCCGCGCGCGCCCGCAGCTCGCTGTCAGACGCCCTCGGCGCGATGGAACGTAAGCGCGCTGAAGACAGAGCGTTTTGGGACGGCGCCCCGCAGCTTGCAGGCGACTGGCCCAAGCACTGGCGCAACGGCTGGATTTACGATTTTGAAACGCTGCGGATGATGGTCCGCCGGCCGGTCGGCGTGTACCGGCACGCCTGGGACGCTATGCAGATTCAGGCGCCGCGCAACGTGCTGGCCGAAACTTCGATTGACGCGTGGGCCCTGAGCTATGCGGCGCCGGACCTCGGGAAGGCGTTGTTCGCCGGGCAGTTTCTGGACGCGCTCCAGCCCAACATTCCGTGCATGCGCGAGGACGGCGAGATGAATATGATCGCTGCGGACGGCGCCGAGTGCGGGACATCGATTTCCTGGTGTTATCCGTACTTCTGCGCCGCGTCCATATTTGACCGTACGCGGGACGAAGCGTGGCTCCGGCAGGTGTACCCCGGCCTGGCCCGCCTGCTGCGCTGGACGCTGGCCAACCGGCGCGACGCAGGCGGATTCCTGGTGGGCAAGTGCAGTTGGGAGACGGGAATGGATGCGTCCAAGCGCTTTCTGATCCGGCAGCCCACCGGGGGCGAGCTGACCGAGTTCATTCGCCTGGTTGAGTTGCAGGCGGCAGCCGCGCAAGCCGGAGCGATCCTGGCGCGTTTCGCGCCAATTGCCGGAGATGCGGCGTCGGTCGCCGAATGGCGCGAAGTTCAGCGGACCTTCACCGGGAAGACGCAAGCCTTGTGGCTCAACGACTGGTTTCACGATTACGATACCCGCTCCAAAAAGCTCGTGACCGAAACCGGGCGAGACCCGGCGCAGGCGGCGCCGGCATTCTGCGGCGCTGCGGCGGCGGAACAAATAGAGCGAATGCGGGCGACGCTGCGCCAGTTCTACGAGCGCTCGAAAGCGCGCGCCGGGCAGCCGGCCGCGGGATGGGACGACGGACTGGCGTGGTCCTCGATTGTCCTGCCGTATCTTGAGTCCGTGTGGTCGGCGGGCGATAGAGAGCTTGCCGCCGAAGTTGTGATGATGATCGCCGATCGCATTTACCGCAGCATGGACCGCCGCAGGGTCGAGGAGGAGGACGCGTCCGGGTTGAGGCGCCCGCGGCTGGGCTGGCCGGGCGTGAGCTGTGAGATCTGGGGCGCGCAGGGGGCGTTCGGCGGAGAGGGATACGGGTGGGGGGCGGTCATGCCGGCGCATATCGTCCGGAGCGTCATCGGATTTCGCGAAACCGAGCAGGCCGATGCGATCCAGATCTGCCCGAACTTTCCGGCTGCGCTCGCCGTTGGCGGCAAGCGCTATGAAATCCGAGGGCTGCATTACGGCGGCGACCGCTTCGACATCGCCGCGCAGTTCAACGCCGCAGGCGTCCGCGTTGAGATCGCCTGGCGCGGCGCGACGCGCATCGTGTCCGCCTCCGAAGCAGATGGAAAGCCGCTGCGCGTCGAAAGCCGCATGCAGCGCTATGCATTCGACGCAAGGAATCACGCGCGGTATCTGTTGCGGCTGGAGCGCGGGCGGAATTAGTACGCAAGCGTGCCGGACCGGGGCGGCTCGTCGGGGTTAGGCAGATAGAGCGTCTTACAGCGCTCGCAACGGTAGATTTCCGCGTTCTTGCCGAACTTCTGCGCCACCTCTTCGCCGAAGGAATACCAGCGCTTCAAATGGCCGGCGCAGAGTTTGCCCTTCTCATTCTTTTCGTTGCAGGCGCGCATACGGAGCATGCGCCGCTTGACTTTGGTTCCGTCGCTCAACGTATCCACCAGTTGCGCGTCTCCGGCGGGTCCGGCTGCGGTCATATGCGATTTCAGGATAACCGAGGCGCCGGTCGCGAATGCAGGTATTCGGCGCTCCGCTTATCGTCTTGCTCCGGTTTGGGACAGATTTAGTACTGCCAGAAGCGCGATATCTCATTGTCAGTCAGTGCGCTATGTTGTCGCACTTTTGTCTTGTAAGTTTCTTAGTGTCATGTTAACGTCATTAGCAATCACAGCAGCGGGGCCGGGGCATTGCGTCCGGTTCAGCTGAGCGGTGAGTCCAACTTAGCGGGCGAGATAAGGCTAAGCAGAAATCGGAGTGCTGACAAGCTTGTTGGGGGGTCAACATGCTGCTTTCAAAAGTGAGGGTGTTTGCGGGTATCGCTCTTTTAACAGCGCCGGCGGTGGTTGCCCAGGAGACGACAGCCGGGTTGCAGGGAACTGTAAAGGATCCGTCCGGCGCGGTGGTTTCGAACGCCACTGTCGAGGTTTCCAGCCCGGCGCTGATCGGGGTTCGAAAAGTCCAGACCGACGCTGCCGGAACCTATCGTTTCGCCGCCCTTCCTCCCGGCGACTACACGTTGACGGTCACGGCGCCTGGTTTTCGCGTCTACAGACAAAGCAATATCGATTTGTCGGTAGGCCGGCTTCCGAGCATCGACGTTCAGTTGCAGGTCGGCGGCGTCGCCGAAACCGTTGAGGTTACGACCGAAGCAACGATGATCGACACCACGCAGAGCAAGGTAGCCGTGAATGTGCCGGAGGAAGTGATTCTTAACATTCCGAAGGGCCGGTCTTTTCAATCACTTATCCCATTTGCGCCCGGCGCACGGCAGGAGCCGCTCCAGGGCAGCTCCTCGAGCCGCGATAACGGGTTTCAGATTGACGGCGCGAGCGACTCGGAAAACGTGTATTTGATCGACGGCGTGAACACGACCAACATCCAGAATGGGGGAGTGGGGAAAAGCTTTCAAATGGATTTCATCCAGGAGATCCAGATCAAATCGAGCAGCTTCGAGGCTGAATACGGGGGCGCCCTGGGGGGAGTGATCAACGCCGTGCCGAAGCGAGGTTCCAACAGCTGGCATGGGTCCCTGGTGACCTATATCCGCACTAATGCGCTTAACGCGAATGACCCTTGCGCGAGCGGCTACACCTCGGGCGGCGTTGGAACCTTCGCCGGCTATAGCACGGTATGCGGTCTCCGGCTGAATCCCAATCTGCCATCGCTCTCAACGTCGCGCCGGCTCGACGGCACGCCCGAATATTACGTGCCCAAAAAGGACCAGCGGCGCATTATCGAGCCGGGCTACGAAATCGGCGGCCCGCTGTTCAAAGATAAGCTGTGGCTGTTCAGCAGCTATATCCCGACTCTGGATACCATCCACCGCACGACCACCTTCACCGGAGCGAATCCGGGTCCACGGACGCTGACCAGTTCCTTCATCCAGCACAACATGTACAACCGGCTGGATTACGGAATCATGAGTTCGTTGCGTCTGTACGGCGCCTGGAATTATGCCTACTCCAGGACGACGGGTCAGCTTGGCGCGCCGGACAGCGCCTTCGGACAGACCAACACGGGCGCGACGACAGACCCCAACACGCTGCGGTCCGACGCCGGGTCGGTAAATCCGCTCTCGGTCTACAGCTTTGGCGCGGACTGGACTCCCACAGCCAAGCTGGTGTTATCCGCGCGCTACGGATATTTCTTCTCCAATAACGAGCAGCGCGGGATTCCTACGGGCACGCGATACGTATATCAGACCACCGTCAATGCCTCCAACCGGGACCTGGCGGGCGAACCGTTCCCGGCCTCATCGTTCAACACCAGCGGATACTTCAATATTCCGAGCAATCTTGCGTATGTTTACGACGCTTACAAGCGGCATGGCTTGAACGTGGACGCCTCTTATTTCGTGAGCCGCTTCCTTGGGGGAACCCACACCTTCAAAGGCGGCTATTTCTGGCAGCGCCAATCCAATGACGTGCTGCGTACGTTTCTCGGCGGCGCGGTCGACCTGTACTGGGGCCAGAACTATGTTCCCGTGACAAGCACAAGCGCCTGCGATCAGATCATCGCGCAGAACAAGGCCGATTTCGGGCAGGCCACCTGTCAGGGCCGGTACGGATATTTCGTGGTCGGGACCACTGTCACCAACACGGGCGGTACGGAGCAATTCGCCCACGCTCTGTACATCCAGGATGCGTGGCAGGTGGGCCACGGCCTGACGCTGAACCTTGGCGTCCGCTTCGATCAGGAGCGGCAGCCGCCTTACGACCCCAAGCGTTTTCCCACCGTTGAGTTTGGCTGGGGCGACAAGATCGCTCCCCGGCTTGGGGCCGCCTATGACGTCCTGCACAACGGCAAGCTGAAGCTGTACGGCAGCTACGGCAAGTTCTTCGACATCATGAAAATGGGATTGGCGCGCGGTTCCTTTGGCAGCGACTACTGGCACAACTGCGTCTACGCGCTGGATACGACGAATTACACTTCCATCACGCCAACATATCCGCTTGGCGGCGGTTGTCCGCCGACGGGGCCTGCGCCCGGCGTGAACGCGCGGTTTATTGAGAACGTGGACTTCCGGGCGACGAAAGCCGACCCGCGCGACCCGGCTATCTCCCCCACGATGAAGCCCATGGAGCAACATGAGTACGCAGTCGGCGTCGATTGGGAAATCAGCAGGAATTGGGGCCTGGAGACGCGCTACGCACGCAAACGTCTGGATCGAACCATTGAAGATATGGCGATCACAGACAACCTCGGCTTCTACATCGGCAATCCGGGCACGACGTTTGCGGATGTGCTTCACCGGCCGGTCGTCATTCCTGATGATAACGGCGTGAACTACCTCACGAACGTTCCGTTCTGCGCTGAATGTCCGCCAGTTGTGCCGGCCATTCGGCGGTATGACGGTCTGGAGATCCGCTTGTCCAAGCGCGCCACCAGCAAGTGGTTCGGCGCGGTCTCCTATACGTACAGCAGGCTGACCGGCAATTACGCCGGCCTGACCAATACCGATCCCACCGACGGCGGCGGCGGCAGGCACTCGCCGAATAACAATCGGGCGTTCGATCTGCCCACTATGACCTACACGCCCAGCGGCAAGATCGATGATGGTCCACTGTCTACGGATCGCCCGCATACCGGCAAAGTGTTCGGCTACTACAGCCAGCGCTGGCTGCATATGGAGACGCTGTTTGGGATCGTGCAGTCGGCGTTTCAGGGCACGCCCATCAGCACGTGCCTGCCCGTAGTCGGGACCTCATCAGCTTGCCAGTGGGCCGAAGGTCGCGGCAACTTTGTGCAGTTTTCGCGCGCGGCGAACGGCGATTTTGTGGTTGACCGGATCGTGCACGACGCTCGTTCCGACAACTATTTCCAGACCGATCTCTCCATCCGGCACGAGATCCCGGTAAGCGAGAGCAAGCGAATCTCCTTCGAGGCGAATATTGCCAATCTGTTCAACCAGCGCGCGGCGGTTGCATACACCGAGAGCGCGTTGGCGGCGAACTATATCAGTCCGTCGCGCGCGTCGCGCTTCCCTGGCGATCCGAAAGTCGACTGGGGCAAGATCATGCGGCCGTACAATTACGTGGACGCGGTGAACGCGACCGGAGCATTTGCGGGCGTTCAGACTCCGCTGACGCTGGCCAGCCGCTATGGATTGCCGTCGGTATTCCAGATGGCGCGCAACATCCGTCTGGCGCTGCGCTTCACCTTCTGAGCAAACCTCACTCGGGGGCGGCGCTGCGGTGTGCAATGATAAACATCGATGCGCCGCCGTGACTTCATCGCCGCAGCGCTCGCCGCGCCGCGTCTGTTAGCGTCTCCGCCGGAGGTTCGTTTCGGCGTCGACCTGTTCAGCATCAGGTCCCAGAACTGGACGCCGTTTCAGTATCTCGATTACTGCGCGAAATGGGGAGCAAAGGTCGTCCACTTTTCTGAAATCCGGTTCATCGGCAATCTTGAGGACGACCATCTCCGAAGGGTCCGGGAGCATGCCGAAAGGCTCGGCATCGAAATCGAGCTGGGCATGCGATCCATCTGCCCGACTTCGAAGGCGTTCGATCCGTCGCCGGGGACGGCCGAACAGCAGATTACGCGCATGCTGCGCGCCGCCAAGCTCGTCGGTTCGCCGATCGTGCGCTGCTTCCAGGGCACGTTTGCGGACCGCTCCACTCCAGGCGGCATCGATGCGCGCATCGAGGACACGATCAGAGTGCTGAGGGCCGTACGGCCCCGGGTTATCGACAGCGGTCTTAGAATCGCGATTGAAAACCACGCCGGCGACATGCAGGCGCGCGAGTTGAAACGCCTGATTGAAGCGGCGGGTCCGGACTTCGTGGGGGCGTGCCTCGACTCGGGCAACCCGCTGTGGGCCCTCGAAGACCCGCATCTCACGCTCGAAACCCTGGCGCCATATGTTCTGACCAGCCATATTCGCGATTCCGCCGTCTGGCGCGTTCCGGAAGGCGCCGCGGTAGCGTGGGTGCGTATGGGAGAAGGAAACGTCGGCATAGATGAGTACGTCCGGAAATATCGCCGGCTCTGCCCCGGGCGCGCGCTCTCGCTGGAAATCATCGTAACCGGCCCCCGCATCTACCCATACCTGTCCGATCCCAAATTCTGGGACGCGTACCGCACGACGCCCGCGTGGGAGTTCAGCCGCTTCCTTGCGCTGGTTGAAAAGGGCAAGCCGGTCCCCGCGCCTCCGCCCGTTTCAAAGGAGAGAGCCGTCGAACGCGAACGCGAAGATCTCGAAGCGAGCATTCAATACACCCGGCGGCTGCTTACGGCATGAAACTCGAGAACAAGATCGCTATCGTCACGGGCGCCAGCCGCGGAATCGGCAAGGCCATCGCGCAGACATTCGCAACAGAGGGCGCAACCGTCGTGATCTGCGGGCGCAAGCAAGAAACCTTAGACCAGGTTGCGGCGGAGTTTGCGGGTCCGGGCCGGCTGTTTCCGCTGGCCTGTCATGTGGGCCGGGCGGAAGACATCCGCCGTCTCGTCGAAACGACGCATCGCCAGTTCGGCCGCGTCGATATCCTGGTCAACAACGCCGCCACCAACATCGCGCAGGAGCCGTGTCTTCAGGTGGATGAAGCCAAGTTTGACAAGATGGTGGAGATTAACCTGAAGAGCGCTTTCCGTCTGATTCAGGCTGTTGCGCCGGGGATGTGCGAGCGGCGCAGCGGATCCATCATCAACATTGCGTCCATCGCCGGGCTCCGGCCGCAATACCACGGGCTGCTCTATAGCATGACCAAGGCCGCTCTGATTATGATGACCAAATCCTATGCCGTCGAGCTCGGCCCCTGCGGCGTCCGGGTCAATGCGATCGCGCCGGGATTGGTCCGGACTGTGCTCAGCGAGTACTACTGGAAAAGCGAGGAACGAATGGAGCAGATCATGCAAGTCCAGCCCATCAAACGCCTCGGCGAACCGGAAGACATCGCCGAAGCGGCGCTGTTGCTGGCCGGCGACGGCTCATCCTACCTGACCGGGCAGACGGTTGTGATTGACGGCGGCCGGCTGTTGTTCTGATCCGGGCGCGCGGCGCGCACGAGCCGGCGGTCTCGATGGGCGCCCAGCGAAGCCGCAGCGATGGCGCTCGCCGTGAGCCACGCTGACCCGGTCAAAGGGTCCTCGTGACTTTTTCGAGCGCCCTTGGCCGGTCCGGATCAAGACCCTTTTCCTCGGCCAGCTTCGCCGCAAAAATCTGCGCGGGGATGATATACGGGATGGGCGTGTAAAGCTCTTCGACAGGATACGACTTGCGTCCGAGCTTCAGCGGCAAAGCGATGGAACGACCATGCAGCTTCACGGCGTCGCTGTTGCTTGCGTCGGTGATGATCATGGTTTCGGCCCGCATCGCTTCCAATCGCCCCAGCAGATCGCGCAGACCTGGCCAGGTGACGCCCGGGGGCGTGAACACAAACACCGGAAATGACCGCTCCACCATCGCAATTGGACCGTGCAGCAGATCGGCGGAGGAGAACCGCTCCGCCACGACATAACAGGTTTCCATCAGCTTGAGCGCGAATTCGAAGGCGTTCGAATAATTCAGTCCGCGGCCCACAACCACCGTGTGATCCATGAAGCGGTACCGGCCTGCCAGGCCTCCGATTGAGCTCTCCAGCTTTAGCGCTGCATCGGCCCACTCTGGCAGCCGCCGCAGATCATCCAGAGAAACCTTCGCGCCCAGCGCATACGCCAGCATGTACATGGACAGGAGCTGGCCGGTGTACGTCTTGGTCGCCGCAACGCTTTTCTCCTTTCCCGCCCGAACCAGAAAGACATGTTCGGCAAGCCGGGCCAGCGAACTCTTTGGCTCGTTGGTGATGCCCACTGTCAGAGCGCCCGATTTTCTTCCGGTTTCGAGCACGACGTTGGTATCGGTCGACTCGCCCGACTGCGAAATGGCGATCAGCAGCGTACCGCGGAGATCCACTTCGGCTTTGTACAGCGTGAATACGGAAGGCGCGGCGAGCGTGGTGGGAATGCCCGTTGTAATCTCGATCAGGTAGCGCCCGAACTGGGCCGCGTTATCGGATGTGCCGCGCGCGGCCAGCATGATTAACCTGGGCCGGTTGCCGTCGAACAGCTTGCGGAGCCTCTCCGCGCCGCGCAGCTCGCCCTTGAGCGTACGCTCGAGCGCGGCGGGCTGCTCCCGGATCTCATCGAGCATTTTAGACATAAAGGGGTTCAGATCCAGCGTATCAACGCCGCCGCGCCGGGACGTTGACGTCTTTGTGGTTAGAGCAGGCTGACCGGCCGCGTCTCCGTTCCGAAGTACAAGGGCTTGGTCGCAATCTCGCTCGGCGGCATGCGGGTCACCTCGGGCTTGATCACCAGCAGAACGTCGTTCGACTGTCGCGTGATCGAGGTCTCGCGAAAGAGCGCGCCGAAGAACGGAATGTTCATCAGACCGGCCAGACCGGTAAGCGACCGCGTTTGGGAGTCGGAAACGAGGCCTGCAACGATGGCCCATTCGCCGGCGCGCAGACGCACCTTCCCCTGGTACTTCCGGTTTGAAATGACAGGCACGCCGTTGAAATTCCCATTCCCCAGCACCTTGAATTCAGCCTCGATCTCCAGGGAAATTTCGTCCATAGCGTGCACCCACGGCGTGATTTTGAGGACCAATCCGAGATCCTCGAAGACAAAGGTCGGCGGAGGGGTATAGACCTGGCCGAAATTCACGCCGCCGGAGACCGTCTTGCCGGTGGTTTGGCCCGCGTTGACTTCATCGGTTGCGGACAGCAGCGGAGCATTCGCGCCGCTGGGATCGTCGTAAATTTGAATTGCGCCGCTGCCTGCGCTTTTCGCGACCACCTGCAAGTAGAACGGCGTCGGCGCGATTCCGGTCGTCAGCACCGCGGCGGTCACGCCGGCGTTGGCGGCGTTGATGGCGTCCCGGAGCCCGTTTAGGTTGTTGGTCGCATCGGTCAGTGACAGAGGGTACGTTTGGGATCCGACAGACAAGCTCAATGCGCCCGTTTTGGAAACCGCGGTTGCATCCGCCGTCGCGTAGCTCGACGATGTGATGGCGGAGACAATATCGGGCGTTTTCAAGAGCTCAATTTTCGCGCCGGCGGGATCGTCGATGAGCTGGATGGAGGTAATGGACAGCGTGGACGCCGCCACCAGCAGCGAGTAGGGTCTGCTGGCTGTCCCGCGCCGGATGATCTGGGCCCCGACGCCAGCCTGAAGAAAGTTGATCGAGTTCTGAAGCCCCGCCAGGTTGTTCGCCGCGGGCGCGAGCGTCAATGGGATGCTCTGGCCATTGATGATGAGCGACATGTTCCCGGTGGTAGAAACCTGGCTCGCGTCGAAATCCGCGTACGACGCTGTGGAAATTACTGCATGCGTCACCTGACCGGGTCCCAGTCCTCCGGAACCGAAGTAGCCGCCGGTAAGAATGGGGTATTTATCGCCGACATGGAAGGAGACAGGCTGGCCATCGAGCGCGGTCAGCGTTGATTCGAGCAGCGAAGCGGCTTCGCCGCGGCTTGCTGTCGCAAAAGCCTGCGCATCCGTAATCCCGATGCCGAAAAAGGTCGCTCCGCCGCCAAACGTAAGAAAACGGGTGAATCCCGCCGGAAGCAGCGGCGTCGAATGCCCAAGATCGCCAAAGTTGACCAGCGGGAACAACGTCGGGAGCCGTATGCCGAAATCCAGCGATGTGTTGCGGGCTACCGATAACATTTGCAGGCCAATCGAAACCTGCGCCCGCCCGTAGGAGAGCTCGGCGGCGAGCGCTTTGGCCAGCTCCACCTTCGATGCGCGGTCCCGCACATACAGCAGCCGCTTTTGCGGATCGAGCGCGACGCGGCGCAGTTCGAGCGTCTGTTGAATGGCCATCGCGATCTCCTGCGCCTCCTGAATCGAAATCCGCTCAGGAATAGGAAGCGCCTGCGCTTCGTTCGGTTCGAGCTCGCCCCGCTTGGTAGGCGTGTCCTGCGCCACCAGCATGACCTTGCGGGACAAAGGGACGATAAAGGAATCGGTCGCCTGCTCCAGCGCGTGCAGCGCCTCGCGGTAATTGACGTGCTCGACGTCGAACCGCACCGTCGCGGCGGGAGCGTACTCGTGATCGAAAATCACGATGTATCCCATCTCCCTGGCGACGCGCTCAAAAAGGTCCTTTGGGTTTCCGTGCAGATGGAATGTTTTGAGGCCCGCAGACGGCGCCAGGCGCGGCGGCGGCGTCATGCGCTCCAGATCTTCCAGATCTTTGCGGGTGAGCGGTTCAAATATTTCAGCGCCGTTTGAAGCAAGCCGGGCGCTCTGTTTCTCGGCGACCCCCTCGGGCGTCAGCGCGATGGGATTTCTCGTTTGGACCTCCGCCATGGGACGCAAGGCTGTCATCTTGGCCCAGTAGTCGACATTGTTACGGTCCAGGGCCGCCGCGCGCGCGTAGAGGAGGTATGCTGTCACCACGTCGCCCGATTTTTCGGCCTTCTGCGCCTCACGGTAATACTGCTCCGCCGGCCTGGCGCCGAGCGCGAGCGCGGCGACGCACACGAAGGCTGCAAACGTTCGGAAACAGGGCACTGAAATAAACGATGACGGATTGAACCCTCCCGGCGTGCAAATCAAACTGCCAGCCGGCCCATAAACTTACGCGCTGGACCCGCCGATCAGATCAGGGGCGCAGTTCATGGAAACCTTGACCGAAGTCCAGCCGGCATTCAATCCTGGCACTCCCCAGAGCCTCGCAGAACTGGGAATTTCCGAGTCGCTGGTGCTCGACCTTATGCTTCGCCGTCTTCTGCTCGAAGGCTACAGCACGCTCGAAAATCTCAGCCGGAAGTTGCGCATTTCATTGCCGATCGTGGAAACGCTCTTCCGCCAGATGCGGCAGCAGCAACTGGTCGAGGTCAAGGGGATGGTCGGGAACGACTACAAGTTCGTTTTGTCGGCGGCTGGCAAGACGCTCGCCTCCGAACGGCTTCAATTGACGCAATACGCCGGCGCTGCGCCGGTTTCTCTCAAGGATTACCACGACGCTACCAGGCTCCAGGCCGCGCAACTGGCCATCGATCGCGAGCGCCTGCGGCGGGCGTTCGCCGACCTGGTGGTGACGGACCAGCTTTTGGACCAGTTAGGCCCGGCCTTGATCTCGCAGACCTCAATCTTCGTTTACGGCCCGACGGGGAACGGCAAGACCAGTCTGGTCGAGCGCATGCTGCGCGTCTACGATGACTACATCCTGATCCCCTACGCCGTCGAGGTCGACAATCAAGTTATCAGTATTTTCGATCCCGTAGTCCACGAAGAGGTCCGCGCTGACGACCCCGATCGCGATCCGCGATGGGTCCCCTGCCGCCGGCCGTGCATCGTCGTCGGCGGTGAACTGATTCCCAGCATGCTGGAGTTGCGGCTCGACGAGGCGTCCGGAATCTATGCCGCGCCGCTCCAGATGAAGGCCAACAACGGAATCTTCATCATCGACGATTTCGGGCGCCAGCTGATGAGCCCGCGCGATCTGTTGAATCGCTGGATCGTGCCGCTCGACCGGCGCGTCGACTACCTGACGCTGCGCTACGGCGTGAAATTCCAGATCCCGTTCGAGCTCATGGTGGTGTTCTCCACCAACCTGGATCCGGCGGATCTGGCGGATGAGGCCTTCCTGCGCCGGATCCACAACAAGGTCTACATTGACGCCGTCGATGCGACCTCCTTCGATGAGATCTTCCGGCGCGTGACGGCCAGGCGGGATTTGCAGCCAGAGCCGGGCAGCGCCGAGTACCTGCGCCAATTGTGCCTGCGCGACGGCCGGACCGAGCTGCGCGCGTGTTACCCATCGGATATTTGCTCCATTTTGGAGGCGATCGGCAAATATGAAAAGCGGCCGCCGATTGTGACGAAGAGCGAGCTTGAGCGCGCAGCGGCCTTGTACTTCGCTCGCATCTGAGCAGATGGAGCGCAGCCGCGCGGGATAATAACGTCAGGGCGCGATGAACATCGTCCTGATCTCGACGTATGAGCTGGGCCGGCAGCCCTTCGGGCTCGCATCAGCCGCGGCATGGCTCCGGGCGCGCGGCCATGAGGTTGTTTGCGCCGACCTCGCCGCCGATCGTCTGCCCCTTGAGCCCGTTCGTGCGGCGCATTTCGTGGCCTTCTACTTGCCCATGCACACCGCAACGCGCCTGGCCGCGCCGGTGATCGAGAACGTGCGGCGTCTCAACCCTGCCGCCCGGCTGTGCTGCTTTGGCCTTTACGCGCCGCAGAACGAGACGTGGCTGCGCACGCTCGGCGTGCAGGACATTATCGGCGGCGAGTTCGAGCAGACGCTGTGCGATATCGCGGCGGGCGAGCCTCCGCCGGTTGCGCGACTCTGCCTGGACCGGCTGCGATTCCTTCCGCCGGAGCGCTCCGCTCTGCCGCCGTTGGATCGCTATGCGAAGTTCCGAGTGAGCGGACAGCAGCGCCTGGCTGGCTATACGGAGGCCAGCCGCGGCTGCAAACACATGTGCCGCCACTGTCCGGTCGTGCCAGTCTACCGGGGCGTGTTTCGCATCGTGCAGCCAGAAATTGTCCTGGCGGACATCCGGCAGCAGGTCGCAGCCGGAGCGGAGCACATCACCTTCGGCGATCCGGATTTCCTGAACGGACCGCGGCACGCGCTGCGGCTGATCGACGCGCTGCACCGCGAGTTTCCGCACGTCAGCTATGACGTGACGATCAAGATCGAGCACCTGCTGCGCCATCGCGAACTCATTCCCCACTTGAAAGAGACCGGCTGCGCGTTCGTAACCAGCGCGGTGGAATCCCTGGACGATTCGGTGCTCGCGAAGCTCGATAAAGGCCACACTCGCGAGGATTTTTATGAAGTCGCCGCGCTGTTTCGTTCCGCCGGGCTGCACCTGAATCCAACCTTCATCGCCTTCACGCCCTGGACAACGCGGGAGAGTTATGTAGACCTGCTGCATGCGCTCGTTGAGCTGGATTTGGTGGATGCAGTCGCGCCTGTGCAGCTTGCGCTCCGCTTGCTGATTACGTCGGCCTCGAGGCTCCTGGAGCTTGATGAGATTCGCGCTCTGATCGGAGGATTCGATTCGAAATCCCTGATCTATCCGTGGCGCCACCCCGATCCGGAAGTGGATGACCTGGCCTCCCGGGCGCTCAGCGCCGTGTATCGGGAACAGAAAGCCGGCGCATCGCGGCGCGCCATTTTCCGGAAGATCGCTGAGCTCGCCGGCGGCCCCGCGCTGCCTGAACATTTCGATTTGGTCGCCCGCGCGGCGATTCCGTACCTGGATGAGCCTTGGTATTGTTGAGCGGAGCCGACCGAAGAGCAGTTTGCTCTTGTGTAATGCAACCCCTTGGGGCGGGCAATCCGCGCCGGCTGGGCCGGCTCGACATCCGCTATAGGATGAAGTCATGCACCGTTGCTGCCGCAGCATCGCGGCGCTGATCCTGTTGAGCGCCCCGGCCTCTGCCGCCGGCGAAACGTACCGTGAGTGGCGCGTTGTGGGCGGGGCGGATAATATCCATTACTCCTCTCTCGATCAAATCAACCGCTCCAATGTGCGCGATCTGGAAATCGCGTGGCGGTTTGACTCGCATGATGAATATGAAGGCTCGGAGATGCAGTGCAATCCCATCGTGATCGATGGCGTCCTGTATGCAACAACGCCGCGCCTTCGCGTAATCGCGCTGGACGCGGCCACCGGCAGACTGATCTGGGACTTCGATCCACGTCGCGGCGAACCCGTCCGCGGCAAGCAGCGAAATCGCGGCCTCAATTACTGGAGCGATGGCAATGATGCGCGCATCTTCGTTGGAATCGATCGTTACCTGTATGCGCTCAACGCCCGCGACGGCAGACCTGTCGCCGCGTTCGGCGACAATGGACGCATCGATCTCAGCAAGGGCCTGGGTCGCGACGGCGAGCGTTTGATGGTGCGCCTGACCAGTCCGGGCGTCATTTACAAGGACCTGCTGATCCTGGGTTCGCTCGTGGCCGAAGATCTGCCCTCCGCGCCGGGACACATCCGCGCGTTTGACGTCCGCACGGGGCGGCTCCGCTGGGAATTTCACACCATCCCACAGCCGGGCGAATTTGGATATGAGACGTGGCCCCAGGATGCGTGGAAGTACGCCGGCGGCGCAAATTCGTGGGCCGGGCTCACGCTCGATGTGAAGCGCGGGCTGGTATTTGTTCCCACCGGATCAGCCGCCTTCGATTTTTACGGATCAAACCGCATCGGCGATAATCTGTTTGCAAACTGCGTGCTGGCCCTCAAAGCGGAGACCGGCGAACGGGTGTGGCATTTTCAGGGCGTACGGCACGACTTGTGGGACCGGGATTTCCCGGCAGCGCCGGCGCTGGTCACCGTCCGCCGCGGCGGCCGCGCAGTCGACGCCGTGGCGCAGATTACGAAATCCGGTTTTGTATGGCTGTTGAACCGCGATACGGGCGAGCTGCTCTACCCGGCGCGAACCATCGCAGCGCCCCCGAGCCCCGTCGACGGCGAAGTCGCCGCAAGCAGTCAGGTGCTGCCTACGGCGCCCGCGCCGTTCGCACGCCAGGAACTCACCCGGGATATGCTGACGAACCGGACGCCCGAAGCGCACGCCGCGGTTCTCCAGCAGTTCCTGAAACTCCGAAGCGGCCCGCAATTCACCCCGCCCAGCTTTGAAGGCACCATCGTGTTCCCGGGATTTGACGGAGGCGCAGAGTGGGGCGGCGCCGCCTGGGATCCGCAGTCCGGATTGCTCTATGTGAACGCCAATGAGATGGCCTGGATTCTGCGGCTCGTGCCGCGGCGCGCGGCCAATGCCGGCGCCAGCGGGCGCGGCCTGTACATGCAGAATTGTTCCGGATGCCATCGCCCTGATTTGCGCGGCACTCCCCCCGAATTTCCGTCGCTTCTCGCCGCCAGAGAGAAGCTGAAGCCGGCGCAAATCGAAAAGGTCGTTCGCAACGGCGCCGGACGAATGCCTGGATTCGCGCAGCTCGGCCACGCCAAGATCAATGCCATTGTTCAATTCATCGCCACCGGCGAGGACGTGAAAGTCGCTGGGCCCGAAGTGCGCAGCGAGAACGCTGCTGCTCCGCTCAAATACGGCATCGACGGCTACAACAAATTTCTTGACCCGGATGGGTATCCGGCAATCCAGCCGCCCTGGGGCACGCTGAACGCGATCAACCTGAATACGGCGGAATACGCTTGGAAAATCCCGTTCGGCGAAATTCCCGAGCTCGTCGCCAAGGGGCTGCGGAATACCGGATCGGAGAATTACGGCGGCGGCGTGGTGACGGCCGGCGGCCTGCTGTTCATCGGCGCGACAGACCATGACCGGAAATTTCATGCGTTTGACAAGACCACTGGCCAGCTGCTGTGGGAGACAGTTCTGCCGGCGGCGGGAAACGCGACGCCGGCGGTGTACCAGGTGGCCGGGCGTGAATACGTTGTGATCGCTGCCGGCGGAGGAAAATGGGGCCAGCCGAGCGGCGGCTCGTATATCGCTTTCGCCTTGAAGCGGGCTGGCGGCGCCCGGCTGCCTTGAATCAACCGCTCTTGTACAATCACTACTTGAGGCGGAAATGCGGCCCGGCGCCGCCCCGTAGTCCCGGCGCATCTGCGCAATGAATATTTCCGTAAAGGGCGAATACGCGCTCCAAGCCATCTTCGATCTGGCATGTCAGGAATCCGGCGAGCCGGTCAAAATCGCCGAGATCGCGAGACGGCAGAAAATTCCGCAAAAATTTCTGGAATTGATTTTGGCCAGTTTGAAACAGGGCGGATTTGTGGAATCCCGCCGCGGCGCCGAAGGCGGCTACCTTCTCGCCCGACCGGCGGATCAGATCACTGTGGGCGAAGTCTTGCGTTTTATCGACGGCTCGCGAACCGTCAAGTCGCCGACTCGGAGAGCTGATCATCCGTTCCGTCCCCTGTGGCAACGCGTGGACGATGCGGTGTCCCGCGTCATTGATCGGACCACATTCTCCGAACTGGTGCGATCGTGGCGCGAAAGCCAAGCGCGTTACGTGCCAAACTGGGAGATTTAGAGATGACCACTCCATCAGGCGAGTTGATACACGCCGCCGGCCTGAAGGGCGGCGTATTTGCCGATAACTCCTTCAGCATCGGCCGTACGCCCCTGGTCCGGCTCAACCGCGTCACCGACGGCGCGCCGGTGACCATGCTGGCCAAGGTGGAGGGGCGCAACCCGGCGTACTCGGTGAAGGATCGAATCGGGGCATCCATGATCTGGGATGCCGAGCAGCGCGGGATTCTCAGGCCCGGTAAAGAGCTGATTGAGCCAACCAGCGGCAACACCGGCATCGCGCTTGCCTTCGTAGCGGCCGCGCGCGGATACCCGATCACCCTCACCATGCCGGAGACGATGTCGCTCGAGCGCCGTAAGGTGTTGCGCGCCTTCGGCGCCAATCTCATCCTCACCGAAGGCTCCTCAGGCATGAAGGCAGCCATCGCCAAGGCCGAGGAGCTGGTGAATTCGGACCCGGATCGCTATGTCTTGTTGCAACAGTTCAAAAACCCAGCGAATCCCGCCATTCACTTCAGGACTACCGGGCCCGAGATCTGGAATGATACTGAGGGCGCAATCGACGTACTCGTGTCTGGCGTGGGCACGGGCGGAACCATAACCGGCGTTTCCCGCTACATCAAGAAGGAGCGCCGCAAAAAGATTATTTCGATCGCGGTTGAGCCCGACAACAGCCCGGTCATTACGCAGGCGCTCCGCGGCGAACCGCTGCGGCCCGGGCCCCACAAAATCCAGGGACTGGGCGCCGGTTTCATACCCGATACGCTCGATCTGTCTATGGTGGACCGCGTCGAGCAGGTCGGCAATGAGGAGTCGATTGAAATGGCGCGGCGTCTGGCTCGGGAAGAAGGCCTGTTGTGCGGCATCAGTTGCGGCGCTGCCGTTGCCGCCGCCGTCCGCGTCGCTCGCGAGCCGGAAATGAAAGGGAAGACCATCGTGGTCGTCCTGCCCGACGCCGGCGAGCGCTACCTCTCTTCCGCCCTGTTTGAGGGCGCGTTCGATTGAGCCGCTGCTGGGCTTGCGGCCGCACTGCGTGCGGCGCCGTAGTCCAAGGCTTTTCTCGCGATTGGGAATTGAGAATGGCGGGCGCTCAGATTGGGTGAAAGGGGTGAGAAGCGCCCGCCGTCGTAACGGGGATTTACCTGTATAAACGACGCGTCGTGGCCTGGAGTTACGGTCCAGTAAAAAAAGTCGTGTAATAAAGTGTAAGCAACGCCTGTAAGCGTGGAAACATCTCTTGCTGCGGGAACAAGATGGCCCTGGTATTTCGGTTGCACTGAAAACCTTTGCGTATGTGGCGGCAGATCCAGGCGTACCTGTTTCCGGGCGGAGCAGAGAGGAATGAGGGCTTCCGCCAGGAAATCTTCAGGCTGAGCCGGATTGCGCTGCTGGTTATCGGCGGCATTCAAATTGGCGTCTCGGTGTTCATGCTCCTGGCGCGGTTTGTCGTGTCCCCGGAGAGCTCGACGCTGTCCTTCCGGCTGCGCCAGGCGGCGGCCGTCATAGCGCTCGGAATCGTGAATGTCGCGCTGTCTCGGTTGCGCACGCTGGAGCCGTACGCGCGTCTGATTGCCGCCGTCTCCGGTCTCCTCACGGCTGCCATTCTTCTTTGGGCCTCGCTGCTCATTGTGAGTCAAACCACAAATCCGGACGACTTCATTCCCGGTCAGATCACGCTGGTCATGCTGGTAGCCATCACCACGGCGCCGCTTCGTCCCATGCACACGTTCGCCTTGGGCTCGGCGATCGGCGTCATCTACGTCGCTTCGACCGCTATTGCACAGCGGGTCTGGCACGCGGGAACCGGACCCGACGATAACTATATCCTGTTCATCGTCATGCTCACGCTGCTGTGTACTGCGATCACCGCCGTGGTTTATCAGCAGCGCTGGGCGAATTACGAGCTGCGGGAGTCCCAGGCGCGAATGCTGATTGCAGAGAATGCCTCGTCGATGGCCCAGCTGGCTGCTGCCCTCAGCCACGAAATGAACAACCCCATGGGAGCGCTGCTCAGCGGAGTGGATACGCTGTTGCTGCTCACCTCCAAGCAGGCCACCTGCTCGCAGCAGGAGCAGGCGCGGCTGGTGCTTCTTCAGGCCGACATCCGCCGCTCGATCCAACAGTCGGCGGAGCGCCTGAAAGCGCTGGTGAACCGCATTCAACGCTTCACGAATCTCGATCAGGCCGAGGTGCAGAGCGCCAACGTGAACGAACTGCTGACCGACGTCGCCGCGCTGCTGCAACCTCAACTGTCGAAAACGGCGAAGATTCAGCTCGACCTAAAGCCGGTCCCTCCGGTGGTTTGCAAGCCGCAGCAGATGAGCGCAGTTTTCAACAATCTGGTCACAAACGCGGTTCGCGCGCTCAACAATGGGAACGGGCTGGTCACAATCAGCACGCGCCCGCAGGACCGCACCGTTGAAGTGGAGATCCGCGATAACGGGCGCGGCCTCGATCCCAAGGAGCTGGCTGGCATTTTCGATCCGCGATTCCGGGAATCGGGATCGCGCATCGCGGCCGCCAACTGGGGCATGTTTACGTCGCGCCAGATTATCCGCGAACACGGAGGCGACATTCGAATCGCAAGCGGCGCCGGCGCTGGCACCGTCGTGACCGTGAGCCTTCCTGCCGCCGCCGCGGCCGGCGCGGCGCAGACATAATCCTTCGCCGGCGCATTATGGCGTCGTAACCGTCAGCGGCATGGGCGCCGCTGCGCCGTTGGCGTCGCGCACCTTCACTTCCTCAAAGCCGCGCGGGGTAATATGCATCGTCTTTCCGTCGATTTCGACGATGAGAAATTGATTCTCCGAGGCGAATCCGGCAATGTTCGCGCGCCGCAGCCGGGAGCGAATGTCGCCGCCCCGCAACTGGCCGCCGGAGCCCGACGTGACAAAGCGAATGCCCCCGGAGAGCGCATTCACTTCGCTGTATTGAAAATTGTGCTCATGTCCGTTAAAAACGACCTTCACCCCGCTGCGCTCAAACAACCGCACCCAGTGCTGAAGCTCGTGATAGCTGGCCGCGTGCCGGGGACCAGCGTTAAACGGCGGGTGATGAAAATATGGAATCTTCCATATCGCGGTGGAAGTCGGGAGAACGCGCTGCATCCACCGGAACTGCTCGCCGCCCTCGATGTATGCCGGCCGGGGAGGTCCCGAATCCGTGTTCATGGTGCTGTCCAGGGCGAAGAATTGGGCCAGGCCGCCGTAGGTGAACGTGTACCATCGCGCTGGACTGTCGCCCGGAAAAAAGAAATTATCCAGGTATGCGCCCAGATCAGCGCGATTTTCTGTTTCGTTGCCGTCGTGATTGCCCAGCGTCGGGTAGAACGGGATGCGGGCCAGCATCTGCCGGTACGGCTCAAAAAATTTGCGGCGCCAGTCGCTGTCCTGGCTGCCCGTGTTCTTTACCCCGAACAGAAACGTCGAGATATCGCCGTAAATGTTGTCGCCCGTCGTCAACACGAAGCGGACTGGATCAGCCGAGTTCTCGCGGCGCTGAAATTCATTCCACATCACGTTCGCAATTTCGTATTGCGTGCGGCCGCCGGTTCCATAGTCCCCGATGACAAAGAAGACCAGGCGTGTCGCGCGCGCGGGCCATGTGCGCACCAGGCCTTGTCCAATGACCTTTTCTCCCAGCAGGACCTGGTAGGGGTAGCCGGTATCAGGCTTCAGATCGCCGACCACCAGCCAGTTGGCGCGAGACGTCAGCGTCCGGCCGTCAATCCGCACCGTCGCGACTCCATGCGACGGCGACGAGCGTCCAATCGTATTGGCGCCATCGGCAGTACCCCAGGCTAACAAAACGGAATCCGGGCTGAGGTTCCCCACATAGGTGTAGAATTGCTGGGCCGGAAGGCTGATACAGAACAGGAGCAAGATGCCGGTGCGACCAGGCATCACCAGGTCCTGTCGATCCCCACAACCTTGCTTCCCCGCAGGTATACCGTGACCGACGGCGCGCCCGCGCCGGCTGCACGGATTTCCGCCGCCAGATAAGCGCCCGCGTTTTGCGGAACCGCTGTCCCGGTGTGCGCAATGGGCGTGCGCTCGCCGGTGTCGTTGTTGAAACGGAACCACCGCACCTCGTAGCTGCGCGGCGCCGCAAATCCGTACTTTACGGCCAGATCCTCAAAGCGCAGCTCGCTGTCCTGTACCGCAAAGCGATCGAGCGGCAACACCTTCGCGAAGAATACCCGACCGATCTTATCCCGGCGCGCAATCAGCGTCTTGGCGATGTAATCCGCCGCCCGGCGGTCCGTAAACTGCCCGGTTTCCACTATCGCGCGGATCTCAGCGTCGGAAAACGCCATGACCTGTTTTGCCGCCCAGAATGTGTCGTCCGGCAGCCGATTCATGAATGCGGCGTTCGGATAGTTCGAAGTCCAGCAGTCCGGATCGAATGTCTCGGCCTCGAAATGGCCGGCGGCGGGAAGGTCCGGAAATCGGGCTCGTTCCCACGCCGGTGAATACAGTCCAAGGTCGAAAGTCTTGAGAATGACCTTTCTGTCCTTCTCAACCATGAACTCGTGGCCGAAGCGAGCATCTTTCGGGGCGTCGCTGTCGCTGCCCAGGCTGGCGCCGAAATCAATCAGGTAGTGGCGGATGACGGGCGCGCCGTTTTCAGTAATTACCGTGTCGTAAGTGTTGTTTGCCTTGACGTCGGTGTGATTGAGCCAGGCGCAGAACACGTACAACCCGCGCAGGTCCCGCCGGTGCTCATGGCGGTAGATATCATTGGGATCGTCGCTGCGGACTCCGTACCATCGGAACGGGCCGATGCCTTCGCCCGGAATGAACAAGCTGGCCATCATGCGGTAGCGGCCCTCGCCGTCGCGCGGCATCAGCCTGAGCACACGGTCCAGATCCCCCGCGTTCATGGCGCGCTCTTTGCCTCCCTTGGGCGTGATCCGCGCGTCGGGCGAAATGGAAAGATCTTTTCTGGTGAAATAAAAAATGTAATTCTCCGGTGTGTTGTAGCCGAATGCGTAGAAAAATTTGGAGCCAATGACATCGGCGGCCGTCGCCATTTCCGGGTTGCTCATCGGGTCGGGCTTGCATAAGAATCTGCGGCCGCGCGCATCCTTGATCTGGAACCCCGGGGTAATTCCTTCGCTTTTTGCTCCTACAATTTGAAATGGCGGAACCGGTTCATTGCCCCGCGCCGGGCCGCGCCGGAGTTCTTCGAGCGTCATCGGATGCCAGTAGTGGCGGTTGGTGTACCAGTCGTTGTCAAAAACTTCTCCGAGCGTGTTGACGCCCTGCGCGGGAATGGGATGCTGGCCCGGACGGGTCCAATGCTCGCCCGGCGTGGCCAGCGAGTTGATCGCGAAATCGTACAGCTCGTTGATCTTTCTCTTGTGTGGATGTTTTACGGCGAGCGGCGGCGGGCTGGTCCACAACGGATCATCGGGATAGAATCGCGGCCCCGCCGGCGCGGCGCAGCAGAAGAGCGCCCCGGCGCCAAGGACGCTTAAAAAACGTTGTTGAACTTTATCCAAACCTGAAATCCTTCCCGGCTGAACCCAACATCCCAGCGCATGACCACCTGGCTGGAGCTCTTAAATCGCAGACCGAATCCGGCGGATTCCTGAAAGAGGTCGAAATTGAAATCCGAATGGCGGTGGAAGACCTTGCCCGCGTCGCCGAACACGGCCATGTCGAAGCCCGTCATCACTTCCCACCGGTATTCGGCATTCATGACGAACAGGTTGTTGTCGTAAAAACGGAACGGGCGGTAGCCCCGCAAATCATCCGACCCGCCCAGCGCCGGCTGAAGATAAAAGGGAACAACGTCGTTGCCGCGGCGATAGCTCAACTCGGTCTTGGCGCGCAGCGCAATCACTCGCTTCTTATTAAAAAACGGAAGATATTGCTGCGCCTCCGCCGTCAGCTTGCGGTGAGTCCCGGTGCGCAGCTCCCGGTCGTCGTAAAAAATGTAGCTCGCCAAGTAATTGCCGCCGCTGTGCGGGTCGCCGGGATTATCGCGATAGTCGTATTCAAAAAACGGCCCTCCACGCAGAAAGTTCGACTGGCGATCGATGCCGGGGGCCGCCGCCGGGGAATAGGTGGCGTCGGTGGAAGCGAAACGGTTGTCCGTTCCCGGTCCGACGTTCACCAGCAGGTAGCCGCCAGTGACGCCGACGCGCAAATGGCGCACGGGAATCACGCCGGCCGCGCCGTCGAACGACGTGTCTTCGAGCCGGTAATCTGTGCGTCCCGTTTTGACCGACGTGGGGCCCGGCCCATAGTAATTCAGCGATGGGTAATTCCGGTATGCCCCGTACACATTCACGAACGCCCGGTCGCGAGCCAGATGCGGGAATGTGACCTGCACGTCCATCAGCTCGTATTTCTTCACCGTGCCGCGCACCGATGCTCGAAACACGATGTTCCCGCTGGCGAGGTCTGGACGGTAATACTCCGGTCCCAGCGCGAATCCGCCGCCGGTAACCATGCCCCCGATTACCGGGCGCAGGCCGCTCTCGACGCCGAACACCCGCTCGATGACGCCTTGCGCGCGCCGGAAAATCTGCTCCACCTTGTCGGGAACGTCAGGCGTAAGATGGCTGGCGCGCGAGCGGCGCTGCTCCTCGATGAGTTCCGCACGGCTGGACGGCTCGTTTTCCTGCGCCAACGCAGTCGCAATCGCGCCAGCAAGTATGAAAACCGCCAGTCCCCAAACGCGCATCTCGATCAGGGGATGGTGACGTGCGGAGTGCTGCGCGGCAGATCGGTATAGACCGCCTCAGCGCCGTTCTCAGAAACCTGATCCGCGAAGAACTTGAGCAGGAGATCGCGCCGCACCAGCAGGCACCGGATCTGCTCGTCGGTCAGGTAGGGCTCAAGTTGCGCCCGGCACTGCTCGATCGTCATGCTGCGCATGCCGTTCAGCATCTTGAGCGATACTCGCCTCAGCGCCTCGGGCTTGCGCAACTGCGTCGTCGTCCGGAACGATCGCGAATGATCAATCATCCACACATTCCAGTTGCGGTCGTAGAGCAGGTTGCCCTGGTTGCGATCTTCATTGTCGATCAGCTGATCGAAAACCCGCACATTGTTCAGTTCGCGGACCCACTTCTCCGAATCCGGCGGCTCCAGCTTCTTCTCGCGGCGCGTCAGCTCATCAAACATGACGTCGTCCAGCCACCAGCACACAGACGCTGGCTTGCCGTTGTATTCGCGATAGACGCAGGTCGGCGACATGTTCAGATCCAGCATCTTGTCCACGCGGTACGCCGCGATATTGTATTTGTAAGAATCGGTAAAGTTCTTTTCCACCGTCCCGTCCGGCATCTTGAACGTCGCCAGGTATAAGTCGAGCGTCTGGATGTGGGCGTCATGCGTTTTTGCGCCGTCAGAAAGCGTCGCGCGCACCGTATGCGTGGTGCCCTGCGACACAGGCCGAGCCGCTATGATGCGGCCCTCCAGCAGAAAGCGCTCCTGCTGCTCGCGTGGAATCTTCGGACGATAGAGTTTTGCGGAAGGCGTTAGCGGCGCCGTCTGTGCGAGGCATGCCACGCCGATCAATACAACTTGAGCCGCTTTGCCGACCCGGTTCAATCCAGCCTCCAGCAATTAGACGAACAGGGTCTCGAAAACTTTCAGCTAAGTACTCGCCTCGACGGCTGAGGCGTACTAGCGCGCCGCAGCGTTGTTTTCTTTCGCCAGCCGCACGCGCGCGCTTTCCAGTTTCTTCTGCACCTTCGCGATTTCGGCGGGCTCCTGTTCGGCGGGCGCCGTAGCGTCCCAATTCTTCAGCGCCATTTCCCATTGAGCGATGGCCTCTTTCACCTTGCCCTGGTGGAGATACACATCGCCGAGATGATCGTGCACCGTGGGGTCGCTGGACATTTTGTCCAGCGCCAGCTTCAGATTGGTCTCAGCCTCGGGATAACGCGACAGCCGGAAATAAACCCAGCCCAGGCTGTCCAAATAGGCGCCATTGCCCGGCTCGCGCTCCACAGCCTTGGAAATCAGCTGTAATGCCTCCTGGAGCCGCACGCCGCGGTCGGCGAACATGTAGCCCAAATAGTTCAGCGCCGCCGCATTGTCTGGATTGAGTTCGAGAACTTTGCGGAACTCCGCCTCGGCCTCGTCGTATTTCTTCTGCCGCTCGTACATGGCGCCGCGCATAAAGTGCACGGTCTCGCGGTCTTCTTTGGTTTTGGAAAGCTTTTCGGCCTCATCGATGGCTTGCGCCATGTCGGCGAAGCGCTTGGCCTTCTCGTAAATCTGAGCCAGCGAGATCCAGGCCTCGCGATCCGGCTTGGCAGCCACGATCTTCTTCATCTCGGCAATGGCGGCGTCGTACTTGCCGGAGTCGGCAAGCGTCGAGGCGTACACGCTCGCCAGCACGCGATCATCGGGATATTTGGCGGCGTCTTCTCTCGCCGTCGCCTCGGCTTTGGAGTAATTCTTGGCGGCGCGGTACGTCTCGATGATCTGAACCTCCGCGCGCGACGCCATGTCCGGATCGATGGCGGCGATCTCGCGGAACGCGTCAATCGCCTCCCCGAACTGTTCGTTGGAGCGATACATCGCGCCCAGCCGCTCCAACAGCACGATCCGGTTGCCCCGCTCCGCAGTCGTATACGACTTCTTGGCGGTCGTATCCAGAATGCTCTTCATCAGGGCGATGGCTTCGTTGGTCTTGCCCTCCGCCTCGAGCAGGTTCACGTCGTTGTATCGGATCTCAAGACTGTTCGGATCCAGCTCCTTCGCCGTATCGCTCGCCTGGCGCGCTTTGGCGAAATCGCGCTTCTGACGGTAGATCTGCGACAGCCGGAGCTGGATCTGCGGATCTTTGGGATCCTCGGCGGCAAGACTCTGATATTCGGCGAGCGCCGCGTCGAGCTGGTCGGAAAGCATCAAATCCTGCGCATAGGCGCGGCGCAGTTCAGCTCGATCGGCTGGCGAGACCGCGATGGCCTTCTTCAAGGCTTCCGCCGCCAGCGCGTACTCCCGCATCTGCTCGTAGGCGCTCGCCAGCGCCGCCAGACTGCGGCCGCTCGGATTCTTCTCCGCCGCGCGGCGCAGCATCTCGGCCGCTTGTTTGGCATCCCCCAGATCCCCGTACACCATCGCCAGGCCCGTAAGCGCGTCTTCGTTGTTGGGATCGCTCTCCAACGCCTTCTTGTAGGCCCTCTCCGCGTCAGGCGAATTCTGCGCCAGCTTCTCCAGCCGGCCCAGCATTAACCAGGAATCGGTGTCGCTCGGGTCTTTTTCGGTGATCTTCTCGTACTGCTCGATCGCCTTCTTCAGATACTTCTCGTCAATCCGGTTCTGCTGACTGTCGCCGATCAGGCGAGCATAGATGCGGGCCAGAATGCGGCGGGCGTTCAGATCATTGGGGTTCTGAGCAAGAACTTCTTCGGCTTCGGCCTCGGCTTCGCGCAACCGGCCGGACTGGATATAGAGATCCGAAAGCTCCTCCGTCAGAAACGATGCGCTCGGATCTTCCTTGATCGCAAGCCGGTAATTCTCAATCGCGCGGCTGAAATAATCGCTGCGATTGGCGTATTGAGCAGCAAGCTCGGCGTACATGTGCCCGAGTGCATAGTGATAGTAGGCGGACGCCTTATCGCCCTTTTGATCGGCCTGGCCTCGCTGGTCTGGAGCCGGCTGCTGCGCAAGCGCCATTGAACTCAGAAGGACGCAAGACAAAGATACTGCTCTGATCCCGGTCATTCGACCTGACTCTCCTTCTGTCCGGAACTCCGCGCCCATCGCTCGCCGCAGAAAACTTCCGGACACTGACGGGCGACTCTGTCCTCCCTCGCCGCTTGCGCGCAGGCGGACAGACTCGACCCTCGCCACCAGTATACCGCCTTCCACTCAGACGCCCCCCGCCCCTTTGTGGTTCCACGACCAGCTTACAAGCCGTTGCCCCGCCGCGAGTTGGCCATCCGGGGCAACCGTCAGCGGCCAGAGCTACACTAAAACCAATGAGGCTGCTTCCCGCATGCGCGGCAGTAGTGTGTGTTACGGTCAGCGCCGCCGGGGCCGATACCTTTCTCGTTCTGCCATTCTCCAACTCCTCCAGATATCCAAACATTAACTGGGTGGGTGAGAGTGTTTCCGAAACCTTGCGCGAGGCGCTCGCACGGCAGCGCCTGATGATCATCGATCGCGAGGACCGTGAGGAAGCTTACAGCCGGCTGGGAATCCGTCACGATGCCACGCCAACACTGGCCACTGTGATGAAAATCGGGCAGTCGCTCGATGCCGACCAGGTCATCTATGGCGAATTCGACCTGACCGCGCCGCCCCCGGGCGCGCCAATCACCCGTGGATCGTTGAAAATCACTGCTCATGTGCTCGATCTGCGCCATACGCGCCAGGGTCCACACTTCTCGGAAACCGGCGCGCTTCAAGACCTGGCCGGGCTTCAGCGGCATCTCGCCTGGCGCGCTCTCCAGTTCGTTTCGCCGAGATCGTCCCCGGGAGAAGCGGATTTCGCCCGCGCATGGCCCCAGATTCGGGTCGAAGCCATTGAAAGCTACATCCGCGGCTTGCTCGCCTTCTCGCCGGACCAGAAGTACAAGCTCTTCAGCCAGGCGGTCCGGCTGCAACCCGACTACTCGCAGGCTTGTTATCAACTCGGCATGCTGGAATATGCGAAAAAACGATACGCCGCCGCGGCAGCCTGGCTGGAAAAAGTGGCCCAGGTGGACGCGCACTATCGCCAGGCGCTCTTCTATCTCGGCATATGCCGGTTCCATGCCGGCGACTATGCGGCGGCCCAGACTGCCTTCGAGCAGGTGGCGAGCGAAGTGCCCCTCAACGAGGTCTTTAATAATCTCGGCGCGGCTCAATCCCGGAACAACGATCCCCGGGCGCTTAGTAGCTTCGCCAAGGCCCTCGAAGGCGATTCCACCGATCCGGCGTATCATTTCAACTACGGATATGAGCTGTGGAAGCAGGGGCGTTTTGCAGCGGCGGCGGACAGTTTTCGCGCGGCGCTGGATCGCGACCCCCAGGATAATGAGGCCAAGATCATGCTCGGAAAGTGCATCAATCACACCGGTCCGCGCATGGCGGATTTGAAAGCCGGCGGATTGCAGCGGCTCAAAACCAATTACGAAGAGAACGCGTACTGGCAGTTAAAAGCCGCGCTCCAGCCGGACAAGAAATAACGCCCCGGCCGTCGCTATAATCGAACTCAGCGTGGAGGCGTTCGGCTTATCCGATCGGGGCTGCGTTCGCCCGAACAACGAGGATTACTACCTCATTGACCCGGAGCTGGGTCTGTATCTCATCGCCGATGGCATGGGCGGGGCCCAGGCCGGCGAACACGCGTCAAAGCTGGCCGCCGAAACCGTGCGCGAGGTCGTCCGCCGGAACGGAAGCTCCTCCTCCGACACCTTGTGTCGGGCATTTGAAGAGGCGAACCGGCGGGTTTTGAGCGCCGCTTCGTCCGATGTCAGTCTCGAAGGTATGGGTACCACGCTGGTCGCCGCGCTTGAGTCCGGCGATGAGTTGCTGATCGCCAGCGTGGGCGACAGCCGGGCGTATGTACATCAGGACCGTCGCCTCATTGCGATCACTGAGGATCAGACCTGGGTCCAGGAGGTTGGCCGCAAACTCGGGATCGGCGAGGCTGATTTGAAGAAACATCCGATGCGGCACGTGCTCACGATGGCCATCGGAGTCGGCCCGAAACTGCGCGTGCACTTATACGCGGTGCAGCCCCGCCCCGGTATGGAGGTCCTGTTGTGCAGCGACGGGCTGCACGGAGTCCTGTCGGAGGATCGCATTTTAGAGGTGCTTCAACAGGGCCATGACCTCGAATCGAAGTGCCGCAAGCTGATCGAGCAGACAAGGAGCGCCGGGGGCCCGGACAATGTGACGGCGGTTCTGCTGCGTCCGTCGGCCTGAACGCGGACAAGCTATCCCCAAGTTTCCCTGAGAATACTCCCCTTCTCCTGCGCACTACAGGGGTGTGAAGCGATTCGCCGCCATTGCGATCAGCGCCTTGATGCCGGTGTGGGGCGCCGATTTTGCGGTCCTGAACATCGCGATCGTTGAGGGCGAGGGAACCGTGTACGCTACGGGCTCCCGCGCTACCCGCGGCATCACTGTTCAGATCACGGATGAAACGGGACGTCCCGTTTCAGGAGTTGCCGTCAGCTTCCAACTCCCGGACCTGGGCGCGACCGGCGTGTTCTCGAGCGGCGCCAGAACAGAAATCGTGAATACTGGCGAGGACGGCCGCGCAACCGTGTGGGGAATGCGCTGGAACCGGACCCCCGGCGAGGTCCAGGTGAGAATCACCGCCGCAAAGGACGGTGTACGGGCGGGCACAGTGAGCATCCAGCATCTTTCCGATCACGTTGCCGCGGACAACAGCGGTCCACGCATGGCTGGCGGTCATCGCAGCAAGCTTCTCATCGTTGGCCTTATTGCCGCGGGCGCCGCAGCCGGGGGGCTGGCGGCGGGCATGGCGCGCGGCGGCGGCTCGGCCCCTGCCGCAGCGCCGCAAACCAGCCTGTCCATCGGCCGGCCCTCGGTCATCATTGGAGCTCCCTGATGCATCCAGCGTGTTGTGTTTGGCTTGTGTTTTGTTCGGCGCTGGCGGCGCAGATCGCCGAGCCGCGCATCGGCCTGGCAGGGTCGGTGGACGGCAGCATTCTGGATATTCGCGGCCTTTCCGGCAGCTTTATCGTCAACCGGACCGGCGCCCGTGCGGATTTTGCCGCATGCTCGGGGCGGCTGGCGGCAACGCTCACTGGCGACGCGCTCACCATCGCCAGCCCCGCCGGCGACGTGCTCGCGACGCTCGACCAGGCGTCAGGCGCTGTCTTCGGCTTTTCAGCCGGCGGCGAATCAGTCGTCGTGTTTCGGCCGCTTGCCAAGGATCTGTCGGTATGGCGCTCCGGCTCATGGACAACCACTCCGTTGAGCGACAGGACGCTCGATGGCGCGATCGAATCGATTGCCCTCGAGAACGCATCCGCCGTGGTTGCAATCCAAAGCCGCGACGGCGCAGCAGTCGCGCGGATCCGCCTCGCCGACGGCGCCATTGAAAACCTGCGGAAGCTGGATGACGCCGCCAGTCCGGTCCTCGTTCTTCCCGCCGGCCGCATTGTCTTCGCCAGCGGCCAGGCGCTGGTCGTCCAGGACCGGCGCGGCTCACCGGTCCGCGTGGAGATTCCAGCAAAGCCTTCCCGTTTGGCGCAGTTGGGCGCGGACTGGGCGCATGTAACAACTGCGGACGGCGCCGCCTGGGCGCTCCGCCTCTCCGACGCGCCGGCCCTGTACGCCATCCCGGACCCGCAAGAATGAAACGGATTCTTCTTACTTCGGCGCTGCTCGCATCGGCCGCCTTCGCCCAGATGCAATTGTTCACCTACGATGGAACCGCAGAGACGCCGGCCGCTGCGGTCACCGATATCGGCGCGGTTTCGGCCGGCGACGCCCGGGAAATCCGGTTTCGAGTCCGCAATACCGGCGCCGCCGCCGTGACGCTGCAAACGCTGAAGGTTGCAGGCCAAGGCTTTTCGCTGGGCGCCTCCCCGTCGCTGCCCTACATCATTGCGCCTTCCAATTTCGTCGAATTTCGCGTGGTCTTCGCGCCCTCCGCGACCGGCGCCTACAGCGCCAGCGTCTCCGCCAACAGCGTACAAACGCTGCTGCGCGCGACATCGGTTGCTGCCGCTAGCGTCTTCGCGGCCGGAGGCTCGACGCCTCTCATATCCGGCGCGTCGATTGATTTCGGCCGCGTGCAGAAGAACCGCTCAACGTCACTCGACGTTCGCATCTCGAACGCCGCTGCGACGCCCGTTTCCGTCGCCGCCCTCAGCGTAAGCGGCGCAGCATATCGCGCCATCGGGGCGCCAACCGTCCCCGCAACGCTCGCCCCAGGCGATTCGATCCTGTTCTCGATCGCCTTCGAGCCCAAGACTGCTGGAACCTACAAGGGCGCGCTGGCCGTCGACAACAGGACTTTCGTATTGACGGGCGTGGCCTACGATCCGCCGTTTCCCCCCTTGAATATCGTCGCGCCCTCCTCGGCTGCAAGCGGAACCCAGCAGAAGCTGAGTCTGCGATTCGATTCGGCGACCGAGGTCGCCGGCACAGGCGCCATCACCCTGGCCTTCCAGCCCGCCGCGGGCCTGAAGGACGACCCTGCCGTGCGGTTCGTTTCGCCGGGCGGGCGCACCGCCTCTTTCACCGTCAAAGAAGGCGACTCCACCATATCGTTCGGCTCAGCCGACGCGCTGCTGTTTCAGACAGGCACAACCGCCGGCTCCATCGTGTTCACGACGACGCTGGGCGGCGTGACCCAGCAAACCACCGTCGCCATCGCCCCCGCCGCCGTGTCCATCGACTCCGCCGGCGCGGCCCGTCGAGTGAACGATATCGACGTGAGCGTCTCCGGATTCGATAACACTCGTACGGCCGGCGCGCTGGCGTTCACGTTCTTCGATAAGTCCGGCCGCGTGATCGGCCCGGGCGCCATCCGCGTCGACAGTACGGCGGACTTTCAGAAATATTTCTCCACCTCCCAGGTCGGCGGCGCGTTTCTGTTCCGGGCTACCTTCCCGGTCACCGGCGACGCCTCCCAGATCGGCGCGGTCGAAGTCGAAGTTGCAAATTCCGCCGGCGTGGCCGTCACCCGCCAGATTCCGATTCCCTGACGCTCTGTGATTTGATCGAAGTGTGGCCGTCGCACTCACGATCGCCGGTTCAGACCCGAGTGGAGGCGCCGGCATTCAGGCCGACCTCAAAACCTTTCATCAATTCGGCGTCTACGGCGAGGCCGTCATTACGCTGCTTACGGTTCAAAATACGATGCGCGTACGCCGCGTCGAGGTCATGCCGGCCGCCCTCGTTCAGGAACAGATTCTCGCTGTCATTGAGGACATCCCGCCGCTCGCCGCCAAAACCGGAGCGCTCGGCAGCGCCGCGGTGGTCCACGCCGTCGCCGACATCGCCAGCCAGTTCGACTTTCCGCTGATCGTCGACCCGGTAATGATCAGCAAGCACGGCGCGCCGCTCATGGCCGAAGAGGGACGCAGCGCCCTGATCCGGCGCCTGATGCCGCTCTCTTACCTGATCACGCCGAATGCCCCCGAAGCGGAAGCAATCGCAGGCGTGCGAATACGGACACTCGAAGATTTGCGGGCTGCGGCGCAGCGGATGCGCGATCTGGGCGCACGCAATGTGCTGATTAAGGGAGGTCACTTGGCGGGTCCGGCAATCGACCTGCTGCTGGAAGGCGCCGACTTTTTCGAGTTCCCCGCGGAACGCATCGCTACGCCGCACACCCATGGCACCGGGTGCACATTCTCCGCCGCCATTACCGCGGAATTGGCCAAAGGCAGAGCGCTCCCCGTTGCCGTCGACCGCGCCAAGACCTTCATCACCCGCGCCATTCGCACCAGCCCTGGCCTCGGTCACGGCGCCGGACCGGTGAATCACCACGCGCCGGCAGAGCAAAGATAGAAAGCGCGCGCCCGGTCAGTACTTCGGAACCGAAGGGTCGACTTTGTCGCTCCAGGCCAGAATCCCGCCCTTCATGTTCAGCACTTTCTTGAAGCCTGCCTGCCGGAGGAAATCCGCCGCCTTGGCGCTGCGCGCGCCGCTTTTGCAATGCACAACGATTTCGTCGGCCGAATCGAGTTCGTGGATCCGCTTCGGCAGATCGCCCAGCGGAATCAGCTTCGCAAACGGGATCTTGCAGATCTGATATTCATGCGGCTCGCGCACATCGATCAGCACAAACCGCTCTCCACGGTCGATTCGCGCCTTCACATCCGCCGGATCGATCTCGCCTTCCTTCATTCCAACCGGCGGAGCCTCCGGCTGGCGCGGCACGCCGCAGAACTGGTGATAATCGATCAGTTCGGTGATGGTCGGATGGTCGCCGCACACCGGGCAGTCGACATTGCGCCGCAGCTTCAGTTCGCGGAACCGCATGGAAAGCGCATCGTACAACAACAGGCGCCCAACCAGCGGCTCGCCAATCCCGAGAAGCAGTTTCACCGCTTCAGTCGCCTGAATCAGGCCGATCGTGCCGGGAAGAATGCCCAGCACGCCGCCTTCGGCGCAACTCGGAACCAGGCCCGGAGGCGGAGGCTCGGGATACAGGCAGCGATAGCACGGTCCGTTCCCGTAGGCGAAGATGGTCGCCTGTCCTTCGAAGCGGAAAATCGAACCGTACACGTTCGGCTTCTTCAGCAGCACGCACGCGTCGTTCACCAGGTACCGCGTCGGAAAATTGTCCGTGCCGTCGATGACGATGTCGTAATCTCTAAGAATATCCAGCGCATTTTCGCTCGAAAGCGCCGTTTCATGCTTGTCAATCTGGATATGGGGGTTGATCTCCAGCATGGCGTCGGCGGCGGAGTCCAGCTTCTTGCGGCCGACGTCGTGCGTTCCGTGAATCACCTGCCGCTGCAGGTTCGTGAAGTCAACCACGTCAAAATCGACAATACCGATGCGGCCCACGCCCGCAGCCGCCAGATATAACCCGAGCGGCGCGCCAAGACCGCCGGCCCCGATCAGCAGCACCTTGGCCTGCTTCAGCTTGAGCTGGCCTTCCATGCCCACCTCGGGAATGATCAGATGCCGGCTGTAGCGCAGAATCTCATCTTTGTCCAGCGCTGCGGGCGGCGCGGCGACGCCGGCGCTGCCGCCGGCGATGCTCGGCACGATGGAGATCGTGTCCGTGTCTTTCACGGGCGTCGCATCTTTGTTCAAATAGCGTATGTCCTCGTCGCTGACATACACGTTTACAAAGCTGCGCAGTTTCCCTTCATCGGTGAACAGATGGCGGCGTAGCTCGGGATACTGCATCGTGAGCGCATCGAGCGCTTCGCCCACCGTGCCGCCCGAGACCTCAATCGAATCGCGTTTGTCGGCGTATTGCCGCAGTGGAGTCGGAATCAGAATCTTCGGCATTGTTCAATAAACCAGAATTTCCTTGTCCGCGGCGGTCTGATCCGCATTCGGAAGATAGCTGTTGGCGTGATCAAATCGGCCGCCTTTGATCGAGAGCACGACGAACGAGTACCACGGACACGAGTTCTTCAAATCCGTCTCGGAGAAATAAGCGTCGCAATCCGGATGCGAGTGGAAGATGCCGATAAGGTCCATCCCCGCCTGCCTCGCCTCGCGGTCTGCGCGCAGCAGATCTTCCGGCCGCAGTTCGTACCGTTCCGCCTGCGGACCCGGATGTGCGTTCTCCAGGGGAACCGCGCGCCGCACAATCTTCTCATCGCCGTCGATAACGCCCAGCATCGCTCCGCAGCATTCATTCGGGAAGGTAGACTCGGCGTGCCGGACCATTGCCTGCCAGGCCTCGGATTCGATGCGGATCATTACCGGTTATTCGTCCCAAAACGGCTCGCTCAGATATTTCGCCGCGCTGTCGCACAAAAAGGTCACAATCACGCCCGGCTCACCGTTTTCAACCAGCTCCTTCGCAATAGTGCGCGCTGCTACCAGATTGGCGCCCGCTGAGATGCCGATCAGAATCCCTTCCTCCCGGCCAACTCGCCGGGCCATCGCATACGCATCCTCGGTCTCAATCCATATATTGTCGTCAGCGAGAGTCGGATCGTAGATGCCAGGCACAATTGCCGTGGGCATGTGCTTCAAGCCCTCCAGACCGTGAAAGCCCGAGGACGGCTGCGCAGAAATGCATTTTACATGGGGCAAGTCGCGCTTGAGCCGCCGCGACGTTCCCACGAAACTTCCCGAGGTGCCGAGCGCCGCCACAAAATGCGTGATCCGGCCGTCGGTCTGCTCCACGATTTCCGGCGCCGTCGTCTCGTAGTGCGATTTCCAGTTGGCGGGATTATTGTACTGGTCCGGGTAAAAATACCGGTTGGGGTCGTTCTCGTAGATCTCACGGCACTTGCGGATGGCGCCGTCAGAGCCCTCCGCCGGATCCGAAAACACCATCTCGGCGCCATACGCCTTGAGCATGGCCTTGCGCTCGCGGGAAGCATTGCCCGGCAGCACGAGCTTGACCTTGTAACCCTTTGCCGCGCCAATCATGGCGTATGCGATTCCCGTGTTCCCGCTGGTCGAATCCAGAATCGTCCGGTCTTTGGTAAGGCGACCCGTACGCTCGCCGTCGAGAATCATATTCAGCGCCGGCCGATCCTTAACGGAACCCCCAGGATTGAAAAACTCAGCCTTGCCATAAATCTCGATGCCGGGCAGGTCGGCGTCGATCTTCGCCAGGCGAATCAGCGGCGTATGCCCGATCTGCTCAAGGATCGACCCGGCGCGAAGTCGCTGCGCCGGTTGCGGAAATGAAAGAACTTGCGCCATGGCGGCACTGGGCTGGTCAGTTCTCAGTTTAACCAATTCTAAGAATCGCCCTGAACCCTGTCAACATAGGGGAGATTTCGAGTCTTCTTAACAATTAGAACATTCAACCGGGACAGAAGATTCAGGTTTCTTCAGCATCGCTCGCGACGGGTGGGCGAGTTGCAAGTGGCCTTCACCAGCGGGCGCATCGAAAGATCCACGCTCAAGAAGCAATCTGCCGAACATACCAATGCGCCTGGGGCGCGCACCGTCGGCGCAAAGCGGGTCACACCCGTGCTCACCGAAGCCGCCCATTAACGCAAAGGGTTGCGAAAACCGCCAACAGGTCAAACGCTTACGGCCCTCCCCGCGCGATCCTTGCGCTACCGCGCGCCACGGAAAGAAGCACAGTGCGCACAAAAGTGGTCGCAGTGGATGGTGCGATCACTTCAACCGGCGCAGCTTCGCGCAGAATTATAATCTCCCTAATCGACAGGAAACGAAGCGCGGGCGAAATGCGACATGACCGACTCACAAAACTTCGATGCTTTTTTCAAGCAAGCCGCCGGATTCGATCCATACGAATGGCAACGGCAGATCGCGCTGAACGGATTGCCCGAAATCCTGCCCGTGCCAACAGGGCTCGGTAAGACAGAAGGAGTCGCGCTTGCCTGGGCGTGGCGGCGAATCGTTCAAGAGGACAAAGCCGAGCCGCTTCATCTGGTCTACTGTTTGCCGATGCGCAGCCTTGTCCGGCAAACAGTCGAGCGGCTCCGGAAGTACTTCGCCCACCTTAGAACGGCCCAGTACGCCGAAATCAGTGTCTACCAACTGATGGGCGGCGCCATTGACGAAAAATGGGCGGGTAAGCCCGATCAGCCGTGGGTGCTGGTGGGCACGCAGGACCAACTCCTTTCTCGAGCGCTCAATCGCGGCTACTCGATGAGCCGCTATGAGTGGCCTGTGCACTTCGGCCTGCTCAACCAGGATTGCCGCTGGATCATCGACGAAGTGCAGTTGATGGGGCCCGGCCTGTGGACCACGGTCCAACTCGACTGGATGCGACGAAAGCGCTTTGCTTCCATCAAGCCTTGCCTGACCACATGGATGAGCGCAACGATGGGAACATCCTTCTTGTCCACAACGGACCGGAAAAAAGATGGGTGCGACACGGCGCCCGCTCCTAGTTTGAACTTCAACGATCCGGCACTCGATGCAAGGAGAAAGGCTGTCCGCCCGGTTCAATGGGCGGACACGGGTGATCCGCAAACGATCGCGAAGCAGGTTTCCGACAGCCACCAAGCCGGTACACTTTCCTTGGTCGTGTGCAATACCGTTGAGACGGCGCGCGCGATCTTCCTTGCTTTGCCGGGAACGTCAAAGATCTTGCTGACCTCACGCTTTCGCCGCCAGGACCGTGACGCGAACGAGACGCGCTTACTCGAATTCGAAGATAGGCGCAGGAGACATTCAGGGCCGATCCCAGATGATCCAGGGCTCATCTGCGTCAGCACGCAGGTCGTGGAAGCTGGACTAGATATTTCCGCGCACCATCTGTGGTCCGAATTGGCGCCCTGGCCGTCGATCATTCAGCGGCTGGGCCGCCTGAATCGGGATGGGCTCGACAACGACGCAAGGGCTTGGTTCTGGGAAACACCCCCTACGGCCGGCAAGGGCAACAAAAAGAAGGACGAGAGGATCGGGCCTTATGACGCCTCCGATATCGGCGCCGCAAAGACGCTCCTCAATGCGCTGATCCCTCTTTCAAGCCGTTCCTTTGCCGAGGC
>DASRCT010000050.1:0-116413 GCA_035652975.1 Bryobacteraceae bacterium | reverse complement strand
GCCGCGGATCTCGGCGGCGAAATCTTCGCCGATGGACCCGGCGCTCTCCATGTCATCGCAACGCTGCCGCTTGCCGAGGGCTATAGCGTTGCCTACCGTAACTTCGATGTGCAAAGACAAAGGCTCAAGTTGATGAAGCTCGAGGTGGTGGGCTCGGAAAGGGTCACGGTGCCGGCTGGCAGTTTTGAGGCTTACAAGGTCGATCTCGCCTCGGCCGACGGCGGCCCGGAAAGAGCCACCGTGTGGATCGCCAAGGACTCTCGCAAACCTGTAAAGCTCACAACGGCGCTGCCCCAGATGGGTGGCGCAAAGATGACAGCCGAACTCCAGCAGTGAGCGGCCTGGCCGGCAAGCGCAGTGCGTTGGCCAGTGGCGTCGGGTATTGTACATTCGGGACGCTGGAGCGGACATGAGCGAGACCGCATACGCTGTGGTCGCGGTTTTGGGCCAAAGCGAGTATTTCGACGAATGAGAAGAGAAACCCGGTCTGCTGCATAGACGTTTAAGTTGTTGAGGTGGTTATGAACACGAAGATTCTGCTGGCATTTGCCGGTGGTCTGGTCGTAGCTTCCGGAATAACCTACATCGCGATGCGGCGTCCTGCCGCCCCCACGGCGCTCGTCGATGCCGCGCACACAGCGACTGCCCCAGCTCCGCCTCCGACCGCGCCGCCGGCTGCCGAGCCTGCGCCGGCGGCGCTAGCACAGGATCATGTGGCGCCATCGACGCCGTCGACGGCGTCGCCGAAGGTCGCGCGGGCGTTCCGACCGCGATCCCATCAGGACGCGCCGAAGTCGCAGCCGCCGCAAGCAGCGCCTCCGCCCGCCCCCGCCACTTCCCCGTCCGGCAACAATCCGCCGACGCAGGAGATCGCAAGCAGCGCTCCGGCGCGGGTGGCGAATGCGCCGCCGCCTGATGCGCTGGCGCCGCCGCCAGAGCGCAAAGTCGAACCGCCTCCGCCGCCTCAGCCGCACACGGTGACGATCCCGGCCGGAACGACGCTGTCCGTCCGGCTGGCTGAAACGCTTTCAACGCAGCGAAGCCGCGCCGGAGACTCATTTGCGGGGACGCTGGACCAGCCGCTCATTGTTGACGGATTCGTTATTGCCGAACGGGGAGCGCGAGTGCAAGGCCGAGTGGTTGAATCCGATCCAGCGGGCCGTGTACACGGACTGGCGCAACTTGCGCTTGAGTTGACGCAGATTAATACGTCTGACGGACAGAAGGTGCGCATTCATACCGCCGCGTTTCGCAAGCAGGCGGAGCCAACGAAGAAGAAAGATGCTGCAAAAGTCGGGATCGGCGCGGCGCTCGGAGCAGCGATCGGCGCCATCGCCGGCGGTGGCAAAGGCGCAGCCATTGGGGCCGGAGTCGGGGGCGCAGCCGGGGCGGGCGATGTGTTACTCACCCGAGGTCAGGCTGCCGAAATCCCTGTGGAGACACGACTTACCTTCCGGCTTTCCGAACCGGTCACGCTTACCGAAAAGCTGCAGTAAGTCCGCTAAGCGCCCTGCAAAAGGCGACGAATCTTTACCCGTCCACTAATATCCAGCAGTAACCTCCCGCTGCTCGGAGCGCCTTAGAATGTAGGTATGACTCGACGCGAGTTGCTCGCCTTGGCCGCAAGCGCGCCACTAGCCCGCACGAAATCGCTGTTGGCGAAGGAAGCGCCCACCGCGCCCGTTTCCATAGCCAGGTGCCGTTCCTACGATGAGGACCTCGCCCCGACGCTTTCAAAAATGTTTGACCAGCTCGGTGGACTCGGCCGCCTGGTCAAGAATAAGACCATTACGATCAAGCTCAACCTGACGGGCAGCCCGGGGTTGCGGTTCCAGGGCAAGCCGCTCGGCAGCACGCATTACACGCACCCCAGGACCATCATGGCGATGGTGCACCTGCTTGATCAGGCGGGCGCGCGCCGGATCCGCCTGGTGGAGAGCGCGTGGGCGTCCTCCGGACCGCTCGAGGAATATATGCTCGACTCGGGATGGAATGTGCGCGTCATGCAGAGCATTTCGCCCAAGCTGGAATTTGAGAACACCAACGCTCTCGGTAAAGGCAAGAAGTATTCGCGTTTGAAGACGGCAAACGGCGGATACATTTTCCCGGCCTACGACCTCAATCACGCTTACGAAGATACGGACGTGTTCATGTCCATGGCCAAGCTGAAAAATCATGCGACCTGCGGCGTCACCCTTTCCATGAAGAATATCTTCGGGATCACGCCAGCCTCGATTTATGGCGACGACGCGGGGATCGATGGACCGAACGAAAATCCGGGAGCGGGCCGCGTAAGCGTCTGCCATCTTGGAAAGCGCGGTCCAGCAAAAACCGCCCCTCAGGAAAATGATCCGAACTCCAGCCGCCAGCCCGGCTATCGCATGCCGCGCATCGTGGCTGAGCTTGTCACCGCGCGGCCGATCGACATCGCCTTTATCGACGGCGTCGAAACGATGGCCGGCGGGGAGGGCCCGTGGATTCGCAAGAATTTGCGATGGGTGCAGCCGGGAGTGCTCATCTTGGGTACGAATCCGGTCACAACGGACGCCGTTGCGACAGCGGTGATGGGGTATGATCCGCGCGCAGACCGCGGCACAACGCCCTTTAATGATTGCGACAACACGATGAAGCTTGCTGAGGCGCTTGGCGTCGGCACGACGGATCTCAAACGGATCGAAGTCGTTGGCGAGTCTATCGAGGCCGTGAAGTTCCCCTTCGGCGAGCGCGCCGTTACATCCGGAACGCAGGGCTGATCGAACACGGTCGACGCCGGCCTCCAACAAGCGAGGACGTCATGGCGGACCCAAAACACGACGATCCGGTTCAGACAGGAATTTGACCGCCGAGAACTGGCTGAACCCTTCGCAGGCTGAAGGTGAGAACGAAGAGGGCGCCCATTGGCGCCGCCGAGGCTCGACTCCGTCGCAAGCCGTAGGCGACGCTGAGACGATGGAAGCCGATTGAGAACGCCACTGCCAGCCGCGGCCGCGGCCGCGGGCGGTATGCGAAATTCAGATTATGTCTGCTATTTCGAACCCCGCCATCGCCTCTGAAAATCTGCCGCCCGTCCCCTTAACCATTGAGGGCGCGAGCGTATTGCACCAAATGTTCCGCGTACGCTGGGCGGAGTGGAAAGCGCTGGAGAGCGAGCGGCGGCGCGAAATCCTGGCGGAGGCGGGCGTCACGCTCGATCTTGCCGGCCGGCCTGGAGAGCAAACGGCCGCGTACTCGCTGCTCGGCCATAAAGGCGACCTGCTTCTCATCCACTTCCGGGATTCCTTCGAACGCCTTAACGACGCAGAAACCGCAATTCAACGCCTGGCTCTTTCGGATTTTCTCGAGCCCGCGACATCATACCTCTCGGTCATCGAGCTGGGCTTATATGAATCCACGATGAAAGTCTACGCGTCGCTGGCGGAGCGGGGTGTACAGCCGTTTTCGGCCGAGTGGAGCGCGGAAATCGAGCAGACGCTCGAACGGCAGCGCGCCGCTATGCGGCCGCGATTGTATCCCGAAATCCCTGCGTCCCGATATGTCTGTTTTTACCCGATGGACCGCCGACGCGGGGAGGACAAGAACTGGTACCGGCTTCCAATGGCGGAACGCAGGCGGCAAATGCAGGAGCACGGCGCCGTCGGCCAGCGGTATGCCGGACAGGTGAAGCAGATTATATCGGGGTCGATCGGATTCGACGACTGGGAGTGGGGAGTTGACTTGTTCGCGGACGACCCGCTGGTGTTCAAACGGCTGATTTACGAAATGCGCTTCGACGAAGTCAGCGCGGTTTACGCCTTATTTGGCCCGTTTTATATCGGAATCCGCCGGCGAGCGGCCGAACTTGACCGCATATTTCCCGTAGTATGATTGCGCCGTATCACGTCATCCCATTTGCGCTGCGGCGGCGTCGAGGTCATATGCAGGGGAGTGCGGCGGAAGCGCTTCCGAATCTTTGCATTTGGCAATCAACAGCGTGATGTCGTCATGCTGCTCTCCTGCTCCAAACCGGCGGACATATTCAGCGACGGAGGCGAGCAGCGCGCGCGGCGCCAAATCGCGATGCTGGCGCAAGACATCCACCAGCCGCGCCTCTCCAAATTCTTCACCCGCCGCATTGAAGCACTCCGTCACGCCGTCGGTATATAGGGCCACCATGTCGCCGGGCAACAGGCGGCGCTCTTCGGCGGCGCAATCCCAGGAGTGGAACAGACCGAGAACGCCAGAGGTGGAATCGAGCCGGTCCAGGCTCCCGTCGCGACGCAGAAGCAGCCCCGGCCGATGGCCGCAGTTGGCGTAGCGCAGTCTTTGCAAACGATCGTCGTATTCGCCGAAAAACAGCGTGGCATACGCCCCCTCCCCCGCGCTGTCGTAAAACAGCCGGTTGATGGAGGTGAGAAAACGTTGCGGCTGATCCATGACGAAGGGCGTGAACGGACGGCTCGAGTACGTCGCGCACTGGTTGTGGATGTGGGCCTGCAAGTTAGCCATGAGCAGCGCTGCAGCCGTACCCTTCCCCGAAACGTCCCCGACCACGAGTCCCAGCCGTTCGCGACCGAGGTCGAGAAAATCATAGTAGTCTCCGCCGATGTGACGGGCCTGCATACAGAGTCCGGCGCA
Organism: Bryobacteraceae bacterium; assembly: GCA_035652975.1. Lineage (GTDB taxonomy): Bacteria > Acidobacteriota > Terriglobia > Bryobacterales > Bryobacteraceae > TMP-7. The sequence continues at coordinate 111,799 of DASRCT010000050.1, read as the reverse complement.
TTCGAGCGTCGGAAGCTGGGGAATCCATTGCGGGAACAGCCGGGCCTGGACGCTCCGCGCGAGTTCATCTCCTCGCTGGCGCGGCGCTCAGCTTCACGCCGTTCCCTATGCGCGCGTCGCTGCATCTCCAATTCGCGGGTCATCGCATCGAGGCTGAGAAGCGTAAACGAGTTTCCGTCGATATCCTCGAAGGTGGCGCACATTGCCCCTGAGGGCGCCAGTTGCGGCGAGTGGTGAAAGCGGACGCCGGAGCTGCCCCATTCCTCGACTTTCGCGAAAATATCTTCCGTCAAAAAGGAGATCTGCGTGGGCCGGCCGATCAGGTTATGTTCTGCAGCGCCCTGCTTCGGGGCCGCGAGCGCCAGCAGCGCAGTCCCATCCGGCGGCGCAAGCATCAGCCAGCGCTCGCCCGATGGGCTCCGGATGTCGAACGCGACGGAGAACCCGAGGCAGTTTTCGTAGAACTCACGGCTGCGTTCCTGGTCGCGAACAAAAATAGTGACGGTTGCAAGCCGCAGGTAGGGATCCTGGCGGCCCGGCTGGAAACTGCAACGGTGCGCGTGGTGAGCGGAATCACAGCTCATCGCCGCGATTATATCCGAACAGCGCAATCGCTTTCGTAATTAAGCCGTCAACGGCTCTCCGGCGCGGCTCGCTGCCGCCCAGTATTTTTCCGCGCCCGCCGTATCGCCTTGCGCCGCCACGGCATGCCCGAGGTTGATGAGCGCTTCGCGAAAGCCTGCACGCTCTGACACGGCTTCGTTATACAATTTCACGGCGTCATCGATCTGTCCGGATTTCTGGAGCAGCAATCCGGTGTTGTAGAAAAGCTCCGGAGTTCGTTCACCGGATTCGATGAGCCGGGCGTGCAGTTCCAGCGCCTGCTCCGTGAGGTTCAGTTCCATGTGTACTGCGGCAAGCGCGCGCAAGGCGTGCAGGGAGTTTGGGTCGCGTTCAACCACGCGGCTGAATCCTTCCGCCGCGGCCTGAGGCTCGCCAGCCCTCCAGCGGGCCAGCGCCAGATTGAACTCGGCTTCCGACCATGCCGCGCGCCGGTCGATGCATTTGGTCAGCGCTTCAATGGCGCCATGGTAATCGCCGCGGCGGAAACGCAGAAGGCCAAGCCGAAACCAGGCGCCTTCCCACTCGCATTGCGCGTAGAGCGCCTCCGCCTGATCGGCTTTTCCCTGCTGCTCGGCAAGGACTGCGGCGTTATACAGCGCGCCTTTGTGGCCGGGCTCGATTTTCAGCGCCCGCTGGTAACACAACGCCGCTTCATCGAGTTCGCCGTGCTTGTGCAAAAGCGCCCCCAGATTGACAAGCGCCGCGGCCGAGCGCGGGTCCCGGCGCGCCGCTTCACGGTAGGCTGTTGCGGCGTCCTCCGCGCGCCCGCAACGTTCATACGCCACTCCGAGATTGAACCAGGGTTCGGCTTGCTCGGGCGACATTTCGGCCATTCTGGCGCAATGCGCCGCCGCATCTTCAAACCGGGCGTCAACGAAAGCCGCTTCCACCTCCGCAACAAGCGCTGATTGCTTCGGGACGCTGCCGAGCTGCGCGGAAATCTGCTGCCTGGCTGCCAGCAGCGCCGCGCTCGATTCGCCTCCCGCAATAGCGGCGTCAATCTCCGCCAGAGCCTCTTCCACTCTGCCTTGCAGATGCAAGACCGCCGCCCTTGCCAGCGCCGCTGGTATTTTCGCCATCGTTATATCCATCGTCCGCACACCGCGAACGCTTTATGCGGCATAGACCCGCGCTGCTGACAGAGCAGAGATGAAATAGCGGGCTGCTATCATCAAGAGTTAGGCCGCAGAACCAGCGCAGAAGGCTGTTCAGATCCGTTTTCATCAGCGTTCGTCTGCGGCCGGCTTTCCTGGTTCAGAGTGCGCCGAGACACGCTGCTCGACTTTTTTCACGATTTTTCCAGCCGCAGCGAACGTTTCCTCATCTACGATGATGGATTCCGCACAGAAACGCGCTCCTACGCCGACGTAGGCCGCGCTGCGCGCGCCTTCGCCGCCCGTCTCCAGCGGGCAGGAGTCCGCAAGGGCGACACGGTCGTTATCTGGTGTGAGAACCGGCCGGAATGGGTGGCGGCGCTGTGGGGATGTCTGCTGGCGGGCGCGGTTTTGGCGCCGGTCGATTACCGCGTTTCCGCGGACTTGTTGCTGCGTATTCGGACGAAAGTGAATGCGCGCGTCACTTTGATCGGCGAAGAAGTGCGCTGGCCCGCCGGGGCCGGCGGCGCGCCGCCGTGGGCGCTTGCCGAGCTCGATTGGTCCGATGCGCGCGAGCCAGCTCCGGTTGAGATCTCGCGCGACGATCTCGCTGAGATTATCTTCACCTCCGGCGCGACGTCCGATCCGAAGGGAGTGCTCATCACGCACCGGAACATTCTAGCGAATATTGTTCCTGTAGAGCGCGAGATCCTCAAGTACCGCCGCTACGGACGCCCTTTTTTCCCCATTCGTTTTCTGAACCTGCTGCCGCTCAGCCACATGTTCGGTCAGGCGCTCGCCGCGTTCATCCCCCCGGCGCTGCCGGGGGTGGTGGTCTTCATGCGCGGATATAACCCGGACGAAATCGTGCGGCAGATTCGTATGCGCCGAATTTCGGTGCTGGTGTCCGTTCCAAAAATCCTTGAGCTGCTGCGTGATTATGTCCGGCGAATCGCGCCAGAAGCGGACGCGCCGGCGCCCGGAGGCCATTTTCTGCGACGCTGGTGGCGCTATCGCAGGATTCACCGCCTGTTCGGCTGGAAATTTTGGGCGGCGATCGTCGGCGCGGCGCCGCTGCCGCCGGACCTTGAAGATTTCTGGACAAAGCTTGGTTATCTCGTCATCCAAGGGTACGGGCTCACCGAAACTGCGCCGATCGTCACGTTGAACCATCCGTTCCATGCCCGCAAGGGCACCGTCGGAGCTCCCATTGCCGGCGTCGAAGTCAAAATCGCTCCCGACGGCGAAATTCTGGTTCGCGGCGAGAATGTCACGTCCGGATACTTCGGCGCTGGAGACGACGCCGCCTTCCAGGACGGCTGGCTGCATACCGGCGATATCGGCGAAATGGACGCGCAGAATCGGCTTGTTATCCGCGGCCGCAAGAAGGAAATGATTGTCACGCCCGAGGGACTGAACGTCTTTCCCGAAGATATCGAGAGCGTGCTGAACCAGATGCCCGAGGTCGAGGACTCAGCGGTCGTCGGCCGAGATCGTGTTGAGGCCGTGTTGGTGGTCAAGCCCGGCGCCGATGTGGGCGAGATCGTGCGGCGCACTAACGCCCGGCTCGAAGATTACCAGAAGATCCGCCGCGCGGTCGTATGGCCGGGCGCCGAGTTGCCCCGAACGGAAGCCGCGCGGAAGCTGAAACGGCATGAAATCCTGCGTTGGCTTGAGACGGGCGCGGTTGCGGAAGGGAAACGGCGGCCTGACAGGATATACAACGTGTTGGCGCGCTATGCCGCCGGCCGCGATCTCACGCCCGCGACGACGCTCGACGAACTGGGGTTGAGCTCTCTCGAGCGCGTGGAGCTCATGATGGAGCTCAATATGAGCGAGAGTCAGTTCAGCGCAGCGCGCACCGTGGGCGATCTGGCGGCCGGCCCCACACTGGCCGTTGCCCCGCCCTCTGCCGAGGTGATGAGCTTCCCACAATGGAACCGGTCACGATTTGCGCGCTGGCTTCGCGATGCCAGTTTGCTCACCTGGATCCTGCCCATCGCTCGCTTCTTCATCTGGCCTCGCGTAGTCGGCCTGGAGAACCTCGCCGGCCTGAAGCCGCCCGTCATTTTTGCTCCGAATCATCAAAGTCACCTGGATGTGCCCGCGATTCTGCTCGCGCTGCCGTACCGCTGGCGATGGCGCGTTGCGCCAGCGATGTCGAAGGAGTTTTTCGCTGCGCACTTTCACCCGGAGCGGCATTCGCTTCGAAAGCGCTTCACCAACAGCCTGAACTACTATCTAGCCACGCTGTTCTTTAACGCATTTCCCATTCCCCAGCGCGAGGCGGGCGCGCTTGAAACTCTGCGCTACGCCGGACAGTTGATTGCCGACGGCTGGTGCGTCCTCATTTTCCCGGAGGGAGAGCGGACCAGGGGCGGCGAGATCCGCCGGTTTCAGCCCGGCGTCGCGATGATGGCCGCAAAGCTGAACGCGCCGGTCGTGCCCGTGCGGCTCGAGGGCGCAGATCGCGTTCTGCATCAATCCTGGAAAATGGCGCGACCGGGCCGGGTTACAATCAAGTTCGGCAAGCCCCTGCGCCTGACAGGCGACGACTACGCCCGCCTCGCCAGCCAGGTGGAAGATGCAGTGCGCGCGTTATGACCGGAAACGGTTCACCCCCCGAATGACCGGACCTCCGATGGCGTGAATCGCCGCGTCGAGATCCGGCACATCCAGCCAGCGGCAGAAGCCATAATAAACGGCCAGGCCGACGGGTATCGAAACCGCCAGATCGGCCAGCCGCGCCAATTGCGATACGCCTAGCCGGCTTACCACCAGATGGCTCGAGGCTGCTGCTGCAGCGCCCATACACGCGGATGCGATCAAGATCTTCCCCACGGTCTCCAACAGTTCGCGCCCATGAATGCCGTGAATGCGGTTTCGCAATATCCAGAACTGGACGACCGATGCAAACAACGCGACCGCAGAGGTCGAGAGCGCCAAGCCGGCGTGGCCGAGCGAAGTAGTGTGGATCAGCGTCCACGCAACGCTGAAATTAATGCCAATCGAAAACAGGCTGATCATCATCGGCGTTCGCGCGTCGTTGAGCGCATAAAAAGACGGGCTCAGAACTTTCAGCGCTGCGTAACCAGCCAGCCCCAGCGCATAGCACGACAGGGCCAGCGCGGTTTGATTGGTGTCATATACCTTGAAGCGGCCGCCCTGATATACCGCCCCGATGATCGAACGTCCGAGCACCGCCAGCCCAATGGAAGACGGAATCGTCAGCAGCAGCACCATACCCAGCGATCGCGACAGAGTGCGCCGGAACTCGTCGATGTTGCCCTGCGCGGCGCTGCGCGAAACCGATGGCAGAGTTGCGGAGGCAATCGCCACGCCAAACAGCCCGAGCGGCAATTGCATGAACCGGAAAGCGTATCCCAACCAGCTCACCGGGCCGTTGCCCAATTGCGAGGCGAAGTTCGTGTTCACCATCACGTTGATTTGCGTCGCGGCATTGCCCAGAATCGCCGGACCCATCAATTGAAGAATGTGCGCCAACCCCGGATGCGACCAGTGCAGCTCCGGACGGAACCGAAAGCCGGCGCGATGAAGGCTTGGAATTTGCCAGGCGAGCTGAAGCGCGCCGCCGCAGACAACTCCGATGGCCATGCCCTGGATGTGGCTCAGCCCGATATGCGGCCCGGCCACGTAGCCGATGAGGATTCCGAAACCGACGGATCCGATATTGAAAAACGTCGAAGCCATCGCCGGCACAAAGAACTGGTTGCAGGCGTTCAGGATGCCCATGGCCTGCGCGGCCAGCGCCACCAGCAGCAGAAAGGGAAACATGATCCGGGTCATGGTCACGGCCAGCGGAAATTTGCCGGGGACCTCCTCGAATCCGGGCGCAAGCAGACGCACCAGCGCCGGCGCGAAGATCACTCCGAGAACGCACAGCCCGCCCACAACCAGGATCAGCGCCGTTGCAACCAGGTTCGCCAGCCGCGCAGCCTCGCCCTTGCTCTTGGTTGTCAAGTAGTCCGTGAAGGTGGGCACAAACGCCGATGACAACGCCCCTTCAGCGAACAAATCGCGCGTCAGGTTCGGGATGCGAAAGCCGAGATTGAAGGCGTCCATTACCGCGCCTGCGCCGAACAGGCGGCTCATCACGCTCTCACGGATGAGCCCGGTGACGCGGCTCATCGCGATGGCGATCGAAACCACCCCGGCCGAGCGGACTACGCTGTCGGAGGCCGGCGAAGCGGGGCCGACGACTTCACTTTCCGTATTCTTCGAAAAACTGGGCAATCGTCATGATCCCCGTGTAGTAATTCTCGATTTTGTACTTTTCGTTGGGCGAATGCAGACCATCATCGGGAAGGCCAAAGCCCATCATTACGGTCGGAATTTTGAGGAATTTCGCAAAATCGCCGACGATCGGAATCGATCCGCCGCTGCGGATGAACACTGTGGGACGGCCCAGCATTTCGCTGAATACTCGCGCCGCGGTGTGAATCGCAGGATGGTCAGGGTTCACCAGAATGGCGGGTCCCGCGCTCAGCACGCGCACTTCCGTCCGGATCCCGGCGGGCGTGTTGTCCTTCACAAATTGCTTGTAGGCAGCCACGATTTTTTCGGGGTCCTGGTTTGGGACCATACGCATACTGACCTTCGCGACCGCCTTGGCGGGAATTACTGTCTTGGCGCCGGGTCCCGTGAAGCCCCCTCCGATGCCATGCACTTCGAGCGTCGGCCGCGCCCACACGCGCTCCAGAACGCTGAATCCCGGTTCGCCAGTCAAGCGCGTGGATCCAACCTCGTTCTTCAGAAACTCCTCTTCGCTGAACGGCAGATTGTCCCAACTCTGCTTCTCCGCCGAAGCAGGCGGTTGGACATCGTCATACATGCCCGGGATATGGATGTGGCCGTTGGCGTCCTTCATCTTGGCCAGCAACTCGATCAGGCCAAAAATCGGGTTCGGCGCCGCGCCTCCGTACATGCCCGAGTGCAGGTCGCGCATTGGACCGGTCGCCTCGATTTCCGTGTAAATGAGGCCGCGGAGCCCGATGCACAGCGTCGGAATTCCCTCGGCATACAGCTCGGTGTCCGACACCAGCGCCACATCCGCTTTCAGCCGTTCCGGATTCTGTTGGACGTATTTCGCAATCGATTCGCCGCCGACCTCTTCCTCGCCCTCAATCAGGAATTTTACGTTCACAGGCAACGATCCGTTGATCGCGAACAGGGCCTCCACGGCTTTAATATGCATGTACATCTGCCCTTTGTCATCGGCCGCGCCGCGCGCGTATAGGTTGCCGTTTCGCTCGGTGGGCTCAAACGGAGGCGATTCCCAAAGCTCTAGCGGATCGGGCGGCTGCACATCGTAGTGTCCGTAACAGAGCACCGTCGGTTTGCCGGGAGCGTGAAGCCAGTCGGCGTACACCAGCGGATGCTTCCCCGTCTCGATCACTTCAACATGCTCCAGGCCGGCCTTCCTCAGCGCGTCGGCGATGAAATTCGCGGCGCGGCGAACATCCGGCTCATTTTCCGGCAGCGTGCTGATGCTCGGAATGCGAATGAACTCCTTCAGCTCATCGAGCATGCGGCGGCTATTGTCACGGACGTACTGCGTAGACTTTTGCGACATGGAGGCTCTAGTTAACAGCTTACAGCGACCTCACTTGCCGCATAACGGCACCGAAAAATAGAACGCCGCACCCTCGCCCGCCTTCGACTCTACCCAGATCCTGCCGCCGTGCTGCTCGACAATCTTTTTGCAGGTCGCCAGGCCGATCCCCGTTCCCGGCACGTTGCGTCCGTGGAGCCGCTTGAACAGACCGAAGATGCGATCGTGATATCGCGGGTCGATGCCGATGCCCTGGTCGGAGACGCGGAAGACGGCTTCGCCATCCAAAACCTGCGCCGAAACGTGGACTTTCGGCGTTTTGCCGCCGCTATACTTGATCGCGTTGCTGATCAGATTTTGGAATACCTGGGCCAGCTGCATGCTGTGACCCCAGACGGTAGGAAGAGGGTCGCGTCTGATCTCGGCGGCGCTGTCCTGGATTGCGCGGTGCAGGTTCCTTAGCGCGGTCTCCAGCGCCTCTTCGCTGCTCACGGGACTGAACGCTGCCGCGCCCATCCGGACCTGCCTGGAATAGCTGAGAAGGTCCTGGATCAGCACGCTCATGCGCCGCGCGCCATCGATCAGATAGCCAAGAAACTCGTCTGCGTCGCGGTCCAGTTTGCCTTGATAGCGCCTGGCCAGCAACTGCGCATAACTGGCGATATTTCTCAGCGGTTCCTGAAGATCGTGGCTGGAGACGTAGGCAAACTGCTCGAGTTCTTCGTTGGACCGGCGCAGCGCTTGCGCGGCGGCCTGCGCGTCGGCGCGCTCGCGCTCCGCCTCAGCGAACAACCGGCTGTTATCGATGGCCAGCGCCGCGCGTTCGGCGAGCTGTTCGGCCACCGTAAGATCTTCCGGCCCGTAGATGCGCCCGGATTCAGCCATTACGAACGTAACCGCGCCGAACGTACGCCCGCGCGCCTTCATCGGCGCGACAATGACGGAGCGGATCCCCGCCGCTCGAAGCATTGCCAGATGCTCCTGGTCCTGAGCCGCGCGGACCAGCGCCTCGTCGGTGACTTCAGACTGGAGCACCGAAGCGCCTTTGCGCAATATCTCCGCTGCGTCGTGGGGCATATTGATGTGGCGCGGATATCGTTCGCGCATTCTCCAGGCCGCCGCGAGTTTTTCCGGATCGCGATGCTCCATCGCCAACCGCTCCACGCGACCGTCTGGCTCTACCATGTCCACCACGCACCAGTCCGCAAATTCCGGAACCGCAAGCTTTGCAACGCTCCGCAAAGTCCCGGCGTAATCCAGAGAAGCGCCCAGCAAGCCGGATGCTCGGGCCAGAAATCGCGCCCTGCGGGCGCTCGCCTCGGCCGCTTCTCTCATCCGGTTTTGCTGTTCATACAATTCCGCACTGCTGACAGCCGATGCCGCCAGGTTGGCGAGGGCGGTCACCAGGCGCCGCTCCGTATCGCTGAAGGAATGCACAGTCCGAAAATAAATCGTGACCGCTCCGGAGTTCCTGCCGTAAATTCGCATCGGCGCGGCCAGGAAGCACCGTATGCCTTCGGCGGCGTACAAATCTTTGCGCCGAGAGGTCAGAGGATCTTCAGCCACATCCTCGATTGCAATGCAGCTGTCGCCGAAACTCTGACCCGGCTGTGCGAGGAAAACAGATTGCCGGCGGTATTCCTCGCTCAGTCCCTCGCTGGCTGCGATCCTCCACTCGCTCAGGCTCGGGTCAGCGCGCCACACCGCATATGCGTCCGCCGCAACCATCTGTTTCGCCAGCAAGATGGTCTGATCGTACACTTGAGATGCCTCTAAGGAGCCGAGCAGAACCCCGGACGCGTTCACCAGCATTGTGAGTTTCTGCTCAATGTCGCGGTGCCGCGCCAGGGCCGCTTCGGCTGTTGAACGCGCCTGCCGCTCGCTTTCTAACAGGCGCGCCCGCTCCACCTCCGCCGCCTTACGCTGGGTGATGTCCCGGGCAATCTTGGACGCGCCGACCACGCGCCCCGAGGCGTCCCGAATGGGAGAAACCGTAAGCGCTACATCAATGACCTGGCCGTCCTTGCGGCGCCGCTTCGTTTCGTAATACTCGATGCGTTCGCCGCGGCGAATGCGGTTCAGGATATTGAGCATATCCTCGGCCATGCCCGGCGGCGCAAGCGTCGTGACCGGACGCCCGACAATCTCATCGGCGGTATACCCGAAGATCCGTTCGGCGGCTTTATTCCAGCTGATGATGATGCCGTCCAGAGTCTTGCCAATTATGGCGTCTTCGGATGAGTCAACAATCGCGGCGAGGCGCTCCCGATCCTGGTGAACCGAATCGGCAAGGCTCTCCTGGCGCTGGGAGGGCATAAAGCGTAAGTTCTACTACAACTAGCTTAATAGCCGATCCGTCCGAGCGCTAGGATGGGAAGTGGTGGTTCGATTTGGCGCTGCCGCCGCGGCGCTTTGCATTCTGCTCACCGGCTGTGCACGGAAGCATCGCGATGGAGTCCATCTGCACCTGGATGAAACGTACCCGCAGAAGCTGTCCGAGTGGGGGCTGTTCACCGGAAACGGCCCCAATCTCAAACCGAACGATCGCGTCATCCCTTATGACGTGAACACGCCGCTGTTTGTTGATTACGCCTCCAAACTTCGCACTGTGTGGATTCCTCCCGGCCAGCGCGCCCGGTACAGACCGGTCGGAGCGTTCGAATTTCCCGTCGGAACAATCTTCTCCAAGACGTTTTACTACACGTGGCCGGATGGGCGAGAGCGCCTCATTGAAACGCGGCTGCTGGTCCATATGAGTAACGGGTGGGTGGGCCTGCCCTATGTATGGAATGATGAGCAAACGGATGCGATCCTTGAGATTGCCGCGGAGCCTCTGCCGATGCGGTGGACCAACAAGGCCGGCAGAACCTTTCAGTTTGATTACGTCGTTCCTAACGTCAACCAGTGCAGAGTGTGCCACGACAGCCCGGACGGCGCGGCGCCGCTCGGGCCGACTGCGCGCAACCTCAATCGAGAGTTCTCCTATTCGGGCGGAGCTGAAAATCAGCTTGTGCACTGGGCGAAGGTGGGCTATCTCCAAGGGGCGCCCGCGCCCGATCATGCGCCCCGGTTGCCGGTTTGGGATGATGCGCGAACCGGAACACTGGCCGAGCGGGCGCGCGCTTACCTGGAAGTGAACTGCGCCGGGTGCCATTCCGAGCACGGGCGAGGCGCTAAATCGGGGTTGTTGCTCACGGCAGTCGAGACGAATCCCGCCAAGCTGGGCGTTTGTAAAGCGCCGATGGAGCCTGCCCGCGCAGGCGGCGCGCGATTTGACATCGTTCCCGGCAGGCCTCAGGACTCCGCCCTGGTGCTCCGCATGGAATCGACGGACCCGGAGTCGCGTATGCCCGACCTGGGAAGGTCGCTTGCGCATGAGGAGGCCGTGCGGCTGATAAGCCAGTGGATTCGAGAGATGGCAGGGAATTGCCGTCAAGAGCCGGTCGACCATTGATTGACAATACTGGTTAGATTCGAGCTCACGGGGAGCGTGCCGAAGGTGCGCCCCCAATCCCTGCCGAGCCGGGATTGACAGAAGGCGTCCGATACAGCGGAGTCCGCGTGCTGGATCATCAGAGAAGCCTCGAGCGCAAGGGCCAAACGCTCGATCATACGTCTTGCGTTGAGTTCATCCTGGTCTTTCGGCAGCTCGGCTTCGAGCGAAGCCAGTTCCGCATCGAGATGGCGATGCCCGCCGCGCGCCGACCTTATTTGTTCAATCAGAGCCGCTGAACACTCCGGCTCTTTTCGCGCCGCCCGTAATGCGTCGAGACAGATCACGTTGCCGGATCCCTCCCAGATGCTGTTCAGAGGCGCTTCGCGGTATAGCCGCGGGAGAATATACTCTTCGATGTAGCCGTTTCCGCCGAGGCACTCCAGCGCTTCGCCCACCAGGACCGGCGCCCGCTGGCAAATCCAGTATTTGGCGACGGGCGTCGCCATGCGGGCGAAGGCGCGCTGGGTGGAATCGCGCTCGCGCCGGTCGAACGCGCCGGCAAGCCGCATGGCCAGCAGGGTCGCCGCCTGGGACTCTAGGACCAGATCTGCAAGCACGTTTCGCATTACTGGCTGATCGATGAGCAGTCTCCCGAACGCGCTGCGGTGGCAGGCATGATGAAGCGCCTGAAGAACAGCTTGGCGCATCAACCCCGCCGACGAAATGACGCAATCGAGGCGGGTGTGCTGTACCATTTCGATGATCGCCGGCACGCCGCGTCCCTCCTCACCCACGCGGCGAGCCCACGCCCGGCGCAATTCGACCTCGGCCGATGCATTCGACCGGTTCCCCAATTTGTCCTTAAGGCGTTCCAGATGAAATCCGTTCCGCCGCCCGTCCGGAGCCCAGCGGGGCAGCAGAAAACAGGTCAGTCCGCCCGGCGCTTGCGCCAAAACGAGAAACGCATCGCACATCGGGGCCGAGCAGAACCATTTCTGTCCCGTGAGGACGTACTCAGAAGCGGATACGCGCTCGGCTTGCGTCGTATTCGCCCGTACATCGGACCCGCCCTGACGCTCGGTCATTGCCATCCCGATTGTCACCCCGGTCTTGTCCCACGCCGGACGCGATGCCGGGTCGTAGATCGTCGACAGAATTCTAGCCTCCCACCAGCGCCCGGCGTCCGGAGCAGCGCGAAGAGCCGGAATCGAGGAGTAGGTCATGGACACCGGGCAAACATGGCCGGCTTCGTTTTGCGTCGCGACCATCACCAGCGCCGCGCGGGCCACGTGAGCGCCTTCCCGCGAATCGGTCCAGGGGAGCGAGTGCAGCTCATGGGCTATCGCCAGCCGCATGAGCTCGTGCCAGGAAGGATGAAACTCAACTTCGTCAATCCGGTTACCGTATCGATCGTGCGTCTTTAAAACCGGCGGATTTTCATTCGCCTGAAATCCCCACCGCGCAACCCGTTCACTGCCGGTGATCGCGCCAAAGCGCAAGAGGTGGTCTTCCGCCCAGCCCGCGCCCTCGCGTCGGACCGCCTCCACCAGCGTGCGGTCAGTCTCAAACACGTTGTAATCGACCAGGGGCGGCGGCTGGTTCTGCCCGAAGCTGGCGAGCGGGTTCACGCGCACAGTTTACTCCTTTGACAGTCGCCTGTTACACTGAGAGTTTCCACTCTTACTCCAGCGATTCCCGCTGCCGGAATCAGTACAATTCAGATAGGAGCTCCAATGATTCAGGCCACACAACTGCGCCCGGGCATGGTGATCAAGTTCAATAACGATTTGTACTCGATCTTCAGCATGACCCACCGCACGCCCGGGAACTTGCGTGGATTTGTGCAGGTCAAGATGCGCAACCTCCGCAGCGGTTCAATGTCGGAACACAGGTTCGCGTCGGAAGATCGAGTCGAGCGGGCCGCGCTCGAAGAGCATGAAATGGAATATCTCTACGATGACGGCGAGTACTACTATTTTATGAACACCGAAACATTCGAGCAGATGCACCTGACCAAAGATCTGCTGGGAGAAGCGGTGAACTACCTTGTGCCGCAACTGCGGGTCACCGTCGAGTTTTATGAAGGCAAGCCGATCAGCGTCGAGTTGCCGCCTACCGTCGATCTCACCGTTGTTGAAACCGAACCCGGCCTGAAAGGCGCAACGGTATCCAATGTCACCAAGCCGGCTAAGCTCGAGACCGGCCTGGTGGTCCAGGTTCCGCCGTTCATCAACCAGGGTGAGCGGATCCGCGTCAGCACTGCGGAAGGCGCTTATCAGGAAAGGGCTTGAAGCGCCGCAACGAGCGCGTCCTCTTCTTCCGGAAGAACCGTCCGCAGATCCAGGACCAGGCGCTCATCGCTAATACGGGCCACCACCGGCGGGTTCCCTGCGCGCAGCCTTCGCTCGAGTTCGACCGCATCGCCCTCGACGGCGATGAGCCAGGTCGGGAGCGCCTGCTCCGGCGTTGATCCTCCACCCGCGACGGATTCGCCGGGCGCGAGTTCCGCTCGCAAATTTGGCGCCCGCGTCCGGACCCGTTCAGCGCGGGCGCGGATCTCATCCGGCGTTTGCGCCAGCATTCGAATGGCAGGAATTTCGTCTGCGCGATCGAAAAGATACGCTCGCAGCGTTTGCTCCAGCGCCTGGCAGATCAGCTTATCGACGCGCAGCGCGCGGAACATCGGATTGCGCCTGAGACGCGCGACCAGCTGGGCGTCGCCTGCCAGAATGCCGGCTTGCGGCCCTCCCAGCAGCTTGTCTCCACTGAACGAAACCAGGTTTACTCCGGCCGCGAGACTCTCGGATACAAGCGGTTCCGTGATCCCGAACCTGCGCAGATCGATCATGCAGCCGCTGCCCAGATCCTCATACAGCGGAATGCCCCGCTCACGCGCAAGCGCAGCCAATTCCTTCAGCTCAGGTTTCTCGGTGAACCCGCGGATCTGGAAGTTGCTGGGATGGACGCGCAACAGCAGGCGCGTGCGCTCGTTGATCGCCGAGCGGTAGTCTTCGAGGCGCGTGCGGTTGGTGGTTCCCACCTCGCGCAAAATCGCGCCGGATCGCGCCATGATTTCGGGAATGCGGAAGCCATCGCCGATTTCGATGAGTTCGCCCCGCGACACGAGCACCTCATAGCCCGCCGCCAGCTCATTGAGAGCGAGATAGACGGCGGCGGCGTTGTTGTTCACTACAATCGCCGTCCGCTCCAGCAGGCGCTCCAGCAGCCCGCCAGCGTGGACGTCGCGTCTGCCGCGTCGGCCCTCGGCGAGGTTGTATTCGAGATTGGAGTACCCGGCGATCGGAATGAACCTCGTCAACGGGGCGCGCCCCAGGTTGGTGTGCAGCACGACTCCCGTGGCGTTGATCACCTGGCGCAGACTGGGCCGCGAGAGACGGTCCAGCTCCGCCGCAACCAGGTCTTCGGGCGAATCGCCAGCCGGCTGTCCGCCTCGAATCGAGGCTCGCAGCTGCGTCAGTACGCGACGCGCCTCGCTGACCACCAGGCGGCGGGGATAGCGCCCCTCCAGCCTGGAGGCGATCTCTTCGACCGACGGCAGCTCGCGAAGGCGTTGGTTCAACCCTATTGAGTATGCCAGCTTCCGGGCGCATTATCCCGTGCGGAATACCCGGGATGGGTATACAATACCCATCAGGGGTATATGTCGAGACCGCACATCGTTGTTGCGTGCGGGTGCGCATCGGTTGGCGCGCCCCACGGCCGCCTCAAGAAAGCAGCCGCGGTTGATCCTGAAATCAAAGCTGCGAACCTGCGCCGCCTGCGCAGGCTGGAAGGCCAGATCCGCGGCCTGCAAAAGATGATCGTGGAGGAGCGCTACTGTCCGGATATCATGATCCAGATCTCTGCGGCCCAGGAAGCGTTAAGCGCGGTCGGGCGCGAGCTGATGCGCAATCACCTGCGGCACTGCGTGACGAAAGCGGTAACGGACGGGACGGCTGGAGAAGCGGAGGCGATGTACGACGAGATCGTCGACCTCATTTACAAGCATGCGCGGTGAACTGCTCATGAAACTGGCTGTCCTCGTGGGGCTGCCGGCCGTTGCGCAGGACCAACACGAACACCGCCACGCGGCTGCTGCATCCGACCACGCCTCGATGAAGCATGGCGATATGAGCGCCGCCAGCATGTTCCTGATGAGTGAGAGCTCGGGAACAGGGCTCCAACCGCCTTCCTGGCCCATGCCGATGCTCATGACGCGCGCGGGGGACTGGCGCCTGATGTGGATGGGCCAGGCCTTCATTGTGGATACCCAGCAATCCGCCCCACGCGGCGGAGATAAGTTCTACTCTACAAACTGGGGAATGCTGGGGGCTATCCGCAAAGTGGGCGGCGCAAGCCTGATGTTGCGTTCAATGATCAGCCTGGAGCCCGCCACAGTCACCTTCCGGCGCTATCCTCTCCTGTTTCAAACCGGCGAGACCGCCTACGGCGTTCCGATCATCGATGCGCAGCATCCTCACGATTTTGTGATGGAGCTCAGTGCACAGTATGTCCGCGCGTTGGGCGAAAAGGGAACCTGGAGCATCTACTATGCGCCCGTGGGCGACCCGGCGTTGGGGCCCGTCGCATACCCGCACCGGGCGAGCGCAATGGAGCTGCCGCAGGCCACGCTGGCGCACCACTGGCAGGACTCCACGCACATCGCCAATAACGTGCTCACGGCAGGCGTGAACTACGGAAATATACGCGTCGAGGCATCCGGATTTCATGGACGCGAGCCTGACGAAGGGCGCTGGAATATCGACTGGGGCGCTATGGACTCGTGGTCCGCGCGCCTGGCGCTGTTCCCATCCAGAAACTGGGCCGCGCAGTTCTCTGGCAGCCGGTTGGAGAATCCCGAAGCATCGCATCCCGGCGCAGTTGTACGGACCACCGCGTCGGTGGAATACGTCCGGCCAGCGGCAGACGGAAATTTCTGGGCGGCCAGCCTGATTTGGGGGCGGAATTACAAAGTCAGCGAGTCCCGGGCGACCAATGCGCTAACAGCCGAAGCCGTTGCGCCATTCGGACGCCGGAACTGGATCACGGGCAGGTTTGAGTGGTCACAGCGGGACGAGCTGTTCGAATACAATCACGATCTCGCCCGTGAGGTCGAGCGCTCCACGGGTCAGGATGCGTTCCAAGTAGCCGCGTTCACGGTTGGCTACACCCGCGACACCGCCATCTTCCGGAACGTTCAGACCGGCATCGGCGCGAACGCGACGGCGTACGCCATCCAAAGCGCGTTGAAGCCGTTCTATGGAGATCATCCCTGGGGCGTCAACGTGTTTCTCCGGGTTCGATTGAAAGCGAAGCCATGAATCAGAAGCTGCATCAGATTCTTCCCTCGGCGCCGCACCGCGCCGCTCCCCCAGCTCCGGCGCCGTTAGGCCCGCCTGTGACCGATCCTGTTTGCGGTATGACGTTTCCTCCCGAGCAGGCGGCCGCGAAGACCGAGTTCAACGGTAAAACTTACTATTTCTGTGCGCCCGGCTGCCTGGAGCGCTTCAAGGCTTCTCCGCAGAAGTACCTTGCGCCGCCTTCACCCCGCGCCGAACCGCCACAGCGCAGCGATGTCGAGTACACGTGCCCGATGGATCCGGAAGTCCGGCAGCTCGGCCCGGGCGCGTGTCCGAAGTGCGGTATGGCGCTCGAACCCGCGCAATACCATGCGCCGCTAGCGGGTGTCGCGTACACGTGCCCGATGCATCCCGAAATCGTACGGAAGGAGCCCGGCGCCTGCCCCATCTGCGGCATGGCGCTCGAGCCGCGCGAAGCGACGGCGGAGGAGGCCAATCCGGAGCTCGCCGGCATGACGCGACGGTTTTGGACCAGCGCCGGTCTCACCCTCCCGATTCTCGCCTTCATGATCTCGGAGCTCATCGCCGGCGACCCGCTGATGAGCGCGCTCGGAGCCGCCGCGTCGCGCTGGATTCAATTTGCGCTCGCGACTCCGGTTGTGCTGTGGGGCGGCTGGCCGTTTTTCGAAAGGGCCTGGCTCTCGATTAAGAACCGGAGCCTGAACATGTTTACGCTGATCGGACTGGGGACCGGCGCCGCCTACATCTATAGCGTCATTGCGCTGCTCTTCCCACGCGCAATCCCGGCATCCTTCCGCGACACTAGCGGCGAAGTCGCGATTTACTTCGAGCCCGCCGCGGTGATCATTACGCTGGTCCTGCTTGGCCAGGTGCTGGAATTGGGCGCGCGCAGCCGTACTTCGAGCGCCATCAAAGCGCTGCTCAGTCTGGCTCCCAGGCAGGCGCGAGTCCTGAGGAACGGCGCCGAAGAAGACGTTCCTGTCGACCGCCTGGCGGCCGGCGACCGCATCCGCGTCCGCCCGGGGGAAAGGATCCCGGTAGACGGCGAAGTGATCGAAGGCCGGAGCTTCGTCGACGAATCCATGTTGACCGGCGAGCCGGTTCCAGTCGAAAAAGCGCCGGGAGCGAAGGTCACCGGCGGTACGCTGAATGGCTCAGGAACATTCATCGTTCGCGCGGAGCGCGTCGGCACCGATACTATGCTTGCGCAGATTGTCCGCATGGTCAATGAAGCTCAGCGCACCCGGGCCCCCATCCAGCGGCTTGCCGATCGCGCATCGGGCTGGTTCGTACCCGCTGTTGTTCTGGTTGCCGCAATCGCCTTTGTTGGCTGGGCGATTGCCGGTCCCGAGCCCAGGCTGGCTCACGCGCTGGTGAGCGCGGTCTCGACGCTGATCATTGCATGCCCGTGCGCGCTTGGCCTGGCTACGCCCATGTCGGTCATGGTCGGAACCGGGCGCGGAGCACAGGCCGGCGTGCTCATCCGCAACGCCGAAGCGCTGGAAACGCTGGAGAAGGTGGATACGCTCGTCGTGGACAAGACAGGCACGCTCACCGAGGGCAAGCCGCGGCTAATGACGGTGCGCGTTGCTGGGGCGGTAGACCAGCGCACGCTGCTGCAGCTTGCCGCAAGTCTCGAGCGCGCAAGCGAGCACCCGCTTGCCAGCGCAATCGTCGCCGCCGCTCAGCAACAGGGCGTCTCTCTGCTCCCCGCATCGGATTTCGAGTTTCTTCCGGGGCAGGGCGTGACAGGCGTGGTTGCCGGACGGAAGATCGCAGTGGGCAACGCCCGTCTCATTGAGACCCTGTCATTGGAGAGCGCCCCCCTGGCGCGAGAAGCCGAAGCGCTGCGCGCCGAAGGGCAGACCGTCATGTTTGTAGCCGTCGACGGCGCGCTAGCCGGGCTGCTTGGCGTCGCCGATCCGATCAAGCCGACGACGCCTGAGGCCATCCGGCTGCTGCATCAGTCAGGGATCCGCGTCGTCATGCTTACCGGCGACAGCGCCGTCACCGCGCAAACCGTTGCTCGAAAGCTTGGCATTGATGAGGTTCAGGCGGAGGTGCTGCCAGGTGAGAAACGCGACGTTGTGAAGCGTCTGAAATCCAAAGGACGCGTGGTCGCCATGGCCGGCGATGGCGTGAACGACGCTCCCGCGCTGGCGGAGGCGGACGTTGGCATCGCGATGGGAGCGGGCGCCGATGTGGCGCTGGAGAGCGCCGCCATCACGCTGGTCAGCGGCGATCTGCGAGGAATCCTCCGCGCCCGCAGGCTCAGCGAGGCGACCCTGCGCAACATTCGCCAAAATCTCTTTTTCGCCTTCATCTACAACGCCATCGGCGTGCCGCTGGCAGCGGGCGCGCTGTACCCGCTGACCGGCCTGACCCTGAATCCCATGATCGCCAGCGCTGCCATGACCTTCAGCTCAGTCTCGGTGATCTCCAACGCGCTGCGTCTCAGACGCGTGGAGTTGTGATTTGGGCCGCCGCGCCCGGCCCTGCGGTTGAAGCTCTGACCACCAGCTTCGGTTGCAGCATCACGCTTCTCGGCCGCAGGCCCTCTTTGGACTCGAGCAGCGCCAGCGCCATGCGGGCCGCGTTCTCCCCGATGGCGCTGCTCTGCTGATCCACGCTGGTGAGCGGAACCCGGAGAAACTCGGCGTACTTTACGTTCCCGCAGCCAACGATGGCGATGTCTTCGGGAATGCGGAGACCGGCTTCAAGGATCGCTTTCATCGCGCCCATCGCTGTCGGATCGTTGTAGCAGAAGACCGCGTCCGGCCGAGGCTTCAGCGCCAAAAGCCGGCGCATCCCTTCATATCCGTTCAGATCTCCGGAGGCCTCTGCGTCATCGCGCATCGTAATATAAGTCTCCGGAATTGCGATGCCGTGCGACAGCAGCACGCGCCGAAACCCGGCCGCGCGGCCTTGGGCCGTGCTCACTTCAGGCCCGCCGATGTGGGCGATGCGGCGGCGTCCAATCGCAACCAGGTGCTCGGTCGCCAGGGCGCCCGCTGCTTCGTCATCAACGCCGACGAAGTTCGCCGACAGGCCGGCGAACCGACGGTCGATCAGCACATACGGGATGCAGTGTTGCTCGATGCGGCGAAAAATCTCAACCGTCCGCTGCGCCGACGCAATAATCAATGCGTCGACGCGTTGGGCTAAAAGTCCCTCAATCTCCTCGCGCTCGAATTCGGCGCTTTCTTCCGACGATGACAGCACAACGCTGTATCCGCTCGAGCGGAGAATGCTGGACAGCGATTTGGCGAGCTCGCCGAAAAACGGGTGCACCAGATCCGGGACGACCAACCCGATGACGTAGCTGCGACCCGTTACCAGGGCGCGCGCAGCGGGATTTGGCCGGTAGTTCAGCTCCCTCATCCGACGCAGCACTCGCTCGCGCGTTTCCGCGCTGATGTCGGGATGCTGGCGCAGCACTTTGGAGATGGTGACGACTGACAGGTTCAGATCGCGAGCGATGTCTTTCAGACGAGCGGGCCGCGGCATGGAAGTGGAGCGCGGTCTCAATTATACCCGCTCACTCACCCGCTAAAATGTCCACTTTATCGTGTTGAAGCTCGATGATAATGTCCCCTCAATAGCTCGATAGAAATGCCCCCTGAAACTGGAGGTCCGGTTGGGAAGGACATGGATGAGCGAAGAAGAGATACGCAAGCCCTACCGGCAGAGGAGAACCCGCCGATCGCATTTCGGCGAACTGGTGCAGATGGACGGCAGCTTCGAGAACTGCTGGAAGACCGTGGTCCGCAAGGATGTCTGATCGACATGGTGGACGACGCGACGAGCACCAGCCTGGCGACCTTCGCAGCCGAAGAGACCAGGTGGGGAGTAGCCGACACGTTGCGCGCGTGGGTGGAGAAGTACGGGATTCCGCACGCACTTTATGTGGATTAGAAAACCGTCTATCACCACCAGCCCACGCCCAGGCAGAAGCAGGAAGGAATCGTGACGATCTCGCAGTTGGGACGGATGTGCCAGAAGTTGGGGATCGAACTGATCGGCGCCAATTCGCCACAGGCGAAGGGTCGAGTGGAGCGCGGCCACGGCGCTCATCAAGACCGGCTGATCCAGAAAATGCGATTGCAGAAAACTCGACAGCTACGAGGCTGCCAACCGGTATCTGGCAGAGCGTTACCTGGAGCAGCACAATGCCCGATACGCAGCGCCGCCGCGGATGGACTTGGACCAGGTGTTCTGTCTGGAAGGAGAGCGAAAGGTCTGGCAGGATTGGGTGGTGCAATAGGGAAGCCGCTGGTTGCAGCTCGAGCAGGAGCCAAAGGTGCGCGTGAATGCTGGCAGCACGGTCACAGTGCGCGAGCATCGGGACAGCTCGATCAGCTGATGGTTGGGTCGCGTGAAACTGCGCTGGCACGAACTGGCAGAACGGCCGAGGAAAACGGAGGCGCCAGTGTTGCCCAAACGCCGCGTCGTGCGGAGGCCGGCAGCGAATCATCCGTGGCGACGAGGACTGCTGGGCGGCGTACAGGAAGCATACGGAAAGTCTGTGGAAGATCTTCACTTTATCGTTGACTGAAACGAAGTCTGATACTAAACTTGACCAAACGCGCCTCGGTTGGCGCTCATGCGCCCAACTGGGGAAAAGGAGTCTTCTATGTCGAATGCCCGGCCTGGTCGCCTGTGGTTGCTTCCCGCGCTTGCCGCTCCGGCTGCCAGTTTGGCGCTCGCTCAAATGACGGTTACAGGATCCGTTACGGGAACCGTAGTCGATCCCTCTGGCCAAGTTGTCGCTGGGGCGCGGGTTACTTTAACAAATGAAGCTACGCGCGACGTCCGTCGAACGGCCAGCAGTGAGATTGGCGCGTTCAGCTTCGTCGCCGTACCCCCGGGCGCCTACTCGCTGAAGGTGGAACAAAGCGGGTTCAAAGCCGCAGAGCGGACTGGACTCGTGCTCACCGCAAATGAGCGACTGGCGGTGGGCGACATCGCACTGCAACTTGGCGCCGTGTCGGAGACGGTCAGCGTGGAGGCTGTGGCCGCACAGGTTCAAACCGACAGCTCTGAACACTCCGCCGTGCTCACCAGCCGGCAGCTCGAGACGCTCACAGCGCGCGGGCGGGACGTCGTTTCTCTATTGCGGACCATACCCGGCGTGCAGTACCAGGCCGATCAAGATTCAGTGGGAGGCAGCTACGGAACAGGTACGCCGAGCATCGGCGGAACCTCGAATAACACCAATATCCTCGCCGTCGACGGCGTCGTCAGCAACGATATGGGCACGCCAAACGTGTTCTCGAGCGTGACCACGATGGACGCCATCGGCGAGGTGAAGGTAATTCTGAACAGCTACCAGGCGGAATATGCCGGAAACGGCGGCGCCGTCGTCGAAGTCATCACTCGATCGGGCGGCAGAGACTTCCATGGAAATGGCTACTGGTATGTGCGCAACGAAGCCCTGAATGCGAATGACTTCTTCAACAACCGCACCAATATCAAGCGCCCGCAGTATCGCTATAACACCCTGGGCGCCTCTATCGGCGGTCCGATTTATTTTCCCGGCAAGTTTAATCGCGACCGGAATCTGCTTTTCGGCTTCTACAACATCGAGAACTGGCAGATTCATCTGCCGGGCGCGCTGACGCAATACATGATGCCTACAGCCGCGCAACGCGCCGGCGATTTTTCGCAGACCGTCGATACCAACGGCAAGCTGATTCCTGTTACGGATCCCACGACTCACGCGCCCTTTCCCGGCAACATCATTCCGAAGGACCGCCTGAACCCGAATGGACTGGCCCTTCTGAATATGCTGCCGGCGCCCAACTTCATCAATCCTGCGATCACGGGCAATACGTACAACTATCAGATTCAAGAAGTGCTCAACGATCCGAAACGCAGCCAGCTATTCCGGATTGACGTCGTACCGTCGGACAAGGACCGGTTCTACGTGCGTGGGAAGACCTGGATGGCGCAGCAGAACGGCTACGCCGTCGCTTCAGGCGCAAGACCAATCGGCTTCTTCGCGCAATGCTATTGCTTTACAGAGTCGGGTCTGGCAGTGGGGGAGACGCACATCTTCAGCCCCTCCATTGTCATGGAGATTACGAGCGGCATCCGCCATAACCATGAGGCCTGGTACGCCAACGATCCGCTGAGTAGGGTTCTCCGCTCCGGCATAGGATATAGCCTCGGTCAGTGGTATCCGCAGGCGAATCCGCAGGGCATCATTCCTCGCATGTCCTTCGGCATCCAAAACTCGCCGGATGTCACCTTCGACGATCGCTTCCTGACCGGCGGCGCGGACTTTACGTTCAGCTTCAACGACAACGTAACCGTCACGCGCGGTCCGCACACCATCAAGACCGGAGTAGCGATTTATCGAATGAGGGAATACGAGGGCGAGCGGAGCGTTTTCAGCGGCACGTTCAATTTCTCAAGAGACGCCAATAACCCGTTCGATACCAATTACGCCTTCTCCAACGCGGCGCTTGGAGTGTTCCAGTCTTACACCGAATCGAACGCGCGCTACGGCGCCAACGAGCGGCAGAGCATGGTCGAATGGTTTGTGCAGGACACATGGAAGGTGAATCGGCGACTTACGCTCGATTATGGGATTCGGTTCAGTTGGTACAACCAGATGTACCCGAACAATCCAGGCCAGCAGTCGGTGCTTGCGCTGGATTTGTACAATCGGAAAGATGCGCCGACCCTGTACCGTCCGGCGTTTGGCTCGAACAACGTCCGCATGGCTCAGAATCCGCTGACGGGACAGCTGCTTCCGGCCGCCTACATCGGCGCATTCGTGCCGAACACGGGCAACCCGGCGCCCGGCGGGGTGCTTTCAGGAGACAAGAATTATCCACGCGGCTTTGTGGACCAGCAGCCCGTTTTGTATGGTCCGCGACTCGGCTTCGCCTACGATCCGTTCGGCAAGGGCAGAACGGCCATCCGCGCCGGTGCAGCGATCCTCTACAACATGCGCGTCAGTAAGTGGAGCGCGACAACCAACAATCCTCCGGCGATTTTTACTCCCATCACGTACTACGGAACCATGGATACTTTCCTCCAAAGCGCCGGCGTCCTCGCGCCGAGCAATACAAATAGCTTTTTCCGCCGCGCAAAGACCCCCGACATCTACAACCTGACCTTCGGGATTCAACAAGATCTCGGACGCTCGCTTCTCCTCGACGTGTCTTATCTCGGCGTCCTGGGGCGCCACCTGACGCAGACGGTCGCCTTGAACACGATTCCCTACGGCGCGCGTTTCCTGCCGCAGAATCAGGATCCGACAAGTCCCGGTAAGCCGCTGCCGGACAATTTTTTCCGGCCATTCCCAGGCTACAACAACATCACGTTCTGGGATAACGCCTGGACCTCAAATTACAACGCACTGCTCGTATCTTTGAACCGTCGTTTCTCCAAAGGGCTGCAACTTGGCGTGGCCTACACCTACTCGAAGTACCTCGATTACACTGGAATTCCTGTCTACATGCCTCTGCGCCAGTGGAGCTATGGCCCGGACAGCGCGGACCAGACGCATAATTTGGCCGTCAACTTTGCCTACGATTTGCCCCGCGCCAGCGCGATCGCGGCAAACCCTGTTGTGCGCGCCGTATTCGACAACTGGCAATTGAGCGGCATTGCCCAGTTCGTCACCGGCACGCCGAGCGGGATCAGTTTTACGACCACCGATGGCGCGGACCTCACCGGCGGCGGCGACGGACAGCGCGTGAACGTAGTCGGCGACGCATTCTCCGGCGGCCACACGTTCTATCAATGGTTCAATACTGCGGCATTTGCGCGGCCTGGCAAGAATGATCCCGGCAACGCCGCAAAGGTGGTGGTGCGCAATCCCGGCGTGAACAACTGGGATCTGGCCGTCGCCAAGCGATTTCCTGTGGCGGGCGAGGGACGCTATTTCCAACTGCGCTGGGAGGCGTACAACGCTTTCAATCACACCCAGTATTCGTCGATCAACACATCGGCGCGCTTTGATCCGACGGGCGCGCAGGTCAATCCACTATTTGGACAGGTTACAGCGACCCGTTCTCCTCGCGTAATGCAAGGGTCGCTGCGCTTCACCTTCTAAGCTATGCAACAGTCGATTACCCGGCGCACGGCTCTGGGCGCTCTCACCAGCGCCTTCTCGACGCTATGCGGGCAAACCCGCGCGCTTTCGATCGAGCGCGGCCCGTTTCAGGGCACGCGCGAGTCCTTGAAACGATATCGCGCGCCCGAATGGTTTCGCAACGCAAAATTCGGAATCTGGGCGCACTGGGGCCCTCAATCGGCGGCCGAAGATGGCGACTGGTATGCGCGCAACATCTACATCGAGGGCAGCGAACAATACAAATTCCACCTGGAGCATTTCGGTCATCCCTCAAAGGTCGGCTTCAAGGACGTTATTCCCACGTTTAAGGCCGATCGCTGGGACCCCGAGCACTTGATGGACTTATACAAGAACGCCGGAGCGAAGTACTTCGTGAGCATGGGCGTTCATCACGACAATTTCGACATGTGGGATTCGAAATATCAGCCGCGCTGGAATGCCGTCAAGGCCGGTCCCAAAAAAGATATTGTCGGCATGTGGAGGGATGCCGCGCGCAAGCGCGGACTCCGCTTCGGAGTGAGCGAGCACCTGTCGAACAGCTTCGACTGGTTCGCGACGGCTCACCGCGCCGACAAGGCGGGGCCCTATGCGGGCATTCCGTACGATGGAAACAATCCCGCATTCGCAGATCTTTATCACGACTACAAGGACATGCCGCCTGATTTCGCCGAAACGGCGCAGGCCATGGGGCGCCTCGCTCCAGAGCGCTGGAAACAGCAATACTTCAATCGCATCAAGGACCTGCTCGATCAGCACGAGCCCGACCTGCTGTATACCGATGGCGCTATTCCGTTTGACGAATACGGGCTCAGCCTGGTGGCGCATCACTACAACATCAGCGCCCGGCGGCACGGCGGCAAGGTGGAGGCCGTCTATACCAGCAAGAGCCGCGAAGACTGCGCCGGCGGCGTCTGCGCCCTCGATTTAGAGCGTGGCATTGTGGATCAAATCTGGCCGGATCCGTGGCAGACCGATACCTGCATCGGCAACTGGCACTACAAACGCGGCATCCGCTATAAGACGCCAAAACTCATTGTCGATATGCTGGTCGACATCGTGAGCCGGAACGGAAATCTGCTGCTGAATTTTCCGCTTCCCGCCAGCGGCGAGCTGGATGCGGAGGAAATGCGTATTCTCTCGGCATTTACTGCCTGGATGAAGGTGAACAGCGAGGGGATCTATGACACGCGCCCGTGGAGGATTTATGGGACCGGACCCAGCACGCTGCCGCCGCCTGAAAGACCCGGTCGGATGGGATTCAACGAAAGAAACCGCAAGGACCTCACGCCCGAAGATGTACGCTTCACGATCAAAGGCAGTACTCTATACGCATTCGTGATGGGCTGGCCGGAGAAGCAGGCCTTCATCGCCCCCCTCGGCATCAACAGCGAGCAGAGTCCGGGCAAGATCCACAATGTGGAGCTGCTCGGTTATGGCGGCAGGCTTACCTGGACACAGGAGCCGGCCGGGCTCAGGATACAGCTTCCTGCCGAGAAACCATCGGACTTCGCCGTAACATTCAAAATCTCGCTAGCGTAGGCGCTGAAGATTCGCCACGCCCTGCCTCGGACTTGGCGCACGCGACGGTCTCGTTGTCAACCCCTACGCGCCGAGGCTGTCGAGAATGTCGCTGACTTCTCTGGATGTCGGAGCAATCTCAACCGATGCTCCAACCGCTTCGCAGACGTCCAGAAATCGTTGCAGCGCGATCTTTGCGATGGCGTACTGTTCCCCGGCAATTAACTCCCGGCGATTGGCATCCCGCCAGGGCCGCGTAGCCGAGTCGGCCACAAGCACCGAGGCTTGAAATCGTGTGGACCGGTCGCGCGCCACGTCGAAAACGTATTCGACGGCGCTTTCGCGCGCGCGCTGCCCCGCGAACCTGTAGGTGTACACATATCCGTTTTGAGCGGAGTAGGTCTTGAGTCGCGGACGCCCTCCCGTGAGCGGCGGCTCGGCAGGTTTGCGCCAGGGGAACCAGCGCACAGATACCATGAATTTAACACGCGCGGCGCGTAGGACGGCGACGGCCAGGAGCAAACCCGCCATCGCCAGGAGCAGCCATAGAGGTTTTGCATATTGCCGGCGCAGGCCGCCTACGCCTGCGGCGCCGGGATTCAACGCAGCGCCGGCGGCCGTGCGGCTGCCTTGGTTTGAGGTAATCTCTTGAGAGATTATGGGGCCTTCTCCAAGCGTCACAGCCGACCGGGAACTGATCATTCGGACGCCCGATGGGAAGAGCCGCACTGCGCCGCTGACGCGCGAGCGCGTCTCGCTTGGGCGCGCGGCCGCCAACGATTTGCCATATCCCGATGACGTAGGGCTCTCGAGACAGCATCTCGTCTTCGAACGCCGCGGAGACGAATGGTGCGTCTGCGACGCCGGAAGCAAAAACGGCACATTTCTGAACGGCGTGCGCATCACACAACCTGCCATTTTGCGCCCCGGCGACCGCATTTCGGCAGGGCACCTGTCGATCGAATTCGCAACGTTGGGGGCGGCGTCCACGCCAGGGCAGGTGGAATTTGTGGAGCGTGATGTCGTCACCGCTGCTACAACCACGGTGAAGACGAGTCTTGAAGGCCTGATGGGATCGACCTCTGAGGACTTCGGCAAGACCCGAGTCTTCCAAGGCACGCTTCAGACGCGGGCTCTCATCCGCGCTGGCCAGGAGTTAGCCAGCCATCGCAGTCTAGGAGAGCTGTTCGAGGTCATCCTGGATCTTTCGCTCGAGGCGGTTGGGGCTACGCGCGGCGTCCTGATGACCATTGAGGGCGACCAGCTGGTGGTGAAAGCTATGCGCGGCCACGGATTTCAGATCAGTTCCACGGTGCGCGACCGCGTTCTCGAAGGAAGATCAGAGTTGGTGGTTGATGCGCAAGCCGAGCAAGGTTTTCGCGACCGCGCCAGCATCGTCGCGCAGAATATCCGGAGCATGCTGGCCGCGCCGCTCCAGGCTCAGGATCGCGTCATCGGGCTCATTTATCTCGATTCGCCAAACCTCGTGCGTCCGTTTTCGACCGAGGACTTGAACCTGCTCACGGTGATGGCGAACGTCGCCGCAATCCGGATTGAGCACGCGCGCCTGGCCGAAGTGGAGCAGATGGAACGCCTCATGGCCAAGGAGCTGGAGCAAGCCGCCCAAATTCAAAGGGGCTTATTGCCGCGGTCAGCCCCAGTCGTACCGGGGATGGAGCTGGCGGGCAATACCTCTCCATGCCGCACCATCGGAGGCGACTATTACGATTTCCTCCCTTATCCGGACGGCCGGGTCGCGCTGCTGGTGGGCGACGTCGCCGGCAAGGGCATGCCGGCTTCGCTGCTGATGTCCAGCCTTCAGGCTCGCGTGCAGGTGCTGTTCGAAAGCCCGGACAACTTGGGGGGAAATGTCGCGCGCCTGAACCGCGTGGTTGCGAGCAACTGTCCGGACAATCGCTTCATTACGTTTTTTATCTGTGTGATCAATCCTGCTTCCGGCGAAGTGGTGTACTGCAACGCTGGGCACAATCCCCCGCTGGTCATTCGGGCGGGCGGTCACGTCGAAAGGCTCACCGAAGGAGGGATCATGCTCGGGATCGTGCCGCAGGCGAGTTACCAGGAGGGGCGGTCCTATCTCGGACCTGGGGATGCGGTGGTATTGTACAGCGACGGCGTGACTGAAGCGGCGCGGCCCGGCGCCAATGAAGATTTCGGCGAGGAGCGGCTTGCCGACGCTGTTCGCGCGCACCTGGCCGATCCGCCCGACGCTGTGGTGCGCGCCGTCACCAACGCTGTCGCCGCGTTTACGCAGGGCGCGCCGGCCGCTGATGACATAACTGTCGTCTTTGCGCGCCGCTCCGGCCAATAACGCTGCTCGGTGGCGAGTTGGCGGCCGGGCTCACCCAGGTCCCAACTCCATCGCTTTTCGATCTTCACCGCGCCGTGTTGCGCTGAGATTGTACGTTCCTGGCGTACTTTTGCGTCATATAGCTTCGACTGGATGCATACAGGTCATGGAGGGTCTAAATGCCGCTGACGATACTGCCGGGGAAGCCGTATCCGCAGGGAGCAACCTGGGATGGCATGGGCGTCAATTTCGCTCTGTATTCCGAGACGGCGGCCGGCGTAGAACTGTGTCTTTATGATCGGGACGGGAATAGCGAGAACATTTTTTTGCCCGAGCGATTCGGCGGAGTCTGGCACGGGTATGTTCCCGGACTGAAGCCCGGCCAGCTCTATGGGTACCGCGTGCACGGTCCGTTCGACCCTGAACAAGGGCACAGATACAATCCGGCGAAGCTCGTGATCGATCCGTACGCGAGGGCTCTCTGCGGGCAGGTGAATTGGGACGCCCCCGTCTTCGCATACAACTTCGGCGACCCTGCGGAGGATTTGTCGTGTAACGCAGAAGACGACGCGTGGGGCGTACCGAAGAGCGTGGTGACTGCGCCCCATTTTGAGTGGGAAAACGACCGCCCGCCGCTGATTCCCATAGACGAATCGATTATCTACGAAGTGCACGTCAAAGGCTTTACCGCGCAACATCCCGACATTCCAGAGCCGCTGCGCGGCGCCTATGCGGCGTTGGGGACGGATGTCTGCGTCAGCTACTTGAAAAAGCTGGGCGTCACAGCCGTGGAGCTGATGCCGGTGCACGCCTTCCTCGATGATAAGCACCTGGTCGATCGAGGACTGCGCAACTACTGGGGCTACAACACCATTAACTACTTCGCTCCTGACGCACGGTATTCGAGCTCCGGAGACGCCGGCGAGCAGGTGGCTGAGTTCAAGGCGATGGTCAAGACGTTACATGCCGCAAATATCGAGGTCATCCTGGACGTTGTGTATAACCACACCGCCGAAGGGAACCACATGGGCCCCACGTTGAGTTTTCGGGGCGTGGACAATCTCACATATTACCGCACTGTCGAAGGGCAGCCGCGATATTACATGGATTACACCGGCACCGGAAATACGCTGAACGTGCGTCATCCGCAGGTGCTCAAGCTGATTATGGACAGTCTGCGGTATTGGGTGCTGGAGATGCACGTGGACGGCTTCCGTTTCGATCTGGCGTCGGCGCTGGCCCGCGAACTGCATGATGTCGACCGGCTGTCAGCGTTCTTTGATGTCATTAATCAGGACCCGGTAATTTCGAGAGTCAAACTGATCGCGGAGCCCTGGGACGTCGGAGAGGGCGGCTACCAGGTCGGCAACTTCCCCGCGTTGTGGGCGGAGTGGAACGGCCGCTACCGCGACACGGTCCGGCGGTATTGGAAGAGCGATCCCGGCCAGCTTTCGGATCTGGCCTACCGTCTCACGGGATCGAGCGACCTTTATCAACGCGACGGCCGCAGGCCTTCGGCCAGCATCAACTTCATTACGGCGCACGACGGATTCACGCTCCATGATCTGGTCAGCTACAACGAAAAACACAACGAGGCGAACGGAGAAAATAACGCCGACGGCGCCAACGACAATCATTCTTACAACCATGGCGTCGAAGGGCCGACCGATGATCCGGAAATTATCGAGCTTCGCGAGCGGCAAAAGCGGAATTTCATGCTCACGCTTCTGCTGTCTCAAGGCGTTCCGATGATTTGCGGCGGGGACGAGATCAGCCGCACGCAAAACGGCAACAATAACGCATACTGTCAGGACAACCCGACGAGCTGGTATGACTGGAGCCTGGACAAGCGCAAACTGGCGCTGCTTGAGTTCACAAAGAATCTCATCCGCCTCCGTTCCTCACACCCGAACTTGCGCCGCCGGAAGTTTTTCCAGGATCGCCCGATCGATCCTGCGCACAAGCAGGAGCGGGAAGTCAGCGGAAAACAAGTTAAGGACATCGCCTGGTACAGGCCGGACGGCGAGGAGATGACCAACGATGAATGGCACGCCGGTTGGGTCCGTTGTCTTGGCGTCCAGCTTTCCGGGAAGATGCTCGACCAGGTGAATCAATTCGGCGCGCCGGCCACGGACGATACGTTTCTGATCATGTTGAACCCGCATCATGAGCCGATCAAGTTCTATTTACCGAAGCCGGAAGACGTCCAGTGCTGGAAACTGGTTGTCGACACGCGCACGCACGAATTCCCGACAAAGCCCGAACGCATTCAGCCAGGCAAGCCTTACGAATTGATGCCCTGGTCCGCAGCCGTCGTCTGCGCGGTCGAGAACGAGGAGCAATAACGCCTCGCGGCGGCCCGATAGCCTTGACGGCAAGAGCTCTACGCAGCCCGCTCTACGGCGCCGGAGCGCTGAGCGAAGCCGCTGGCGCGCACGCTCACACGGAATGTCCGCCGCCGTCCCGCCGGGCCCGCTTGCGGTAGAAGATCTCGCGTTTATTGGCCATGGGGAGAATTGTGATTAAAAAGACCATCAGCAGCGTGGCTGCGGTCGCGACAGTTCCTGCGACCATATAATCGATCGGGCGGCGCGGCGGCGGCAGAACCACAAGCATCACCGCCACAGTGACAGCAAAGGCCGCGCATAAGACCGCGATATTGCCGATCTGCCTTGCCCGCATCAGTCGTATTTCTCGTAGATGATTCGCTTGCGATCAAATCCGAGCTCTTTCAGCCGGACCCGGACATCATCGACCATGAGCTTCAACCCGCAGATATATACATCGACATCACGGCGATCTCCTATAGCCTCGAGCAGGTGCGCTTGGACGTGGCCGGTGCGGCCCGCCCAGGGCGTTTCCGGACGACTCAGGGTGGGCCAGAACCGGAAATTCGGGTGATGCGCTGCAATCCGCTCAAATTCTTCACGATACATAATATTGCGCTCATAACGGACCCCGAACACCAGCGTAAACTGGCGTTCGTCGCCGGACCGTTCGCCAAAATGAGCCTTGATCATTGCCCGGAACGGGGCAATCCCCGTACCGGTGGCAATCAGGACGGAATCACTGAGCGGCTTCCGGAGAACGAAATATCCGAGCGGACCCTGCATTTCGATTGTGTCGCCGACCTGCATCTCGAAAAGGCGGGGTGAGAGTTTTCCTTCCTTGACGCGGTTCAAGCACAGTTCGAAGATATTTCCACACGGCGGCGATGCGATCGAGTACGCTCGGGTGACCTTCTTGCCCTCCACCATCGACGACAACGAAACGAACTGGCCAGGGATGAAGTCCAGGCGCTCGGTTTGGCAGGCCTCGAAGACAAAGTGGCGCACCTCATCGGCGATATCCGTGAATTCCAACAGCTTAGCTTGCAAGGTCAGACTCCGAACCGACGGCTCTGGCGCGATCGAGAACGATCCCTACCAGGGCCGGATGACCATCGAGCGGCGGTGCAACCTGAAACGTTACGGACGGATGCGCGGCTGCGATCTTGTTCATGAGCCGGGGAAGATCGCGCTCCAGGTGCAATCCGAGCGTAAGAAAGTAGGGCACAACGATCACGCGGCGGGCGCCCTGAGCGATGACGGAACAAACCGCGCCGGCCAGATCCGGGACGCCCCGCTCGAGGAACGCCGCCGCCACAAGCGGATACTCGCCAGTACGCGCCAGTTGACCACAAAATGTCCGGACCGCCTCATTCGCGGATTCAACCGGGGAGCCGTGAGCGAAAACGACCAGGGCGGTCATTACTGACTCAGATGATTAAAGATGGCGCCGGTTGCTTCGGCTGGCTTTGCGGGAAATGCGCGCGCATAAAATCAATAAACGCCCGGCCGAGGCGCCGGCCATTGTTCTGCTGAATTTCCATGCGCTGAAGGAACGCACACAGTCCGAGAATGTCGACGTCTCGGATTGTTTGCAGGCCCGAAGCCTCGCGCTCGCGCTTCCGGATATCTTCAATTCGGTCTTGCACGCGGGCATAGATGGCATTTGCAACGGGATTTGACGGGCGCGAATCGTAATACAGCCCGCTTTGGCGCGTCCGATAGGTGCGGACCAGCGCGTCAAGCGTCTCCTTCACATCGCTGTCCACGGCGCCGGGCGTAGCGAGCGCCGCTTCAAGCAGCGCGATGGTTATCAGCAGCAGCAACGGCTCCTTGTCACGCAGGAATTGCTCGGTTACGCGGATATCTTTGTTCGGAAACGTGTCCGGGTCGGCGATGGGCGGCTGTTCATGTCGCCGGGCTTCCTGGAGATATTCACAGTCCAGCGGGCAATGGACTGTCTGCTCCCGTTCCGTTCCGCAGCAGATCGGGCAGATATCGCCCCTCACTCCTGGACAGAAACGGCGCGGCCTTCGCGTTTCGCAGATTTTGCAGAGAACTCGTTCGATAATTTCATCGTATCATCAGGGTCATGCAGCGCGCCGACATCTACCTCAAGCTGGAAATTGAGCTGGATGAACAAGATGACGCCAGGAAGCTGGGTCACGAGCTGTGCCGGCAACTCCTGAAGACTTACGGCGTACGGAGTGCGGAAGTGTCCAATATCGTCGAGCGGGAGTGAGCCGCGGGCGGGGCGTTCAACGCTATGATCAGAATATAGAGGCGGACACAGCCCTCCACGTATGCCTGGACCAATCAACCCAGACTTGGGTGTCAACAGCTGGCTCGAAGATGAGCTTTATCAACAATATCTGCACGATCGCGGAACCGTCGACGAGAGTTGGAAAAGGATTTTTGAAACAAACGGGCGCAACGGCGCGGCCGTGACTACGGCCCCGGCGGCTCCGGCGGCGAATGGCGTTTCACGGGCGACCAATGAGCCGCCTGCAGCGGCTCCGGGCGAAGAATTTGTGCCGCTCCGCGGCGTTGCCGCGCGTATTGCCGAGAACATGGCCGACAGCCTGTCGATTCCCACGGCGACCTCGCAACGCACGCTCGCCGTCAAGGTCATCGACGAAAATCGCCGGGTCATCAACCAGTACCGGTCCATCCACGGTCAGAGCAAGATCTCTTACACCCATCTGGTCGGGTGGGCGATCGTCAAGGCGCTGGCGAAAGTCCCAGCATTGAACAACGCGTTCTTCGCGGAGAACGGATCCACATTCAAAAGAGTGCGTAGGCAGGTGAATCTGGGGCTTGCCGTGGATGTCGCCGGCAAGGACGGGGGCCGCTCGCTCGTCGTGCCAAATATCAAGAACGCGAATGCGATGACTTTTGATCAGTTCGCAGCGGCATACGACGATATCATCGCGCGCGCCCGCGCCGGCAAGCTGACCGTATCGGACTTCGAAGGCACGACCATTTCGCTGACTAATCCGGGCACTGTCGGAACTGTCGGATCCATCCCGCGGCTCATGCCGGGGCAGGGCGCTATCATCGCAACGGGCGCGATCGACTATCCGGCCGAGTATCAGGGCGTAACAGAGGAGATGCGCGCCCTGCTCGGTCTGAGCAAAGTAATGACGGTGACGTGCACCTACGACCACCGGGTCATTCAAGGCGCCGAATCAGGCGCGTTTCTGGGCCAACTGGCCGCGCTGCTGCAAGGCGAGGACGAGTTCTACCACCAGATCTTCGCCGACCTGAAGGTTCCGTATCGTCCGGACGTATGGGAACCGGCGCGCCCCACCTCGCTCCCGGGTTTGTTTGGCGCCGGCGTAACGCCGGAACTTGCGCGGCAGGCGGCGGTTCTGCAGCTGATCAACGCCTATCGCGTTCGCGGCCACCTGATCGCTGATCTGGATCCGCTCGGCAAACCTTTGGCGTATCATCCAGAGCTGGATCCGGCATCCTACGGGCTGACGATTTGGGACCGCGATCGCCAGTTCATCACCGGAACGCTGATGAACGGCAAGAGCGTGGCCACCTTGCGGGAGATTCTGGAACGCTTGCGCCAGACCTATTGCGGCCGGATCGGGTGCGAGTACATGAATATTCAGCACCCGGAGCAGAAGGAGTGGCTTCAGTCTCATATGGAGCCCACGGGCAACTCCTGGCCGCTGGATGTAACGACGCGAAAAAAGGCCCTGCAACGGCTGATCGAGGCTGAAGAGTTTGAACATTTCCTGCACGCGCGCTTTGTCGGACACAAGCGGTTTTCGCTCGAGGGCGCCGAGGCGGCCATGGTCATCCTCGATGAAATCCTGGACTTGGCGGCGAATCAGAACGTGCACGAGATCGTGATCGGCATGGCCCATCGCGGGCGCCTGAACGTGCTCGCCAATCTGGTGGGCAAGAGCATGATCCAGTTGTTCTCGGAATTTGAGGGGGATATTGATCCGACCAGCACGCAGGGGTCAGGAGACGTCAAGTATCACCTAGGCGCAACGGGCCTGAAGAAGTTCCCGAACGGCCGCGAAGTGGCCGTGTCCGTCGCCTTCAACCCCAGCCATCTTGAGGCTGTCGACCCCGTCGTCGAAGGCATCGTACGACCCAAGCAGGAGTGGCTTGGCGACGTCAAGCGGAACCGCGTCATTCCACTGCTGATCCACGGGGACGCGGCCTTCGCAGGGCAAGGCGTTGTGGCCGAGACTTTGAACCTGTCGCAGCTTGAAGGATATACGACCGGCGGCACCATCCATCTGATCATAAATAACCAGATCGGGTTTACGACCAACCCCAGCGAATCGCGGTCCACGCCGTATCCGACGGATGTGGCGCGCATGGTTCAGGCGCCGATTTTCCACGTGAACGGCGACGATCCGGAGGCCTGCATCCGGGCGGCGCAGCTCGCGTTCCGATATCGGCAGCAGTTCAACAAAGATGTGGTTATCGACATGATCTGCTACCGGCGCCACGGCCACAATGAAGCTGACGATCCGAGCTACACGCAGCCGCTGCTGTATCAAAAAATCCGGCAGCATCCTTCCGTCGCCGTGCTGTATGCGCAGAAACTCGAGCGTGAAGGCGTCGTGACCGCTTCCGAGGTGGAACATTTCCGGCGGCGCTATTCGAGATCGCTCGATGAAGTGTACGAGACCGCGCAGCGTCACAAGCAACAATACGAACTGCAAGAGCTGAGCGCCGTTCCCGAGGAGGAGGCGATCGCGCCCTTCTGTGCGCACACCGCAGTCGACCAGCAGACCATCGAGAGGGTGATCAAGGGGATCACAACATTCCCCAGCGACTTTCATCTGCATCCGAAGCTGCGGAACTTTGTGGAAAAGCGCCGTGAGGTATTGAATGGCGCCCCGATTGATTGGGCCACGGCCGAATGCATCGCGTTCGGCTCGCTCGTGCTGGAGGGCACGCCGGTCCGGCTGAGCGGGCAGGATAGCGCGCGCGGCACGTTCAGCCAGCGCCACCTGGAATACTACGACTACGAAAACGGCCGGCCTTACATTCCGATGCAACATCTCTCGCCGGATCAGGCGCGTTTCGAAGTATGGGACAGCTCGCTGAGCGAGTACGCCGTGATGGGCTTCGAGTTCGGCTATAGCGTCGGCGATCCGCTGACGCTGGTGTTGTGGGAGGCGCAGTTCGGCGACTTCGCCAATGGCGCGCAGATCATGATCGATCAGTTCATTGCGGCCGCGGAATCGAAGTGGGGGCAGCCGAGCGGACTGGTGCTGCTGTTGCCGCATGGGTACGAGGGACAGGGCCCGGAGCATTCCAGCGCGCGGCTCGAACGTTTCCTGCAGCTCTGCGCCGAAAACAACATGCAGGTTGCAAACTGCACGACTCCGGCTCAATATTTTCACCTGTTGCGGCGTCAGATGGTTGGCGGGGCGGATCGCCGTGGCGTGCGCAAGCCGCTGATCGTATTCACTCCAAAAAGTTTGCTGCGCCATCCCCTTGCGGTGTCGAGTCTCAAGGATCTCACAAGCGGCGGGTTCCGGGAAGTGCTCAGCGATGCATCGAACATCGACGCCGGCCGCGTAAAGAAGGTGATTTTCTGTTCAGGCAAGGTGTACTACGATTTGATCGCCGCAAGACAGCAGCGTGGCGCCGAGGACGTGGCGATCAACCGCATCGAACAGCTCTATCCATTCCCGCAGGCGGAGTTCGTGGACCTGCTGGCGCGATATCCGGTCACCGCCGAGGTGGTGTGGGTGCAGGAAGAGCCGCGCAATATGGGCGCGTGGCGATTTGTTCAGGAGCAGATCCAGCCCTTGCTGAACGGCGCCAAGCGCACGCTGCGGTATGCCGGCCGGCCGGAGAGCGCAAGCCCCGCAGCAGGATCGCTGAAGCGCCATCAGCAGGAGCAGCAGGAGTTAATCGAAGAGGCGTTCGCGGCGGCGCCGATCGAGCAAAAGATCCGCCGCTGGGGCCCGAAGAGAAAGAAGTAGCGGCGCTCATCTGCGCGAGGGGCAGCGCAGCTTCCTCGAAGGCTGGCGGTTTTCGCTAATCGTTCCGCTGCGACTGGTTGTGGACGCCAGCGCCCTGGGCGCCCGTGCTTTCCCGGCTCTGCTTTGCCGATGCAGCCTCGTTCGGCGACCACAAAATTTCCGGAGCGCCCAGAACGTGATTCACCCACCGGCTCCAGACAAACAGCGCGTCGCTCAGCCGGTTCAGATATTGGATCGCCTCGGGCGGCGCTTCGTCGTGATCCGCTAACTTCACCACCAGGCGCTCGGCGCGGCGGCAAATTGTGCGACAGACGTGCAATTCCGCGTTCAGCCTGGACCCGCCTGGCAGAACAAACGAGCGCAAAGGAGCGAGCTCTGCGTTTGCGCTGTCAATTTCTGACTCGAGCTGCTTGACGTCGGCCTCCGTCAGCCGCGGCTGCCTCGG
The DNA here is from genome assembly GCA_035652975.1 of Bryobacteraceae bacterium. Taxonomy (GTDB): domain Bacteria; phylum Acidobacteriota; class Terriglobia; order Bryobacterales; family Bryobacteraceae; genus TMP-7. The sequence continues at coordinate 75,096 of DASRCT010000050.1, read as the reverse complement.
GTGGACATCCTGCGGCAGCGTGGCGATGATGGAGCCCAGATTAAACAACTCATGCTGGATTCGCTCGAGGATGCGCGCCAGGGCGCTTATGCGCGGCTCGCGCGCGCTCAATTCGGTCACTGAGCAGCAGGCCATTCCAAGGAACGAATTCAGTTCGTCAATCGTACCGTAGCACTCAATGCGAGGCTCGTATTTCGGCACGCGCTGCCCGCCCGCCAGACTGGTCTCGCCACGGTCTCCCGTGCGCGTGTAGATGCGATTCAGCGCCAGCCGCGGCTGATTGTAGGTCTCATCCATTGCGCCTCTATCCAATTTTAGGGTGGCCGTCGCATAAACATGCGCCGGGTTGCCCAGGCGCGAGCGTTGCCGGACGGGGCGGCGCTAAGAAGGCGAGGCGCGGCGGTCGCTAGGCGATGGCTTGGATGCGAGCCATTTCCGCATACCAGCCGTTCCTGGCGATCAGCTCGTCGTGACTGCCCTCTTCGGCAATGGCGCCATTCTCGATGACAATGATCCTGTCGGCGATGCTGCGCACTGTCGAAAGCCGGTGAGCGATAATCAGCACGGTTTTACCCGCCAGGTGCGGACGCAGGTTTGCCAGCAAACGGCGTTCGGTTTCGGAATCCAGAGCGCTGGTAAATTCGTCCAAAACCAGGACCTTTTTGTCGTCGTTCAGCGCCACCAGGGCTTGCGCGAGCGCGATTCGCTGCTGCTGGCCTTTTGACAGCGTCACCCCGCGTTCGCCCACCCGCGTTTTGTATTGCAGCGGCATTCGCATGATATCGTCGTGAATGCACGCGCACTGGGCCGCCTGGATGACCTCACGCATACTGGCGTCCGGCCGCGCAAAGCGAATCGTGTCGGCGAGGGTCATCTCCGAGAAGAACACGCCGCCGTCCTGCGTCACATACGAGAACAGGCCGCGCAATTGTTCGAGCGGCCATTTGCGGATGTCAGCGCCGCATATTTCGATCGATCCCCTGCGGATGTCGTACATGCGGGAAATCAGGTGGTGCAGGGTAGTTTTGCCGCCGCCGGAGCGCCCGACCACGCCGACAATCGTTCCAGGCTCGATCGTAAGATTCAAATTCCGCACGACTTCCCGGCGGCCGCCATAGGCGAACCCCAGATCCACCATCCGAATGCCGACCTGCGCAGGAACGGATTGGGGCCGTGCGCCCGCCGGGGTGGCGATCTTTGGCTGCTCGTCTAACAGGCTGACCAGAATGCACGCGGGCTCCAACCCGTCAAAAATGCGGTCCAGCAAAACGGCGTAGCCGGAAAACGAATTGAGCAGTTCCTCGAGCAGCATGCTCAGGTACATCACCAGCGCGCCGTCCAATGCTCCCGCATGGAATTGATACAACCACATTCCCTGGCAGAGCCGTTTGGTCACGCAAAGCAGCATGTGGCGGCGGCGCCAATACGCGGCTCCAATGCGCGTCTCTTCCAGTCCGTCGGCTGCGATGGCTTGCTGGAGCTGACCGTACGCGCTCAGCATGCGGCGCGTCTGCCCGAACTGGACCACCGAACGCACCTGTTGAACACACTCGGAAAAAAGCCCGTGGTCCTTGTGGTACTTGGCGTAGCGGCCGCGCCGCAACGGTTCGCGCTTTCGGTTCTCGAGGATGGACAGCCAGACGTAGCCCACCAGCGCCGCAAGCGGCATAAAAGCGGTCAGCGGCGCCGCGACCAGCAGCGGGACCAGGCTGAGCGCCGTGCGTATGAGGGCGGGGATCAGCTCGCGGCTGACGCCCTCGGCCGTCTGCACTACCTTGCCGACGCCCGAGTTGACTTCGCCGGCGAGCCGTCCGGACTCTCTCTGGTGATGCCACTCCAGCGGCATTTCGAACACCTTCGCGAGCGCCGCCGTCCGCAACTTCCCAAAAAGAGGATAGGCCAGCCGCGAAGAGAAGAACCAATTCAAGCTGATATCGAGGCTGAGCAGCCCCGCGTCGTACGCCAGAAAAGCCGCAATGATGAGCAATTCCGAAATTCCGAGCCGGCGGCTCGAAAGCCGCAGGGCTAACACCATCGAATATCCGCCGGCGACCACGAGCGTCTGCCGGACAAACACGCCGGCAAGGTATCGGGCATAATCGCGCTTGAACGGCTCGACCAGCCGGAGCAGGTTTTCGTACATTAATTGCGGCCGGCCGCCCATTCCGACCGTCCTGATTACGTGTGCGGCTTCGCGGCCGTCATTCTCAGGAATATTCGTCAACTGGCTCGATTCGTGCTATTCGTGAAGAGCGGAACTCCAATGAGTCAGGTCGATCAGCGCGCTGCTGCGGCGCCGCGATACGTTCGCGTTCACCCGGACGATAATGTCGCGATTGTGGTCAACGACGGGGGGCTTCCGGCGGGCGCGCAGTTTGCTGATGATCTCACGTTGCGCGAGCGCACGCCGCAGGCTCATAAGATCGCCTTGCGGGATCTCGGCGCCGGCGACCCCGTTGTCCGTTACGGTCAGACAATCGGGTACGCGACGCGCCGGCTGGCGGCCGGATCCTGGGTGCGAGAGGAAATGATCTCGCTGCCGGATCCGCCCCCGCTCGATGACCTGCCGCTTGCGACGGCGACGCCGCCCGCGCCCGCGCCGCTGCACGGATACGAGTTTGAGGGATACGTCAATGCAGACGGGAGCGTCGGGACCAGGAATCTTCTCGGCATTACAACCACGGTGCAGTGCGTGGCGCCGACCGTCGACTACGCCGTCGAGCGTATCCGCCGGGAGATCCTGCCGCGATTTCCCGCTGTGGATGACGTCGCGGCCATCACGCACGGCTACGGCTGCGGCGTCGCCATAGACGCTCCCGGCGCGGCAATTCCAATCCGCACGCTTCACAACATCAGCCTGCACGCCAATCTCGGCGGAGCGCCGCTGATCGTGAGCCTGGGATGTGAAAAACTTCAGCCGGCTCGCCTCTTTCCCGAATACAATTTCGATGCGAAGGCGTTGCGAGTCATCGACGAGGGGCCGTACCTGATCCGCCTTCAGGACCAGGAACTGCGCGGATTCGGCGACATCGTCGCTGCCATTATGCGGGCGGCGGAGAAACGGCTGGAGGAACTCAACCGCCGCCGGCGCCGCTCCTGTCCGGCGTCGGATCTCGTGGTCGGTCTGCAATGCGGCGGCAGCGACGCCTTCTCGGGCGTGACCTGCAATCCCGCCGTGGGCTATGCGGCCGACCTGCTGGTCCGCGCCGGGGCCACCGTATTGTTCTCCGAAGTCACCGAGGTCCGCGATGCCGTGCATCTGCTTACGCCGCGAGCAAAGAACCCGGACGTGGGCCGCGCGCTGATCCGCGAGATGAAGTGGTACGACGATTATCTGACGCGCGGGGGCGCCGATCGCAGCGCTAACCCAACGCCCGGAAACAAGCGCGGCGGACTGGCGAACGTCGTTGAGAAAGCGCTCGGTTCGATCGCCAAGGCCGGATCCACCGCGATCGTGGGCGTCGCCTCGCACGGCGAGCGAGTCCGAACGAAAGGGCTGGTGTTCGCGGCGACGCCGGCCAGCGACTTCATCTGCGGAACGCAGCAGCTCGCATCCATGAACATTCACGTCTTCACCACGGGCGAAGGTTCGCCCTACGGGATGGCTCTTGTCCCGGTCATCAAGATTTCGTCCCGGACGGCGCTTGCCGAGCGATGGCACGATCTGATCGATGTTGACGCCGGCCGGATTGCCACGGGCCAGGCAACCATCGAGCAAGTCGGACGCGAGATTTTCCAGCTGATTTTGGATGTCGCTAGCGGACGCAAGACAACATGGGCGGAGAAATGGCGTCTGCACAATGCGCTGGTTCCATTCAATCCCGGACCGGTGACGTAGTTTGAAATGCCTACCGGCGCAGAACTGTTTGTCGACGCAATCCGCCAGCTCGGCGTGAATCGCATCTTCACGCTGGTTGGAGATCATCTGAACGCGGCGCTCCAATGCGCGGCAGCCCGCGGACTGGAGATCTTCGATATGCGGCATGAGTCGGCCGTGGTGCACGCCGCCGACGCGTGGACCCGAATTACGCGCCGGCCGGCGGTGGCCCTGGTTACCGGCGGTCCGGGACACACCAACTCGCTGACCGGGGTCGCGACTGCGTTCGCCGTAGGCAGCCCGGTGATTACGGTGAGCGGCAGCCGGCCTTCGACACAGGCCGAGCGCGGCGCATTTCAGGATCTCGATCAGCTCGCCATGATCAGGCCGGTGGTCAAGTGGGCCGCCACGCCGCCTTCCGCCGGCCAGATTCCGTTCTATGTTCGCCGCGCGTGGAGCGAGGCGACGGCGGGTCGAATGGGCCCGGTACACCTCACCATCCCCGTTGATCTGTTCACGGCCCAGGCGAATGAATCCGCGCAGCAGATGGCGCCAGCTCCGTACCGCGCGCCTGCGCCGGATTCCCGCGATATCGACCGTGCGGTGGCGATGCTTCGCTCCGCGGCGCGGCCAATCGTGATCGCGGGAAGCGGCGTCTGGTGGGCTCGCGCAGAAGAGAATCTGCGCCGTTTCGCCGAGCAAACCCGGTTGCCCCTGTTCACAATTGCGCTAGGCCGGGGCGCCCTCCCCGACCAGCATCCGTGCTCGTTCGGATACGCCGACCCCGCCTTGAACCGGGCGGCTGCGAAAGCGTTCCAAGAGGCGGATCTGTTTCTGGCGCTCGGCAAACGGATTGACTTTCGCTTCGGTCTGGGCAGCGCACGCGTATTTCCGGCAGGGGCAAAGTTCATCCAGGTGGACATTGAGCCGACCGAGCTTGGTCTCAACCGCCGCGTCGATCTCGGCATTTGCGCGGACGTCGGCGCAGCGCTCACGGCGCTGGCCGACGCGAGCGGGCCGAATCCATGGCCGGAGCTGCCGTGGATTGCCCGGCTGCGCTCGCTTACCGCTGAGTGGCGCGACGAACTGGAGATCATCGCTGGCGATGCCGCGGTTCCGCTGCACCCCGCCGCGGTCTATCGCGAATTGAAGCGCGTGCTGCCGGCCGGGACGCTGTATTCGTGGGACGGCGGCGACTTCGTGCATTGGGGGCGTGCGATGATTCCTGCGTCCACCCCCGGTGGATGGCTAAGGCTGGGGCCGATGGCCACGATAGGCGCAGGCCTGCCGAACGCGCTTGCTTTGAAACTTGCCAATCCCAGCCCGCCGGTTGTGCTGATCACCGGCGACGGAGCTCTTGGCTGCTATATCGCGGAGCTGGATACGGCCGTGCGCCACAACCTTCCCATTGTGATCGTGGTCGGCAACGACGCCGGCTGGGGCCTCGAACGCGAGCTGCAGGGCGGGCGCGACACTGTTGCCTGTGAGCTCAGGCGTACGCGTTATGACCAGGTGATGCAGGGATTTGGCGGATGCGGCGAGCTGATACAAACGCTCGATCAGGTGCGCCCGGCTGTCGAGCGAGCGCTCGCCTCGGCTCGCCCGTACGTATTAAACGTGGAGATTCGCGGCGTGCGGTCGCCTTTTACCACGTGGAGACTGGGCGGATGAAGCCTCAGCGCTCGAGCTCAGACTCGGCCGGCTCCAGCGGCTTGCGCTTCAGCGCTGCGCCCGGCGTGGTTCGGGAGATCAACTCTTCTTGAGCATTCACCGCTCGCGCCCCCTTGGCCGGCCGCACCCGCACATAAGCGCCGGTCGGAAGCATGCGCCGCGCCTTGACGTTATCGCGCAAGTAAATGTCCAGAATCTCGCGCTTGATCCGCGTCTTCAACCGGTCGGATTCGACTGGAAACAGCGCCTCGACGCGCCGGTCCAGATTCCGCGGCATCAGATCTGCGCTGCCCAGGTAGATCTGTTCGTCGCCGCCATTGCGGAAATAATAGATCCGGCTGTGCTCGAGAAACCGTCCGACGATGCTGGTCACCTGAATGTTTTCGCTGACGCCAGGGACGCCCGGCCGGAGGCAGCACATGCCCCGAACCAGCAGATCGATTCGCAGGCCAGCCTGCGAAGCTTCGTAGAGCAGACGGATCATGCGCGCATCCACCAGCGCATTCATTTTGAAAATGAGGCGGGCGGGCCGGCCGGCGCGCTGGTGCTCCATCTCACGGCGGATCAGCTTCTCGAGCGATTCCCTCATGTTCACAGGCGACACGAGAAGCTTCTGGTAATCCTTCTTCAGCGAATATCCCGTCAGGTAATTGAAGAGGTTCGTGACATCCGACGCGATGTCCTCGTCCACCGTGAACATTCCGATGTCGGTGTACAGGTGCGCCGTAATGGCGTTGTAATTGCCTGTGGCGAGATGGACGTAGCGCCGGATGCGATCTCCTTCCTTGCGGACGATAAGCGCAACCTTGCAATGGCTCTTCAGGCCCAGTAAGCCGTAGACGACGTGCACGCCGGCCCGTTCAAGCGCCCTCGCCCACTCGATATTGCTCTCCTCATCGAAGCGCGCTTTCAATTCCATCAGCACGGCAACCTGCTTGCCTTCCTCAATGGCGTCGAGCAGCGCCTGGACCACGGGCGAATTCCGGCCGACGCGGTACAGCACAATTTTGATCGCAAGCACTAAAGGGTCTCGGGCGGCTTTTTCCAGCAGATCGATGACGGGTTGGAAAGAATCGAAAGGGTGGTGTAAAAGAATATCATTCCTTTGAATGGCGGCGAAAATGTCCTCCCCCTCGGGCAGCGCTTCGAGTTCAGGCGGAAGTTTGGGGACGAAGCTCTTGTACTTTAAGTCCGGCCGGTCAATCTGGTAAACCGACATGAGGCGGCTCAACCCCAGCAGGCCCCGGATTCGGTACACCTGCTTCGAATTGATCTCGAGATTCTGCATGAGAAGCTGCAGGATATGCCGCGGCATTTCATGATGCACCATGAGCCGGATCACGCTGCCGAACCGCCTCTGCCGCACTCCCTCCTCGATCGTCTCGAGCAGATCCTCGGCCTCAAGCTCCTTGATATCGATGTCGGCGTCGCGCGTGACGTGAAACGCATGCGATTCGAGGATTTGCATGCCAGGGAACAGCGCGTCCAGGTTCGCGGCGATGATCTGCTCCAGCCAGACGTATGTCTGAACGCGCCTTGAGCCGGGCTGATGCGCTGATTTGAGTCGCGTCACGGGTATGACCTGGGGCAGCGAATCCGGAACCTTGACGCGCGCGAAGCGCCGCGCTCCCGCCGCGTCGGAGATGAACACTGCGAGGTTCAGGCTCAGATTCGAGATGTGCGGAAAGGGGCGGCCGGGATCGAACGCCAGCGGCGTCAGCACCGGAAATACCGTCTCGCGAAAGTACTCCGTGGCGAGCAGGCGCTGCGATTCCGTCAGCTCCGAGTAATCGACGATGCGAATACCAGCCTCTGCCAGCGCCGGCAGGAGCTGGACCCTCAGATGTTTGTGCGCGTCGGCAAAGATCCGGCGGACTTCCCGCCGGATCGCGATCAGTTGCGCGGAAGGGCTCATGCCGTCCGGCGCGTACTCTACGATCCCAGCCTCCACCTGCTCGGTAAGCCCCGCCACCCGAACCATGAAGAATTCATCCAGGTTCGAACCGAGAATGGCGAGAAACTTGACCCGTTCCAGAAGCGGGTTCGATTCGTCCATCGCCTCTTCGAGGACGCGACGCTGGAAACTGAGAAGGCTGAGTTCGCTGTTGATATACAGCTTGGGATCGCGCAGATCGGCCGGAGCGCTCTGCTTCGATCCGCGGCGCGTCTTGGCCTCTCGCGATTTACAGGGGCGGGGCGCGGCCATACTATTACCAGCTTAGGCGCTGGGTCTGTCCCCCTACCAGTTGGTAATCGACCCGTCCGGCCGGAAGTACGTCTGCGCGCGCGCCGTCACTGGCTGCGTAATTTCGGCCACCTGCTTCAATTGCTTCATATCGAGTTCAACGCCCAGGCCGGGCCGGTCGTTCGCGTACAGCTTGCCGTTCTTGAAATCGAGGCAGACCGGAACGTGCGGAATGGAGCGCCCCTGAAAGTTGTACTCCATCAGAACCGGACCAGAGAACGTGCCGAGGCAATTCACGAGCGCCGCCGTCGCGATCGGGCCCGTAAAATGCGGAATGATGCCGACGAAGTGCGTCTCGCAAATCGCTGCGATCTTCATCATTTCCGTGATGCCTCCGACGTTCGGGAGCGTAGCGCGGATGTAGTCGACATCATGATGTTCAACGAGCTGGTTGAAATCCCAGCGGTTGCCCCATTCCTCGCCAGCCGCGATCGGTACGCTCACTTTGCTCCGCAGAATGGGCAGGTCTTGGTTAAACGCCTCGGCGCGCACGGGATCTTCCACAAAGTACGGCGCGAGATCCTTGATGAGGTCGCATCCGCGGATGGCGTCCGACAGATCGAAACGCTGGTGAAAATCGACGCACCAGTCGCCATTTTTGCCTACGCCTTCCCTGGCCTGCACGCAATCCTGATAAAGCTGATTTAGACGCTCGTGCGTATTGTAGGTCGTATTGGCTGGCGCGTCGGCCGCGCCCATCCGAAACGCGCGGTACCCCGCCTCAATGGTGGCCTGCGCACGTTCACGAATGCTCATTCCCGGCTTGATGCCCGGAATCAGCCCGGCCGTGTTGTAGCATTCGCAGAAATTTCGAACCATGCCGCCGAGCAGAGCGTGGACCGGGACCCCGTGGACCTTGCCCTTGATGTCCCACAGCGCCAGGTCCAGCGCGCCCAGCGCGTGCATCTTCTCCCGGCCCGGCGGATAAAAGAATGCGCGCGCCATATCCTGCCACAGCCGTTCGATGTAGTGCGGATCTTTTCCAATCAGGCGCCCGGCGCACTGCTCGATGGTATCTTTCGATCCTCCCTCGCCGATGCCCGTAATCCCCGCATCGGTCTCGACGACCACAACCATATCGCTCTGGTTAAACAGAGGATTCGGGTTGGGCGGCTGATAAGCCCGCACGCGGGTGATTTTCATCTTCGGGACCGCGGCTTGAACGCGCGGAAGCGCCGCAGTCAATCCGGCTGCCGACGCAGCCGCCAAGGATCTGAAGAAGGATCGTCGCTTCATGGCGAACTATTCTAAGCTTTCGCATCCCTTTGCGTAGCCTCCGCCTCGGAAGGAGCAGACGCATGGTCGCTCCGGACGTCGCCATATCAAAGCGCCCCCGCCGCAGCATCCTGCCTGGCCGCAACCAGACGCTTCAAGCGCGTCACAGCGCGTGGAGGCCAAGGCAGCCTCCGAATTCGCCGCCGCGCCGCTTAGAAACGCAGCGGTTCCACCTTACGGACGATTACGAGAAACGAGAATGCGCCGACCAGGACCACAGCGCACACCGAGGCGAATGCCAGCTCGAACCGGCCCGTGGCGTCGAGGATATGGCCGGTCACGACGGGCACGACAATCCCTGCCAGGTTGCCCGAGCAGTTCTGCATCCCCGTCCACTTCCCCGCGGCAAGAGGACCTGCAAGCCGCTGCGTGATGGCCCATACGTTGGCGCTGAACAGCCCCATACAGAATGAGGCGGCCAGCAGAATCGGAAGCGCGATCGCTTCGCGGTCGACCCAAACTGCCGGCATGAACAGAACCGAAAACAGAATGAGGCCGCCGCCGACGAAAGACTTGCGCACCCTCGTCGGATTTCCGCAGCGCGCCACCCAGCGGTCCGCCGCCCAACCGCCGAGCACCGCGCCGAGCGCGACAAACCAGAATGGCAAAGAACCCAGGCGCGCCATGGTCGCGGCGCTGTAGTGCCGCTCGATCATAAAGTATTGCGGCAGCCAGGTGACCATGAAATACCAGCCGTAATTGGAGCAGAACAGTCCGAGAAAAGTCCCCCAGGCGTCGCGATGACGCGCAATATCGAGGAGGCCTGGGGCGCACTCGCCTTCGGAGGCCACTTCCGCAACGACGGTCAGCTTCCGCGCGACCATCGCCCAGGGAATCAGCCATAACAGGCTCGTCAGGCCGATGATCAGAAATATGGCCCGCCATCCCAGCGTCGCGAGGATCGCGCCGCAGATGAGGACGCCCAAAGCCGGACCGAGCTTCGAACCGGCGTCGATAAGGCCGTTGGCCATCCCGCGGCGCTCTTCCCGAAATCCCGCAGCAATGATCTTCGAATAGGCTGGATACGACGCCGATTCGCCGACCCCGAGCAGCAAACGCAAAATAAACATCATCTCGAAGCCGGTGGCGACGCCGGTTAAAGCTGTCGCTGTAGACCAAAGCAGGAACCCGCCGGCGTACACCCACGCGACATTGAAGCGGTCGATCAACCACCCCGCGGGAATCTGGCACGCCGCATACGTCCAGAAAAATCCCGAAAGAAGCCAGCCGAGTTGCGTGGCCGTAAGATGGAACTCCCTCTGGACAGCGACTCCCGCCACTGAAAGGTTTCCGCGGTCGATGTAGTTGATGCACACTGAAACCACCAGCAGCCAGAGCGCCGCGTGCAGCGGCCCCGCCGCGCGGCGCGCTTTCGCTTGCGGGGATGTCGTGATCGTTCGAGTAGTCGGACCGCGCATAAGGGGATCGCCGAAAGGCTGCCAGTAGAGCCAACGTATCAGAGAACGGAGGCCGCCGCAGCGGACCGCTGCAGCGTATGACGGATCGGCTCACGGGATTGTAAACTGTAGTAGACTTCGAGGAGCACAATCAGAGATGAGACACTGGGTGATGAGCGTGGGAGTTTGCGCTGTTGTTGCGGCCGTGCCGCTTCGGGCGGCAGGTCAGGGGAATGCTGAAAAAGGAAAGGAAGTCTTTGAACAATGCTCCGTATGCCATAGCGCAACCACCGACGAGAAGAAAGTAGGGCCGTCGCTGAAGGGGCTTTATAAGCGCGCCAAGCTAAAGAATGGCAAACCGGTAAACGACGCTAACGTCCGGGCGGTCATTAACGCCGGCGGGAACGGAATGCCGGCTTATGCGGACATGTTGTCGGACGAGGAAAAGGATAACGTCATCGCGTATCTCAAGACGCTTTGAGCCGGCAATTTGACCCTTCGCGCGGCCGGAAGTTACATTGAAAAGAGCGGTCTTGCCTCCAGCGTCCCCATCGTCTAGCCCGGCCTAGGACACCACCCTTTCACGGTGAGAACGGGGGTTCGAATCCCCCTGGGGACGCCAAAAATACTGCACCGAGCCTTTGTTCCACTGCCGGACGAAACCCGCCGCTTCGGCGACGCGTCGCTTGAGAGTAACGTCTGTTTGCTAGTACCTTTTAGATGTTTGACGAGACTGCCGCAGGGCTGCTTCCGTAATGGTTTGTTAAATTTAAGCAACTCACCCGCGATCCGTGGGGTTTCCGAGAAGTGAGTTGCCGCCGCAAACGGACATGGGCCCTCGGCGGGTGAGGTGCGATTGAAATACCTGGCAGGACTGCTGTTCATCACCCTGATCTCAAGCGGGCAGATTGTCCCGAATCATTACATTGTGGAGCTGTCCACGCCCGCAGCGGGCGAATTTGCCGCGCGGCAACGCCGGAGTTTGAAGTCGATGGCCCGGGATGCGCAGCTCCAATCACACCGCCAGGCAATCCGGCAGGAGCAGCAGCGCGTGCGCGCCGAAATTGAGCAACAGGGCGCAATTGTCCTCGACAGCTTCGAACTCGTGCGCAACGCGCTGGTTGTGCGTATGAATGCGCAGACCGCGGCTGCGGTCGCGACAGCGAGCGGCGTGATTCGCGTCCATCCCGTGCGGCTGTATCATCCGGTGCTCGATCACGCGCTGCCGCTCGAGAGGATTCCTGACGCGTGGCAACAGATTGGCGGCATGGACAAAGCTGGCGCCGGCGTGAAGATCGCCATCATTGATACCGGAATCGACGTGACGCACCCTGCATTTCAGGGCTTTACCGCGCCGATGCCGAGTGGATTCCCGATCGTGAACAAGGAGAGCGATCTTGTCTACACCAACAACAAAGTGATTGTCGCTCGCAGCTATATCAATCCGACAACCGGCCGGAGCTATACTGCGCAGGATCTGGACGGCCATGGAACGGGCGTAGCCATGGTCGCAGCCGGCCTGGCGAATGCGGGTCCGAATGGGATGATTACGGGCGTCGCGCCGCAGGCCTGGCTGGGCAACTATAAAGTATTTCCAAACAACGCCGGCGCGCCGGATTCACTGATTATTCGGGCGCTCGAGGATGCCGTCTCCGACGGCATGGACATTCTGAACCTCAGCCTTGGCGGAACGCCAGCGCCGCGTCCTTCCGATGATATTCTCGTGTCTGCGGTTGAGACCGCGGTTGCTGCGGGCAAAATCGTAACGATCGCGGCGGGCAATGACGGCGACGTACCGAACACAATCGGCTCGCCCGGCACGGCGCCATCGGCGATTTCAGTGGGCAGCTCGGAAAATGACCGTACCTTTGCGGGCAGCGCATCTCTGAACGGTGCGACCTACCTCGCAATTCCGAGCGATGGCCAGAATCCTACGGAGCCGCTCTCCGGAACGCTGGTTGACGTTTCACAGTTCGACGCAAGCGGCGAGGCATGCTCAGCGCTTCCTTCGGGGTCTCTGAGCGGACAAATCGCGTTAATTCTGCGCGGCGATTGTTTCTTCAGCGATAAGCTGACGAACGCCGCGGCGGCTGGCGCAATTGCAGCCATCATTTACGCGCGTCCGGAAAATCCCGAACCAGTCGCGATGGCCGCCGGCGGCGTCCGGCTTCCGGCCGTGATGATCAGCAACGGAGATGGCCAGCAATTCAAGCAGGCCGCGGGATCTGGCGGCGCGCAGGTGACCATTGATTTCATTCCGCACCCAGTGGCCGTCAACCCGTCCCGGATCAGCGGGTATTCGAGCCGCGGCCCGAACCCCGATCTCACGGTTAAGCCCGACATGCTCGCAGTGGGAAGCAATATGTCCACGGCAACGCGAACAGCCGCCGGAAGTTATGTAGTCGAGAGCGGCACGAGTTTCTCGGCGCCTACCGTAGCCGGCGCGGCGGCCCTGCTGATGAGCGCACGCCCCGCGCTGACAGCCGACCAGTACAAATCCCTGCTGGTGAACAGCGCGGGCGTTTTCTCCACGGATGGTACGAATGCCGCGCCGGTACTATCCGCTGGCGCAGGTTTGCTGAACATGACGGCGTCGCTGGCCAGCACGATCGCGGTCAGTCCCGTCTCCTTCAGCTTCGGCGCCGGCAGCGGCACAATCGATCAAACCCGCACGCTCACCATTACGAACGTGGGAACCAGCGCGGATACGTTCACTATCAGCGCACAGGCGCTCGGCGACGGCCCGGTTCCGTCGGTCAGCGCGAACTCCGTACAGCTCGCCCCCGGCGCATCGAAGAGCGTGCAGGTAGAGTTCGCCGCGTCCGGCCTCACTGGCGGGTCATATCAAGGCTTCTTGCTGGTACAGGGAACGCAGTCGCCGGTCGCCGCGCGCATCCCGTACTGGTATGCGGTTCCGACTGGCGTTCCCGCATTCGTTCAGGTGTTTAATCCGCCGTCGAGTGGCCGCGCCGGGTCGACGGTTGAGCTCGACTTCCGGTTCCTGGACGCCAGCGGCCTGCCCATTACGGAAGGGGTCGACAGTTCTGTGATCGCCGGAGGAACGGTGGTATCGTTGGAGCCCGACGACATCGATGCGCCGGGCCTGTTCATTGCGCGCGTGCGCCTTCCGCGAACGGCCTCGGGTCCGGTTGTGCTGCATATTCAGTTCGGCGCGGCGGGTACGGATGTTTCCATCACAGTGAACTGACGGGCGTTCGGGGCGGTTCGATATAATGATGGCGATTGGAGTACTTGCCGTCCCTCAATGGAAGATCTGAAAAAGAAGCTACAGGATGAGATCGCAGCGCTCGAATACGAGCTGCGAAACGAGCTTCCGAAAGAGATTCTAAAGGCCCGCGCGCATGGCGACCTGAGCGAGAACGCCGAATACCACGCCGCAAAGGAACGGCAGGCTTATGTGAACGCCCGGCTGGGGCAGCTCCAGAAGCGCCTGCGCGAGTGGTCGATGGTGGACCTGAGCAAGATCCCGCGCGACCGCGTCGGCCTGGGCTCGACCGTGGTGGTACTGGACACCACCAGAGATGAAGAGATTACCTACAGACTGGTGACCAGCGAGGAGGCGGACGTCAGCAAGGGATTGATTTCAACCACGTCGCCCATCGGTAAAGGCCTTCTCGGCAAACGCGTCGGCGACACGGTCAGAATCCAGATTCCCGGCGGAGCTCGAGAGATGGAAGTGTTGCAGTTAACGACCATTCATGACGAACCTGCCTAGGGCTTGGCGGTAGTATTTTGAGGTATTGATGACCTTCACCCGCTTGATCGGGGCCGGTTGTAATAAGGTCCTGTTGTTAATCGTCCGCGGGCTCGCCTTATCAAAAATCCATCCAAACGTTCTAACGTTCATCGGACTGGTGATCAATATTGGCGCGGCTGTGCTGCTCGCCTCGGGCCGTTTTCGAACGGCGGGCGCCGTCATCATCGCCGCCGGGCTGTTCGACATGGTCGACGGCCGCGTGGCGCGTGAAACAAACCAAGTGACCCGCTTCGGCGGATTCTTTGATTCCGTGCTGGATCGCTACTCGGACCTGGCGCTGCTGATCGGCCTGCTCGTTTGGTACGGGTCGATCAATCGTCCGTTCTACGTGGTGCTTACAGCGGTGGTCATGATGGGCTCCGTGATGGTGAGCTACACCAGGTCGCGCGCTGAAAATGTCATACCCACTTGCAAGGTGGGCTTCATGGAGCGGCCGGAGCGCGTAGTGCTGCTGATTATCGGCGCCCTCGCTGATCGCATGGCGCCGGTGCTGTGGGTGATCGCCGTGCTGTCGAATCTCACGGTGGCGCACCGCATGATTTTCACCTGGCAGGAAACCAAGCGCCTCGAGGATGCCCAGTTGCGCGCCGTCGCTGCACGCACGACCAAGGAGTAACCGGCGCCTCAACCGCCCTCCAGAATCACCACGGCAAGCGCCTGTTCCGCAGTGTGCGTCAACGAAACACAAATATTTTTAACGCCCAGCCGCGCGGCGAATTCCGCGGCCTTTCCTGATAAGCGCAGCGTCGGCCGGCCTGAAGGAAGATTCGCGATCTCGAAATCGTGCCAGGTCACGCCGCGCCGCCAACCCGTGCCAATCGCCTTCATGGCCGCCTCCTTGGCTGCGAAGCGGGCCGCATAGCGCTCGAAACGGTTCGCTTTCCGCTCGACATAGGAAATCTCGATAGGCGTGTAAATCCGGTCGATGAACTTGCCGCCGAAGCGTTCAATTGATTGCCGGATCCGCGGCACCTCCGCAAGGTCGACCCCCACGCCCACAATCACAGCCCGGCTCCGGTGGTCGTAATCGTGAGGCGACCATGTTTGACGCCCTTGGTGCTGATCAGCGCGTCGGCGAGTTTTTCGACGGCTCTGGCCTTGCCTTTCAGCACCAAGACCTCCAGACAGTTATCATGATCGAGGTGGACATGCAGCGTCGACAGGATCTGGTGATAGTGATCATGCTGCATGTCCGTGAGCCTTTCGTTCAGTAATCGAACGTGATGGTTGTATACGAGCGTGACCGTGCCGACGACTTCGCTGTCGGGGCGCTGGCGCGCCGCTTCGACGAGCTGGTCGCGAATGAGATCGCGGAAGGCCTCCGAACGATTCGCGTATCCGCGCCGTTCGATAAGGTGGTCGAATTTCCGCAACAGGTCGGTATCGATGGCCACGCCGATGCGGCTCAGCTCGCTCATAGTTCTAAGGATTTCAAGATTTCATCGCTGGAGCAATGGTCAGGGCCGGACGCGGCCCCGCGACGGCTGCGCTGGCAGCGGCGCGGCGATGAAGGCGCACGCAGGGCCGCCCGTGACACGCTTTTCGAAATCGTGCTACCGTGGGAATCGAACCTCAGCCGATGCATATTCCTGATGGATTCCTGTCGCCTCCGGTCTGGGCGGCCCTGGACATCACGGCCATGCCGGCTCTCGCCATCGCCGCCAGAAAGGCCCGCGCCGAGATCGACGATTCCCGCATCCCGCTGCTGGGGACGCTTGGAGCGTTTGTGTTCGCCGCGCAGATGGTGAATTTCCCCGTCGGATTTGGAACAAGCGCTCACCTGGTGGGCGGAGCTCTGCTGGTTTACGCGCTGGGTCCCGCGACGGCTTCCATTGTAATGACCGCGATTCTGGGCATCCAGGCGCTGGTCTTTCAGGACGGCGGTCTGCTTGCGCTCGGCGCCAACGTATTAAACATGGCGGTAGCCGGAGTGCTCGCGGCCTGGCTTCCACTCGCGTTGTTCCAAACGCCGCGCCGGCGCATGGTCCCGGTGTTTACCGGCGCCGTACTCTCCGTGGTGGTGAGCGGATTTCTTGCCGTCTCAGAATTGCTGCTTTCCGGCGTGGCCATCGCGACCAGCGTTCTCGCGCTGTCGCTTGCTCTGTTCATCGCCGCCGCGCTTATCGAGGGAATTATCACGGTCGCGGTCATCCGCGCTATTGAACGGCTTCAACCCTCCTGGGTCCGCGACATCCCGCCGCGGAGCTCACCTGCTCTGGGGGCGGTCGCGGTCGCGGCCATTGTCCTGGCCAGCGCAGGCGTGATCGTAGCGACAGCCGCTCCGGACGGCATCCAGCAGCTTGCTCAAAAGACCGGCATCGCTTCCCGCGAGACCGCCGCGATCTCGAGTCCGCTGCGAGATTACATGCTGCCCGCCGTCGGATCGGCGGCGCTGGGACGCGCGGCCGCGGGACTGATCGGCGTGATCCTGATCTTCGCCGTTTGTATTCTGATCGGCCGCCGGGTGGCGCGGGGACGCGGCGCCGCGGCGGGCGGGGGCGTCTAGGTGCACCACGTCGTTCTCGACCGCTGGAGCCAGCAAGACAGCATGATTCACCGGCTGGATCCGCGCGCAAAGATCGCTGGCGCGGCGTTCTTGCTGCTCGGCATCTCGCTGCTCCATCCGGTTGCCATCGCGCCTTGCGCGCTATTCGCGGCTTGGCTGGCGGCAATCTTATTACTCTCGCGTCTGCCTGTCGGACTGATTTTGCTTCGCGCCGCCATGGTCCTGCCATTCTCCGCCGTCTTTGGATTGGCCGCTTGGTTCGCAGGCGACCGGGCTCGGGCGATCTCTATTGCCGTGAAGAGCTATCTTTCCTGCCTGTGCGTGCTGGTGCTTGTCGCGGCGACGCCTTTGCCCGCACTGCTTCGAGGTTTGGAGTGGCTGCGGGTCCCCGCTCTGTTGATCACGGTGGCCCAGTTTCTGTACCGCTACCTGTTTATCATCTCCGAGCAGGCGCAGCACATGATCGCAGCGGCGCGCTGCCGCGGCGCGCATGCCGGCGCCCGGCGAATCCGATTCCAAGCGGCTGCGGGCGCTGTGGGCGTTCTGTTCGCGCGCTCCTACAACCGGGCCGAAGGCGTGCAGCGGGCGATGGCGGCCCGCGGGTTTTCCGGTCGTTTTCCTTCGGCGCGTCTCGCACGTTGCGGCGCCGCCGATTTCATTTACGCCTCCGCCGCTGCGGTCGTCGCCGCCGCCGCCAATCTCCTTGCGTCGCAACCCGTTTAGATGCCGCCGCTGATCGAGGTTGCCGGGCTGCGGTATCGCTATGACGACGGCACGCAGGCGCTCGATGGAGTTGACTTTGTCCTGTTCGCCGGTGAGACGGTCGCGATTCTCGGGCCAAACGGGTCTGGGAAGACGAGCTTTATTCTGCATCTCAACGGACTGCTGAGAGGCGACGGACGGATCACCGTGTGCGGCCTGCCGCTGGACAAGAACAGCGTCTCCGAGATCCGGCGAAAAATCGGCGTTGTCTTCCAGGATTCCGACGAGCAATTATTCATGCCGACCGTCTGGGAAGATGTCATGTTCGGCCCGCTGAACATGGGGGCAGGGGCGCGCGAAGCGGAGCGGCGCGCGGCGTGGGCGCTCGACCAAGTGGGCATGAGGCACGCCGCGGGCAAAGCGCCGTACCATTTGAGCGCGGGCGAGAAAAGGCGCGTCGCCATCGCGGGCGTGCTGGCCATGGATCCTGAAATTCTGGTGCTCGACGAGCCGACAACTTATCTCGATCCGCCCGCGCAGCGCGATCTGGCGCGCCTTCTCCGCTCGCTGCCCCAGGCCAAGCTCATCGTGACGCACGACGCCGAGTTCGCGATTGCGCTGGCGACTCGCGCCGTGTTTTTCGAGCGCGGACGCATCGCCGACGAAGGCGGCGTCACGGAGGTGATTGAGCGCCGCAACTGGCGTCTGAAGTTCTGAGCTGCGGCCCAGCGGAACCGCCTGCTCCCGGACCAGCGCTTCACTTCGCAATGGCCGCCGCCCATGCCATACCGTCGGGACCGCGCCCGGTATTGAATTTTGAAGTGACATTCAGCGAGTTCAGATCCAGAACCGCGACGTGATTCTCGCCCGCAACCGCGACAAACGCCCGCTGTCCGCCGGGCTCTACCAGAATTCCTTCAGGCGAACGGCCGATTGCGATTCGCTTCACCGGTTCACGCGATTTCGCGTCGATGATGACCAGCTCGCCGCCTTCCATATCCGAGATGAGAACGCGCCTCCCATCCGGCGTGAACTTCAGGCGATTGGATCGTTTCGTGCGCGCATCGATCGTGGCAATGACCCTCTTCGCATTCACATCAATCACTGAAACGTGGCCATCGCGCGAGTTTGCGGCCCACAGCTCCCGGCCGTCGGGGGCCAAGTCCATGCCTTCCGGACCTTTGCCGACCGCGACTACCGTCTGATTCCAACCGGCTGGCCCTTGCGCGCGGTCGAAGATGGACACGCTATCGGAGCCGATATTCGTCGTAAAAATTTTGTTGCCGTCCTTGCTCAGCAGGACCATGTGCGTGGAGTTCTGTCCCGTTCCGAGGACGAAATCGAGGCGGTTCGCGGCGGGATCATAGCGCCCAATGACTTTGTTGGCTTCGGCCGTAAACCACACCTTACCGCCCCAGGCGGCTACGCCATGCGGCCGCATCAGAGGCGTGATGTCGAAGCGATGCTCTTTGAGCGCAGGCAACTCGATGATGGACAGCGTATTGCCGGCGCCGTAGTTCGTGACATAAGCCTCTCGCCCGTTGTCTGATACAGCTACCTCGTGCGGTCCCTGG
Organism: Bryobacteraceae bacterium; assembly: GCA_035652975.1. GTDB lineage: Bacteria > Acidobacteriota > Terriglobia > Bryobacterales > Bryobacteraceae > TMP-7. The sequence continues at coordinate 56,131 of DASRCT010000050.1, read as the reverse complement.
CCAACTTCGACGCGGCCCGCCACCGTGCCATTCGCCGGATCGACAACCGCCAGTGTCGCGTCCTCTTTGTTCAGCACCAATAAGGCGGGCGAAGGCAGATCCGCCGCCAGGACGGACGCCGCCGCAACAGCTATCGTCAATTGAATGCGCGGTTTCATGGTTGTCCATTGTCGCGCAGAACGGGCCTCTGAGAAACTGGAAGCTGTAACCAGCAATTCATGCGTCATCAGCGCCTGCAAGAGATCCTCGAGGGCGCGCGTTCGAAGCGCGTGCTGATCGCGGGGGACCTCATCCTAGACGAATTCGTGTGGGGTGAAGTCTCACGCATTTCGCCGGAGGCGCCCGTTCCCGTTGTCCGCGTTACCGGCGAATCGTGGTTTCCCGGCGGCGCGGCCAATGTCGCCCGCAACGTCCGCGAACTGGCCGGTCAGGTGATCCTGCTCGGCGCTACCGGCGACGATGAGCACGGGCGCCGTCTGGTGCGCATCCTGGAGGAAGCGGGCATCGACACGAGCGGCGTTATTCGCGATCCGGCGCGATCCACCATTGTGAAGACGCGCGTCGTCGCAAAGCACCAGCAGGTGGTCCGCGTGGATCGGGAGCAGCCCGGCGCGGGCACAATCGCGCCGCGAATCGTGGAGCAAATTCGCGCGGCAGCGCCTGTCGATGCCGTGATTATTTCGGATTACGCAAAGGGCTTCATTACGCAGGAAGTTGCAGACGAATTCATCGGCCGCCTCTCGCATTTCCCGATCGTGGCCGTGGATCCAAGTCCGCTCAACCCCATCGACTGGTCGGGCGCAACGGCAATTAAGCCGAACCGCGCCGAGGCGCTGCGGGCTGCCAACGTCCTGGACGGATCCGGCGAAGCGATCGAGCAGGTTGGGCTGCGGCTCCTGGAGAAGTGGCGCGCACAATTCATTCTGCTGACATTGGGCGAAGAAGGCATGATGCTGTTCGAGCAGGGACGACCTCCCTACCACACCCCCACGCGCGCCCGCGAAGTGTTTGACGTATCCGGCGCCGGTGATACGGCGATTGCGGCCTTTACTGTCGCTCTCGCGTCCGGCGCGACTCCCAAAGAAGCCGCCGTAATAGCCAATGAAGCGAGCGGCATCGTGGTGGGCAAGCTCGGAACAGCAGTGGCGACCCGCGAGGAGTTGCTCGCGCGGGGCCGGGAGGCGCGGTGAGCGGGCGGCCGGCGGTGTTTCTCGATCGCGACGGCACCCTCATGCATGAGGTCGGGTATTGCGCAAATCCGCGGGATGTGGCTGTCTATCCGGGAGTGCGGGAGGCGCTCGAGCGTTTGCGCGAAGCGGGCTTTGCGCTGATCGTCATCACGAACCAGAGCGGCATCGGTCTCGGTTACTTCACAGAGGCGGAATATCACGCGGTTCAGGCCGAGCTGGCGCGCCAGCTTGCGCCCGTGCAGATCGACGGCGTCTATTTCAGTCCCGATACTCCCGACAGCGGCTCGCCGCGGCGGAAACCGGCCCCCGGCATGATCTACGAGGCGGCGCGCGATCATGGCATCGATCTGGCCCGCTCCTATTTTGTCGGCGACCGTGAGGGCGACATGCAGTGCGGCGCCCGGGCGGGTCTGCGCACCGTACTGGTCGAAACTGGATACGGCGCGCAGTTTCCGGATTGCAGCGCGGACTACCGCGCCCGCGACTTCCGTCAGGCCGTCGAGTGGATTCTCGAGGACGCGCGGCGTGAATGAATTGCTTGCCCGCAGGCTGGGCGACGCATCCGTCGCCGTGATCCGCGTCAAGGCGATTCCCAAGAGCGCCAAAACGGAAATCGTGGGCGAGATGGCGGATGGCGCGCTGAAAATAAAGCTGGCAGCGGTTCCGGAGCGGGGAAGGGCGAATGCGGAATTGTGCGCTTATCTTGCGCGCGAAATCGGCGTGCCGCGAGCGAACGTGGAAGTGATCAGCGGGCTCACGTCGCCGATTAAGGCCGTCCGGATTGTGCGCTAGGAGCTTGCTTTTTTGCGCGCTCGTAGTCTGCGATCAGTTGCTTCGTAATCTTATCCGCCACATCGGCGCTCGCGCCACGGAACTTGCCGCCCAGACTTTCCTGCGTGGTGGACCAGATCACGTCGCCATCTTTCGTCACCAGGCGTACGGCGGCGACAGCCTCATGCTTGCGCTCTTCTATGCGCACGGATTCGTTATCGCCGAGTCCTGCGCTGGCGTAGCGGCCAGCCCGGCTGCCGCCAGACAGGCGATCGCTCACCGTGGCGTGGGCGTTAATGCCCTCGGAAGTGTTGAACTTGTCCGTGAACACCAGATCTTCTGCGGCGCCGCGGAGAAAGGTATCGGCGCGCTCCTCATTTTCGGTGATCACGAATAGCTTCGCGTTTTGCAGACTGCTGATGATCATCTCGCGCATTTGCGCCGCCGTTTCGCCGCCGACCAGACGGTCTACGAACACACGGCGGACCTTCAGCAGCGCCTGTGAGTCATCGCCGGAGGGCGGCGCGATCTGGATCGCCGTCTGCGCGGCGAAAAGCAGCGCGAGCGCAAAGGGAGCGCTGATCATCCCTTGCCTGCCTTTCGAGCTTCCTCGTCCTGGTACTGCACTCTGCGGCCGGTCTTCGCCTCCAGGCTGACCAGCATGGCGCGAATGTGCTCCTTGTCGACCCGGAAGATGAGGGCCTGCTCCTGGCCGCGCTCATCCGTATAGCCGACCGTGAGAAAATGCTGGCGCTTTTTGCTCAGCAGGAAAACCGGCGAAATCAACACTGCGGCGACATACCGGCGGTCAACTTTCTGCCCGTATTCGAGCATGTTAATTCGCTCGTACGGAATGCGGAGATTGGTCTTCCGCGCATAGAACACGAAATATTGCTCGTCGATGGCCTGAAGCACGCCCGGGCAGTTGTTCGGGATTTCGGGTCTTGTCCCGCCGACGTATTCGGCGTGCGCGCCCGGTTCGCCGGCGCGCAACAGCGGGATCACGGCCGCGGTTGTCAACAGAAGCCGCAGGATTCTGCGCATGAACTCGGGATCTCCGTTCTACATAGTCGGACAAGCCCGGCGATCGTCTCAGATATCCTGAACTCAGATGCCGCTGTTCACTCTGGAGGCGATCCTCGGGCCTGACGACGCCTCGCTGTACGACATCCGCACGCGCGCCCCTGGTCCGCGCGGAGCGCTGCCGATCACCGCAGAGATGCTGCTGCACCGGCCTTCGGGCGATCTGTTCGGACTGACGCAGGATGCCGGCATGGGTTGGGAGCCGGCCAAGCTCGGCGGCCCGGAGGTGCTGATCCTGTCGACCCACGGCGGCATCCGCGCCCCGGATGGAACCCCCGTAGCGCTGGGCTACCACACCGGCCACTGGGAGGTGGGGCTGCTGATGCAAGCTGCGGCGGAGGAGTTGAAGGCGGCGGGGGCTGTTCCGTTTGCCGGCTACTGCACGGACCCGTGTGATGGCCGCACCCAGGGCACTACCGGCATGTTTGACAGCCTGCCGTATCGTAATGACGCGGCCGTTGTTCTGCGCCGGCTGATTCGTTCGCTGCCGACGCGGCGCGCGGTGATCGGCGTTGCGACGTGCGATAAGGGACTGCCCGCTATGATGATGGCCCTGGCCGGCGCGCGCGAGCTGCCGGGTGTGCTGATTCCGGGCGGCGTAACCCTGCTCGCCGAAGATGGCGAGGATGCCGGTCGCGTGCAGAGCATTGGCGCGCGGTTTGCGCACGGCGACATCACGCTCGAATATGCCGCGGAGGTTGGATGCCGGGCCTGCGCGACGCCGGGCGGCGGGTGCCAGTTTCTCGGCACGGCCGCCACGTCGCAGGTGGTCGGCGAGGCGCTCGGGATGGCGCTGACGCATTCGGCGCTCGCCCCTTCGGGGCATGCGATCTGGAAGGAGATGGCAAGACAATCGGCGCGCGCGGCGCTGACGCTCGAAACGCGCGGCATCCGCATGCGAGACATTCTCACGGAGGCTGCGGTGAGAAATGCCATGGCCGTGCACGCGGCGTTCGGCGGTTCAACGAATCTGATTCTGCATCTCCCTGCGATCGCCCACGCGGCAGGGCTCCCCAGGCCCACGGCTCGCGACTGGGCGGATGTGAACCGGCGCGTGCCCAGGCTGGTCGATGCGCTGCCCAACGGTCCGCGGAATCACCCGACCGTGCAGGTGTTCATGGCGGGAGCGGCGCCTGAGGTGATGTTGCATTTGCGGCGCGCTGGTCTGCTCGAGACCGGGGCTTTGACAGCCAGCGGCGAGACGCTGGACCGTATGCTGGACTGGTGGGAAGGATCCCAGCGGCGGGCGCGCCTGCGCGCGCTGCTGAAAGAGCGCGATGGCGTCGATCCTGACGATGTCATCATGAGCCCCGACCGCGCCGTACGCTTCGGGCTGACTTCGACGGTCTGCTTCCCGCATGGCAATCTGGCCCCGCAGGGCTCCGTCATCAAGGCGACCGCGATCGATCCGTCCGTGGTCGATGCCGACGGCGTATACCGCAAACGCGGTCCGGCCCGCGTCTTCACGGCGGAGCCCCAGGCCATCGCCGCTATCAAGAATGGCTCGATCCGGCCGGGCGACATCATCGTTTTGATCTGTCGCGGACCCATGGGCGCGGGCATGGAGGAAACGTATCAGGTCACATCGGCGCTGAAACATGTCGACTTCGGCAAGCATGTAGCCGTGATTACCGATGCTCGGTTCAGCGGAGTTTCCACCGGCGCGTGTATCGGCCATGTATCGCCCGAAGCGCTTGCGGGCGGGCCGATCGGCAAGGTGCGTGAAGGCGACATGATCGAGATTATCGTTGATCGCGTCCGCCTGGAGGGGTCGGTGAACCTGGTAGGGCCTGGCGGCGTACGGGACGGCGACCGCATCCTCGCCGAGCGCGCGCCGCGTCCGGACCTGGCGGCTGATCCAGCGCTTCCGGACGACACACGCTTGTGGGCCGCGCTCCAGGATGTCAGCGGCGGCGCGTGGGGCGGCGCGGTGTATGATGTTGATTCAATCCTGCGCGTAATCCAGGCCGGCCGGACAGCGCTCGGCCGCTGAGACCGCGCGCAAACGGCGGTTCAGGCATAATCGGAATGATCCGCGCCCGGCGCGGGACCACCACTATGCGCGTATTCTGCATATTGCTAATTGCCAGCAGTCTGATGATTCTGGCCTCCTGCGCAGCAAAGGAGGAGAAAGGAGCGGCGGGGTTGAAAAAGCAAAGTTGGGGCAAGGCATCCGGCGCCGACGTGGATCTTTACACGCTCACCAACCGTAACGGCATGAGCGTCGAAATCACGAATTACGGCGGCCGCGTGGTGACGCTTAAAGTCCCCGACCGCAACGGCGCGTTTGACGATGTGGTGCTCGGTTTCGACTCGCTTGAGGGCTATCTCGGCAACAATCCATACTTCGGCGCAATCGTCGGCCGCTACGGAAATCGAATCGCAAAGGGCCGCTTCACGTTGGACGGCAAGGAATACCATCTCCCGATCAACAACGGCGAGAACTCTCTGCACGGCGGCCTCAAGGGTTTTGACAAGGTCGTCTGGAATGGAAAGGACGCCTCAGGTCCGGACGGTCCGGCCGTGGAACTGATGTATCTCAGCCGCGACGGCGAGGAGGGTTATCCCGGCAATCTGGCGGCGACGGTCCGCTACACGCTGACGGATAACAACGAACTCAAAATTCACTACACGGCGACGACGGACAAGCCCACGGTCCTCAATCTGACGAACCACTCGTACTTCAATCTTGCAGGCCAGGGCAAGGGCGATATCCTCGGCCATGAAATGATGATTAACGCTGATCGCTACACCCCGGTGGACGCCGGGCTGATTCCAACAGGCGAGCTCGCGCCCGTTCTGGGCACGCCATTCGATTTCCGGCAGCCTACGGCGATCGGCGCGCGTATCAATGCGAACAATGAGCAGCTAAAAATCGCGAAGGGCTACGATCACAATTTTGTTCTGAACACCGCCGGGTCGGCAGCCACAGCGGCAATACGAGTCCACGAGCCGAAGACAGGCCGTGTTATGGAAGTCTACACGGATCAGCCGGGCGTACAGTTCTACACAGGCAATTTTCTCGACGGCACGATTCACGGCAAAGGCGGCAAAGCTTATGGTCCGCGAGCCGCCTTCTGCCTTGAGACTCAGCACTTCCCGGATTCACCGAATCATTCGAACTTTCCGTCGACCGCGCTGAGGCCCGGCGAGACGTACAACACGACCACTATATATAAGTTCTCCACCGACGCCGGCAAGTAGCTGCGCCTCCGCTGAAAGCGTTAACTCGCGCTCTCTCGAAACCTCATGGCGTTCAACTCATCGCAAGCCTTGTCGAGAGCCTTCAATATGACTCCGACCAGCCGGATCGAGTCGCCTGGCACAGGCGCGATGTGCGTCGCGCCCGTGGCGATGTACACCAGCCGCTGGAGATAAAAGAGGGTCTTCTGGAACGGCGTCATCTCCTTGGGCCGCGCAGCCTGCTGATAGATCTCGGCGACCGCTACGAACGCCCCGCTGATATCAAACGCGGCGCCGATCGGTTCGGCGTAGGGCGCGTGGGCCAGCGCAAACGGTTCGGCCGTGATTTGGCCGAGCGACACGATATGCTTTACGTTCGCCAGCGTCTTGTCGGAAACGGGCAGTGGCCGTATCCATAAGCCGGGAGCATTTTTTTGGGCAATATAACTCGCTTGCCGCGACCGCCAGAAAAAGACCCCGGCTGGGCGTTCGGGCGCAACTTTAAAGCGCGCCGAGGCGTCGAAGCTGGATGGCGCGATGAACACCGGATGCTCCCAGGTGACCGGCGCGGATGGCTTGGTCGCGGCTGGCGCGGCGGGATGCATCCGGTCCCACAGCGAGCACCCCGACGCGGGCATGGCGATCGCTGAGGACGCATTCGCGGTCGCCGCCTTCGCGATCACGCTATCCACCGCCTTCACGCTGGGAGCCTGACTCAGCAACTTTGAAAACTGCTGGCGGACAGCGGGATCGAGTTGGAAGGGCTCCAGTTCGTGCGGCAGCGGAATAGGCGTGATCCGTCCGTTTGCGAGGCGGGCTTCTATGACCCTCATGGCGTTCACAAGATCTTATCTCAATGGCTGTTGCGCCGGATGAGCCAGCGCTCGAGCAAGGCGACCGGAGAAGTATCGCTCGCCGGCTGCGTTGTTCCATTCTCCGAGCCGGGCGATATATTCTGAAGCTTATGCCCCAGCCAACGCGCCGATCCATTATTGCCGCCGCCATGGCGAGCGTCGGTTTCGAAGCTGCCGCGCAGACGCCTCCCGCGCCCACCGTAAATGCGAAAACCGCGCCCATTTCGCCCAAAGATAACCTGAAAGTCACAAAACTCGAGACGTTTCTCGTCAAACCACGGTGGCTGTTTCTTAAAGTGCATACCAATGCGGGCATCGTTGGTTTGGGCGAGCCAATCACCGAGGGGCGCGCGCTCACGTGCGCGCAGGCGGTCAAGGAGATCGAACCGTACCTGGTCGGCAAGGATCCGCGGCGCGTTGCTCACCACTGGCAGGCGATTTACCGTCATGCGTTCTACCGGGGCGGTCCGATTCTCACCAGCGCTTTGAGCGGCATCGATCAGGCGCTCTGGGACATCAAGGGAAAGGCGCTGGGCGTGCCCGTTTACGAGCTGCTCGGCGGGCCAACGCGCGATCGTGTGCGGGTCTATGCGCACGCAAGCACGCCAGAACAGATCAAGAGAGCCCTGGCGCAGGGTTTTACCGCATTCAAAACGGGACCGGCGAAGAAACGGCCCGCCCGGTACATTGAAACGCAAGCCGCCGTAGAATACGCGGCGGAGCGATTTGCGGAGCTGAAGCAAGTGGTCGGAAAAGAAAACGATCTGGCCATCGATTTTCATGGGGCTATCAGTCCCGCAACGGCGAAGCTGCTGATCAAAGCGCTGGAGCCATACCAGCCCATGTTTGTCGAAGAACCGTGCCAGGCCCAGAATCACGACGTCATGGCCGAGATCGCGCGGGGCACCTTCCTGCCAATCGCGACAGGCGAGCGGGTGTTCACGAAATGGGGCTTTCGCGAAGTGCTCGAAAAACGCGCCGCCACAGTCCTGCAACCCGATCTCTGCCACGCCGGCGGCATCACGGAAGTGCGCCTCATCGCCGGCATGGCGGAGGCGTACTACGCGTCGATTGCGCCCCACAATCCTCTGGGGCCAATCTCATTAGCGGCCGGGGTTCAGATCGCCGCGTCTATTCCCAATTTTCTCTGCCAGGAGCAGGTCTCTCTCGGCGAAGGCTACTTAAAGCAGCCCTTCCGCGTGCGCAACGGATATCTCGATTTGCCGACCGGGCCAGGGCTGGGCATCGAGCTCGATGAGAATGCCTTGGCTGACAAGATTCATCACGACTGGAGGAATCCGGAATCCTACGATGCCGAAGACGGATCCGTCGTAGACTGGTGAGCTGTATTACGGGGCGGGATGAGTTCTAGAACTAACCCGCACAGATCGTATCCGGACTTCCGCCTCACGCATCCAAATTGGTGAGGTTTTCCGCGTTATACTGGTGGCACATTCGTCACGGGGAAGTTCAGATGTGTAGGGCGGCGGTTACTTTTGTGCTTTTGGCTGGCGGTCTGTTTGCCGCGACGCCACTCGAAGAAGCGCAGCAGCTTTATCAACGTACGGAGTATCAGGGTGCGCTGAAAATCCTGCTCTCTGAACCGCAACGCGACAGTAAGGCCTGGGCGCTGATCGGTCAGTGTTACTTCATGGAGACCGACTACAAGAAGGCAACGGAAGCTTTTGAAAAGGCGGTTGCCGGAGCGCCGGACAATTCGGAATACGTACACTGGCTCGGCCGCACTTGGGGAAGGCGCGCAGAAGGCGCGAATCCATTCATCGCGCCAGCTTACGCCTCCCGCGCACGGCAATATTTCGAGCGCGCGGTGATGCTGGACCCGCGCAATCAAGAGGCTCTCAACGATTGGTTCGACTATTGCCTGCAGGCGCCTGGCTTTCTTGGGGGAGGTTTCCAAAAAGCCGAAGCGATTGCTGAACGGATTGCCCAAATCGACCCCGCTGAAGGTCATTACGCGCGGGCGCAAATCGCGGACAAACGTAAGGAGTTTGATGAGGCGGAACAGCAGTTGCGCCGTGCTTTCGAGCTGGCGCCGCGCCAAGTGGGTCGGCTAATCGACCTGGCCAAGTACGTGGCCAAGCGCGGCCGCTTCCAGGAAAGCGAGGCCTACTTCGCGCAGGCCGAAAAAATGACGCCGAACAATCCGCGCATTTTGTACGAGCGCGCGGAGACTTACATTCGCAACGGGCGCAATCTGGACCAGGCCCGAGCGCTGCTCAAGAAGTATATTTCTGCCACTAACCTGACGCCCGACGATCCGCCGCGGTCCCAGGCCGCGCAACTTCTGCAAAAGACAGGCGCGTAGCTTCGGGAGGCAGCTTCAAACGATGCGGATTGGATGAGGTACCTTTGTACCCGGTATCTTTCCCGCTAAACCCTGCCCCGCGCCGCCGATAAGAATCGCATGAGCCGTGAGACATGCGCCGCTGAGCCGCCGGCTTCAAACCGATCCATCGAGATCGCGGAACACGCCAAAAGAGTTGCCGCTTTTGCGGCTGAACTCGCAATCATAAGCGGGATGGATGTCCGCTCGCGCGAACTGTTGCGCGACGCAGCTTTATCGCATCATTACCCCGCCATCTTGTTGCACCCAGCAGCCAAACCCCGACTCCTGGCTGATCTGCGAATTTGTGATACGGCCGGTTCCAAGGTCCGGCCAGAAGTAGCTGAGATTTTGCTAGCGCTTCATTTCGGCGCGCCCCCGAGCTCGCCGGCGCTGCGCCTGGCTGCGCTTGTCGAACAGGCGAATGCCCTCGATGAGTGGCTGGAAGCTGAGCCGTTTCGAACAGCAGACGAAAATACAGCGCCGGATGGTTTGGCCGCAATTGCCGCTTCGCGTTTGCGGGCGGCGGCCGATATGGAAATCGAAGATGCGCTCGATGATTTGCCGGTGATGCCGAGCGTAGCGCAGCAGGTTCTCAGCGTCCTTCGCTCCGACCGGTGGTCCAGCACAGAAATTGAACGCCTGGCGTCATCAGATCCGGTGCTCGCTGGACATCTGATTCAGTGCGCCAACAGCGCCGCCTTCGGCGCATCCCGGCCTATTTCCACCGTGGGCAGAGCAATTTTGCAACTGGGCGCGGATGCCGCCATCAGGCTGCTGATTGCGGCCTCGCTCAAACCGGCGTTCGCATCGCCGCCTCTTTACCGCTTGTGGAACCACTCGCTCGTTGCCGCCGGCGTCGCCCAGCAATTAGCAGAGCTGGTGGGTGAAATCGATCCTTCGGAGGCCTTCCTGGCTGGCTTGGTGCACGACATCGGCCGCCTGCCAATGCTCGATTTCGGCCATGCGTTTCAGACACGGCTGGCGCGCACGATCGAAAACGGGTGCGATCTCGTTTCCGCGGAAACCTCATTGTGCGGCAGGTCGCACGCCGATATCGGGGCGCTGATTACGGATCGTTGGCGATTCCCGGAGCGACTCAGCGCGGCTGTCAGAAATCACCACCGTCCCGAGGTTCGCGACCGCATGGCGGCCATCCTGTATCTGGTTGAGGACTACACCAATGCGCGGGAGCACCGCCCCTCCGGCTTGCGCCGCTATTTTGCGCTCGAAACCATTGATGCGCCCGAGGACATCCTGAACCGCATCTCCAGCGAGCGCATGGCGCATCTGAACGCGTTGAAATTCGCCGCATAGGCGGCTCAGGCGCGCTCGAACAATCCCGCCGCGCCCTGTCCTCCGCCGACGCACATTGTCACTACGCCATATCGGGCGCGCCTTCTGGCCATTTCATTCGCGATTGTCCCCACCAGCCGCGAACCGGTCATCCCAAACGGATGTCCAATGGAAATCGATCCGCCGTTCACATTCAACCGATCCGGATCGATCCCCAGGCGGTCCCGGCAATACACCACCTGGACGGCAAAAGCCTCATTGAGCTCCCAGAGATCGATGTCGCTGAGTTTCAGTCCCGTGCGCCGCAACAGTTTCGGAACCGCGAACACGGGCCCGATCCCCATCTCGTCGGGATCGCATCCGGCCACCTGAAAACCGCGGAACACGAGCTTGTAGTGAATTCCGAGCTCATCCGCGCGCCGCCTCGACATGACCAATGTGGCCGAGGCGCCGTCGGAAAGCTGTGATGAATTGCCGGCCGTTACCGTCCCTTGCCCGCTGTTCGGATCGAAGTGCGGCTTCAGCGCGGCCAGCGCCTCAAGCGTAGTATCCGGCCGGTTGCACTCGTCCTTGTCGAAGCACGCTTCTTCTTTGGCGACTACAGCGCCGCTCTTGTCCAGCTTCGCCCGGACCACCCGGATCGGAGCGATTTCGTCATCGAAGAAACCTTCGCGCTGCGCGCGCGCGGTCCGCTGCTGGCTCAGCAGAGCATATTCATCCTGCGCCTCACGGCTGATCTGATACCGCTTGGCCACGACTTCGGCGGTGTCGCCCATCACCATGTAAATTCCCGGCAGCCGTTGCTGGAGTACAGGATTCGGCTCGGCGCTCCGCGGCGTCATCGTAATGCTTTCGACCCCGCCGGCGATTACGGCATTCGCGCCTTCATTGATCACCTGATGCGCCCCGATGGCGATGGCCTGGAGTCCGGAAGCACAAAAGCGGTTGATGGTAACGCCCGCTGCCGAAGTTGGCAGTCCGGCGAGCATCGCCGCGATCCGCGCAACGTTTGTTCCCTGGACTCCGTGGGGGTGCGCGCAGCCGAGGATGACGTCTTCAATCTCGCCTAGATCAAGCTCGGGCGTTTTGCGCAGAACATCCCGGATACAGTGCGCCGCCATATCGTCCGGCCGCGTCAGATTCAACGAGCCGCGAAACGACTTGGCAAGCGGAGTTCTGGAGCTGGCGACGATGACGGCTTCTCGCATGTCTCACATCGTTTGAGGCCGCCGATGAAGGCGCAGGAGCAAGGTCGATTTCTGCGATCCGCCGCTTTCATCTGCGTTGGTCCGCGACGTCCTCATACTGCCCACGACGAATCCTGAATTCCCAGGACATCGTGATTCTCTTCTCCCAGCCGCATCAGCTGAAGCTTGACCCCAGCAGTGATCGCGATCCAGGTGGCCTCGATAATGTTGTCCGAGACGCCCATGGTGGACCAGGAGCGTTGACCGTCGCTCCACTCCATGGTCACGGCCGCGTGCGCGGCGGTGCCTCTTTCCATATCCAGCACGCCAAGCCGGTAGTTGACGAGCCGCGGCTCGAGGACCGCGGGGTACAGCGGCGCAAGACATTTCCGCAGCGCCGTATCCAGCGCATTCACCGGGCCGTCGCACGTCGCCGTCGCGGAAAAAACCGCATCCCGCACCTTAATAGATACGGAGGCGTCGCTCTGGCATGGGTGCGGATGCGTCATGCGCGTGCTCACCTCGAACGCCAGCACTTCGAAAGGACGCGCATCCGGATGCGCGGCTTCGCGAAAAATCAACTCCAACATTCCATCCACGCGAGACAGGTCGTAGCCTTGACGCTGCATATGCCGGATGCGATCGAGAACTTCAGCCCGCGCGCGATCGGAGAGCTCGCGAAGTCCGAAGTCCGGCGCTCTGGCGAGAAGATCGGCCCCCGTGCGAATTGAAACTGACATTCCTTCTATAGTGCAACGCCGGCGCGATTGTTTGCAGCGCAAAGCAACGCTCCGGCGATCTGCGTTCAAGCCTAAGCCGTCGCGTCAGCCGCGCAGATACGCGTCGTCGCCGCGTTTCCAATCCTCGCGAGGCGGGGAGAACAAATCCAGGGCGACGCAATCCTCCAGCGCCTCGGCGCTGTGCGGCGTGTTCGCCGGGATATGCAACGACTCGCCGGGCTTCAAAATGATTTCCTGGCCGGCAATGAGAAACTTCAGCCGCCCCTGCTCCATGGTCGAAATCTGCTCATTATGATGCCGGTGTTCGGGAACAATGCATCCCTTCTTCAAATATACGCGCGCCACCGTCATTGTTTCCGCGTGAATGCACTGGCGGGAGAAGGTCGGGCTGAGCTGCTCCTTCTCGATCTCGCTCCATTGATAAACCCGCATGAGTTTTGCTCCGTTCGCCTCGCGCTGATTTCCATGCTGGCGGCGGCGCGGTGCGCTCGCATTCCGGCTCGCCCGAGACGCCGCTCATTACCGAGATTCTACTTGGTCTATGCTCCCGGCGCGAAGGCTGTAGTCGAGGGCGCCGTCAGCGTAGATAGAACAGGCTCAGCCGCGGCAGCCCGGCCCGCTCGAGCAGCCGGCGGTCGAGGTATTGCTTCTCCAGCATGGCGATCTGGTCAGCGGTCATCTTGCCGCGGTATGGCCGTAGCTGGGCGTCCAATTCGCGGCGAGCCGCCCACAGCTCTTCCTCGGTTTGCGCAGCGCGCTCTGACGCGATCAGTTTGTCCTCGAGCGCGCTGAGCCGCCGCTCCAGCTCCTCAAGGTCCTGGTAGTGAGCCTCAACATCCACGGCCAGCCGGTCCAGTGAAGCCGCGATTTCTTCACGTCCTGCGGCTCGCAGCGCCTCCGCATTCCTCGCCAGATACGCGCGCAGCTCGTCCAGAGAAAAAGGGGCCGCAGCCTGCCGGCGGGACTGTGGCGGCGAAAGCGCGCCGGACCTGGCTGCCGCTTCTTCGGCGACCGCCTGCGCGCAGTACGCTACGGAGTTCACCAACTGCCGCCGGTTTCGCTTCGCCCGCCATTTCTCGAAGGTGATGTCAATTCCTCGCAGCACGGCCTCAAGCGGCACTCCGCTGTCCTTCCATGTCTCTATCAGCGCCCAGTCCAGCGGCGACAGCAGAAACAGCCCGGTCCCGCGCGCGCGCTGAAAATGCTCTTCAACCTCGGTGAAATAATTGAAATAGCTCTTAAACTGATCCTGTTCTGGCGCTCCGTTCACGGGTGGTTTCGCGCCCAGATCAGGCGCAGCCCTTCGAGCGTGAGGTTTTCATCAAAGCGCTTTACGCATCGAGAAGCGCGCACGATGAGACCGCCATGCCCTCCGGTAGCGATCGCCTGCGTGTCGGCGCCAAGCTCGCAGCGGATCCGCTCTACGATTCCATCGATGAGGCCGAGGAAACCGAAGTACAGGCCCGATTGAATGCTGCCCACCGTGTTCGTGCCGATCAGCTTTTCCGGCTCCCGAAAGTCCACGAGCGGCAGTCGGGCTGCCTTTGCGAACAGGCCGGAAATCGACATGCCCACGCCAGGGCAGATCAGACCTCCGATGAATGCGCCGGAAGCCGATATGCAATCGAAGTTGATGGCTGTGCCGAGGTCCACAACCACCACGGGACCGCCGTATTTGTAATAAGCGCCCACCGAATTCGCCAGCCGGTCGGCGCCCGCCTCCTGCGGATTGTCAATTTCAACGCGAATCCCGAGATCCGTCGTGTGAGTCACGAACAGCGGGTCGCGATTGAAGTACCGCTCCGACATTTCCGTGAGCGGCTGGTCCACAGAAGGCACAACGCTCGAGATCACCACGCCGTCAACTCTCGAAAGATCAAGCGAGGAGAGCGAGAACAGGTTGCGAAGAAGAATGCCCCACTCGTCGGCGGTCTGCTCGCGCTGTGTGCGGAGACGCCAGCGTGCAATCAGTTTCCGGCCATCAAACGCGCCGATGGTAATATTCGTGTTTCCTGCATCAAGAGCAAGCAACATGGCGCGAGCTACGCCGGCCGGATCCCGCCGGCGACAATAATCTCCTCCCGCCCGTCATCGCGTAACAGGCGCAGAAATCCAGCCTCTGTAAGTCCGGCCGTCACCCCCATCAGCGTGGACTCCCCCTGTTCGACCGTAACCCTCCGTCCCGAAACGTAACTTGATCGCATCGCAAACGAGCGGCGGATCGCTTCCGCTCCCTGCCGGGCCAGAATGTCACAGTGCGCATCGATCTGCTCGAGCACGGCAACCAGCAACTGCTCGCGCGACTGCTCGCGGCCGGCGGCCATCCGGATCGAAGTCGCGACAGGCGCGAGATCGGGCGGAAACTCCGTATGATTCACATTGATTCCGATGCCGGCCACAACCGCCGCCCCCTGCAGCTGCGTCAGTATGCCGGCCACTTTTCGCCCGCCGATCAGTACATCGTTGGGCCATCGCAAATCGCACGCCACGCCCGCGGTTTGTTCGATTGCCGCGGACACCGCCAGCCCGAGGGCGAACGTTACCGCCGGAAGCGACGCGGCCGCAACCGGAATCCTCAGCACGATCGTTTGATACAGGCCGGCGTCCCGCTCCGAATGCCAGGCACGGCCGAAGCGCCCATATCCTGCGGTCTGCTCATCCGCCCCGACCACAACGCCGGAGGCGCAGCCAGCTTCAGCCAGCTCGATGGCCTCGCGCATGGTCGAGTCAATGCTCTCATACCAGCGAATCTCCCGGCCGGGAAAGCGCTCCCGAACAAATTCGATGTCTAGCGGCATGGATGAATGCGCAAATTGATGTCCACGGCGGTCGCCGAGTGCGTAATGGCGCCAACGGAGATGAAATCTGCGCCGGTTTGGGCGTACTCGCGCACAGTAGTCAGCGTGATGCCGCCGGACAGCTCCACTTTGGCGCGGCCCGCGACGAACCGGATTTCCTTCGCCGCCTGTCGCGGCGTCATGTTATCCAGGAGCAGATGGCTGACGCCAAGCGCCAGCGCCTCTTCAACCTCTTCGTGATTCCGCACTTCCAGCTCCAGCGCCATTCCCGTGGCGCGCGCGCGTTCCACGGCCTTGCGAATGCCGCCCGCGAGCGCAACGTGGTTGTTTTTGATCAGAATCGCGTCATAGAGACCCATTCGATGATTCGTCGCGCCGCCCGCGGCTGCGGCCATCTTTTCGAGTCTCCGCAGTCCCGGCGTCGTCTTGCGCGTATCGAGAATGGCGCAGCCTGTTCCCGCCACGGCGTCGGAATAGGCCCGCGCGAGCGTCGCAATGCCGCTCAACCGCTGCAAAAAATTGAGCGCAACGCGCTCGCGCGTGAGCAGCGTCCGCGCATCGCCCCGCACCGTCGCGAGAACGTCGCCGTCCGATGCGTAATCGCCCGAGCGCCGGAGCAGCGTTACGTCATGGAAAATCCGTTGCAGCAGTTCGACGCCTGCCACAATCATGCTCTCGCGCGCCGTGAAAAACCCTTCGGCGGCGACGCCCGGCGGTATGCAGGCGTCCGTCGTGACGTCTCCGGGTCCGATGTCCTCAGCCAGCGCGCGGTTTACGGCATCGACCACTTCCGGATGATCGATGTCGAAGGTCACTGCGACAGTCCTTCGAGCGTTTCGCGATTCTTTGCAAGCTGCGCCTCGTAGCCGGCGAGCTTCGTGCGCAGGTCGTCTTTCACCTTGTCCGGCGCCTTGCGCATAAATTCCTCGCTGTCAAGTTGCCGCCGCGAGTTGGCAATCAGCTTTTCGAGCTGATCGTTCTCTTTGATCAGCCGCGCCCGGATGGCGTCCACGTCGGCCTGCGGCAAATGCACGAGCAGCGCGAATTCCGGCGTTGAACGCACCGCGCCTTTGAGCGTGGGGGCCGTCTCGTCGCGCACTTCCAGCGTCACGTTAGCAAGCCTCTCAATAGCCTCCCGCTGCGCTGCCGCCAGTCCGCGCGCGCCGTTGCGCGCATACAGCGTCGCCTCGAGCCGCACATTCTTATCGATGCCATGATCGGCCCGGATCGCGCGCGCCGACTTGATCATTTCCTGCAACAACGCCATCTCCCGCTCCGCGGCGGAATCGTTCGCCACCGCGTTCTGCTGCGGATAATGGGTCAGCGCGATCGAGGTAGGCCGGTCCTTCTCATGGGCGGCGAGCCGCTGCCACAACTCTTCAGTCAAAAACGGCATCGCCGGATGCAGCAGCCGCAACGATTTTTCAAAAACTGTCAGCAGATTGCGCCAGTGAGCGTTCAAGCCCGTGTTGTCCGCAAGCCGCAGCTTTTTCAGCTCGAGATACCAGTCGCAGAACTCATCCCAGAAGAAGTGGTACAGCGTTTCGGAGACCTCGTGGTACCGGTGCTGCGCAAATGCGCGGTTTGCGATATCGGCAGCGGCATTCAGCCGGCTGAAAATCCAGCGGTCTTCAACCGGCGCGATTCCGTCCTCGGCCGGTTCCGGCGCGCCGCAATCGAGCTCGCGCGTGAGCCACGGCGCCACTGCGGCCGATTCCATCTTCATGAAGATGAACCGCGCCGCGTTCCAAATCTTGTTCGCGAAGTTGCGCGCTGCTTGAAGGCGATCCTCCGTGAACGCGATATCCATGCCGCTGGCCGCGCCCTGCACGAGCGAAAATCGCACCGCGTCCGTGCCGTATTTTTCGTTGACCGTAAGCGGGTCGATCACGTTACCCTTGGTCTTCGACATTTTCTGCCGTTCGGCGTCTCGCACCAAGCCATGCAGATGAACCTGCCGGAACGGAACCTGACCAGTCATTTCCAGACCGAGCACGATCATCCGCGCCACCCAGAAGAACAGTATGTCGAAGCCCGTGATCATCAGCGACGTCGGATAGAACGTACGCAGATCGGCGGTGTCGTCCGGCCAGCCTAGCGTTGAAAATGGCCACAGGCCGGAACTGAACCATGTATCCAGCACGTCCGGATCCTGATGAATCTCGCACGATCCGCAGTGAGCGCATTGCGCGGGATCCTCGCGCGCGACGATGATCTTGCCGCAGTTATCGCAATACCAAGCCGGAATCCTGTGCCCCCACCAGAGCTGGCGCGAGATGCACCAATCGCGGATGTTGTCCATCCATTCGTGATACGTCTTGATCCAGTTCGGCGGAATAAACTGGATGAGACCTTCATCAACCGCCTGAATCGCGGGCTTCGCCAGCGGCTTCATTTTCACGAACCATTGCGTCGAAACCAGCGGCTCCACTGGCGTCTTGCAACGCTGGCACCGCGCCAGGCTCACGATGTACGGCTCCACTCTCTCGAGCAGGCCCTGTTGGTCCAACTCGGCCACCACTCGCTTTCGCGCTTCGAACCGGTCGAGCCCTGCGAACCGACCCGCCGCCGCCGTCATATGCGCCGTTTCATCGATCACTTTGACGAATGCAAGATCATGCCGCTTGCCAGCCTCGAAATCGTTCGGATCATGCGCCGGCGTGACCTTTACCACGCCCGTGCCGAACTCGGGATCAGCGAGCGGGTCGGCAATGATCGGAATTTCGCGATTCATGAGCGGCAATCGCACAGTATGTCCATGCAGATCGGCATAGCGTGGATCGTTCGGGTTCACAGCCACCGCCGTATCGCCGAGCATGGTCTCCGGGCGGGTGGTGGCGACCACCAGCCAACGCCCCGCCTGGCCGTTCACCGGATATCGTATGCGCCACAGGTTGCCCGGCTCGTCTTCGTGCACCGTCTCAAGATCGGACAACGCCGTGTTGCAGCGAGGGCACCAGTTCACCATGTACTCGCCGCGATAGATCAGTCCTTTTTCATAAAGCCGAACGAAGGCCTCACGAACCGCTCGCGACAGCCCGGGGTCGAGCGTGAAGCGCTCGCGGCTCCAGTCGCAGCTCGATCCAAGCCGCTTCATCTGGTCGTTGATGCGCTTCTGGTACATTTCCTTCCATTGCCAGACCTTTTCGACAAATTTCTCGCGGCCGAGCTGATGACGCGTAATGCCTTCCTTGGCAAGCTCGCGCTCCACAACCATCTGCGTCGCGATGCCCGCGTGATCGGTTCCAGGAATCCATAGCGTGTTGTCGCCGAGCATCCGGTGCCAGCGCACCGCCATGTCGATCAGCGTGTGATCCAGCATGTGACCCATGTGCAGCGACCCGGTCACGTTCGGGGGCGGAATTACGAGCGAGAAATACCGGCCCGGCTTTGCAACCGCATGAAAAATGCCCGAACTGACCCACCATTCGGCCCACCGGGGCTCGAAACGTTGGGGCTCATACACCTTATCAATCTGCATGGGAGGGAGAAATTCCATTGTAAAGGACGGGGAAGTCCGGAATGACCGCCGCAAGCATCCTGCTATTCTCGAAACGTCCCTGATGGAATTCCTACTCGACTGGATTTCGCAGTATGGCTACATCGCAATTTTCGGCCTCCTCATGTCCGGCATCGTGGGGCTCCCGGTACCGGACGAGACCCTGCTCGTGTTCTGCGGCTATCTAATTTCGCAGGGCCGGCTGCACCCGGTTACAACCCTATTGACCGCCTTCGGCGGCAGCGTGTCCGGTATCAGTTGCAGCTATCTGATTGGACGCACCTTGGGGCTGGGATTCGTGCACAAGTACGGCCGCTATATCCAAGTCACTCAGCAGCGCATCGATCGCGTCCACGCCTGGTTCGACCGGATCGGGCATTGGGCGCTCTTCATCGGCTATTACATCGCGGGGGTGCGGCACTTTACGGCCATTGTCGCCGGGACTTCGTGTCTCGACTTTCGCTCCTTCGCCGCCTACGCCTACTCTGGCGCATTGGTGTGGGTGTGCACGTTTCTGGGGATCGGATATTATTTCGGCGAGCACTGGCGCGAAGTAGCCGGCGCAATTCATCGCAACCTGTTGCTCATATCGGCGATCGTGATCCTGGCCGCGTTGGCCTATGTGGCCTATCGGCGTCTCAGAACGCCGAAATAAACAGCGACAGATGATCAACAAATCGTTGGTTTTGTCAATCCCCGTTCATTTTGCGTTCGTCGGCGGCCGCTTCAAAAGCTCACGCGCATGGCAAGCTGGATCCTCCGCGGGTTCACCGCGCTGGTTGGCTCGAGAAACGTCGGATCGATCTGATTCTGCCCTTGCCACCGCGCTGTCTGATTTACCGCATTGAACTGCGTGTGATTGAACGTGTTGTAGCTCTCAAACCGCAACTGGCCCTTGAACCGCTCTGTGAACCGCAAGGCGCGGTATACCGAGATATCCCATACATTGATTCCCGGTTTTCGCAGGATATTCACACCCGCGTTACCCCAGTCGCCTCGCGCAGGCCGTCCAAATCGAAGCGCCGGCGGCGCGTTGGGATCGACCACGTCCATGCGCGCTCCATTCGATTCCACCGACGCCCCGCCCAGCACGTCGACGTAATCTGCCAGCGCGTAGCCGGGAGTAAACGGCCCGCCGGTCTGGAACCGGCTCGTGCCCGAGATTTCCCAATCAGAGGCCACGATCGCCAGGGGACGGAACCCGATCCGGTTCTTCAGCCCGGGCAGTTGCCACGTGTAACGCAGCGATGCGACATGGGTCCGGTCGAACCCCAAAGGTCCATAGTTTCGGTGGCGCGGCGAAAAAAACGGGCTCACCGCCGCTGTATCCGAATCGGCGGAGCCCAGCGCTTTCGAAAACGTGTACGCCGCGCCCAACATGACGCCGTGCGACAGGCGCCGGCTGAAGCTCGCTTGCAGAGAGTTGTAGTTCGACGTTGCAGCGAACTCGTAAATATTGATATCGCCATAGCCTGTGTACGGCCGCAGGAAATTCAGCGGCAGCGCCGTGTTTTTTACCGTGGGATCAGCATTCTCGGGGTGAACGTCAAGCCAGCGGGCGCCATACGGAACCGGGTTGATATTTCGTTTCCACGGCAGGTGGCGCGAGAACCCCCCGACATACGATAGATCAATCATCATCGTCGATCCGATTTGCTGCTGGATACCGAAACTGTAGTTGTAAGTGGCCGGATTCTTTTGCGCGCCGAGCAGCGAATCGCTGATCGTGCTCGGCGCGAGAATGCCCTTGCCCGCTGCCTCGGCAATCTGATCGATCCATCCGTAATACACCGTGGGCGTATACACGGTCGGAGGATTGGGCAGCGTATTCATAGTCGGATTGCCCTGTAAGCGGTCATAGAACACGCCGAAGCCGCCGCGCACGGCTGTTCGGCCGCGCCCGAAGGGATCCCACGCGAATCCGGCGCGAGGCGCCACACCCAGAGCGGGTTGAGTATAGAGACTTGCAGGGACGCCAGGGGTGACTCCCCCGATCACCATCCCGTCGGATGGATCTCCGAACCCCGGCGCGAAGGTGCCAATCAGCCCTTGCGGGAAAGTCTGGCCCGTTAGCCGGTTCACCGCTACCTTCTGCCCCTCCGCATCGAAGCCCGGCCATAGCAGCACGGGCGCCTGCGCCGGATCCCACCGGGACGGCGCAAACGCGGCTAATTGGTTGCGCGCATCGTACTGCGGCATGTCGTGATAAAAGCGCACGCCGTAATCCAGCAGCAGATTGCGGCGAATCCGCCACGCATCCTGCCCATACCATTCCAGGTTTGTGAACCGGTACTGTCCTTGAGGCCGCGCCGTGGCCTCCGAGTATGAATAGTAGGCGCCCAGCAGCGCATTAGCATAAGCGTAATTTGCATCGAGCGGGTTGTTGCCGTTCTGATCGAATGCGATCGCGCCGCGCGTGGCCGCGTTGGCGCTCTGATCCTTTCGCGTCCGCTCGATATAGACGCCGGCCTTAAAACTATGCGTCCGCCAAATGCGGCTGACGTTCTGGACAAAACTGAAAATCGTGTTCGAGTTGTAATACGGCATCCCGTTGCTCATCGAGGGATTGGCGTAGTTGGGCACATTGCCGAACGTCATGTTCGGAATCCATCCGTCCGGATTGAGCGACGGATTCCACTGAGCCAGATGGATGCCCAACGCAGACTTCGAGACGCGAGCCGGATCCTCGGGGAAGTAAGTCAACTTGTTCTGGCTGATTCCGAAAATCGTCTCGCTGAAGGTGGAGGGGGAAAGCGTTGTCGTCCCGTGCAGCGTGATGCCGCGGCCCGGCTGCCGGAACGTTACCGGGACCAGCGGGAAATTCACGCTGCCGTTGGTCCAGTTGCCATAGTAGGGATGCTGCTCGTCGGAGTTCTCGCTACCCCGCACGTACCACTGCATATTGTCGCGCGGCGAAAAATCGACGCGGAATGTTTCCGTGCGCCGCGGATACGGTCCGCTCATCTGGCTGATGTAGTTGTATTGCGGCCGCCGGACCGGCGTTGGATCGACGTAATTGGGCAGCGGGAACATGTTGAGGATCGCCTGGCCGGTGGGATTAATGCGGTTCGCCGGTACGATATTCCCCGGAAACTGCTTGCGCCCGTTTAACGGATCCAGCACGCGGATGATGTTTCCGTTCGTGTCCTGGCTGTTCGAAAAATCGCCGTTGCGCTCAGCCGCGGTTGGGACCCGCTGAATCTTCAATCCCTGATCTACCCGCTGCCGCTGAAATTCCTGCGAAAAGAAGAAATACGCGCGAGCCCGGTCACGATTCATCTTGCCCGGAATGTAAAGAGGTCCGCTGATCGTATACCCGCCGATGTTGTATCGATACGGATTGCGCGGCAGTCCGCTGCGGTTGGCGAAAAAGTTATTGGCCGAGAAGCTCTCATGCCGGTAATACCAGCTCGCCGAACCGTGAAAGTCCCTCCCGCCGCCCTTGGTAATCACCGAGATCGTGCCGCCGGCGTTACGGCCGTACTCCGGGGCGTAGTTCGAGAGCATTACCTTCAGCTCGGCAATCGAATCCATGGACGGCATCTGGTGCACGCTGCCGTTCGAGCCAGTGTCCAGGTTTGTAATCCCGTCGATGGTCATGTTCTTCGAGTTGTTACGCCCGCCCGCAAGATACAGATTCCCGATTGAGGTCGGCGACGGCGCCTCGCGGCTGTCAGCGGTGTCGACCACTCCCGGAAGCAGACCCACCGCATCCATTACGTCGCGCCCCCGCAGCGCCATGCCTTCGAGCTCTCGGCTGGTAAGCGTATTGGCCTTTTCCGACGATCCGAGCTGAACCGGCGCTGCCTCGGCCGTTACTGTGACGCTCTCAGCCAGTTGCCCGACCTGCAGCACGATCGACCCGAGCGACCGCTGCATGCCCGACGTGACCTCGATGCCGGTGGCCGTGTATTCCCTGAAGCCCTGGGCCCGGACGCGGATCACGAACGTGGACGGCGTCAGATCCGGGAACGAAAAGAATCCGCTCTCATTTGTTCTCGTGGTTCGAACGAAACCCTGCTCGTTGGTCAGCGTAACCTCGGCGCCCGGAAGCACAGCCTCCAGTCTGTCCCGAACAGTCCCGGAGAGCGAGGCGGAAATGTTCTGCGAATATGCGGCGACGCCCAGTGTGGACACCACGGCGCCAAAGAAAGCAGCAGCGTTCTTCATGAAGGCGTCCTCCCCAAAAGGATCACCACCACAAATTTTGGAGATAGTATACCTTCTTTCGGACCGGCCGTCCTATGGCGTGGGTTGTGTGACGGGTCTGGACCTATGGCAGGGCGTGCACGCCCCGCCATAGTTAGTTCTTAATGGTAACCAAGGCCCCGGCTGGCGAGCTCACTCCGCCGACCTGCGCCGCCACCGCCGCATCCCCATCCGGCAGAGGGCTCGGCACCTGCACATTGATCTGGTACAGGCCTGAGGCGGACAGGCCGGCGAACGTGACCCTCGCCGGGACGTTGTTGAACGTAATTACCGGCATGGCCGCAAGAGTCACAGGCGTGGAGACTATCTGGCCGTTCGTAACGGCGGGCGTCGTTGCTCCAAAGCCATTTCCATACAGCACGATGGTTTCTCCGGGCTGGGCCGGCGTCGTGACATTCGCAATCAGCGTGGGCGGCCCGATGATTGAACCGTTCGCATGCGTCGCTGCGATGTACTTGTCGCTGTTGATCAGAAAGAATGAAGGCGCAACCGCCTGGGCGGCGACACTCACCGTGTTGCTCGTCAGTCCGTTGTTGGTGACCACAATTTGCACTTGCCCGCTGTTGGACATGTCCACGGGCGTGAGAATGTTAATCTGTACCGGGCTGATGTAATAGATGTATGCGGGCTTCCCGTTAATTGAAACGGTAACCCCATCCAGCGTCGTGGGCAGCAGATTTCCGGCAAAGTCAGCCGCCTGCCAGATGCGCTTGGTGGCGGCCAGACTCGTGCCCTTAATGGTGACATACGTATTCGGCGCAATGCCCGCAGCTCCCTGAGCGGCATTAAACACGTTAGCCGCCGTCAAAATCGGGTTCGCCTGGATGCTGCCGAGCAGACCGTGCTTCTGCCCGCCCGGACCGGCGGTGAAGAAGACCGAATCCTTGTCGCCGCCGTTTCCCCCGTTGCCGACCAGAAGAGCCCACAACCCTTCAATAACGATGTTCTTCCCATCGGCGTCCTTCAGCGCGCCGAGATACGCCCCTGTATTCGGATCGTATGCGTTAATCAGCCCGTCGCCGAAATTGCCGACCAGGAGGTCATTCGCGTACTGGCCGAAGGTGGACGGAGCGATGGCGACGCCCCACGGCGAATTTAAAGCCCCGTTCGAGATGAGATGTTGCAGCAGCTTCCCCGATGCGTCATACACATCAACAAATCCGTTTCCAGGGCCTGGCGCGTCGAACTTCTTGCTCGAATCCTGCTTGGCATAGGTCACGTAGAGCTTTCCATTCAGGTTCCAGATATTGAATGGCGCAAAGCCTGCCGGAATCGCCGGATCCGTGAAGGCTCCGGCTGCGAGCGTCACCGGCTTGAACGAGCCGTCGAATACATCGATGGTTCCAGCGCGGAAGTTCGCGGCATAGAGTTGCGGCGTAGGGGTGGCGACAATAGCGAGCCCCTTGTAAACCGCAGAGGCGGAATGATCCACCACAAGCACTGCGTGTGCGGGATCGACAGCGTTAGCCCAGGCAGAAATCGTCCCGTCTTCAGTGGCGAAGATGAAGCTTGCCGGACGGGGCGTAGGGTTGGCGGGCGTGCTGATAGTGAAGCTTGTGGTTGCGGTGTTTGCCACGATGCCTGTACATGGTCCCTGCGTCGATCCTCCCGCTCCGGGGATCGTGGGTTTCAGCGCGGCGTTCGGCGTGCCAAGTCCGGCGCCGGGAGTGTTGCTGGCCGCATACACCGTTGACAGCCCCGTGCCCGCATCGCACACCCAGAACGGACTGGTCGCCGAAGTCGCTAGACCCCATGCATTGACCAGGTTCGGATCCGTGAAGTCCGCTACGCCGGGAGTATCGGCTACGAGATTATGCCGGTAATAACCAGTCGCTCCGTATGCGGAGACTGACAACACAATCAGTAATACGGAGATCCATGGCTTGTACATACCGCCTGCAAATATATACCTGACCGCAAACACGGACAAGATGCCCAACAATGTGTTTACGTTTTATTTACAACCTACAGAGAGGAGGCTCGTTCAGTGGTCGTACTCATAGGACGACGCGCAGGAGCTCGTGCTCGGCGCCTCGGTCGTCCGCGCTCGCACGGCAGCGTGTACGCCGGCTGTCCGCTTGCGCGCAAGCGCTAGCGCCGCCAGCGCACCAGCAGCCCGGGCTCGTTTAATCCTTTCAGCAGCCACACGTCGCTCGACACATTCAGAGCCGCATACGTTACTGTGCGCTGGTCCGCTGTAATGCTGATGCCGCGCACCGGATCCATGCCGGTCGCCAGACCAAATGAGAATGCCGCAGGCCAGGGCCCGAGCTGATGGATCACGCTTTGCGTTCCGTCCCGCGGCGCGAGTTCAACCAGCGCCACACCACCCTCGTCCGTGCGTGCGATTCCCAATATAGAAGACCCGCGTTTGGTCCACGCGAGCGCCAGCCATTGGCCCCATCCGACGGGTCGAACCGATGATCCATCAGCCGCCGCCAAAAGGATGCCGGCGGCGCCATTGACGGCCGCGATTTCGCCCCCGCGCGGCGACCATGCGGGAAAAGCGCCACAATCGCGGCACACCGTCTCAGCCTCATCCGACCCCACCGAAGCGCGCATCAGTACAGAATGACCATCTCGCACCGTCGCATATGCGAGCCAGTTGCCGTCCGGAGACCAGGATAGCCCGCGCTTGCGCGCCGTCTGGTCGTTCGCAATGCGATGCGGCGGACCCCCACTGATGGCTGAAATCCAGATCTGCTCTCCCTCGCCTCCCATACGGGTGTACGCGATGCTTTGCCCGTTCGGTGAAAAGGCCACATTCAGGAACGCGTAGGTTGCGTCCTCGAAATCCCCTGCTCCGGCCGCGGTCCGCTCCCACGCGCCATCGGCGCTTCGGATCCGGATCTCCGGCGATCCGGCCCGGTCCGTCACGTACGCCAATTGCCGGCCGTCGGGCGACCACGCCGGCGCGAGCGTATTCCCCGTCGTCGATGGCGTCACAACCGGTGCGCCGCCGGATCCCAGGCTTATATTGCGCAGCTCATAGCGGGCGTCGATCAGATTAAAGGCGGCATCCAGACCGGAAGGCGAAGCCGAAGGAAATTCCTCGCGCGCAGGTCCATTTGTAATTTCCGAAAGTTCACCCGAGCGCGTCGTTCCAATCCACAGGTGCGCTGCGGAGCTCAGCGGCGCGGATTCCGCAAACAGGATCCGCTGCGAGTCGGGCAGCCATGAAAAACCTTGCGCCAGTCGATTCGCGCCCAGCCTCGGGAATAGCCGGGCGGGAGCGGTTCCGTCGCGCGGTATCAGCCAAAAGGCCGAATTCCCATCAAGACGCGCCGCCCACACCGCTAGCGCCGAGGAATCCGGCGCAAAGCGCAGATAACTCCAGGGCGCGAGAGGGCCGGGATCAAACCCGGGCGCTTGCAGACGGTGCGGCGCACTCGCCGGCGGCGACGCCGTCCACAACGAATATGCTGCGCCGCCAGTCTCCGGACGCAACAGCGCCAACATGCGTCCGTCCGGAGAAAGGGCTGCTTGCGCGACATTATCCAACTCCGCCTCCGGGGCCCCCCCGGCGATGTTTACCGACCACAGCGCCGGCCGTCCATTGTGCTCGGCAATGTAGTACAGCCGGGCGCCGTCCTGCGACCAGAACGGGAACATGCAGTCGGCCGCCGACCGCGTAACCTGCGTCGGAATCGCCGATTCAGTCGAGCGCGTGAAGATCTGCAAGACCCCCTTCTGCTCAGCCGAGTACGCAATCACGCGCAAGTTTGGCGACCAGGCAGGAAACAGCTCTAATCCGCGCTCGGTCGCAAACGGAACGAAATCGAACGTGAGCGGGTCGCGAACTCTCGGGGAAAGCAATCGCGAGGCGGAAAACAGCCCAAGCGCGAATAGACCCACACATCCGAGCGCTGCTCCAATCACAGCCGCGCTCACCATTCGCGGCGATACCTGTTTCCACCAGCGCGGCCTGGTCCCCCGGACCGGCGATAGCCCGGGAAGCTGGTTGGAGATCTTTCGCAGACGTTCGCTGATTTCTTCAGTAGACTCGAATCGCGCCGCCGGATCCTTGGCCAGGCAACGGTCGACGAGCAGTCGAAAGGCGACCGGACCTGGGGTAAACGGCGCACGGCCCGAATTCGCAATCGCGATGAGCGTCTCCATTGGCGTTTCGCGCAGGAAGGGGTGATGTCCGGTCGCCATCTCGTGTAGCATGACGCCGAGCGCAAACTGGTCCGATTGAAGGCTGGCTGGCGCTCCCCGCGTCTGCTCCGGGCTCATGTAAGCCACGGTTCCGAGCAGAACCCCTGGAACCGTTGCATTCTCATCGCTTGTCTGCCCGGAATCGGCCGGGACGAGGGGCTTGGCCAGCCCGAAGTCCAGCAGCTTCACGCGCCCGCCCGGCGTGATCATAATGTTTTCCGGCTTGAGGTCCCTGTGTACAATGCCCGCGGCGTGCGCCGCCGCCAGCGCGTCCGCGATCTGTATTGCGATCTCCAAAAGCTTTCGGATGGGAACAGCGCTCCGGCTGATAATTTTGCGAAGCGACTCGCCTTCCACCAGCTCCGTAACGATGTACGACAAGCCGTTTTCCGTACCAAAGTCGTGCACCGTTACAATGTTCGGGTGATTCAGCGCGCTGGCTGCACGCGCCTCTTGCACAAAACGGCGCTGGCGGCTGCCGTCCGCCTCGTCCTCTACCGAGATGACTTTGATTGCCACCCTCCGGCTTAGCCGTGAGTCCCTGGCCAGATAAACCGCGCCCATCGCGCCTTGGCCAATCGGTTCTACAATTTCATACGGGCCGACGCGGTCCATATCGCAGAGCAGGGACATTCACAGTAAGTCCAAGCAATTGCGTCACCAGCCCGTCAGCACAGCCGCCATCAGCGCCGCCCAGCGTAACTTTCTGTGTCGAAAGGATCGCGCAGAAGTCGGTTGCAGTGCGCGCCCGCTCAGAGCGGGTATTCTGATCCGCTATGCTGAAGGATTCATGTCGAATCTGCTTGAAGGCAAGACCGCTGTCGTGCTCGGAATCGCGAATCGGTGGAGCATCGCGTATGCGATTGCAGAGGCGTTCCGGCGAGAAGGCGCCAAGCTGCTGCTGACCTATCAGGGCGACCGGCAGAAGGCCACCGTCGAAGATCTCGCCCAGGGCCTCCAGCCGGCGGCGATCCTGAATTGCGATGTCACCAGCGATGACGATCTCAGCCGGCTGGAACGCACGCTGCGCGACCAGTCGCCGGTTCATGCCCTCGTCCATAGCATCGCATTCGCCAGCCGCGAGGATCTGTCCCGACCATTCGTCCAGACCTCGCGGTCCGGATACCTGCTCGCTCAGGAAGTCAGCGCCTACTCGCTGGTCGCCGTGTCCCGCGCCGTTGCGCCAGCAATGACCCTTGGCGGCTCCATCACGACGCTGAGCTATCTTGGATCCGTTCGCGTGGTTCAGAACTATAATGTCATGGGCGTGGCGAAGGCGGCGCTCGAGGCTGCCGTGCGGTATCTGGCGAGCGATCTCGGGCGCCAAAACATCCGTGTGAACGCCATCTCGGCTGGTCCGATCAAAACCGCCTCAGCGCGGGGCATCAAGGACTTTTCAAAGGTGCTGGACGGCGTTGCTGCGCATGCGCCCTTGCGCCGAAACACCGACCCCGCCGAAGTTGCGGATACCGCCGTGTTCCTGGCAAGCGAGCTTGGCCGCGGCGTTACCGGCAATGTTATCTATGTCGATGCCGGCTTCCACATCATGGGCCTGACCGCAGGATAGCGCACCCTGCTGGAGACGAATCGCGCCTCCCAGCCCCAAGCTCCTCGGCAACGCAATCCACCGATCGGCAAGCACGCTGACGAAGCGGGCCATCTTCTTAAATCTATCTTACATACTTGGCCTGGACTGCTCGGACTTTATTACAAATAACTGTAATTAAATAACTTATTCATTGAGCCTAGATCTACATTTATATGATAAAAATACTTGACATATACATGCTCATATTTTATGATCTAGTTGGATAGAGGAGGATCAAAGCCAATGGCTCTCGCAAGACACAACGCCTTCCCCGAACTAGAGGACTTTCCCAGCGGGCTCCGGTTGTTCCAGGACACTGTCAGCAGACTTTTGTCCGAACCCGCCGCACGCCCTTGGTCGCCGTCGGTCGACATTTTTGAGACTGAAAATGAATTACTTCTGAAAGCGGACCTTCCCGGTTTGGACATGAAAGACATCGACATCCAGATCGAGAATGGGACTCTGGCGCTGCGCGGAGAGCGGAAGTTTCAAAACGAAGGCAAACAGGGCGGATTTCACCGCATTGAGCGCGGGTACGGCTCTTTTGCAAGATATTTCACGCTCCCGGATACGGTGGATACCGACGCCGTGAAGGCAGAGTACAAGCATGGAGTGCTGACCATTACGCTCCCCAAGAAAGAGGTCGCAAAACCTAAACAAATCAAGGTTCAAGTGAGTGAGTAAACGAATCCAATAAGCAGGCCTGATGGCCTCGCGGGGGCGACGCTCGCGTCGCCCCGTTCGTTTATAGGTAAGAATTGAGGTAAGCAGCAGTTATGAACGCTCTTAAGACCGCAATCCTATTAGGCCTTCTCAGCGCGATCCTGCTGGTTGCAGGCGAGGCGCTGGGCGGCCGGCAGGGTCTGCTCATCGCTCTGGTTCTCGCCGCTGTGATGAACTTTACGGGATATTTCTTCTCTGACCGTATTGCGCTGGCGACCTACTCTGCCCAGCCGGTCACGCCCACGGAAAACAGCGAGATCTACGCCAGGGTGTATCCGGTTGTCCATGGCTTGGCCATGCGCATGGGCATCCCCATGCCGAAGCTCTGGGTTATTCCGCAAGATGCCCCGAACGCGTTTGCAACTGGCCGCAATCCGCAGCACGCCTCGGTTGCTTTCACCGTGGGTATTCTGCAACTCATGAATGATCAGGAATTGGAGGCGGTCATCGCGCATGAGCTGGGCCACGTACTGCACCGCGACATCCTGATCAGCTCTGTGGCTGCGACCATCGCTGCCGCGATTACATATCTGGGCCACATGGCCTTCTTCATGGGGGGCGGCCGGCGCGACGACCGCGAGGAGGGCGGCAGCCCCGTCGGCGCGCTGTTCATGATGATCCTGGCGCCAATCGCGGCGGCATTCATCCAGATGGCGATTTCACGCAGCCGCGAATTTTCAGCCGATGAAGCTTCCGCTAAATACACCAATCGTCCGGATTACCTGATCAGCGCGTTGCGCAAGCTCGAAGCGTGGAACAGGCGTATTCCGATGGACGCCGATCCCGCTACCGCGCACATGTTTATCGTCAAGCCATTTACCGGTGAAAGCCTGATGAATCTTTTTTCGACGCATCCCTCGACGGAAAAGCGTATCGCGCGCCTGGAGGCGATGCTCCGATAGCCGCTGAGCTCCCGACAGTCCGCGTCAGTCGCAAGGGCGCCAGTCGTTTCGCCTCCGGCCACCCGTGGATCTTCGCCGCCGATGTGGTGGACCGCGGAGTGGCCGGCCCGGGCGACGCTGTGCGCGTCATCGACCCCAACGGCCGGTTCCTTGGCGTCGCCCACCATAGTTCGACCTCCCAAATCTGCCTGCGTCTGCTTTCGGACCGGCTGCAAACGATCGACAAAGACTTTTTTCTTGGCCGCATTCGGGCGGCCGATTCGTTTCGTCAGCGCGTCGTTTCCAATACGGATGCGTACCGGGTCGTGTTCGGGGAGGCCGATCTCCTGCCTGGTCTGGTCATTGACCGCTACGCAGAATTCGTGGTCATGCAAACGCTCGATCAGGGCATGGATCGCGCCGCCGGCCTCATTGCCGAATGTATCGGAGAGCTGTTTTGCCCTGCTGCTGTCGTGATTCGGAACGACGCCGCGGTGCGTTCACGCGAGTCGCTGCCGCTTGAAAAGCGCGTGCTCTCCGGCGAGTTGCCCGACCGCGTGCGGCTCTCGATGAACGGGATCGCGTTCGAGGCCGACCTGCTTGGCGGGCAAAAGACAGGCATGTACCTCGACCAGCGCGAAAACTATCTGGCAGCGGCGCGCTACAGCCACGGCCGCGCGCTGGATTGCTTTGCATCGACGGGCGGGTTCGCCCTGCATCTGGCCTCGCGTTGCGAGCGAGTGATCGCCGTCGATTCCTCTGAGTCGGCGCTTGCCGGCGCGCGCCGGAACGCTGAGTTGAACGGGATTTCAAACATCGAATTCCGGGCCGCCAACGTCTTTGATTTTCTCGCGGCGCAGGATCGGGCGCACGAACGCTTCGACGCGATTGTGCTCGATCCACCCGCCTTCACCAAGTCCCGCTCGGCGATTGAGGGCGCCGCCCGGGGCTATAAAGACATTAACCTTCGCGCTCTGCGCTTGCTCGCGCCGGGCGGAGTGCTCCTAACCTGCTCCTGTTCGCAGCATGTCAGCGAGGCGATGTTGCTTGAGATTGTCGCATCCGCCGCTCTCGACGCCGGCCGAACCCTCCGGGTGCTTGAACGGCGCACCCAGGCCGCAGACCACCCGATACTGCTGACCGTTCCAGAGACGCACTACCTGAAGTGCCTGATTTTACAGGTCGTAGACGTTTAACAGCGCGGTTTTAAGGTCGGCGTCCCTGGCTCCAAGCTCCGGTCAGCTACTCCAGGTCTCTTCGCACCGCGTCCAGTACGCCGTTGATGAACGATACCGACTCCTCGCCTGAAAACTGTCGCGCCAGCTCGAGCGCCTCGTCAATAACCACCGCCGGCGGCGTGTTCAACTGCGTCATCTCGTATACGCCCATACGCAGGAGATTGCGATCCACGACCGGCATCCGCTCGATGCGCCAATGCGCGGATTTCTCCTTAATGGTGTGATCGATCCGCTCCGCGTTCGCCGCCGTGCCCCGCGCCAGGGTCTCCATAAACTCATCGCGCGCAGGACGCCTCGGCTCGCCTTCCTCTGCGTAGAGCGAGCTGTAGAATGCGGAAATCGCGTCGTCGACGGGCTGTCTGCGCATGTCCCACTGATAGAGAACCTGCAACGCCCGCCGGCGCGACCTGTGACGCGAAGGCATTCAACTACCGCGCTCGCGAAGACGACGCATGAGACTCGCCATCTCAATTGCGGTCATCGCTGCATCAAATCCCTTGTTGCCGCTCTTGAGCCCCGAGCGATCCAGGGCCTGCTCCACCGTATTCGTGGTGAGGACGCCGAAGGCCACCGGAACGCCGGTCTTGAGAACCGTCTGGGCGACCCCGGCGGCCGCCTGTCCCGCCACGTGATCAAAGTGGGGCGTCTCGCCGCGGATGACGGCGCCCAGCGCAATGATCGCATCGTGCCGTTTCTGCTCGGCGAGCGTCTGGATGGCGAGCGGCAGTTCCCAGGATCCCGGCGTGCGCACAATCTCGATATCGTCGGCGTTGGCTCCGCTGCGCGACAGCGCGTCTTGCGCCCCCGCGAGCAGCCGCTCCGTGACGAAACTGTTGAACCGGCTGACCACGATGGCAAACTTCATACCGCGCGCGTCCAGACTGCCTTCAATTACTTTGACCATGAGACAGAGAAGCCGGCGCGCCTGCGCCGGAGCGAAAGCGGAATTCAGGATTCATGATAGCGCAAGCGCCTCCGGCTTTTCGGCCCGGCGGAAACTGCTTGCTGTGGGATAATTTAAGTTTCCGGCCCGCCCCGAGAGAGCGCACAGGCCGATGCCGCGGCATCAACTGACAGGGGCTTGGGGGACGCGCCGCCGCGAGCGAGTCCGTTTGCGCGATAAGGTTGCATGGACCCGGCTTTCATCCGAAATTTCTCCATCATTGCCCACATCGATCACGGCAAGTCGACCCTCGCCGATCGCCTGCTTGAGCTTACCGGCGCGCTGTCGGCGCGCGAGATGATGGAGCAGGTTCTCGATTCGATGGATCTCGAGCGCGAGCGCGGGATCACCATCAAGGCCCACGCGGTCCGCCTCAATTACCGCGCCGTCGACGGAAATCTTTATCAATTGAACCTGATTGACACGCCGGGCCACGTTGATTTCACCTATGAAGTCTCGCGCAGCCTGCAGGCCTGCGAAGGAGCCTTGCTGGTGGTCGATGCGTCGCAGGGCGTCGAAGCGCAGACGCTGGCCAACACCTATCTCGCCCTGCACCACAATCTCGAAATCATCCCCGTCATCAACAAAATTGATCTGCCCTCGGCTGAGCCCGATCGCATCCGCGAACAGATTGAACAAGTGATTGGCCTCCCGGCTGACGATGCGCTGCTGGTCAGCGCCAAGAGCGGCATCGGCATACAGAACGTTTTGGAAGCCATCGTCAGCCGCGTTCCGCCCCCCAAGGGCTTGCCGGACGCCCCGCTGCGGGCGCTCATTTTCGATTCGTGGTTCGATCCCTACCGCGGCGTCATTATTCTGGCCCGCGTCGTTGACGGCCGGCTGCGCCTTGGCCAGAAAATCCGGCTCATGTCCAACGGGCGCACGTATGAAATCGAGGGGCTTGGCTACCAGTCGCCCAAGCCGGTCCCGCTCGAGGAATTGTCGGCCGGCGAAGTGGGATTTCTCTTCGCCAATATCAAAACGATTACCGACGCCCGCATCGGCGACACGATCACCGATGACGCTGATCCCGCCTCCGATCCGCTCCCCGGATTTGAGCAGATCAAGCCCATGGTGTTCGCCGGGCTATACCCTGTCGAATCGCATCAGCACGGTTTATTGCGCGATGCGCTCGAGAAGCTGCGCCTGAATGACAGCGCCTTCAGCTTCGAGCCCGAAAATTCCGCCGCGCTCGGCTTCGGCTTCCGCTGCGGCTTCCTTGGCCTGCTGCATCTCGAAATCGTGCAGGAGCGGCTCGAACGCGAGTTCCAGATCGATCTGATCACGACCGCGCCTGGCGTCCGCTATCGCGTTCTGAAGACGGACGGCGAGCTGGTGGAGGTGGATAACCCGACCAAGTGGCCCGATCCGAGCGTCATCCAACAAGTCGAAGAGCCGATCATTGACGCGACCGTCATCACGCGCGAGGAGTATATTGGCGAAATCTTGAAATTACTCGAGGAGAAGCGCGGCGAGCAGAAGAAGTTCGAGTACATCGGCAGCGGCCGCGTCCTGCTGAACTATATCCTGCCTCTGAACGAAATCGTGCTCGATTTCTACGACCGCCTGAAATCCGCTTCCCGGGGATACGCATCGCTGGACTATCATCTGGCCGGACATCGGGTCTCGCCGATGGTGAAGCTGGATGTGCTGGTGGCCGGGGATCCCATCGACGCGCTCTCGATCATCGTTCACAAGGACTTCGCCTATGAGCGCGGCAAGGCCCTCATTGAGCGGCTGCGAAGGCTGATCCCGCGGCAGATGTTCGAGGTTGCGCTCCAGGCGGCGATTGGAAACAAGATCATCGCCCGGGAAAACATTCCCGCGATGCGCAAGAATGTGCTCGCCAAATGCTACGGCGGCGACATCACGCGCAAGCGGAAGCTGCTGGAAAAGCAGAAAGAAGGCAAAAAGCGGATGAAGCGCGTAGGGCGCGTCGATATCCCTCAGGAAGCATTCCTCGCCGTTCTCAAGGTTGGCGGCGAAACCGAATAGCGCTCCATGGCTAAGAAGTTCAAGGATCTCACCGAACGCGAAATTCTCGCGCTGGCTATTTCGCTGGAAGAGGAGGACGGCAGGATCTACGGCGATTTCGTGGACGGCTTGCGAGAAACCTATCCGGCGACTGCCGCCATATTCGAGGAAATGGAACGCGAGGAGTCCGAGCACCGCCGCATGCTTATCGATCTGTACCGGGAGAAATTCGGCGAACATATTCCTCACATTCGTCGGCAGGACGTGAAAGGCTTCGTCGACCGCCGCCCCGTCTGGCTCGTCCGCCCGCTGGGCATCAACGTAGTGCGCCGCCAGGCTGAGACCATGGAACTTGAAACGCGGCGCTTCTATGAGCGCGCACAGCGCCAGGTTACGGATGCATCCATCCGCAAGCTGCTCGGCGACCTGGCTGAAACCGAGCGCAAGCACTCGGCCTATGCGCAATCGCTCGAAGAGAACCTCGCCCCCGACGTTCGGGCGAAGGAAGACGTCGCCCACCGGCGACTGTTTGTTTTGCAAATCGTGCAGCCCGGGCTGGCGGGCCTTATGGACGGCTCGGTCTCGACGCTTGCGCCGATCTTTGCCGCCGCGTTCGCCACGCGCAACAGTTGGGACGCTTTTCTGGTCGGCATGGCGGCTTCCGTCGGCGCTGGCATTTCGATGGGCTTTGCCGAAGCGCTGTCGGACGATGGCACACTGACCGGTCGCGGTCACCCCTGGGTCCGGGGCGTAGTCTGCGGCCTCATGACCACAGCGGGCGGGCTCGGTCACACTCTGCCATTCCTCATTCCTGATTTCCGCGCCGCCTTCGCCGCCGCGGTGGTTGTGGTAGCTTTTGAGCTGGCGCTGATCAGTTACATCCGCCACCGCTTTATGGACACGCCCTTCGTCAGCGCGGCGATTCAGGTCGTAGTGGGCGGCGTGCTGGTGTTTATTACGGGCATTCTGATCGGAAGCTCGTAACCAGCCCGTTTACCCGCTCTGCTGTGCGGCAAGCAATCGTCTGCGCAGCATTTCGAGCGCATTCTGCACGGCAAACGTGCGGACCCGCTCGCGGTCGCCATGGAAATGAAATCGTTTCGCTTCCTCCCTGCTGGGGGCGGCGAAGCCGATGAAGACGGTTCCGACGGGCGTGGCTTCGGTTCCGCCACCCGGACCCGCGATCCCGGTGACGGAAAGCGCGTAGCTCGCGCCGGCGCACTTTCTGGCCGCCGCCGCCATGGCCACGGCCACCGGCTCGCTGACCGCGCTAAATTGCTCGATCAGCGCGGGATCGATTCCCAAAACTTCTGTCTTCATCCGATCGGTATAGGTCAGAAACCCGCCGGCGAAATACTCGGAGCTGCCCGCAACGCTTGTGATCCGCTCGCCGAGCATGCCGCCCGTGCAGCTTTCGGCGACTGCCAGCGTCGCGCCGCGATCCCGCAGCATTGCGCCGACCACGGCTTCGATCGGCGAGCCGTCGCGCGAATAGACACGGTCGCCCAACAATTCCTCGATCCGCGGCGAGATCTGATTCAACAGAGCTTCGGCCTCTTCTTCCGTGCGGGCGCGCGCGCGAAGGTGCACCTGAATGTCGCCGGGCGCCGCGAGAATCGTGGTCGCCGGGTTCGAATAGGCTTGATAAACGGGAGCGATCAGCGCATCGAGATCCGATTCCGCAATGCCGGCGACGCGATAGAACCGCGTG
This sequence comes from Bryobacteraceae bacterium, assembly GCA_035652975.1. Classification (GTDB taxonomy): domain Bacteria; phylum Acidobacteriota; class Terriglobia; order Bryobacterales; family Bryobacteraceae; genus TMP-7. The sequence goes on along the minus strand of DASRCT010000050.1, from coordinate 19,761 downwards.
CGGATCACTTGTTTCGGCAGCCTGGCCTCCAGACGCGGCACACACTCGGCCTCGAACATCGGCTTCAGTTCGCCGGGAGGGCCGGGAAGGAGCATTACGATGCGGTCGCGGTGTTCAATCCACTGGCCCGGCGCGGTGCCATTTCGGTTCGCCAGCGCGATGGCGCCATCGATGACGAAGGCTTGACGCTTGTTGATTTCCGCCATCTTGCGCCCTGCGCGGGCGAAACGCTGCTCCAGCCAGTCTGCGATTTCCGGGCGGAACGTCTGCCCGCGGCCGAGCGCGAGCGCGACGGCGTCGCGCGTGACGTCATCTTCTGTCGGGCCCAGCCCTCCGGTCAGGATGACGATTTTCGCCGATTCGAGCGCGGACAGAATGACATTGGCCAAGCGCCGACGGTCGTCGCCGACAATGGTCTTGCGTACGACCTCAACGCCCATATCGTTTAACTTGCCGGTGAGATACAACGAATTAGTGTCCGTGCGCTGCGGCGTCAGCAGTTCGGATCCGACGGCGATAATCTCGGCGTCGGGAAACGGAGCGTCCTCCATGCCGGTCAGAAGTACCTGAACCCCTCGATGTCCACGTCCACGCGATAAAGCGCGTTGTTCGTCGACACGATCATGGAGCGTGACGGCGTAAACGCCAGCCCCACGATGCCCGGGCCGGACAGGAAAAGCTGCGGCTGGCCTGGGGCGTCGAACCGCACCACCCCCCGACGGCCGCCGAGCGAGGCCGCTACATAGAGCCGGCCTGCCGCATCGAAGGCCAGACCCTGCGGCCGTCCCAGGCCGCGATAGTAGGTTTCGACCTCTCCGGTCGGCGAGCAGCGGTATACGGAATCGAAGCTCGAAGTCGTCGGGCCAGTGATATACAGGTGATCGTCGGGCCCGAAGGCCAGATGATAGGCGGCGATGGACGGCTCAAGCGTAGTGAACACATAGATCTGCCGCGAGCGGCTGATTTTAAATATCGTGCCGCTGCGATCGCCAACGTATAAATTTTCCTCACGGTCGAAGGCGAGACCGGTGGCCACGCCCATGCCTTCCACATAGGATGACATGTTTCCGCTCGGGGTGACCGCATACACGACGCCGTCATGCCGGCTGGATACATACAGCATGCCTTCTGAATCGAAAGCCAGCCCCGTAGCGTTCATCATGTCGTTGATGAACGGTTTGGGCGTGTAGTTCAGATCGATTTTGTATACCGCGACAGGCGTCTTCTGGCCTCTCGACCCGCTGAACGTCGTGTAGATGTTGCCCTGCCGGTCGACGGCGGGGTTTGCCACAGGATGAACATTATCGACGATCTGAATGCCGATGTCACAGGTCCACGGATTCGAGCGCGTCTGTTCATTCGGACTCACGACCAGGTCGCCCGCCATGGCCCCTTCCGGCACGCGCACGACCATGTAGGAATCGGAGCCGATGATCACTGGCGCATCCACATCGCCGATCAGCACGCGGGATCTTGGTTCGCGGCTCAAGCCTTTGCCGCGGATCTGAATTTCGCCTCCGGGAATGGCGGCAGCCGGAGCAACGGACGTGATTTGGGGACGCCCGTCCGATTCTTTGCGCGTTGGCATGTCTCTCCTGAAACTTGCGCACACCGAACTCGCGCGGCGGGTGAGCCCGCTGAGTCTCTATCCCTATAATGCCGCGCCGCGCGGCCTGTGCGCTGAAACTCTATTTTAGCTGCGGGCGCGCGAAGCGCTCAGCCTGTTAGACGCGAAAGCGCAAACAGCAGCAACGCCGCATAAAGGCCCGCGGCTACGTCATCTGCGACTATGCCAAGCCCTCCCGGCAGCCGTTCGAGCTGGCGGACGGGAGGAGGCTTAAAAATGTCGAACGCCCGGAACAGGAAGAAACCCGCAAGAACGGTAAGCCAGTGGATGCTCGGCGCGCCTGCCAGCGCGATCCATTGCCCGACCACTTCATCGATCACAACAATGCCCGGATCCTTCGTTGCAAGCGTGCGGGCAGTGACGTCCGCAGCCCAGACTGCCGGGACTGCGGCCAGGATGCCCAGCGCGCCGATGGCCCAAGGCGGCCACGCCGCCCAGTGCGCGAGCGTCCACGCCGCCAGCGCCGCCCCGACTGACCCAACTGTTCCGGGCCCAACCGGCGCGTAACCGCAACCGAAACAGGTCGCGACCCAGCGCGCCAGGTTACTTTTCATCCTCCGGCTTTTCTTCCTCGTCGGACGGACGGATGGGCGTCGATATGACGTACTTTTCGGAAGCCCAGTTGCCAAGATCAATCAGTTTGCAGCGTTCACTGCAGAATGGCATGTACGGATCGTCCAGCGCTACGGGCTTCTTGCAGATCGGGCACTTCATCGGTACGGCAGCGCTTCAGAGCGGCTGAGAATTGGAAACAGAGCAGACGAAGTTGCGGGCGCGGTTGGGGGATCGTCGGTCAATGCGCCGACCAGATCGTAATCGTGAGCCTCGGCAACGCGCATCGTCCGGATCTGTCCGGTCTGTGGAGGCGGCCCGGCGAAATCGTTGATGTAGCAGACGCCGTCGATTTCAGGCGCCTGCGTTGCCAGGCGCGCTTCCCACAGCAGTTCCGTTTGTTTCGAAGGGCCTTCGATCAGAACCTGGGCGTCGCAGCCCACCAGCTCACGGTTGCGCTCCCGAGAGATCCGTCGCTGGATCGCCATCAGCCGCCGCTTGCGATTGTAAATGGTGCGGCTGTCGACCTTCCCCTCCAACTGGAAGCTCGCGCTGGTCTCTTCGTCGGAGTAGGAAAAGACGCCCAGCCGGTCAAAGCGCGCGGCCCTGACAAAGTCGCACAGGATTTCGAAATCGGCTTCCGTCTCTCCAGGAAACCCGACGATCATGCTGGTGCGGATCGCCACGCCGGGGATGGTCTTGCGAATGCGCTCAATCAGCTTCAGGAAGATCTCGGCGTTCGCCCCGCGCTTCATTCGTTTCAGCACCGGCGCGCTGGCGTGCTGCAGCGGCATGTCAATGTATTTGACCAGGGCATCATGCGCAGCGATGGTGTCGAGCAGCTTTGGTGTGATCCGGTTGGGATAGCAATACAAAAAGCGAATCCACTTGCAATGCGGAGTCTCGATTGCCGCAAGCCGCGACAGCAATTGAGCAAGGCCGTCCTTGAGGCCGAGATCTTCGCCATAGCAGGTCGTGTCCTGGCCGATCAGGTTGATCTCACGAACTCCCTGGCCAAACAGGCGAGACGCCTCGGCGAGGATCGATTCAAAACGCCGGCTGCGGAATCGGCCGCGCAGCTGTGGAATCACGCAAAACGTGCAAGGATGATCGCAACCCTCGGCGATTTTGATGTACGCGAAATGGCGCGGGGTGGCCAGCACGCGCGGCGTCAGATCGTGATACAGGTACGGAGCAATCGGATCCGCTCCGGCCGGGCCGCCCTCGCAGAGGGCCGCGATTTTCTCGATTTCATTGACGCCGATGACGGCGTCGACGTCGGGAATGCTCTTGCGGATCTCCTGGCGATAGCGCTCCACCAGACAGCCGGCCACGATCAGCTTTTGCGCACGCCCGGCCTTTTTGAATTCGGCCATTTCAAGAATGGCGTCGACCGACTCCTGCTTCGCGGCGTCGATGAAGCTGCACGTATTTACAACGATGACGTCGGCGTCTTCCGGCCGAGAGGTCAGCTCATGGCCGCGCGCCGTGAGCTGGCCCATCATGACTTCCGTGTCGACAAGGTTTTTCGGACAACCGAGGCTGACGAAACCGACTCTCAAGGCGCTAACCGGGGTGAAAAGGCGTACTTTCTTCAGGTTGGCAGAGTTCAAGCCTCCAGTCAAATCGAGCCTGATCCAACCCGCGATGAGCTGGGGATTGCCTCATTTCGCATTGGACTTTTCTCTGGATTCGCGCTTTGCCTCGTTCCAGCCCTGATGCGCTTCCTTGCCGGCTTTGCTTAATTCCTGCGCAGCCTTCGAGGCGGCCTTCTTTGTTTTTTGGGAGAGGCGATACGCAGCGCGCCCCATCTGGTTCGCTAGGGAATGCTCGTCCGAAGACCGGGCGTTCCGGTCGGCGCGGGCGCACCCGCCCAATAACCAGGCCAGCAGGATCAGAGAAGCCGCCCCAATGCGCATCATATCCCTCTTGTCTGATGCCACCGCGCCGGCGGTGGTTTCCGCCATCGTACGATGGGGTTGATGGCTGCAAGCACACTTCAGGTCTCGTGCGTGCAGATGCACTGGGCGACAGATATTGAACGGAACACGGAACTCACGCTGCACTACATTCATGAGGCGGCGCGGGCGCGCAGCCGCGTTGTCCTGTTCCCGGAAGCAAATCTGACCAGCTACTATTTTCCGTATCTGATTGAGCTTCCCGCGAGCCGCGTCGAAGCCGCTCTCGACCGCGTCGCGCAGGCTGCAAAAGCCAATGATCTTTGGGTGATCGCGGGCGCAATTCGCAAGACTGCGAATCGCTTTCTGAACCTGGCCCATGTCATTGCGCCGACGGGGCAGATTGTATATGAATACGCGAAAGTCAACATGGCCGGGCGTGACGAGAAAAAATACTGCCGGGGCGGCGACAAGGTGGCGCTGTTTGAGATCGACGATATTCGCTGTACCCTGGTCATCTGCCGCGACGGACGCCACCCGGAGCTGTACCGCATCCCGGCCATGGCCGGCGCGCAGATCCTGTTCCATCCCTCCTGCAGTTCTGATGAGATCGAGGCCGTCGCCTGGAAGCGCATTTCCGGCCGCGCGCAGCAGCCGGCGGGGCCAAATTCCAAGATCTTTCACTGCGTCGCAAACACCGTGGGCCAGTCGCCGGACGGCAAGCAGACGTCAAGCGGCGGGTCCTTTATCCGCGAACCGAACGGCATTCCGCTGACTGAGGCCGGATTCTATCAGGAGGAGATGATTACAGCGGTCCTCGATCTGGAGCGCGCCGACCGTTCGTATGTTCGCGACAGCATGGAAAACCCTCCCTTTTTGCGCGATTACTGGCGCCAAATGGTGGAAGCTGTGATTGCGCGGAAAGATGCGAAGCCCGTTTAACGGCCGTTGTTCGCTGGGCGGATGGCGGACAGGCGCGCTCTTCTGCGGCAGCACTCCGTGGCAGGCAAACGAAGGCTCCGCCTGCCGGTCACGCCCGCCCTCCGGAGCGTGGACGGCGCGCTCCTGGGCGGAATTCACTCGGTTCCTTTCGGCTTAATCCATGTCCGCCGATTGCTGCGCTAGTTCAGAAAATACACCCGGTACAGCGTATCGCGCTGTTTCGGAATGAACCCCGCGTCGCGAATCAGCCGGCGCAGCTCCTCTTCGGTGGCGCGATGATGCGTTCCGGCCGCCGAAACGACGTTTTCCTCGATCATGATGCTGCCCACGTCGTTGCCGCCAAAGCGCAGGCCCAGCTGGCAGGTTTTCAAGCCGGGCGTTACCCAGGAAGATTGAATGTGCAGAATATTGTCCAGATAAACGCGCGATAACGCGAGCATTTTCAGATACTCGACTGCGGTCGCCTCATGCTTCACAAAGCGTCCCAGAGAGGTATTCTCGCGCTGGAACGGCCAGGGAATGAACGCCGTGAACCCGCCCGTCTCTTCCTGGATGCGGCGAACCACGTCGAAGTGATTCATGCGCTGCTCAATCGTTTCCCCGGCGCCGAACATCATCGTCGCCGTGGTCCGCATTCCCAGCCGGTGCGCGGTCAGATGAACATCGATCCAATCCTGCGTCGAGCACTTCAGCCGGCTGATGCGATAACGCACAGCGTCGTCGAGAATCTCAGCGCCGCCGCCCGGTATCGAATCTAGCCCCGCGTCGCGCAGGCGGGCGATCGTATCGCGGAGCGTCAGTCCGCTGACCTGAGCAATATTCACGATTTCCGGAGCGGAGAAGCAATGGCACCAGATGTCGAACCGCTGCTTGATCGAGCGCAGCAGGTCTTCATACCATTCGATCTTCAAATCCGGATGCAGACCGCCCTGCATCAGTATTCCGGTCCCGCCCAGCTCGATCGTCTCGCGAATTTTGTCAAAAATGACTTCCTTCGGAAGGACGTAGCCTTCCGCGTGACCAACCGGACGATAAAACGCGCAGAAGCTGCAATATTCAGTGCAGAAATTGGTGTAGTTGATGTTGCGGTCGATGATATAGGTGACGACATTTTCCGGATGCAGCTTCCGCCGCACCTCATCCGCCGCCATGCCGATTTCGATCAAGTCGGGGTTCTGGAACAGATCGACGGCTTCTTCACGCGTAATCATACGGAGACTCCTTCGGGGCTGACCAGCGGCGCGCCCGCAATGGCGGCGGCATAATCCAGATAGCGCTGCAATCCCTCGTATTCGGCGTCGCCGAGCTCATAAACGATATGCCGCGTCAGGTACGTCTTGGCCAGATCGGCCGTGACGCCGCGCCGGCTATGCTCCACCGCGATGATATCGTTCAGGTGATGCAGGCCGAAACGGCACGATGAAACGAAACTGCGCTCGCGTTCTTCGCTCCACACTTCTGGCCGGCCTGCCCAGACCGCGAACACCATCGGGAGCCCGGTCAGCTTCATCCATTCTTCGCCGAGGTCGGCGACATGCAAGCCTTCTTGCCGCAGCGCGGCCGGATCCAGCCGGAGCGCCGGATCTCCAATGATCAGCCCGGCGCTCGCAGCGTCCAGCCTTGACGCCACGTCGGGCGGCGCAGAAATAAACTCAGGATTCGCGCCATATGCCTGGTTCAATATGATGCGCGCCAGCAGGACCGAGCTCCGGGAGCTCGAATCGGCGGCCAGGACGCGGACGTCTGCAAGCGGCTCCCTGGATATGAGCAGAATACTGCGAACAGCGCCGCGGCACGCGATGCCGACGCCTCGAAAAACTTTTAAATCTTGATCGAGCAGCGCTGCCGCCGGAGCGATGCCGATATCGGCGCGCCCGTCCTTCAGGCGGTCCGCGCACTCGGCCGGCAGCGCAAATTCGAGATCGAAGAGTCCGCGCTCTGCTCCATGCAGCATGCCCCAAACCAGGGGAACCGTGTTCAGATAACTGACCGCGCATACGCGCGCGCGGCGGTCTTGAGAGATGCCAGTCAATTTACAAGTCTAGCGCGACTCTTTCGTTGCGCCCCGGTTCCCGCCGGCGGCGCCGAGCTTTTCGGCAATTGACTTGGCCTGGAGAAACTGAAGGAGGTAATCCGGGCCGCCGGCCTTTGAATCGGTTCCGGACATGTTGAAGCCGCCGAACGGATGCGCCCCAACCATCGCGCCGGTGCACTTCCGGTTTATGTAAAGGTTGCCGACGTGAAATCGTTCACGGGCCTGCTCGATCTTGTCGCGATTCCGGGTGTATACAGCCCCCGTCAGTCCGTACTCAGTGGCGTTCGCGAATTCGAGCGCCTGATCGAAATCCTTCGCTTTCGTGACCGCCAGCACGGGCCCAAAGATTTCTTCCTGAAAAATGCGGGCGCGCGGCGCGACATCGGCAATGACGGTCGGCTGGATGAAGTAGCCGTCGCCTTCAACCGCAGCGCCGCCACACACCAGCCTGCCTTCGGTCCTGCCTATCTGGATGTAGTTGAGAATCGAACTCTTCGCGCTTTCATTGATCACCGGGCCCATGTAGCTGCGGGGATCGTCCGGCGGCCCCACCACGATCTTCGACACGCGCTCCTTCAGCTTTTCGAGAAACTCGTCGTAAACCGCCTCATCCACGATCGCGCGCGAGCAGGCCGAGCATTTCTGCCCCTGATAGCCGTAGGCGGAAACGACCACGCCTTCCACGGCGCTCTCCAGATCCGCCTCGCGATCGACAATGATCGCGTCCTTTCCGCCCATCTCGGCGATGACGCGCTTGATCCAGATCTGGCCCTGTTGGGGCTTCGCCGCGAGCTCATTGATGCGCAGGCCGACGTCGCGCGAACCGGTGAACGCTATGAACCGCGTCTTGGGATGCTCGACCAGCGCGTCGCCCACCGCCGATCCGCTGCCCGTGCACAGCGAAAAACTCTTCTCCGGAAAACCTGCTTCGAGGAGCACCTCCACGAACTTGGCGGCAATAGTCGGCGTATCGCTCGACGGTTTCAACACTACCGTATTGCCCGTCACCAGGGCCGCGGCGGTCATGCCCGTCAGGATGGCGAGTGGAAAATTCCACGGCGGGATAATCACGCCGGCGCCGAGCGGCACGTAAATCATCTCGTCCCGCTCACCAGGCAATTGCAACACCGGCGCTGGCGAGGCGTATTTCAGCATCTGGCGCGCGTAGTACTCGCAGAAATCGATCGCCTCGCACACATCCGCTTCCGCTTCGGGCCAGGTCTTGCCCGCCTCGTACACCAGCCAGGCGTCGAACTCGAATTTCCGGCGGCGAATGATGTCGGCCGCGCGCACCAGCATCTCCACGCGGGCGCGCGCCGGCGTGCTGGCCCACACCGGAAAATACTGGTGCGCCGATTCGACCGCGCGGCGGGCGAGCTCGGGCGTCGCCCGGTGATGGACGCCGATCACTTCAGCCGGCCGGGACGGATTCGCCGATTTCAGCAGATCGCCCGTTTTTATGCGCTCGCCGGCGATCAGCAAATCATACTCCCGGCCAAGCTGAGCGCGCACCTCGCTGAGCGCCTGCTGCATTGCCGCATGATGCTCGGGCCGGCTGAAATCGGCGGCTGATTCGTTCTTAAATTCCGACAGCGATAGCGTCGGGCTTGCCAGAATCGTACTCATTGGAAACCGCCTCGATTGCCATCAGCTCTGAAGATGCACTGCTTCCGCCGCTTTCTCGATAATCTGGCGGCCCCGCTCGAACATTTCGACCGCCTCATCGGCAATCCTGCGGCCGCGCTCATACAAGTCCTTGCCACGCTCGTACAGGTCGCGCCCGCGCTCGAGGATGTGTTCGCCTTTGGTCGTCAGGGCTTCACGCCCCTCCTGCGCCTTTGCGCCGATAAACTTGCGGGTCTGCTGTCCCGAAGCCGGAGCATACAGCAGGCCGAGCGCGACCCCCACGGCGGCGCCCGCCGCGAACCAGAGGACCCGGGCGCCGAATTCATTGGCGTCTTCTGCGGAGGGTTGTCTGTAACCGTAAGCCTCGTCTTCCGCCATCTCCATCCTTCCTCCACCCTCATTGTAAGTCTGCATTCGGCTCGCAAAACGCGGCCAATTTATAATCAGGGTTCATGCCCGCAGTCCTTACCTGTTTCGAATCGCGCTGCCGGGCGCGCTTCGATATTGCCGAAGTCCTGTATAGCTGTCCCCGGTGCGGCGGTCTGCTGGAGGTCAGCTACGATGGCGCATTCCCGGAGCCCGCAGATTTGAAGCGCACATGGCGTGAACGCCGCATGAGCAATGATCCACTCGATCAGAGCGGAGTATGGCGGTATCGCGAATTGATTCCGTTTCTCGAAGACTACAGCGCCGTGGTTACCCTGGGCGAAGGCAACACGCCACTGCTGGAGTCGCGAACGGCGGCGGAATACGGCGGGCTCGACCGGGTTGCGTTCAAGCACCAGGGTTTCAATCCCACCGGTTCGTTCAAGGACAACGGAATGACCTGCGGCGCAGCGCAGGCCCGCCGCCTCGGGATGCAGCGCGTCGCCTGCGTCTCGACCGGCAATACCTCGGCCTCCATGGCCGCCTACGCGAGCGCCGGCGGATTGCAGCCGATTATTTTCATTCCGCACGGCAACATTTCTTACGGCAAGCTCGCGCAGGCGCTCGAATATGGAGCGCGCACGTTTGAAGTGGAGGCCAATTTTGATCAGATTCTGGCTCTGGTGCGGACTCTCGCTGAACGTCTCGGCATCTATTTGCTGAACTCGATCAATCCCTTCCGCATCGAGGGTCAGAAGAGCATCATCATCGAGATGATGGATCAGCGCGACTGGGCGCCGCCGGATTGGATCGTATTGCCCGGCGGCAATCTTGGCAACACTTCTGCATTCGGGAAGGCCCTGCGGGAGCTGTGCGCGGCGGGCCTGATCCCAAAAATGCCGCGGCTTGCCGTGATCCAGGCCGAAGGGGCCGCGCCGTTTTATTCGATGATGAAGACCCGCTCGGCTTTCCAAGCCGTGGACCACCCCCAGACTCTGGCGACGGCCATCAAAATCGGCGATCCCGTATCCTGGCCCAAAGCCCTCCAGGAGTTGTTGCACACGGACGGCGTGGTCGAGAGCGTGAGCGAACAGGAAATCGCGGACGCCAAGGCCGTCATCGGGCGCTGCGGCATCGGCTGCGAGCCCGCTTCGGCGGCGACGCTGGCCGGCATCCGCAAGCTGACGGCCGCCGGCGTGATCGGCCGCTCCGCCGACGTGATTGCCGTGCTCACAGGCCACCTGCTCAAAGATCCCGATTATATTTACCGGTACCATACGGGCGCGCTGACGGCCCCCGACGGATCAAAGATCCAGCCGACCTTCGGCAACGCGCCGGTGGTCGCGCCGAACGACCCGGACGTCATCGCGCGCCTGTTGGGCTGACCTCACCGCGCCAGGATTTCGATCGCCTCAGCTCCGCAGATCCGCGCCACCTCCGCGCAGAATTCCCTGTCCGGGCGGACCCGCACCGGCAAATCGAAGACCACCGAGAAATCGCGGGGTCTTTCGAGACGCAGCCGCACTTCAGTCTGCCCGGGCTTGCGGCGGAAGAGATCATTCAGCAACTCAGGCTTCTGTCCGTTGCCGTTGGAGTTCAGCCACACGCGGATCGAAATCAACGACGGATAGTCGACGCGCGCATTTTCCAGCGGAACCACGTCCTGAATCGAGATTTTCGGCGGCGCGTTCTCTTCGGGCAGCACCGTCGCCCTCACCAGCACGGCTCGGTCCTCGGCCAGAACCGAAAGGACACGGTCATACTGGGTTGCAAACACCATCGCTTCGACAGCGCCGCTCAGATCCTCAAGCTGCATCGACGCCCATGGCTTTCCTTCCCTGTTGCGCTTGCGCTGTATCGACGTGAGGATGCCGCAGAGCTTCACTTCAACGCCCTTTTCAAGCTCCTGGATGGTCTCCGTAGTGTGCGTGGCGAGCTCCCACACCTTGTCCATGTAAGCGTCCAGCGGATGGCCGCTCAGATATAAGCCGAGCACCTCCTTCTCGCCGGCCAGTTTTTGCTGAATGGTCCAGTCGGGGACGTCGGGCAGCGGAATGTCCGCATGGGATGCAACGTCCAGACCGAGATCCGCAAACAAACCGCTCTGGCCATGCTGGCGGTCGCGGAACGCGCGCTGCCCGGCTTCGATGGCTGAGTCGAGCGCGGCGGTCAATTGCGACCGCGTTCCGTGCAGCGAATCCATGGCCCCGGCCTTGATCAGGTTCTCGAGGACCCGGCGATTCATTGCGCCGATATCCACGCGCTCGCAAAAATCGTACAGCGACTTGAACGGGCCGCCTTGTTGGCGGGCCGCGACAATCGCCTCCACGGATGACGCGCCCACCTGCTTCACCGCGCCCAGCCCGAAGCGGATTCCATCGCCGCCGCCGCCCTTCAGCTCCGGCGTGAAATCAAGATCGCTCGAGTTCACGTCGGGCGGCAACACGGAGATGCCCATCTCACGACATTCGTTGATGTATTTCACAACCTTCGCCGTATTCCCCGTTTCTGAGGTCAACAGCGCGGACATGAACTCGATGGGGTAGTTGGCCTTCAGATAAGCCGTGACATAGGCGAGGTAGGCGTAGGCCGCAGAATGCGATTTGTTGAAGCCGTAGCCGGCGAACTGCTCCATCAGATCGAAAATTCTCTCGATCTTGTGCTGCGGGAATCCGCGTTCTCTCGCGCCCTGGATAAAGCGGTCGCGCTGCTTGGCCATGTCTTCGGGCTTCTTTTTGCCCATCGCGCGCCGCAACAGATCCGCTTCGCCAAGCGAATAGCCGGCCAAGACGTTGGAGATCTGCATGACTTGCTCCTGGTAAACAATGACCCCCAGCGTCTCTTCCAGAATGTCTCTCAACTCCGGCAGGTCGTACCGAACCTGTTTGCGCCCGTGCTTGCGATCAATAAAGTCGTCAATCATGCCGCCTTGGATGGGGCCGGGTCGGTACAGCGCATTCAACGCGCAGAGATCCTCGACGCGCGTGGGCTGATAACGGCGAAGGATATCCCGCATGCCCGGCGATTCGAACTGGAATACGCCGCTGGTGTGGCCTCGCGCGAAAAGGTCGTAGGTCCTGGCGTCATCCAGCGGAAAATCGTCCGGATTCAGCCGCACGCCGCGATATTTCTCAATGAGATGCAGAGCGTCGTGGATAATCGTCAGCGTCGTCAGACCGAGAAAATCCATCTTGAGAAGCGACAGCTTCTCGAGCCCGACCATGTCGTACTGCGTGACGATTTCGTCCCGGTTGGTGCGATACAGCGGAACAAGTTCCTTCAGCGGAACGGGCGAGATCACCACGCCGGCGGCGTGCATTCCGGCGTTGCGCGCCATGCCTTCGATTTTCTGAGCCACCGTCAACACTTCTTGGACGCGCGGGTCCTTGCGCGAGAGCTCGTCGAGAGCCGGCTCCTGCGCCAGCGCATCCTGCAGCTTGATATTGAGCTGGTTGGGAATCAGCTTGGTGATGCGGTCGACCTCGGCGAAGCTCATGTCGAGGACGCGCCCGACGTCTTTAATAGCGGCCTTGGCGCCCAGCGTTCCGAAAGTGATAATCTGGGCCACCTGCTCGCGGCCGTATTTCTCGGTGACGTACTGGATCACCTCGCCGCGGCGGCGCGTGCAGAAGTCGATGTCGATGTCCGGCATGCTGACTCGCTCGGGATTCAAAAACCGCTCAAACAGCAGGCCGTATTGCAGCGGGTCGATGTCGGTGATCTCCATCGCGTAGCCCACCAGACTGCCGGCTGCCGATCCGCGGCCAGGCCCCACGGGGATCCCGGCTGATTTCGCGAAACGGATGAAGTCCCAGACGATCAGGAAGTACCCCGAAAATTTCATCGACTGGATAATCTGGATCTCTTTGTCCAGCCGTTCGGAATACGCCGCAAGGTCGTGCTTCAGCCGTCCGGCGGCCCGCAGCGCTTCAAGACGCGGGCGGCGCTTCTCGAAACCTTGCCGCGCGACATACTCGAAGTACGTATCCACGGTGTGTTCTGGCGGAACGTCGAAGCGCGGAAACGGATCTGTGATTTTTTCCAGCTTTACCTGGCACCGCTGGGCGATATCCCAGGTGCGGTCAAGCGCCTCCTCGATCTCTCCGAAAAGCTGCATCATCTCGGCGCGGCTTTTCAGGTAGAAGTCCGGCGTCGCGAACTTCATCCGGTTGGCGTCCGACATGGTCTTGCCCGTGCCGATGCACAGCAGGATCTCATGCATCCGCGCATCGTCTCGCCGGAGATAGTGGGAGTCGTTTGTGACTACGAGCGGTATGCCGGTGTCCTGTGAGAGCCGGTTGACCGCCGGCATCACCACTTTGTCCTGCGCCAGGCCGTGATCCTGCATTTCGAGGAAGAAATTGTTCTTTCCGAACATGTCCGCATACTCGTACGCCAGCCGCCGGGCGTCTTCGTAGCGTTCGGCGAGCAGCGTCTCGTTGATATCGCCGCGCAGGCACGCGGACATGGCGATCAGACCTTTTGCGTGACGGGCCAGAAGATCCTTATCGATGCGGGGCTTGTAATAGAAGCCATCCAGATAGCCGGTGGAGACCAGCTTGATCAGATTGCGATAACCGTCCTGATCTTCGCACAGCAGAACCAGATGGTTGTAGCGGTTTGCGTCGCTCTTGACCGTGTGGCCCTGCTGGGCGACATACACTTCGCAGCCGATCACCGGGTGAATGCCCCGCTCCCGGCCTTTGTTGTAGAACTCGACTGCGCCGAACAGGTTGCCGTGGTCGGTCATAGCGACCGCGGGCATCTTCTGCTCAGCGACGAGGTCCATGAGCTGGCCGATCTCGCACGCTCCGTCTAACAGGGAGTAATCGGTGTGGCAATGCAGGTGAACAAAAGGCTTATCCGGCATCCAGAGGCCATCCTCGCGGCCGTTCAGACCGCATCTTGGGGGAGGTGGATGGATTCACTACCAGTATAAGAGTTCGGTCGAGCGCAGAAGCGTCAAACTGCTACGCTGGAGAATCCCGATGCACTCGTCGCCGCTTGCGAGCCGGATGCTTCTGATGTCGTCAGCCATTCTGTTCTCGACCGGGGGCGCGGCCATCAAGGCCCTCAGGATGACGCCGTGGCAGGTCGCCTCCCTTCGGTCCGGCATTGCGGCTGCCGCTCTATTGCTGTTGCTGCCAGAGGCGCGCAGATGCTGGAGCTGGCGTCTGGCTGGCGTAGGAACAGCCTACGCCGCGACGCTGATCGCGTTCGTCTGCGCCACCAAGCTGACCACAGCAGCCAATGCGATCTTCCTGCAGGCTACGGCGCCGCTGTACGTTCTGGCGTTCGCCCCGCTGCTTCTCGATGAACGCGCGCGCCGGTCTGATCTGTTCTTTGCGCTGGCCGTCGCCGGAGGCGTCGCGCTGCTGTTCGCCACTACATCTCCCTCTACGACCGCGCCCCATCCCCGCACCGGCAACCTCATCGGCGCAGCCAGCGGCGTCGCCTGGGCAATGACGCTGATCGGCTTGCGCGCGGCGGCGCGCAAGGGCAGCGGGGACGCCGCGCTTGCGACCGTCTTGATCGGCAACATCATTGCGTGCGTCGCGACCGCGCCGCTGGCGCGCCCTTTCGCCTTCCCGGACGCCGCCAGTCTGGCCATTGCGGTCTATCTCGGCGTCGTACAGATCGCCCTGGCGTACGTCTGCTTCGCTCGCGGCATCCGCAAAGTTCCGGCCTTTGAGGCGTCCGCTATCGGATTGCTGGAGCCGGCCTTAAACCCCGTCTGGACGTGGCTTGTGCACGGCGAAAATCCGGGCGCCGCGGCCGCCGCCGGCGGCCTCATCATCTTATCGGCCACGCTGGTCAACACCTGGGTGCAGACGCGCCGAGCATAGCGTCCCGCCGGAAACCGCCCGTCACCGTTAAAATAAGAGCCGCATAGCGGGCGTGAGTCTCACATTCGTGGCCATACCCAGAGAGCGCGCCTCTTCATCCGGGGCGCGGCGCCGCACATGATCGACTTCGCAAAAGGCGTCGCCGCCAACGGCGTCCTGATAGCGATCATCGCCCATGGTCTCATCGGCCTCTCCCTTGTCTGCGACAAGATTCTCCTCCGTCAGCCGGAAACCAGGAATGTCGTCAACTATGTTTTCTGGCTGGGCGCGATCAGCATATTCGGACTGCTCCTCATCCCCCTCGGATTCAGAATTCCCGGCGCAAAGGTCGCCGCGCTGGCCTTCGCCGCCGGCGTCATCCAGCTCATCGCGAATTATTTCTACTACACGGCCCTCAAGTGCGGGGAGGCGTCCCAGACTCTGGCCATCATGGGCGGATTCTCTCCTCTGTTCACGTACCTGATTGGAATACCCTTGCTGCGGCAGCCGCTCGGCAAATCCAGCGTGGCCGGATTTGGATTGATGGTGGCTGGAGGATTTTTCATGTTCCTGGCGGAAGCCGTCAATCTCAAGCGAGTCCTGCCGCTCACGGTCGCGGCTGCTGGAACCTTTGGATTGTCCTCGGTGTTGCAAAAGATGGCGTTCGAGCGGACCAATTTTGTCAGCGGATATGTCATTTTCACGACCGGGACGTTCCTCGGTGCGCTGTTGTTTCTGATCCGGCCCTCGTGGCGGGAGCAGATCTTCCGACAGTCTGAGCAGGCATCGCCCCGGAGCAAGGAGTGGTATTTTATCAACCGGTTTGTGGCGGGCGTCGGATCCTTTCTGATTTTTTTCGCCATCAGCAAAGCAAGCCCGGCGGTCGTGGAGGCGATCTCCGGCATTCGCTATGTGATCATCTTCCTGGCGGCGTACCTGGTCACAACCTATTACCCTGCCTGGCTGAAAGAAGACTTCCATGGCTGGACATTAGGAGCCAAGACCATCGGTACAGGATTTGTGGCGGCGGGCCTGATCCTGATCGGGCTCAAGGGCGAAGCCGGCCCGCAGGCGCCCGCGCGTCTGAGGCGAAACGCGCCACCCGCGGTTGGGCATCTCCAGGCGCACGACGCGGATCGCGCGAGGCATGGCCGGCCATGACGGAACCTGCGCCCACGGCGGCGAACATCTTCACCGAGGGGGGTGATTCGATGCGTCGGCGGCGCATCGGACAGCTCGTCCCGACGGCGGCGCTGGGACTGGGAACAATGATCGGGCTGTGGTTGCTCGGGACGCCTCTCGCGACCCCGCTTCCGTCCGCCGTGACTGTCCCGGTCAAGTTGCTTAACCTGCATGAGGAACCCGAACACTGAGCATATCCTTCACCGCAAGTCGGCCATCTTTGCGCTGATTGCCATCAGCGCCAGCGTGGCAGGCAATTCATTGCTGAGCCGAGGCATGCGTGAGATCGGGCCAACTGTATCCGCTTCACCTCTCGATTATCTGGCTGCGCTGTTGAACCCGTTCGTCGCCGGAGGCGTCGCCCTGCTGGTGATCTGGCTCCTGTCGCAACTCTCGCTTCTGAGCTGGGCCGATCTCAGCTATGTCTTGCCGATCACCTCCACGGCGTACGCTTTGACGGCGATCGTGGGGCGGCTGGCCATGCACGATCACATCTCGCCGGAGCGTTGGCTCGGAATCGGCCTGATCACGCTGGGCGCCATGATCGTCGGCCGGACGTACCCGCGCACCACCGGCGGAGACGAGGAGGCCGGTGAATGAAGTGGGCGCTGGTGGCGCTGATCGTATCCTGCAATGCGGCCGGCGATCTGCTGAATTCGGCCGGAATGAAGCGGCATGGCGAGGTGAAAGATTTTCGACCCGCCGGCATCGCGCGTCTGGTCGCCTCCGTGGTGCGGAACCGCTACGTCATCAGCGGAATCGCCCTAATGGGCATCGCGTTCTTTGGGCTCATTTCGCTGATGTCGATCTCGGAGCTGAGCTTCGCAGTTCCCGCGACCGCCTCGAGCTATCTGATCGAAACAATTCTGGCGCGGCTGGTCCTCCGTGAGCGAATCAACCGGAGGCGCTGGATCGGAGCGACGCTGGTGACCCTTGGCGTTGCGCTGCTCGATTTCTAGTCGGGAGAACGCCAAAAACCGTCACATCGGGGAGTCAGCGGTGATCCGCGTCTTCCGTCCAACGTGCTCCGAGACCCAGATTGCGTTTCGCGAATTCCAGGCTCCGCTCGAGATCGATTCGCTGCTGCTCCCGGAGCGCCGCGGCGTACTCGGGCGGCAGCGGTTTTACGCCGTCCTCGATCACCATGAACTTCTCGAAGGGACGCCCGCGCTTGACCAGGGCGACAAAGCGCGCAAACTCGGCGGCGCTCGCGTGCGGAAAGGCTTTCCAGAAATCCGCCTCGAGGTACGGGACCACCTGCGGAGGCCGTCCAGTGATGATCTCCAGCTGCGCGGGGGCGTTCGGGCAGACCTCCATAAACTTGGCGAAGAAGGCTCTCCAGTCGATCACCCCATCGCCCAGCGCCACCCACTGGAACGCGCAGCCTCGCGGATGTTCGTATACCACCGAATCGCGTATGTGGGTGGTCACGACGTAGGGGCCGAGCACCTCCAGCGTCACCATCGGATCCTCGGCCAGAATCATCGGATTCCCGGTGTCCAGGTTGGCCCCGACAAAGTCCTTCCCTGATTCTTCAATGATCGTCCGGACTTCGCGGGCCTGGAGATCGCCGTTGTGATTTTCCAGCGCAATCTTGACGCCCAAATCCTGCGCTTCGGAACGAACGGCGCGGAAAACTTTGATCGTGCTCTCTATGTGTTTTTCAATCGGGCCATTCTCGAACCGGTCCGGACGGCTGCCGAGGAAGCAGCGCATTGAGGTCGCTCCCACGGCATGGGCCACCCGCAGCCCCTCGCTGATATACGCCACAGGATCTTTCGATTCCGGCTTGTAGCTGCTCGAGGTCGGACAAATGCAACCGGTTCCGGCTTCGAGCTTCACGCCCTGGCTGAAGGCGTAACTGCGGACCTTATTGAGATACTGGGGCTCGAGGCTCTCGTAGTCGCCGGTGCTCGAAATCTGGATTGTATCGAGCCGCAGCCGGGCGGCGTAGTCAATCAATTGCATCGCCTTCCAGTGAAAAGCGCGCACCGAATACACGTCGAAGCCCAAGCGAATCATTGCGAGACAATCATACAACGATGTCTGTTTCGGGACCGTACCGCGCGGCCGAAGTCATCCAGGCCGAAATCGAGCGCCACGGTCCAATTTCGTTTGAGCAGTTCATGGATTTGGCCCTGTACGCGCCGGGCGTCGGGTACTATACGAGCGGGCGCGATCCGTTCGGCAAGCGTGGAGATTACTACACCGCAGAGCAGCTCCAGCCGGTCTTCGGCATTCTCGTCGCACAGTTTATGCGCGCCGCCCGCGAGGAACTCGGGTTGGGGTGCGAATTCCAGGTCATCGAGCTCGGCGCCGGGCGCGCCGAGATGGCCGAAGCGCTCCACGAATTCAACTACGCGGGAATCGACATAGGACGCGGCGCCTTGCCGCAGCGCATCCGGGGCGTCGTATTCGCGAACGAGTTCTTCGACGCGCTGCCAGTGCGGCTCGTGATCCGGCGCGCCGACGCCTTTGTCGAGCAATGCGTTGCGTATGAAAACGGCCGGTTCATCCTGACCGACGGCGCGCCGGCCTCCGGAAGGACGCTCGAGTATCTGAATCGATGGTACGCGGCGGCGCCGCCCGGCTCGGTCATCGAAGTCAATCTGCGCGCACTCGACTGGGTGGATGCCATTGCAGAGCGGCTTGAGAGGGGGTGGCTGGTCATCGTTGATTACGGCTATACCGCCCGGGAGTGGGTCCGGCACAGCCGCGGAACCCTGATGAGCTATCGCCGGCATTCCGCTTCCGATGACGTACTTTCCGATCCCGGCGAGCGCGATATCACGGCCCATGTACCGTTCACCATCATTGAGGAACGCGCCGCCGAGCGCGGGCTTTCCAGGCGCCGGTTCGAGACGCTGGCGCGCTTTCTCCTGACGGCGGGGGAGCGGGATCAGTTCGCGGCGGCGCTCGGACCCGAAACCGGGCCGGAGGCTTTGAAGCGCCGGCTCCAACTCAAGACGCTGTTGTTCGAGATGGGAGAAACCTTCCGGGTGCTGCAATTGGAGACGAGCGGCGGAAAATAAAAACGGCCCCGATGCCTCGGGGCCGGATCTGAAACCCTGACTTCTGCGAAACCCGCAGCCCGCTTACTTCTTCTTCTTGGCAGGGGCTTTCTTTTTCGCCGGGGCCTTCGCAGCTTTCTTGGTTGCGTTCTTCATCGATTGATTCTCCCTAATCGAATTTGCGATCTAAAAATCGCAGCGTGATTCATATATAGAGGTAAGCCGCGCGGATGTCAAGAAAAAAATTGCACTTGCGCACATTCACGTTCCCGATTCCCGCTCGCCGAGCGTGGCCGACCGGCAGGTTTCGCCTCAACGCCGCCATCCACCAGCGCTTCCGCTTCGTATCAATGCTCGGAGATTGCCTGTCCGCCCGCGATCCGCGTTCATCATGGCTCGAAAACGCGGTATCCTCTTCGGGACAGGCCACGCGAACGAAGAATGTTACCCGGTCTTTTGCTTGCGATCGAGCTCAGCGGAGAAAACGACGAAGACCTCGCCCGCCGTCTTCGCGACCGCGATCCCCGTGCGATGACCGAGCTGTACGATCGTTTCGGCAGGCTGGCCTGGTCCGTCATCGCGAATATCGTGCGCGATTCGGCGATCGCGGAAGATCTGGTGCAGGAGACCTTCCTTCGGGCCTGGACCCGCATTCGCGCTTTCGACGTCGCTCGCGGCGCCATCGGACCCTGGCTTC
>DASRCT010000049.1:0-17398 GCA_035652975.1 Bryobacteraceae bacterium | reverse complement strand
CAGCCGGCCGGCAATTTGCGCGTTGCTTTCACCTTCCGCCGACCACAAAACGACTCTGGCGCGCTCCACCAGGGCATTGGGAAGGGTTCGCGAACGAGCAAAGCTGGATAACTGCTCCCGCTCGTCCTCACTCAGACTCAGGGCTGGTTTGGGCCGTCCGATCGACATACGACAGTCTAACGCAAAACGGTCCATTATTCCAGTTATTTCTGGGACACGGCACTAGAGCGCTGCGCGTAATCGCGCAACCGCGCAAACCGACGTGCGGCTTTCCGCGCACATCGCCGCCGGAGTCCGCTGCCACCCGGGAAAACTGATAATGCCTTGTCGTGGCCACAGCCGTGCAATCCGAACCGGCGAGAGAAGGTGGGTATGACGGCTATATATTCGTTGGAATGGCGCGTGCCGGATATAATGCGCCGCTACGCCGCCGCAGCTTTCCTCATTTCGCTGGCGCTCCTCATCACATTCAGCGTCATTGCGGTTCCCAGCGGCGCTGGCGGCATTGCAGGCAGGGTGCTCGATGCGCAGGGCCAGCCTGTGCCGTACGCTACTGTTGTTGCGCGGGAAGTGATCCGGGCGCAGGTCATTCGGGCGGATGCGCAGGCGGATGGCAGCTATTTGCTGGCCGGCGTGCGCCCCGGTACGTATGCGCTGCTGGCCAGCGCGCACGGTTATAAGACCAGGTTTTTGGGCAAAGTCTCGGTAAGCGCCCGACATCAAGTTCGTGTGGAAGTTGTGTTGGAGCGTTAGAAACAGCCGTATGCATGATCCTGGCTCCTGGAGAGAGCTGATGCACAACCGGACAGCAACGATTCAAAGACTCTTTCGCCTCTCTTTCGGCTGGCGCCCGCTTGCCATTGTGCTCAGCGCGGTCACATTTCTTGCGAGCGCTCCCAAGCCGCCGTATTCGCCGAATCAAAAGGCGTTCTATGCGGACGCCGCACTTGTCAACTTCGTGCGCCCGGGGCTCGCGTTGAAGATCACAGCGGCGCAGATGGCAGCGGATGGAACGATCACAGCGACTCTGTCGATTACAGATCCGCAGGGATTGCCGCTCGACAGAAATGGCATTACCACTCCAGGCGCAGTGTCCATCAGCATGGTGGCGGCAACAATTCCCAAAGGTCAGACGCAGTACGTAGCGTATACTACCCGGACGCAAAAGAGCCCGATTACCGGACAATCGGCGATCCAAGCGGCGGCCGACAGCGGCGGCGTATTCACGCCAGTGAGCGATGGCGTTTACAAATACACGTTCGGCACGCGCGCTCCGGCCGGATTTGACGCTGCGGCCACGCATACCATCGGTGCGTATGCCTCGCGGGACCTGACCATCTTCGGTCTGGGCGTCAGCTATGCGTCGACGACGTTCAACTTTGTGCCGAACGGATCCCAAGTGAGGGTGACTCGCGACGTTGTCCGGACGCAGGCTTGCGACGCCTGCCACGACCAGTTATCGGCTCACGGAGGGTCGCGCCGCGGCGTGGAATTGTGCATTTTGTGCCACACGCCGCAAACGACCGATCCCGACACGGGCAACACGCTTGACTTTAAGGTGATGGCGCATAAGATCCACGCCGGATCTAGCCTGCCGAGTGTTCGGGCGGGTAAGCCGTATCGTCTCATCGGGTTTAACCAGAGCGTTAGCGACTGGTCCACGGTCGTCTACCCGGCCGATGTGCGGCGGTGCGAGACGTGTCACCGGCAGGATGTGGGCGCCGATCAGGCGACGAATTACCTGACGGCGCCCACGGCGGCTTCTTGCGGATCCTGTCACGATGATGTAGATTTCACCACCGGCGTGAATCATGCCGGTGGACCGCAAATTAGCGACAATCTTTGCGGCGTTTGTCATATTCCGCAAGGGGAGATCGATTTCGACGCCTCTATCAAGGGTGCTCATGTGATTCCGACGGAGTCTGCGATGCTCTCCGGTCTGGTGGTCAGCCTGGTGAAGGTCGATAATGGCGTCGCTGGCAGCGCTCCCACAGTGACCTTCACGGTCAGAAACAAGGCGGGCAATGCGGTTCCGCTATCCGCGCTCGGCGCCCTGAGCTTCACGATGGCGGGGCCGGCATCCGACTACGGGTATACGAGCTTTGGCAGCGACGTGACAACGCCTGGCTACGTGACCGAGAGCGCGCTCGGAGCAAGTTGCAGCGTCGACGGAACCTGCATGTACACCTTCACGCACAGCATCCCGGCGAATGCAACCGGTACATACTCCATCGGCATCGAGGCGCGCAGAACCGAAACTCTTCTCGCCGGCACGACCAAGCAGATGACAGTTCAATATGGCGCTATAAATAAAGTTATCAATTTTTCTGTGGACAACTCGCCCGTGCAGGCGCGCCGTACCGTTGTGGCTACGAGTAAGTGCAATCAGTGTCACGTCGCGCTCTCCGTACACGGGACTTTGCGAAACCAGACCGAGTATTGCGTCCTCTGTCACAATCCGTCAAACACAGACGCAGCGCGCGGCCCCATGTCTCAGGTGGCAAGCGATCGAGCGGCGCCGCCGCAGGGCGTCAACTTCAATCTGCTCGTACACCGCATCCACACCGGCGAAAACCTGCCCGCCAACCGGCCGTATATCGTCGTTGGGTTCGGAGGCTCGCACAACGACTTCAGCGACGTGCGCTATCCGGCGATGGCCCCGACCGGCGCGCCCGGAGATACGCGGAACTGCGCCATGTGTCACGTAAATGGAAGTGAACAGAATTTGCCGACCGGAGTGAACGCTGTCGTCGATCCGCAGGGCCCGATCAATCCGGTCCAGGCCGTCACGTCGGCCTGTACGGGCTGTCACGTGAGCCTGTCTGCGGCATCTCATGCCCTGGCCAACACCACTTCGCTTGGCGAGAGTTGTGAAACCTGCCACAGCGCCGGCGCAGCGTTTTCGGTTGGGCAGGTCCATGCGCAGTACTAACGCCTGAGCTACTGAGCGCATGACTCGAATACTGGGAGTGTTGTCTGCCGGCCTGCTAGTGATGACGGTTCAGCTTCGCGGCCAACAGCCGCCCGGCTACGCCGGCGAGGAGGCCTGCCAGGCGTGTCATGAAGACATCTATAACGCCTTCATCAAGAGCCCGCATCACGGTCCTGATGCGGCAACGCTGAGGGCCTGGCAGGGTCGCGTGTGCGAAGCCTGCCATGGCCCTGGCGAGAAGCATGCGCAGTCTGGCGATGCGTCTGCGATCGTAAATCCCGCGCGCTCTCCCGCCGAGGCTAGCAGCCGGGCCTGCCTGACATGCCATCTGCATACGCCCGCGCACGCGGGGCGTCTTGAGAGCAGTCATGCGAAAAACCAAGTAGCGTGCGCGGCTTGTCATAAGGTTCACGCCAATGGCGGCGCAGAGCTGCTAATGCGGCGCGCCGCTGACATCAATCAGCAGTGCGCGCGTTGTCATACAAACGTTATCGCGCAGTTTCGTAAGCCATTCCGCCATCGTTTGCCGGAAGCGGCGATGTCATGTGTCGATTGTCACAACCCGCACGGGAGCATCCGGAATGCATCGCTGCGGAATTTCGGCGCTAACGATCCTGGCTGCTTCGCATGTCACGGCGACAAGCGTGGACCGTTCACATTCGAGCATCCACCAATGCGTTTCGAAGGCTGCTCGGCGTGCCATGAGCCGCACGGATCGACCAATCCGAGGATGTTGATGCGCCATGAGGTTCGGTTTGTCTGCCTGGAGTGTCACGCCAATCTTCCGACGCCCGGACCCACAGCGGCGCTTGGCGTTACCCCGCCGGCCTTTCATAACCTGCTCTCACCGCGCTTTCAGAACTGCACGATCTGTCACCAGAAAGTGCATGGGAGCCATATCGATCGGAACCTGCTGCGATGAAAATTTTTCTGATCGGTGTGTGTGTCTTATCGGCTGCGCTGGCGCAGCAAGCGGGAGCGCAGCCTAAGCCGGAGTCCCAGGCGGCTGCGCCGGCCGCGGAATCTCCGGCGCCCGCCGAGGAATCACGATTCACCGGATGGGTCGAAATCGGGTATCGCTGGCGCACGGATGTGGCCGGGAGCTTCGACACGTATCGTAGTATCGTGAATCTGGGCTCCGGCCCCAAACTGTTCGGCGCGGAATTATCGATTGTCGATCCGCAAAGGCGTGCGTTTGATCGAGTCGACATGCGCGCCTATAGTTGGGGCGGTGAGCCATACACGACGTTTCACCTCCAGGCAAAGAAGACCCGCTATTACGATTTCACAGCGGATTATCGCAATATCGCATTCTTCAACGCGCTCCCATCCTTTGCCGACCCGCTGCTATCTCGCGGCATCGTTCTGAACGAGCGATCCTTCGATACGCGCAGGCGCTTCGGAGCGTTCGACCTGGAACTGCGCCCCGGCGCTCGTTTACGCCCGTACTTGTTCTACAGCCGCGATGCGGGCTCCGGACATGGCGTGACGACGCTTGTGTCCGACGCCGACGAGTTTCCCGTCCCGAATCGATTGCGCGACTCAACGAATCTCTATCGCGGCGGTTTGCGGATGGAGTTCAACCGGCTGCATGTAACGCTCGAGCAGGGCGGAACAACTTTCAAGGACGACCAAAGCCTGTATCAGGGCCCGGGCGCGGTCAACCCCGGAAACCAGCTCACGCCGTTCCTGAACAATAACATCGTCCTATCCGGATTGGTCGCAGCGTACGGGATTGGCAGCCACAGCATTTACAGCAAGGGCCTGCTCACTGCGAGCCCGGCGCGGTGGCTCGACGTATATGGTCAGTTCCTTTTCAGCCAGCCGCAATCGGACGTGAACTATCAACAGACAGCCAGCGGCAACCTGGTCCTTCAAAGTCAGGTTTTGTTCTATACAGGGCAGCAGTTCCTGGCGACATCCGCAGCTAAGCTGCCGCATACGACCGGTCAGGCTGGAGGCGAGATCCGACCGGTTCGGCGTATTCGGGGTACCGCTTTATGGGTCACCGATCGCCTGCATAATGCCGGATCCGCACCGACAAACCAGACCCTGATAACCGCGACCGGCCCCGCGCAAATGACGACTCTGCTCGCTTCCACGCTCGCGCGCGATTATAGCTACACAGAGGGCAATGTGTTTTTCGATGTGACTCCGCGGTTGATATTCCGCGGAGGCTATCGCTACGAATGGGGCGAAGGCGCGGATGTGATCTTGCCTGCTGCAGGATTGGCGGGACTTGAGCGCGGTCATTTGAGGCGGAATACGGGGCTTGGAGGTATCACGTGGCGGCCGTCGGCCAAGTTGTCAGCGTCGGCGCAAACCGAAGTCGCCTCGAGCGGCGCCGTCTACTTTCGGACAAGCTTGTCCGACTATCAAAAGGTGCGCGGGCAGGTCCGCTATCAGCCGCTTCCTTCCTTGTCCGCCGCCGTGGACCTGAGTTTCCTCACCAACGATAATCCTACCGCCGGAAGCGGATACGAGTTCCATGCGCGACAGGGATCCGTTTCGTTGTCGTGGGCGCCGCAGGCGAACAAGATAATTGATTTCGAAGCATCGTACGGCCGCGCTGCAATCAAATCAAACCTTTACTATCTTGCGCCTCAGACTCTAACGCCCGAGCTGTCGGCGTATCGTGAAAACGCGAATATTGTGACCGCGCTGGTGAATGCAACCATCCGCCCTGCGCACAGCGCTCGTCTCACGGCGGGCGGGTCATTCGTACGTAGCGCCGGCAGCCGCGCCACGCCCTTTTACGAACCCTTGGTGCGGGCCAGCATACCGGTAGTGAATAGCGTGAGCTGGTTTTCGGAATGGCGTTACTACGGCTACGCCGAGCCGTTCTATCTTTATGAAGCGTTTCGTACTCACCTAGTCAGCACTGGATTGAGGATCGGCCGATGAAACGCCCGTACATCGTCTTCGTTGTAGTCATGGGTGCGGCTCACGGCCAGGCAGTCACGGCGGATTCCGATCGCGGCGCCCGTCTGTTCGAAAGCCTGGGGTGCGTGAACTGCCACAGCGTCGGGGGACGCGGGGGGCGCACCGCGCCGGATCTCGGCAAGCCCGTCGATCGTGGTCTCACGCCCGCCGGGTTCGCCGCGCTCATGTGGAATCATGCTCCCACCATGTGGAGTGCTATCCGGGAGCGTGGTGTTCGAACCGGCGATCTCGATGAACAGGCTGCGCGCGATCTGTTCGCCTTCTTCTATGCCGCGCACTATTTCGAGGAGCCCGGCGACGCCGCGCGAGGCAAGCGATTGTTCACCGAGCGGCGATGCGCGCATTGTCACGGCGTCACGACTGCCGTACAGCCGAGTATTACGCCGGCGGCCAATTGGACCGGGGTGAGCGACCCCATCGCGCTGGTTGAAGCCATGTGGAAACACGCCTCCACGATGCGCGCGCGCTTGCAATCCGAACACATTCCGGCGCCGCATCTTTCCGGGCAAGATCTCGGCGACATCCTTGTCTATATCCGGAACTTGCCCGGCCGCGAGCGCCAGCCCGCACATTCCGTCATTGCCGCGCCGGGAAATGGCGAGGCGCTGCTTCGAAAGGACGGCTGTACGGAGTGTCATGTCCAGGGCTACGCGTCGGTTGCAGATCAGGTGCGCGGTAAGGGCCTGACTGACCTGGCCGCCGCGATGTGGAACCATGGCCTTTCGGTGAATACGCCGGAACGCATTCAGCCCGATATGCGAGCCATCATCAGTTATTTCTGGACGCAGCAGTTGTTCGGGGAGACGGGACGGCCGGAGCGTGGCCGCAAGCTCTTCGAAACGAAGGGGTGCGCATCGTGTCACGACAACGCTGCTAGCGGCGCCCCCGATCTGCGACGCCGGCCGGCAGGGTTCGATGCTGCGACGATGATTTCAGCGCTATGGCGGCACGGACCGCGCATGCTCGAGCGGATGCAGGGCGGGGGAATACGCTGGCCGCGCTTCAGCCGCTCTGAAATGCAGAACCTGATCAGCTATCTGAATCGGCGGGGAAAAGAATGACGAAGGAACGGCGGCCATTAATCGTTGTCTTTACGAGCCATTGGCTGACGCTTGCGGGAGTCGCGCTGACGACCCTCGCCGCCCTTTGCTGGCTATTCGTGTTGCCAGTCCATATCCGCGGCCACGTCGACAACCCGTATATCGGCCTCTTGGTGTTTATATTTATTCCCGCTGTTTTCTTTCTCGGCCTGGCGCTGATTCCAATCGGCGTCGTGCTCGGCAAGTCCAGAATCGGCGCAGTCTTCGCAGAACCATCGGCTCGCAGCCTGGCCTGGAGAAAGCTGGGCGTCTTTGTTGCAGTGATGACGCTCGTCAATATTGTCATCGCCAGCCAGGTGACTTACCGCGCGGTGGAGCACATGGAAACAGTACAGTTCTGTGGTCAGACGTGCCACGCGATGAAGCCGGAGTTCACGGGCCACCAGCAGCCTCCTCATCAGCAGGTCGAATGCGTCGCATGCCATGTTGCGCCGGGCGCATCCGGCTGGCTCCAGAGTAAAATGGCCGGCACTCGACAGCTCATTGAGGTGATGTTCAACAGCTATCCCCATCCGATCCAATCTGCGATCGAATCGAACCGCATGGCGGCGAGTGCGGTTACGTGCGAGCGCTGCCACGCGCGGCAATTTCCGATTGGACCGCGCCTAAGAGTAATTTCCAAGTTCAAGGACGACGAGATGAATACGCGCACGGAGACCGTGCTGATGATGCTGGTCGGCGGGGGCAGCCGAGAAGGAATCCATGGCGCCCATCTCGGGCCCGGCGTTCGCATTCGCTACGCCGCCCAGGACCGAAAGCGGGAGACAATTCCTTGGGTTGAATACCGGGACCCAAACGGCGTCATCCGAACCTACCTTGCCGCCGACGCGAAGCCAGAAGCGATCGAGTCGCTGCCAGTATTCGAAATGCAATGTGTGGACTGCCATAACCGCGCCGCTCATGCATTCGAGACCGCAGAACGGGCGCTTGATCGCGCGCTGGCGACTGGAGAGCTGCCGTCCGATTTGCCGTGGCTGAAGAAAACCGGCCTGAGGCTGATTCAGGCCAGCTATCAAACAGACGCCGAAGCCGCCCGTGAGATCCCGTCGCGTTTGGGCGCGTTCTACAGCGCCAAATACCCGGCCATCAGCGCGAGCCGTGCGGACGCGATCCGATCCGCCGGCGAGAAGCTGGCGCAGATTTATCGCACGAACGTTTTTCCCGATCTGAAAGTCAGCTGGGGAACATATCCGAGCAATCTGGGTCACACGGATGCGCCGGGCTGCTTCCGTTGCCACGATGAGAACCACGCCAGCGCGGACAAGAAAACGATTTCGCAGGACTGCAACGCCTGCCATCAAACCCTTGCGGTCGAAGAGACATCGCCCGCAGTGCTGAAAACCTTAGGCCTGGAGCAATAGAGTAATCACATATAAGGAGAATGCTTTTATGATTCGAGAGACGCTGATGCTAGCGGCATTATTGGCGGTCGGGCAGAGTATTACGTTCGGCGCAGACGCAAAAGCCGGCAAGGCCGCCTATGACAAGAGTTGCAGATCGTGTCATGGCGTTGACGGGACTCCCAACCCAGCCATCGCTAAAACACTGAAAGTCGAGATGCGCGATCTCAAGTCTCCCGAAGTTCAGTCCATTAGCGATGATGAGCTGAAAAGGATCATCACCGAGGGCAAAGGCAAAATGAAGCCGGTCAAAACAGTTTCAGGCGCCGCAGTGGACGATGTAGTCGCCTACTTGCGGAGCCTGAAGAAGTAGCCTGAAGAAGCGGCTTTCGAAGCCCGCGCGGATTTAATTTCGCATCGCGCTGGCCTGTTCCTCCAACCTCTGTGCGGCCGGGAACAGGATGTTGTTTTCCAGGTGAATGTGCAGATGCAGATCGCGCTCGAACTCCTCCAGAGCCGCATACAGCGCGCGAAATGTTGGGCACGCGTCCGCGGGGGGCGCGTAGCCATCCGTCAGTTCGCGGATCCTGGCCAACAACGCCCCGGCGTCGTTGTGGTCCGCCAGCATGCGTGCGATCGGATGCGCGATCGAGCCGAAGCAGGGGGCCGGAATCCCAGGCCGCTGTTTTGCGCCATCTAACTGCTCAATGAAAGGAAACAGGATCTGTTCTTCCTTTAGCATGTGCGTCATCAGTTCTTCGGCGAGCGCGGAAACGAGCGGCCGGACCTCCAGCACCTCCGGGTGCGCCGCGCCGTGGCGCGCGCAGACTTTATCGAGCAGGGCGGAGATGCGCGGAATCTCGTTTCGCGTGTATGCGTGATGTACGTTGACGATATGTGCAATGAGTTGCGGGGCCGATGCCGCAGCCCAGTTTGATTCCGACTGCGCCCGCCCGTCGACCTTCGAGAGCATCTCGATCACGTGTTCGGGAGCAACGTTCGCCCGCTCGCAGGCTTGCTGCAGCGAGCTTTTCCCGCCACAGCAGTAATCGATGCCGAGCGCCTCGAAAACCTTCACTGACGACGGATTCTCAGTTGCGATCTCACGCACGGTCTTGTTCAAAATCGATTCCATGTTGACCTCTTGTTCAAACATAGATTGCATGTTTCCGGCCGGCAGTGACCAAAGTCACGGCGCATGAAATCCGGCGGCATCATGCTGGTTATGATGAGCATCGAGTCAAAGAACTACGAGGCCGCGTTGCAGAGGGTGGTCAAGGCATGGATCGTGACCGGGCTGGCCTTCATGCTGGCGCCGGGCACGTTCCTTGGCGTATGGAATCTGCTGGCGATCAGCGGCGATCGCTCGACCGCGCAAATCAGTCCGGCATGGATCCAGGCGCATGGTCACGCCCAGATTTTTGGCTGGATTGGTACATTCATCCTCGGCATCGGTTTCTATTCTCTTTCCAAGATGGCTGACGTCGCGCGCTTTCCAGTGCGCCGGGCGTGGATCGCATGGGCGCTATGGACCGCTGGCGTGCTGTTGCGGTGGATTGCAAATGTGTACGAACTGGGGTGGCGCGTCGTAATTCCGGCATCCGCGACCCTGGAACTGGGCGCATTTCTGCTATTCTTCGCTACGGTTTCGAAGCACAAGCCACGCACGGCGGGCGATGGCCAGCGGCGTCCCACCTGGATTCTGTTGGTGGCCGTCTCGACACAGATGTTCATGATCGCGCTGGGGGTGAACATTGCCGCTGCAATCTGGGCAGCCGTCAGCGGGACAGGACCCGCTGTGCCGCACGGATTGAACCAGCGCTTCCTGGCGCTCTACGCCTGGGGATTTCCTGTTCTCGCGATCTGGGGATTCAACGCGCGCTGGCTACCCGTTTTCCTTGGCCTGCGTGCTCCGCGAGAAAACTGGTTGAAAGCGGCCGTGGTTTCGGCGCTGGCTGCCGTCGCGTTCGCCTTATGGGGGGCTTGGCTCGCATTCGCCATATTGGCGCTTGTCGGCTCGGCGATGGCGGCGGCCGCGCTGCACGTGTTTACCCCCGCCATCAATCCGCCAAAAACCCTGGGCGTCCACCCGACTTTTCCTGCGTTTGTTCGACTCGCATACGTATGGCTCCTGATTTCAGCGGGCATCGGCGTGCTTGCAGCGCGTTTCGACAGCGCCGGCGGACTGTGGGGAGCTTCGCGGCACGCACTGACCGTGGGTTTCTTCTCGACCATGGTCTTTGCCATCGGTCAGAGGGTGCTGCCGGCGTTTTGCGGCATGCATATCCTCTACAGCCCGCGCTTGATGTTCGTCGCGCTGGCATTGCTGAACGCCGGCTGTCTGTTGCGGGTGGCGTCCGAGACGGGCGCCTACGAAGGCTATGCTCCGGCATTGTGGCCGGTGCTTCCGGCATCAGCGATTCTCGAGATGGCTGCCGTGACCGTCTTCGCCGCGAATCTGCTGATCACGTTCACGCGCCCGGCGACCGCTCGGACTACAGACGCGATGCCAGCTCCGCTTCGAGCCCCGGCCGATTAACAATCGTAATCTCGCGGCCCTCGATGTGGATGAGGCCTTCGGATTGCAACCGTCCGAGGTTGCGCGAGACAAGCTCACGCACAGTGCCGATTTCAGCGGCCAGTTCCTGATGGCTCACCGGCAGCGTGAACGTTTTTCGATCCGGACTCGCCTCGGCCCGCTTGAACAGCCAGGCGATCAGGCGGTGTCGCACGGTGCTGAACGAAAGTTCTTCGATAATGCCCACCAATCGCCGCAGCCGGCTCCCGACCACTTGCAAAACCTTCAGCGCCACTTCCGGCCGCTCCAGGCACAGCGCGCGGAAATCCCTCCGCGAGATGAACAGCAGCCGCGAATCGGCCACAGCTTGGGCAGACGCCGGGTAATCTCCGCCATCAAACACCGGCAGCTCGGCGATGGAATGCGGCGGACCTTCGATCGCCAGCACCTGCTCCCGTCCGCCCCGCGAGCTCTTATAGATGCGGACGCAGCCGCTGGCAACCACGTACAAGCCGCTGCACGGCTCGCCTTCGGTGAACAGGACCTGCCCGGCCGCATAGCGTCGTAGCTGCGTGCGGGAGGCCAGCGCGGCGCGCTCTGAGTCGCTCAGCGCTGCAAACAGCGGCGTTGCCGCCAATACGCGCAGCACAATCTCGTCCTCGGCGTTCATGCTTCTTATTTTGTGAAGAACCGAAGCATGCCTGTGACCGAAGTCACTGGCAGATTCCGTGCAACGCCTCAAACTGAAAGTGGAAGAGAACCCATGGTTTCGAACCTGATCGTGCTCGAGGAAGATCCTGCCGCCATTGCGCCGGCATACCTGAAGGACGTGTACCGCGACGTCCTGAGCGCCTGCTACGCCGAAGAGCGAATGAAGATGTTCGCCAAACAGGGCAAGTGCGCCTTCGTCGCTTCCTGCCGCGGCCACGAAGTGGCGCAGGCCGGCATTACGAACCTGTTGGAACCGGGCCGTGACTGGTTCTTCACCTACTACCGCTCGACTGCAACCGTACTGTCCCTCGGCTTGCCGCTTCGGGACTACTTTCTCGGTATGCTGAGCCGCGCCGGCGACCCGAACTCGAATGGCCGCAATATGCCCGAGCATTTCTCCTCGCGCGAGCTCAAACTGGTGGCGCAAACCGCCTGCACGGGATCGCAGTATCTTCCCGCCATCGGCGCAGCTAAGGCCATTAAGGCTGATGGCGGCGCTGATCTCGTATACGTCGAGTCCGGCGAAGGCGCCACCAGTGAAGGCGAGTTCTTCGAAGCCCTGAACTGGGCCGCCCGCGAAAACCTGCCGGTCCTGTTCGTAGTGCAGAACAACGGTTACGCTATCAGCACGCCCCAAAAACATCAGACCGCATCCACCGTGCATAGAATCGCCGCGGGATTCGGCGTTACCAGCATTGAAGTTGACGGCACATCCCTGCACGATATCCACGATCAGCTTGCGCCGATGATCGCCGCCATGCGGCATGGCGCCGGTCCGGTGCTGGTCGAAGCCCATGTGCCGCGCCTCGATTCGCACTCCTCCTCCGATGACCATCGAAAATACCGCACGCCGGAGGAACTCGCTGGGCTCCCGGGGCGAGATCCGGTCCTGCGGCTCGAGCGCGAACTCCTGGATGAAGGCGTGTTGACGCGCGCCGAGATGGAAAGCATTCGCGAAGAAGTTGCGCGCCAGGTCCAGGCCGCCGCGGACTGGGCCGATTCGCAGCCGCAGCCTTCGGCTGATGGCCTGCTCGAAAACATCTATGAGCCGGTTCCGGCGATCCGCGCCGAAGCCGAGCCAGCCTATATTTCGACCGAGCCGGTTACGATGATCGATGCCATCAATCATGGCCTGCGGGAAGAGATGGAGCGGAATCCCAGGATCGTCATGTGGGGCGAAGACATCGCCGATCCCAAGGGCGGCGTGTTTGGCGTCACCCGCGGGCTGCGCGACCGCTTCGGCGATCGCGTAGCAAATGCTCCTCTGGCCGAAGCCAGTATCGCGGGCGTGGCCGGCGGCATGGCTATCGCAGGCTATAAGCCGGTGGTCGAACTGCAATTCGGCGATTACATCTGGCCCGCCGCGATGCAGCTCCGGAACGAGATCCCCACTGTGCGCTGGCGCAGCAACGGCGTCTGGTCCTGCTCCGTTGTAGTTCGAATCCCAGTTGGCGGCTACATCAAGGGCGGACCCTGGCATTCCGCCTGCATCGAGAGCTTTTTCGCTCACATCCCCGGCTGGCGCGTAGTGTTCCCGAGCTGCGCGGAAGATGCAAAAGGCCTGATCAAGACTGCGGCGCGCAGCGGCGACCCGGTCGTCTTTCTGGAGCACAAGGGTCTCTACCGGAAGCCGCAGGCCAAGACGCTGGAGCCGGGCGCAGACTATCTCGTGCCGTTTGGCAAAGGTCGCGTGCGGCGCGCAGGAACGGACGTGACAGTAGTCACTTGGGGCAGCGCCGTCTACTTGGCGCTGGACGCCGCACGCAAGCTGGAGGCGCAAGGCCGCTCGGTCGAAGTAATCGACCTGCGCAGCATCGTTCCGCTCGACGAGGAGCTGATCTATGCGAGCGTGCGCAAGACCAATCGCGTCGTGATCGCGCATGAGGATTCGCTCACGGCCGGCTTCGGCGCTGAGATTGCGGCGCGCATTGCGGAAAACTGCATCGACGCTTTGGAGGCGCCGCTTGTGCGCGTGACAGCCAAGGACTCTTTCGTACCGAACGCGCCGGCGCTGGAGCTCGCCGTACTGCCCTCGGTCGAAGACGTGAAGCGCGCTATCGAGCGCGTACTGGCCTGGTGACGGTCACTACCGCGCTTTCATGTCGATGCGCCTCACCAGAACTAGAGTCCGAAGCAAATCGCAAACAGAGCGCCCGAGACCAGCGCGCCCGGCGGCGTTCATGCTCACATTGTCAGATGAGGCGGAGCGGGCCGGCGCCGGTAACGCATCTTGTTCGTAGCCTCATACGGATCGTGCGCTTAGCCAGGAACGGGCCACTGGCCACTGGCGGCCTGCCGCTGCGACAATGGAAGTTTAATGACAGGCAGCCAGATCCGCCAGAAGTTTCTCGATTATTTCGCCTCCAACGGACATCGTGTCGTCCGCAGTTCGTCATTGGTGCCAGCGAACGACCCGACGCTGCTGTTCACCAACGCCGGCATGAACCAGTTCAAGGATGTGTTTCTTGGGCTGGAAAAGCGCGATTACACGCGCGCCTGCTCGTCGCAGAAATGCGTCCGCGCCGGCGGGAAACATAATGACCTGGAGAACGTCGGCTACACGCGGCGGCATCACACGTTCTTCGAAATGCTGGGTAATTTTTCGTTCGGCGATTACTTCAAAGCCGAAGCGATCGCATTCGCCTGGGAATTGATCACCAGAGAGTACGGCTTGGCGAAAGACAGGTTGTACGTGACGGTGTTCCGTGAGGACGATGACGCCGAAACGCTTTGGCAGAAAGTGGCCGGCTTTCCCAAAGACCGCATTTTCCGCTTGGGCGAAAAGGACAATTTCTGGCAGATGGGCGAGACTGGACCGTGCGGCCCCTGCTCCGAAATTCACTACGATATGGGAATCGAAGCCGCTGAGCCAGGCCGCGAACACGAGCAATTTCCCGATGACGCGGGCGGCCGCTTCATTGAGATCTGGAACCTTGTGTTTATGCAGTTTGATCGCGATGCCGCCGGCAATCTCTCGCCGCTCCCCAGGCCGTCGATCGATACGGGCATGGGGCTTGAGCGCATTGCCGCCGTCCTCCAGGGGAAGCTGTCTAACTACGATACGGATCTGATCCAGCCGATCATCGCTCGGGCCGCGGAGATTTTTAAAGTTGCGTATGGCGAAGATGACCGCACGGATGTGGCGCTGCGCATCAACGCCGATCACAGCCGCGCGACCGCGTTCCTGATTGCCGACGGCGTGCTGCCTTCAAACGAAGGCCGCGGATACGTGTTGCGGAAAATTATGCGCAGGGCCCTGAGGCACGCCCGCCGGCTCGGCGTCACAGAACCGTATCTCTACCAACTCACCGGTTTCGTCGCCGAACTGATGCAGGATGCGTATCCGGAACTGATGGAATCCGTCCAGCGCATAGCGCGCGTTGTCAAGGACGAGGAGCATCGCTACGCCACAACGTTCCAGGTCGCCGAGCGCGTTTTCCACGATGAAGCGCGGGCTGCGGCGGGCGGCGTGCTTCCCGGGGCGGCGGCCTTCAAACTGTACGATACCTACGGTCTCGCGATCGATGAGCAGCAAGAGATGGCGCGGGACTTCGGCCTGCGCATCGATATCGATGGCTTCCAGCATGAAATGGAGAAGCAGCGCGCTCGCGCGCGCGCAAGCTGGAAGGGGGCTGAGAAGGCGCAGATTTCCCCAGTTTACCTTTCGCTTCCCAGTAGCGAGTTCGTCGGCCGTGAAACGCTCGAGGCGCCGGCGGAAGTTGTCCGGGTAATCGAAATGGATGCGCGTACCGAGGTTGTTTTGGACCAGACGCCGTTCTATGCGGAAGCCGGCGGGCAGGTCGGCGACAAAGGAGCGCTGCTCGACGCGGCGAACGGGCGTCGCATCGCCGATGTGGTGGACACGCAGAGGCGAGCCAATTCCATCGTGCACATCGTGCATCCGCACGCCCCCATCCGGCCAGGCGATCGGGTCATCGCGCGCGTCGACCGCGAAGCTCGCGAGGCGACGATGCGCAACCACACCGCGACCCACTTGCTGCACGCAGCGCTGCGGGCTGTGCTGGGCGCGCACGTCAAACAGGCCGGTTCCGTCGTCGAACCCGCACGGCTTCGCTTTGACTTCACCCATTACGCCGCGCTCGACGCCGACGAACTCAGGGAAATCGAACGCCTGATCAACCATGAGATCCTTCGCAACGTAGCTGTCCAGACCGAGGTGATGGATCTCGACCGAGCGCTGACCAGTGGAGCGATCGCGCTGTTCGGCGAAAAGTATGGCGAGAAGGTCCGGGTTGTCGAGGTGCCCGGCTTCAGCAAGGAATTGTGCGGCGGCACGCATGTGTCCCGCACCGGCGACATCGGATTGTGCAAAATCGTTTCCGAAGGCAGCATTTCCGCCGGAGTGCGGCGCATCGAAGCCATTACCGGCGAAGGCGCGCTGGAACGGTTCCAAAGGGTCACGAGCGCGCTGAGCCGCGTTGCTGAGGCAGTGCATACAACGGAAGACGAGGCCGCCGAACACGTCAGTAAGTTGGTGACCGAGCAGCGCGCGCTGCAAAAGCAAATTGAGGAGTTGAAGCTCCGCATTGCACAGACCCAGGCGGGAAGTCTCGAGCAGGATGCGCGCGATTTCAAAGGAGTTAAAGTGCTGGCCAAACGCGTCGAAGGCATGGACCGCGCTCAGCTTCGCGCCGTTGTGGATTCGCTGCGCAACAAATGGAAGACGGCCGTGGTTGTCTTGGCCTCGTCAGAGGACGGCAATGTTGCCATCGTCTCCGGGGTCACCAAGGATCTCACTTCGAAAGTGCACGCCGGAAAGCTTGCCAGCGCGGTAGCGCAAGCGGTGGGAGGCAAGGGCGGAGGTCGCCCTGATATGGCGGAAGCCGGAGGCAAAAACGCGGCTGGGTTGGCCGCTGCTCTGGCCGACGTTTATTCCAAAGTCGAGGCCATGCTTTGATGCCACTGACCGCCGGCCAGGTCTCTAGAGTCGCGGCGAGCGTCCGCGGTCGGCTGCTACGGGTTCAGCGCAGCAGGCCCAGCTCTCAGCCGCCTGCGGTCTTTCGGGTCAAACGCTCAGGAAGCGCAACATGTGGGATGTCGTTATAGTCGGGGCCGGGCCTACCGGCTTGGCCTGCGGCATCGAACTGAAGCGCCGCGATGTGAGCGCCGTGCTCATCGACAAAGGCTGCGTCGTCAACTCCATATACAACTACCCCACCCACATGACTTTTTTCACCACGCCCGAACTGCTCGAGATCGGCAACATTCCGATGACGTCGCTCGGCGAAAAGCCGGTTCGCGCTGAGGCTTTGAAGTACTACCGCCGGGTCGCGGAGCATTATCAACTCGACATCCGTCAGTACCAGTTTGTCAATCGCATCTCGGGCCATGACGGCGCTTTTGTCGTGCATGCCACTGACCGCAACGGATGTCCGCATCAGTATCTTGCGAAGAAAGTCATCCTGGCAACGGGTTATTATGACCGTCCCAATCTGCTGAATGTCCCGGGCGAGGAGCTCAGCAAGGTCATTCACTATTACAAAGAACCGCACCCCTTTTACGACCACGACGTCATGGTGATCGGCGCAAAGAACTCCGCCGCTATAGCGGCTTTAGAACTGTTCTGGAGCGGCGCCCGGGTAACGCTGGTTCACCGCGGGGAGGGAATCTCAAACAGCGTCAAGTATTGGATCAAACCAAATATCGAAAATCGAATTAAATCGGGCGAGATCCGCGCATACTTCCGCTCTTCGGTTAAGGAAATACGTCCGGATTCTGTGCTGGTGGCTACGCCCGAAGGCGAAGTCTGGATCAAGAACGACTTTGTGTTCGCAATGACGGGCTATCATCCCGATCTTGACTTTCTCGCAGCGCTCGGCATACGGCTCGATCC
>DASRCT010000048.1:0-58559 GCA_035652975.1 Bryobacteraceae bacterium | reverse complement strand
CCTTTTGGGTGACTCTAGCGAGGGGGTCACACCCGTTCCCATCCCGAACACGGCAGTTAAGCCCCTCAGCCCCGATGGTACTGCGCGCGCAAGTGCGTGGGAGAGTAGGACGTCGCCCAATTTAACTCACGAATGCCCCGGCTAACCCCCGGGGCTTCTTCATTTATGTCAGCGTCTGCTGAGCCGGAGGAGCCGGCAGCATCAAGGGATCGTTCGGCATCACGATCCAGCACACGATGTAAAAGATCAGTCCAACGCCCACCGGCCATATTGCCAGCACAACCGTCAAAATGCGAACCAGCGTGACATCCACCCCGAAATAGCGGGCGATCCCCGCGCAGACGCCCGCGAGTTTACGCTCTTCGCGCGGACGGCTCAGCCTGTTGTACACCGTTCCTGGCGCTTGCTGCATGCCCGCGCCCGTCGCCGTTCCGCACTCGGAGCAGAACCGGGCGCGATCATCGAGCTTCAGGCCGCACTGGGTGCAATACATATTTCGCTCCCGCCTGTGGATACGAAAGGCGGCGCGGCGTGGTTCCATTACGGGCGGGATAATTTGCCCAGTGCGACCGCCCGGCGTGCGCCCGTAGCGGATGGAAGATTACAGGGGCGTCCGTGAAAGCTCTCGTATGCCAGCACGGCAAACAGCACCGCCTCCTTGGCATCGACGTCCACGCCGTACTCCGCTGAGGTGACGACGCGCTGTTTCAGCAGCGCCCGAAGCCGTTCCATGAGATAGCGATTGTGCGCGCCGCCGCCAGAGACAATCACCTCGTCGATGCCGCTGAAGCGCGAGACCGCCAGGGCGATCGTCCGCGCCGTCAGTTCAGCAGCCGTGGTGATGTCGATGCCAGTGCGCTTGATGAACTCCGCGCCATACTGCTCACGACCTGCGGTTTTCGGAGGACGCCGCCGAAAAAACGGATCTGCCAGCAATTGCTCGAGCAGCGCTTCGTTGACGCGCCCGGCGCGCGCCTTTTCGCCATCGCGGTCAAAGGGAGGCGTCAAGGCATCCATGATCATATTCCCCGGGCCCGTATCGAATGCAACGACCTGGTCGGGCGCGGCGCCGGCTGGAATCACTGTGATGTTCGCGATGCCGCCGATGTTCAGTGCAATCCGACCGATTGCGTCCGAGCGAAACAGCCGGTAATCGAGGAACGGAGCAAGCGGCGCCCCTTTGCCTCCCGCAGCAATATCGGCCACTCGAAAATCGGATATGGTCGGAATGCCGGTGCGCTCTGCGATCACCGCGCCTTCGCCGATCTGAAGCGTGCTCGCGACGCGGCGCCCCGCGTAGTCGACCGCGTCGCCTTCGTGAAAAATCGTCTGTCCGTGCGAACCGATCAGCTCAATTGAATCTACGCTGTGCGCGGCGCAGACGGCGGCCAGCGCCTCGGCAAAGAGTTCGCCGACGAGGAAGTTCAGCCGCGCGATATCGGCCGTCTGCGTGTACGCGTTCGAGACCGACAAAATGGCGGACCGGACTGCGGGCGGATAGGCAATCGTCTCATGCGCAACCGTTCGTATCTGTTCCCCGATATCAACAATCGCGACGTCGATGCCGTCGACCGAGGTCCCGCTGATCAGACCCGCGACTCTCACTTTCGCCCGAGCTCCTGTTGCAGCTCGGCAAGAATTTTGAGCGCCTCAATGGGCCGCAGGTGGTCTAAATCCAGAGCGCGAATGCGGTCGGCGATCTCATAGTTCACCGGCTCGAACATCTGGATCTGCACAGGCGACGACATGCGCCGGCGCGTGGGTGTGAGTTCCTCGGTGACTTGATGTTCCGTTTTCTCGTGTAAAGCCAGGATCTCTTTGGCCCGCTCGATTACCGACAAGGGCAGCGCGGCGAGCCGGGCGACCTCGATGCCATAACTGCGATCCGCGGGACCGGGCTCTACCTTGCGCAAGAAAATGATCTGGTCGCCTGCTTCCTTGACCGACACGCGCAGATTGCGCACGCCCTCGAGCTGATCCGCCAGTTCGGTCAACTCGTGATAATGCGTCGCAAACAGCGTCTTGGCGCGAATGCGCTGATGAATGTGCTCAATGATGGCCCATGCCAGGGCCAGGCCGTCGTAGGTTGCCGTGCCGCGGCCGATCTCGTCAAGAATAATCAGGCTATGCTCAGTGGCCGAATTGAGAATCACGGCCGTTTCCGTCATCTCGACCATAAACGTCGACCGGCCGCGCGCCAGGTTGTCGGCTGCGCCGATCCGCGTGAACACGCGATCCACCATGGGCAACAGCGCCGATTCCGCGGGCACAAACGATCCTGTCTGGGCCAGAATTGTGATCAGCGCGCATTGCCGCAGGTAAGTCGATTTGCCGCCCATGTTCGGGCCGGTGATCACGGCGATGAACTCCGAGTCGGACAGATACACGTCGTTCGGAATAAACCGCGCCGCGTCGCGCCCGGCCAGTTTTTCGATCACCGGATGTCGGCCCGCGACGATCTGCATTTCCCCGCAATTGGAGAAACGCGGCCGGACGTAACGCCCTTCCGCGGCGATGTGCGCGAGCGCGGCTGTTACATCCAGCTCGGCGATGGCGCTCGCCACCGCCCGAATTGCGGCGGCGCGCGACGCCGTGTAAGCGCGGATCTCGTTGAAAATCTCGCGTTCAGTCGCGATGATCCTCTCCTCGGCGTCAAGTATCGTCGCCTCGAGCTCTTTCAGCTCTGGCGTCGTGAAACGCTCCGCGTTGACCAGCGTCTGCTTGCGCTCATAGTCGGCTGGCGTCAGGCGCAGGTTCGCCTTCGAAATTTCGATGTAGTAGCCGAAGACATTGTTGAAACGCACCTTCAGCGACTGTATTCCAGTCCGCGACCGCTCGCGCGCCTCGATCTGCGCAATATACTGGCGGCTGTTGCGGCTGAGGTCGCGCAAGCGGTCGAGCTCCGCGTTTGCGCCGTCGCGGATCGCTCCGCCATCCGCAATATTCGCCGGGGGCTCATCGGAAATGCTCGTGAGAATGCGGTCCCGGACGTCCGCAAGTTCATCGAGACGGGCGTGAAGCTCTTTCAGCCGTCGCGAGTTCGCCTCGGCGATCCTCTGTTTCAAGCCAGGCACGATTTCGAGCGACCGCCCTAGCGCAAGAAGGTCGCGCGGACCAGAGGTTCCGATCACGATCTTTGCGAGCAGCCGTTCGATATCCAGAATGCCGCCGAGCAGTTTGCGAATTTCCGAACGGGTAATGATCGCCCCAAGCAACTCCTCGACGGCATCCAGGCGGGCTTCGATTTCGGCTGCATCGATGGATGGTCGCAGCAGACGCCGCCGCAACAGGCGGCTGCCCATTCCTGTGGAGGTCGCATTGATCACGGAAAACAGCGTCGAGTCCTTGCTTTCGCCGGCAAACAGCGGTTCCACTAGCTCGAGATTCCGGACCGTGACCGGGTCGAGTACCAGCGAGTCGGCGCGATCGTAGAAGGCCGGCCTCTCCAGATGGTCGAGGGCTGATTTCTGCGTGTCGCGCAAGTAATGCAGAATGGCGCCCGCCGCGCCCGCGGCAAGCGGCCTTGTTTCCAGGCCGCATCCATCCAGCGATAACAGGCGGAAGTGGTCCAGCAGATTTCGTCGCGCGTAGTCGATGTCAAACGTCCAGGCTTCCAGTTCGGTTTGCAGACACCGCGCGTTCACCGCGGATCCGCCCGGAACCAGGACTTCGCGCGCATTCAGGCCTTCGAGCGCCGTCGCGATTTCGCCAGCGTCAATTTCGGTGGCGCGAAACTCGCCCGTCGAAACATCCACATGCGCCAGTCCGGCGCGCGCGCCATCCGGCAGGACAGCGGCAAGGTAATTGTTCTCGTGCGAGCGCAGCACGCTCGACTCCGTCGCAGTGCCAGGCGTGACAACGCGCGTGATCTCGCGCTTCACCAGCTTCTTGGCGAATCGAGGATCCTCTACCTGGTCGCAGAGCGCGACGCGATACCCCTTCTGGATGAGGCGCGCAATGTAATTCTCCGCTGCATGAAACGGGACGCCGCACATCGGGATCGCTTGGCCTTTTTCCTTGTTGCGCGACGTCAGGGTAATTTCAAGCTCGCGCGAAGCCGTTATCGCATCCTCGTAGAACAGCTCGTAAAAGTCTCCCAGGCGAAACATGAGCAGCGCATGGGGAACTTGCTGTTTGATGGCGTGATACTGCCGCATCAGCGGCGTCGAGGGGTCCTGCGACATCGCGTCTGATCTTTCAGAATACAGCGCGCAGGCCGCGCGACGCGGCATCACGGAAAAGGGAAGAATTCAAACCGAGGACGGGGCTGTTTGCGACCTCGGCCGCCGATCACGAATGATCCGCACTCGGCGCGTACACACATCATCTGAATCGCCGTCGGTTGTGCGGAACGAACTTGGCGCGGCGCTGAAGATCTTTGCGAGCTCAGCTGGGTACGTCCGGAGCTGGCCTGCGCAATCATTCCCCACGCGGTTAACGCCAGCGGAGCAGCTCTCAGCCTGTTGCAGCGCTTACCTGGATGTGCTGACCGAAGACATGCCTCTGTTTGCGATTCCGGGCGCTCGCCTGGAGGCGTTCGCCGAACGCATCGCCGTTTTGTCGAAAGCCAATTCCATTTTGTCAAGGTTCCACAGACTGCGCAGAGCGGTCATCGAAGCCGGCCAGCGGCCGTCGGTGGAACAGGCGCCTGACAGAGTTTCAGCCGAAAATTGACGCGAATCACGCATACAGGCCGCGCAGCTTGATCGCAAACTGAACGCGGTCGAGCGCCAGCATGTAGGCCGCAATCCGGTTGTTCACCTTGTGCGCGTCCGCATAGCTCACGACATCGCGGAAACTGTTGACCATAATCTCTTCAAGTCTTCCGTTGACGAGCTGCTCGTTCCAGAAGAAGCCCTGCCGGTCCTGCACCCACTCGAAGTAAGACACGGTCACGCCGCCCGCATTCGCCAGAATATCCGGTATCACGAAGATGCGTTTTTCCTGAAGAATCGAATCGGCGATATGCGTCGTGGGCCCGTTGGCGCCTTCGCACAGGATTTTGCAGCGGAGCCGGTCCGCATTGACCGATGTAATGACGTTCTCCTTGGCCGCCGGGAGCAGGACGTCGCAATCCAGGAACAGCGCTTCATCGCGATCCATGTCTTCGGCCTCGGGGAAGCCGAGAATCGAGCCGGTCTCGCGGCGGTGCTTCATGAGCGCCAGAACATCCAAACCGCGGGGATTATAGACTGCGCCGTCCACCTCAATGACGCATACGATTCTGAAGCCGGCCCGGGCCATCAGTTTGGCGGCCATTCCGCCGACGTTGCCGAATCCCTGGATCACGACGCGCGTTTCAGACGGCTCCAGACCGAACCGGCGCAGCGCCTGCTGCGTGACAATCATGCATCCGCGTCCGGTGGCCTCAGCACGCCCGCGCGACCCGCCGAGGTTGAGCGGTTTTCCGGTGACGACGGCCGTGGTTGTGCGCCGCATATGCATGGAATAGGTATCCATGATCCATGCCATGGTCTGTTCATTGGTATTCATGTCCGGCGCGGGAACGTCGCGCTCCGGGCCAATGAAATCAATAATCTCCGCTGTGTAGCGTCTGGTGATTCGCTCCAGTTCGCCTTGCGATAACACCGCCGGATCGCAGATCACGCCGCCCTTGCCGCCCCCGAACGGGATATTCACCACGGCGCACTTCCACGTCATCCAGGCGGCAAGAGCGCGCACTTCGTCGAGCGTTACGTCGGGCGCGTAGCGAACGCCGCCTTTCGACGGACCTCGCGCGATAGAATGCTGGACCCGGAAACCGGTAAAAACCTCGATGCGTCCGTCGTCCAGTTGCACGGGGATGTGCACCGTAACTTCGCGGGCTGGCGACCGCAGGACTTTCCGCATGCCGTCTTCGATGCCGAGGTGGTCGGCGGCTTGATCAAATCGCGCCTCGGCCGATAGCCACGGATTCGTTTCATTTTCCTGGAGCTGCGGCGTCTCGACAAGCATCCTTGTCCCCCCCGCCTACATTATGTCAGGGGCGCCAAAGTCCTGGGGTAAAGGTGCTCGCGCCGGCGAAGCCTAACCGACCTGCCGCGCATCCAACTCAAGATGATAGAAAAAATTGACAAGCCTGAAACCGAGTGGCGGCGTCAGTTGACGCCCCAGCAGTATCACATCACGCGCGAGAAAGGCACCGAGCCGCCGTTCACCGGCAAGTATTGGGATCATCACGAACGTGGAACCTACAAATGCGTCTGCTGCGGCGCGGAGCTCTTCCGCTCTGACGCGAAATTCGATTCCGGCTCCGGATGGCCGAGCTTTGTCGCGCCGGCTCATGACAGCGCCGTTGCCGAATCGACCGACCCCAGCTTCGGGATGATCCGCACCGAGATCACCTGCAGCCGCTGCGGGGCGCATCTGGGGCACCTCTTTGAGGACGGGCCGCCTCCGACTGGTTTGCGCTACTGCATCAATTCGGCCGCGCTCGATTTTCAGAAGGAGTCGTGAGCCCGGCAGCGCTGGACCAACCGGGCTGCCGGATCGAACGCTCGATGATCGTCGGCGCGTAGGCCGCCACGGCAGTCCGGATTTTGGCTGCATTGCCTAGCACGACGAAGGTGAGGTTGTCGCTGCGGTAATACCGGCGCACAACCTCGTTCGCCTGCGCCAGTGTGACCGCATCGATTCGCGAAAAGAGCTGATCGACCTCCTCCCGCCCCAGACCAAACAACTCCATTTCCCCGATGACGCTTGCCAGCTGGTCGGCGGTTTCGAGCCGTTGCGTCGGGTAGATCCCCTTCATATAGGCCTTCGCCGATGCGAGCTGCTCCGCTGTGATCCCGTGCTCGCGAATGCGCTTCAGGACGCTGAGCGCCATGTCGATGGCCTGCGCCGTCGTCTCAGTCTTGGTAAAGGTGCTGATGGTCAATGATCCGGTCAGACGCGATTGTTGGACCGCAGAGTGCGCGCCATAGGTCAGACCGCTGTCGACGCGCAGCGCCTGGTTCAGCATGGAAGTGAAGCGTCCGCCAAATAATGTGTTGACGAGCATCACCGGTATGCGGTCCGGGTTCCGGCGGCTTATGCCGGGCTGCGCAATGACGAAATATGTTTGTGTTGCGTCCGGCTTGTCAATCAGAAGCAGGCGTCCGGACGCGGCGTGCAGGGGACTCTCCGTCCAGACGTAGGCCGGGCCCTTGGGCGCAGATCCAAACGCGCGCGCAACGGCGGCTTTGGCCGTCGTGGAGTCGAACTCGCCCGCCACGATGAGCACCATGTTGGGACCTGTGTACAGGCGGCGATGGTAGGCCTCAATGTCCTCCCGCCGGATGCGGTCGAGAGACGTTTCATCCGCGATGCGCCCGTACGGGTGCGAGGGGCCGAAGAAGAAGCTTCGATAGAAGGACAGGATCGCCATCTGCGGGTTGTCCTTGGCGGCGCGAA
The DNA here is from genome assembly GCA_035652975.1 of Bryobacteraceae bacterium. GTDB lineage: Bacteria > Acidobacteriota > Terriglobia > Bryobacterales > Bryobacteraceae > TMP-7. The sequence continues at coordinate 51,167 of DASRCT010000048.1, read as the reverse complement.
TCGAATCCGCGCGGCGGGCGAGCAGCTTCTTGACTTCCGCGGGAGGAAACGCCGGATGGAGAACCGCATCCGCCAGCAGTTCCAGGCCGGCGTCGAAATCTTTCTTCAAAAACTCGGCTGTGATCGCGGTGCATTGCTCGTCGACGTAGTCATTGAACTGACCGCCCAGAAAATCCAACTGCTCGGCAAACTGGTCCGGCGTGCGCCGAGATGTGCCGCGGCGCAACAGGGAAGCCGTGATCGAAGCGATCCCCGGCAGTTCCGCTGGCTCCGATTCCATTCCGCCCTTCACGACGACCCGGAAGTCGACCAGCGGAAGACCCGGCTTCGGCACAAGATAAACCACGGCGCCGTTTGCCAGCGTATCGCGCGCGTACGCCGGAAGGCGCACCTCGCCATAAAGCGACGCGCACAAAAGGAAAACGACAACCGCGGCTCTCATGGCTTCCCCTCCTGTCGTTCGGGAATGAGCGTCGCAATGGTCCGGTTCTTCGCTAGGAAATACTTGCGCGCGACCCGCTGGATATCAGCGGCCGTTACGGCCTCGATTTCTTTATCGAACGTAAAGAGTCGCGAGTAATCGCCGAGATAGATTTCATAGTCGCCGAGAGCGTTGGCCCGACCAGCGATCGTTTTCAGCTCACGGTAATGCTCCGCGAGAAGCTGGTTCTTGGCTTTGCGCAATTCATGCTCAGCAACCGGCGTGGATTGAAGCTTGTCGAGCTCTTCAAACAGCGCCCGTTCCGTCTGCGCGGGGTCGATGCCGGAGCGCGGCTGGATGGTGAACGTGAATACCATCGGGTCCAGGCCCGGCCGGCGGTTGGCGTTGACGTTGATGGCGATCTGATCACCATCGACCAGCCGCCTGTACAGCCGCGAACTCTGGCCGCGCGCGAGAATCGCCTGGAGAACTTCGAGCGCGGGCTGGTCCGGATCTCGCGAATCCGGTATGTGATACAGAACCATTTGCAGCGGAAGCTGGGCCTGTTTGTTCAACACGACGCGGCGTTCGCCGCGCTGCTCGGGCTCCTTGGTGCGGACCGGCGGCGGCGGATCGTGTCGGGGGATGGACTCCAGATACTTGGCGGCCAGCGTCAACACGTGGTCGTATGAGACGTCGCCGACCACCACCAGCGTGCAGTTGTTCGGAGCGTAGCCCATGCGGAAGTGGCTCTTCAGGTCGTCGATCGTCCACGATTCGATATCGGATGCCCAGCCGACCACCGGCCATTGGTAGGGGTGCGCCATGAATGCAGCAGCCATCGCCAGTTCGTTCAGCGCGCCATAGGGGCTGTTATCCACCGACAGTCTCCGCTCGGAGTAGACGACGCCGCGTTCAGATTCAATCATCTTGGGATCAAAGGCGAGGTCGCGAATTCGATCCGCTTCCATGTCAAACATCAGCTCGAGCGCAGAACTGGGGAACCAATCGGTGTAGACCGTCAGGTCGTGCGAAGTATAAGCGTTGTTGGCGCCGCCATTCCTCTCCATCTGAATGTCGAACTGCTTGGGGCCGTATTTCTTCGCGCCGTTGAACATCATGTGCTCGAAAAAATGCGAGATGCCTGTCACGCCCGGACGTTCGTTTCGCGAGCCGATGCGATAAAAGAAGTACATCGCCACGTTTGGGATGCTGTGATCTTCCTGGACGATGATCTTCATTCCGTTCTGGAGCGTGTGCGTTCGAACGTCCTCCAGGCCGGCAAACAGGCAGGGCGCAAGGAGGATGGACAGTATTGCGCGCATGAATCTAAGCTAACATCCGAGCGGCAAAGGCTAGGATTGCGCGACGGTGACGGACTCCCCCAGCATGGCGATAATCTGCGCTCGAATGTCTTCGGTGACTTTGCCGCGGTCGCGCAGCGTGAATTTTGTCGTGTCGATCGGTTCGCCGACTTTGAGAGTGACCACTCCGGGCCGAATGCAGCCCGAGCCGAAGGGAAGCACTGCGCGCGTGCCAATAAGCGCAATCGGTACAATGGGCGCTCCGGCCTTGATGCCGATGTATGCGGCGCCCTCCTTAAATGGGCGCAGCTCGCCGCGGCGCGACCGTCCGCCCTCCGGGAAGATCAGCATGGAAATGCCCCGTTCGCGAATAATTTGCGCCGCCAGCGTCATGGTTTTGACCGCCGCGCGCGGATCCTCGCGCGGAACCGGGATGTGGCCTGCGCGAGCAAGATGCGTGCCGAGAAACGGGATCTTGAACAGGCCGCGCTTGGCTAAAAATCGGAACTGCACCGGAATGCTGGCGAGGACTACCGGCGTATCCATATAGCTGGCGTGATTGGAGGCGATGACGTAGCTGGCTTCGGGCAGAATCCGTTCTATGCCCTCCACCCGCACTCTCACGCCGCTTGTCCACAGCAGCGCCCGCGCCCACGCCCTGGCGACGCTGTTCTGGCGCCGGCCGTGACGATCGAAAAACGAAACGGCAAGGCTCACCGACCCATAGAAGATCGTGGCAAGCGCCACCATCAGCGCACGCAGTACAAACATGAGAAATCTCATTGTAAGAGCAGCGCCCGCGCTTCTCCCACCAGAAACAGCGATCCGGTGATGAAGATGGCGTCGCCAGGCGTCGCTCTATCGCGGGCTATGGCGATCGCGCGGTCGATGGTGTCAGCTACGAGCACGTTGCCTTCGGGCCACAAATCGCGGATCGCTTCCGGTCGCAGCGCGCGCGCAAACCGCGGCGCCGTCGCGATGACGCAGTGCGCGAGCGGAAACAGCGCGCCTTCAATCTCCTCCACCGCCTTGTCCCGCATTGAGCCGTAGATCAGCCAGATCCGGCGGCGGCGATAGAACCGTTCGATGTAGGCAGCGAGCGCGCGCGCTCCCGCCGGATTGTGCGCGCCATCGAGGATGATTTCCGGATCCTCCGCCAGGCGCTCCAGTCGTCCCGGCCACACGGTTCGGGCAAGGCCTGCAACGGGGGCCTGCAAATGCGACAGGGCGAGCGCGGCAGTCGCTGCGTTTTCAATCTGGTGCTCGCCGGCGAGCGGACACGTCACCGCGCGCCCGTCCAATTCGAACTCGCTGCCGTGGGCCTCCACGCGGATGCGCTCCAGACGGTGGTCTGCGACGCGATCGAACTGGATATCGAGTTTCCGCGCCCGGTTGATCAGTACGCACTCCGCTTCCGAACGCTGCCGGGCAAAGATGGCTGGCGTTCCGCGCTTCAGAATGCCGGCCTTCTCGCCGGCAATCGCCTCGATCGTGCGGCCCAGGTACTGCTCATGATCGTAGTCGATTGGCGTAATGACGCACAGCTCCGGCATGACTACGTTCGTCGCGTCCAGGCGTCCTCCAAGTCCTACTTCGAGCACAACAATCTCGCATTTCAGTTCGCGGAACAGAACGAACGCCATCGCCGTCACGGTTTCGAAGTAGGTCGGATGCAGATCAATCCGGCCGTCTTGAAGCAGTCGCTCGGCTGTTTCATGGACGTGGTCGAATGCCGCCGCAAACTGTTCGTGCGAAACCGGAGCGCCTGCGACCTGAATCCGCTCGGTCGGCTCAACCAGATGCGGCGATGTGTACAGGCCGGTGCGGAGACCGGCCGCCCGCAGTCCCGCTTCGATCATGGCGCAGGTCGATCCCTTGCCATTTGTGCCCGCGACGTGGACCAGCCTGCACGCGCGCTCTGGATTTCCGAGCGCATCGCACAATTGGCGCATGCGCTCCAGACCGAATTTGGCCGTCTTGATTTCGTTCCCCAGCGCATACAGGAACCGAACGGATTCCGGATAGTTCATCAATGAATTCGCCTGCCTCGGCTGTAGAGTATTCTCGCCGAGATGACCAGGCACGCGGCGAGGCCCAGGACTTTCGATTCGAACAGCCAGATCGACGCCGCGTCCGCGGTGGGCGCAAGCGACATCAGGATGGCGACAGCCGTGACCGTCAGTCCGGACGCCGCGCTCCAGCGGGCGCCGCATTTCCAGGCCGCCGCGAAAATGTACAGGAACGGTCCGAGCCCGGAGATCGCCATCGCATCGAGCAGAACCTGGAACGCCCCGCCGAGGGTGTCGCCGAGTTGGGCGAGCGCGAGGACGCCGGCTGCGAGAGCTCCAAATAAGAGAATGGATACATGAGGCGTCCGCCATCGGGGATGCAGGCGCGACAGAGCCGGCGGGAGCAGCCCATCGACGCCCAGCGCGTACGGCAGTCGGGACGTCGCAGCGCCGATCACGGCTAACTGTCCAACGGCGCCCAGCGTGAGCAGCGCCGCCGTCAAGGGCGCGATTGAGCTCCATCCAACAAGGCGCCCCGCCGCGAATGCGCTTTGCGCGATGCCGTTCAGCGGACTGACATCCGACGCCGGCAGGATCACCAGGAGCGAGGTTGTGGAGAGCATGTAGTAAGCCGCCGCGAGCGGCGCAACGGCGAGCGAGGCTCGCGGCAGGCTCGTCTCCGGATTTTTAATCTCGCCGCCGAGAATCGGCGCAAGCTCGAGTCCTGTAAGCGCATATACCATCTGCGTAAAGAACGTTGCCTCCGACCACCGCAATTTCGGCGCAAGCTGAAGCGGAGTCGCGCTCCCCCGATGCGTCCAAACAATGGCCGCCGTTACAGCCATGGCGGCGCAAACCAGGTACGTCGCCACAGCGCCGGCGTTATCCAGCCACTTGCCGAATTTCAAACCGATGAGGTTCACCGCGGTGATGACCGCGAGCGCGATGATGGAAGCCGTAAACACATAGCTCTTTTCATTCGCCAAATGAACGTGGGCGGGCCCAAACGCGTACGCAGCCATGCTGGAGGAGGCCATCAGCGCGCTCGGGAAGAAGAAAGCAATGCTTAGCCAGTACACCCAAAAACAAAGAAATCCATGCCACTCGCCGAAGCACTGGCGAGTCCATATGTACAACCCGCCCTCGTCGGGAAAACGCGCAGACAGGCGTGCGATGGCGAAGGCTGAGGGGATGAAGAAGAACACCGCCGCCGCGGCCCAGAGCGCTATCGAGCTGAATCCCGTCTGCGCGGCCAGCGCGGCGCCGCGGGTCCCCGATACGCCCAGCAACGCGAATAGCGTCAGATCCCGAAAGCCGAGTTCGCGCGGAAGCGCGGGGCCGGCATCGGGGCGCCGCGGCGACGGCTGCATGGCTAATTGCGCGCAGCTGCCCTGCGCGCCGCAAGCGGCGCGATGACGGCGACGACGCCAGCAGGGCTGCCGTTCAAGTCTGCTCGCCGCGCAACCTGTGGCTTGTGCGCATGGGGAGTGGATTTCACAAACGTCCCGTCGCCTTCAGATACTCCTGAATCGCCTGATCCAGCGGCGGCATAGGAGCAATGCCGAGCTGCTCCAGGCGCGAATTGGCGAGAGCGGAATACTTGGGCCGCGTCGCGGCCGTCCGGTATTCTCTTTCGTTTGTCGGCCGCAGTTGCGGATTCAGTCCCGCCGCTTTGAAGATCTTCGACGCGAAGTCATACCAGGAGATGGGTGCGCCGCCGCCGATATGAAACAGCCCGCCTTGTTTCCGTGACACCAGTTCCACCGTTCGCGCCGCAAGCGCGGGAGCGTAGGTCGGCGATGCGACATGATCCTCGACGACGCGAATCGGATTTGAGGAGGCCGCCAGCCGCAGCATCAATTCCACGAAGTTGCCGCGGTTGGTGTGACGTCCCGCGGGCCCGAAGACGCCGGAGGTGCGAATGATCAAGGGATCGTTCAGGTAGGCCTGGGCGTAGAGTTCGCCCGCCAGCTTGGACACGGCGTACGCGCCCAGCGGATGCGGGCGGTCCGCCTCCGTGTATGCGCGCCCGGCGCGGCCATCGAAGACGTAGTCCGTCGAGAAATGGACCAGGCGCGCGTCCGCCTGCCGCGCGGCGAGCGCCAGGTTCCGCACTGCCAGGCCGTTGACCAGAAAGGCGGCCTGCGGCTCGCTCTCGGCTACGTCCACCTGGTTGTACGCCGCCGAGTTCACGACGACCTCGGGATTGAACTCGGCGATGGCGCGCTCCACCGCAGTCCGGTCTGTAATATCGACGTCCGCGCGCTCAAACCCCTTGACCTCGTAGCCGCGCGCTCGAAACTCACGACACAGCTCGACGCCGAGCTGCCCGCCGCTGCCGAAAACCACCACTCGATCGCCCATTTGAATCACCAGCATACCAGCGCCGCTCGTTCGGATCCTCAACAGAAACGGCCTCCGGACCGCGCCCGCTTGTCCTTGCCTGACGCGATACGCTGGAAGTTTCCGCATGATCATCCGCTCGGACTTGAGCGCCGCCGATCTGAGACCGAAAGCGCGGCGACTGTTTGAAATCTCGGCGCAAAAAATCCGCGCTATCGAGAGCGCGTGGGATCCCGCCGCCGGCGCCCCCGTGTTCACTGTGCAGGGACGGTATACCAGCCGTGGCTGGACGGAGTGGACGCAGGGCTTCCAGTTCGGTGCGGCGATTCTGCAATTCGACGCCACCGACGACCGCGAATTCCTCGAGATCGGCCGCCAGCGGACCGTGGACTTCATGGCCCCGCATATCTCGCACATGGGCGTGCACGATCATGGCTTTAACAACGTGAGTACGTACGGCAACCTGCTCCGGCTCATGAATGAGGGCCGCATCGCCGAGAATCGCCACGAGCGCAAGCTCTACGAACTCGCGCTGAAATGTTCTGGCGCCGTGCAGGCGGCGCGGTGGTCTCGCACCGCGGATGGCGGCGGCTACATTTATTCCTTTAATGGCCCGCACTCATTATTTGTCGATACCATCCGGTCGCTGCGCGCGCTGGGGATTGCGCACCGGCTGGGCCACGCGCTGATGGGTGAAAACGACCGCCGCATTTCGCTCCTCGATCGGCTGATACAGCACGCCCGCGCCACCGCGCAATATTCGATCTATTACGGGCGCGGCCGCGACGCATACGATGTGCGCGGAAGAACGGCGCACGAAAGCATATTCAACATCAATGACGGCAATTATCGCTGCCCGAATTCGCAGCAAGGCTATTCACCGTTTACGACGTGGACGCGCGGGCTCGCCTGGGCGATGTGCGGCTTTGCCGAGCAGCTCGAGTTTATTGATGCGGTGAGCAGCCCCGAACTCGAGCCGTACGGCGGCCGGGACGCCGTCGCCGCCATGCTGCGCGAAGCCGCCGCAGCGACCTGCGACTTCTATATCGAAAATACCGCCTCTGACGGCGTTCCCTACTGGGATACCGGCGCGCCCGGTCTTGCGCAGCTCGGCGACTGGCGAGCCCGTCCAGCAGACCCCTTCAATGAGCATGAGCCGGTGGACAGCTCGGCGGCGGCGATCGCTGCGCAAGGATTGCTGCGCCTGGGTCGGCGGCTCAAGAGCGACCGATACTGGAGAGCGGGTCTCACCGTCGCCGCCGCTGTCTTCGAGGAGCCCTATTTGAGCGACGACGCTGCGCATCAAGGCTTGCTGCTGCACTCGGTTTATCACCGCCCCAACGGATGGGATTTTATCCCGCCCAACCGGCGCATACCATGCGGCGAGGCAAGCATGTGGGGTGACTATCACGCGCGCGAGCTGGCCCTGTACCTGCTGCGGGTCGGCGCAGACCAGCCGTATCTTACATTCTGGAGCGATCGTTCATGATCATCGCGGATCTGGGAAAAATCACCGGCCGGACTTATCCGGCCCGCCGCCGCACGCAAAACCTCGTGGGCGGCGCAAGCCCCATCCAGGCTAAAAATTTTTCGATGGGACACGTTACGTTGGAGCCGGACGGGGGGCAAGTGCCCTGGCACAACCAGGAGCAGGAAGAAGTCTATTTCATCATTGAAGGCGAAGCGGAAATGTGCCTCGGCGAAGAGCGCCAGCGCCTCAGCGCCGGACAGGCCGTGTATATACCGCCGGGCGTCTTCCATCAACTGACCAATATCGGATCAAAACCGCTGCGAATGCTTTATTGTTACGGTCCGGCCGGCGATGTGGCGCACTGGCGCCAGGAGCTTGAAGGAACGCTGCCGCGCGCAGGCATCGAGGCGCCCCCGCTGCCCGAAGGCGCGCGACCGCAATGCACGGAAAAACCCGAGGCCGCCGATGAGCCCTCGCTTTGAATTGCGGGGGTTTATCCGATCTGTGTCGCCCGCAGATGAAACAACGGAGGAGATCGAGTGAAGACGATCCATAACATCGGCATCATCATGAACGGCGTGACCGGACGCATGGGGCTCAACCAGCACCTGCGGCGCTCGATAGCCGCCATTATTCGGCAAGGCGGCGTGCGCATCAGCGACAGCGAAACCATCATGCCCAGACCGCTGCTCGTCGGCCGCAATCCCGCCAAGCTTGAAGCGATTTCCAACGAGTTGGACGGCCTTCCCTGGTCGACCGATCTTGAAGCGGCCCTTGCCAGTCCGGACTACGCCGTCTACTTTGATGCGCAGACGACCGACCGCCGGGCGGACGCCATCCGCAAAGCCATCGCGGCCGGCAAGCACGTGTATTGTGAAAAACCGGTCGCCGGGTCGCTCCCGGTCGCCTGTGAGCTGTATGAGCTGGCGCGGGAAGCGGGCGTCAAGCACGGCGTTGTACAGGACAAACTGTGGCTGCCCGGCCTTCTAAAACTTCGAACGCTGCGCGACAGCGGGTTCTTCGGCCGGATCCTTTCCGTGCGGGGCGAATTCGGATATTGGGTGTTTGAGGGCGATGTCATCCCGCCGCAGCGTCCGTCCTGGAATTATAAAAAAGAGGAAGGCGGCGGCATCATTCTCGATATGCTCTGCCACTGGCGCTACGTCCTCGATAATCTGTTCGGCAATGTGAAAGCCGTCTCCTGCCTTGGCGCCACGCATATCGAGCGACGCTGGGACGAGTCCGGACGCCCCTACGACTGCACGGCCGATGATTCCGCATACGCCACTTTTGAGCTGGACGGTGGAATTGTCGCGCACTTCAACTCTTCCTGGTGCGTGCGCGTGCGCCGCGATGACCTGTTGACCATCCAGGTGGATGGAACCAAGGGGTCCGCGGTTGCGGGGCTGCGGGAATGCTGGATTCAGCCCTATGGCGCAACGCCGCGGCCTGTGTGGAATCCTGACATCGAAAGCCCGCTCCGATATTCCGACGGGTGGCAGCAGGTGCCCGCGCAGCAGGATTTTGATAACGCCTTCAAGGTTCAGTGGGAGCTGTTTCTGCGCCACGTAGCCAAAGACGAACCGTTTCGCTGGAATCTGCTGGAGGGCGCCAAAGGCGTCCAGTTGGCGGAGAAGGGCATCGAATCCTGGAAGAAGCGCGCCTGGGTGGAGGTCCCGCCGCTCGAATGACAAAGGCGAAGCGCCGGCGGGATCATAGCGCGCTCAGCCCAGCCGGTCATGCGCATTGAACTCCAGTGCGCAAGCCGGATTCGGACCGCTCCGCCGCAGGACCGCGCTGTTGAACGAGGCCTTCCGTGAGATCCAAGCGCCCGCCGAGCTCGTCCATCCACCTGGTAACGCCGCACCCAATTTCGCGTCCACAGGACGTGGCCGAAACAGCCGTCGATGTGGCGATCGTAGGCGCGGGCGTTGCAGGTCTGAGGCTGGCCTCGCTTCTCGAAGACGCCGCCTTTACGATTGTCCTGCTGGAGGCGCGGGATCGCGTCGGCGGGCGCGTGTATACGCTCCACGACCCCCTCTCGCCCGTTCCCCTCGAACTCGGCGCCGAATTCGTGCACGGCCGCCCTCCCGAGTTGTGGCGCCACATCGAGGCCGGGCGCCTGCGCGCCGTCAAAGTGGAAGGCGACAATATCTACCGCAGTTCGGGCGAAGCGTCGGAAGCGGCCGATGCCATCGAAACCGCCGATCGTCTGCTCAGCGAAGCCGCCCCGCAGATGGACGAGCCTTTCCGCCGCTTCCTGGAACGAACGCAATTGAGCCCTGCGGCGAAGCGCGCTGTGGCCGGATATATCGAAGGATTCAATGCGGCGTCGCTGGACTCAATCGGCGTGTTGGGCTTGGTTCGCCAGCAGCGGGCTGAACATGACATCGATGGCGGCCAGGTGTTTCGGATCGTGGACGGGTACGACGCCGTTCCGCTGCTCCTGTTGCGGTCTTTGCGCGAGCCAGGCGTGTTGCGGTTGAACACGGTCGTCGAGCGGATCGAGTGGCGTCGCGGCTGGGTGCGCATTCGTGCGCGGTCTTTGGGAACGGATCTGGCGGTCTCGGCCCGATTTTGCGCAATAACCGCGCCTCTCGGCGTTCTTCAAAGCGGCGCGATTCAATTTGATCCTGACCCGCCCGCGGTCCGCCGCGCCATCCATCAGCTTGCCATGGGCGATGCCGTCCGCGTCACGCTGCGCTTTCGGCGGCCGTTCTGGGAGGACCGGCCGGAGCTGAAGAACGTCAGCTTTCTGCACGCGCCTGACGAGGAATTTCCCACCTGGTGGACGCAAGCGCCGGTGCGCGTTCCCGTGGTCACGGCCTGGACCGGCGGGCCCACTGCGGCGAAGTTCGCCCTCTGCGGACCGGAGGCGGTGATCTCGACCGCGCTGGACTGCATGTCGCGGGCGTTTCAGACCGACCGGCGCGCCCTCGCAGACGAACTTGCGGCATGGCGCTATCACGACTGGCGGAACGATCCGTTCTCGCGCGGCGCCTACAGCTATGTCCCCGCCGGCGCTCTTGACGCCATCGAGGCGCTTACGCGCCCGGTCGACGGCTCGCTCTTTTTCGCCGGCGAAGCGTCAGATCCGGACGGACACTGGGGCACGGTTCACGGCGCCATGCGGAGCGCGGAGCGCGCGGCTGCGCAGATCCGCGCGGCCGCCGGTCGATGAAACGGGCGCTGGTCTCGCGCGTCCCAGTATCAGGGCAGGCTGCGGAGGACGGATTTCGGAACCGAAACTGAGATTCAAGGTCACGCTCGGCGGAAGCGCAGCGTTCCTACGCTTCTACGGCGAGCTGAACGATTTCCTGCCCCCGCATCGCCGCGGCCGGCTCATTGTCCACAGGTTCGATGTGAGCCCCTCGGTCAAGGAGGCGATCGAGAGCATTGGCGTCCCGCACCCCGAGGTCGAACTGGTAGTCGTGAATTCGCAGCCGGTTGACTTCTCCTACCCGCTGAAGAGCGGCGATTTCGTCAGCGTCTACCCGGCATTTCATTCCATTGAGCTGGGGTCAGTTCCACGATTGCGGCCGGAACGGCAAGGAGAGCCGCGATTCGTTCTCGACGTTCACCTCGGGCGGCTCGCGGCGTATATCCGCCTGCTGGGCTTCGATGCGATGTATCGGAACGACCTCACGGACGCCGAGGTCGCCGCCGCCGCAGCGAGGGAGCGGCGCATCGTGCTTACGCGGGACCGCGGCCTGCTGAAGCGCAATGAAGTGATCTATGGATATTGGATCCGCCACTCAGAGCCGCGCAAACAACTGGTGGAAACGCTGCGCCGGTTCGACCTGGCGCCGCGAGTGGATCTGTTCACCCGCTGCCTGGTGTGCAACGCCAGACTGGAACGCGTGGAGAAATGCGCCATGGAATCGCGCCTGCCGCCGCACGCGGCCGAGCGTTTCCAGGATTTCCATCTGTGTCCGTCTTGCGGCCGCGTGTACTGGAAGGGTTCGCATTACCGCCGCATGTTGAAGCTGATCGGACGAACGCTGCGCGAGGCGCGCATCTAGCCGCTCACGCCGCCCCGAACCGGCGCCGCACCAGCGCCAGCGCTTCTTCCCGCGTGTGCACCATTCCTTCAAGCTGCGCGTCTTCCACCGCCTGGAGCATCTCTTTGAATCGCGGTCCCGGCGCGTAGCCGGCCGCGATTAAATCCCGCCCGGTGAGAAGACGCGCAGGCTTCAACTCCTCTGGCGGCGTCTCGTTCAGCTTCGCACGCATCATCTCGTAGGTCTCGAGATGGCCGTTGCTGTTCAGGCAGTCGAGCCGGTGCAGCTCGAGATGCTCCCGGAACCGGTCCATGCGGAGAAAGCGCTTGATCGTGCTCTCTTTCATCGAGGGCGCATCCTTGAACCGCATGTGATTAGCGATCAGAGCGATCACCTGCTCGCAGTCGGAGTTGCTGAAACGCAAGCGCCGCATAATGTTTTTCGCCAGCTTCACCCCCAACTCCACATGGCCGTCGAAACGGATGCGGTCCGGACCGACCCGGAATGCGCCCGGCTTCCCCACGTCGTGCAGCAGCACTCCCCAGGCGAGCGTCGCCGTTGGATGATCCAGTCCCTCGAGCATCAACAGCGTATGCGTCCACACGTCGCCTTCGGGATGGAATTCCGGCGGCTGCTCGACGCCTTTCATCGCGGCGACTTCCGGCAGTACGTCATTCAGCAGCCCGGATTGATCGAGAAGCTCGAACCCGCGCCGGGCCCCCCCTTCTACCAGGATGCGCGTCAGCTCGTCCCGGACCCGTTCGGCGGATACGCGGCGAATCAGCGCGTGAAGTCTTTGAATCGCGCTGAACGTCTCGGCCTCGATATCGAAGCCGAACCGGGCTGCGAAGCGCACTGCGCGCAGCATGCGCAGATGATCTTCGCTGAATCGGCGCTCAGGGTCGCCGATAGCCCGGATGACTCCTTGCTCGAGATCGCGGCGGCCGCCGACGAAATCGAGCACCTCGCCCGTCGAAGGCTCCATCAGCAGCGCATTGATCGTGAAATCGCGCCGCACTACGTCCTCGCGAGGATCGGTTTCGAACTTGACTCGCCCCGGCCGGCGGCCATCCTCATACGCATGATCGCTGCGAAAGGTGGCCACTTCCACCTGGGCGTCGCCTTCTGAGACCAGCACGACGCCGAAATGCGCACCGACGCGGCGCGCATTCGGGAACAGTTCTGACACCCGGTCCGGCGTGGCGTCCGTCGCGACGTCGTAGTCCTTCGGAGCGCGGTTCAGCAAGAGATCCCGGACGCAACCGCCCACGTAGTAAGCCTGGTAACCGGCTGCCTGGAGCGCGCCGGCGATGCGGCGGGCCAGGTCTGCCGCCTTGCTTTCGTCCATCCTCAATGATCGTAGAATGGAAGCGGGCTTAAACGTTTTCCTGAAAATGTCTTCGATCGCTGAGAACCAGGGGTCGGTCAATGCCGCTCCCCGGGCTGGCATGTCCCCGAAAGTAGTCGTCGCAACTACCGTAGCCCTGTCATTTATCAGCTTCTGGCGCGGCGCCGCGATCGTGCTCAGCGATCTCGCGTCCTCGGCCTTCTACGCCGGGGGCATCGCCGAGCAGGCCATTGGAAAATCCGCGCCCTGGTTTGTGCTCGGCGTCATGCTGTTCAGCTTTGCCGTGCGCTCCGTGTACATGGAAAGCTGCGGCATGTTCGTCCGGGGCGGCGTCTATGTCGTCGTCCGCGACAGCATGGGGCCGTTCCTGGCGCGCGTCTCGGTATCGGCGCTGGTGTTCGACTACATCCTGACCGGCCCGATCAGCATTGTCACCGCAGGTCAATATCTGGGCCGGCTGCTGAACGAAATCAGCGAAATGGCCCACCAGCCGTACCGCCTGAATCCGAACTATTTCGCGGCCGTATTTGCGGTCATATTTACGCTGTATTTCTGGTGGACCAATATCAAGGGAATCCACGAATCGAGCGGGAAAGCGCTGCGCATTATGCAGATCACGACTGTCATGGTGGTGATTCTGCTCTTATGGTGTCCGCTCACTCTGCTGATCCGAGGGCCTGCCAGCGCGCCCCTTCCCCCCACGCCTTCCAATCTCCACTTCAACGACACTTCGCTCGGGTGGCTGAAGGACACCTTCTGGATTCAGATCCCGGCCATCGCCATGATTGTCGCCTTTGGGCACGCGCTGCTGTCCATGAGCGGTTTCGAAACGCTCGCTCAGGTCTATCGGGAACTCGCGTATCCCAAGCTGAAGAATCTCAAGTTGACCAGCAACATTGTGTGCTGGTACGCGGTCTTCTGCACCGGCGTCATCACGCTGTTTGCCGGCTACATCATTCCGGACGACCTGCGGAAACAGTACGTGGACAATCTCCTGGGCGGACTCGCCATGAACCTCGCCGGTCCGTATCTGATGCGCCTCATTTTCCATGTCTTCGTGGTGATTGTCGGCGTTCTGATCCTTTCCGGAGCAGTCAATACCTCAATCATTGGCGCAAACGGCGTTCTGAATCGCGTGGCTGAAGATGGCGTGCTGCTTGGCTGGTTTCGAAAGCCACAGCGCCGATATGGCACCACCTATCGCATCATCAATCTCATCGTCGCGCTCCAGCTGGCTACGATCATCTTCAGTCGCGGCGACGTCTATCTGCTCGGCGAGGCCTATGCGTTCGGCGTGGTGTGGAGCTTTTTCTTCAAATCGCTGGGCGTGCTCGCGCTGCGGTTTCAGCGCAGCGACCAGGAATATAAGTTCCCGCTGAATGTGCGGATTGGGCGCCTGGAGCTCCCCATCGGGCTGGGCGCCACGACCACGGTGCTCGGTCTGGTGGCCGTGGCGAACCTGTTCTCGAAGAAGATTGCGACTATCTACGGCGTAGCCTTCACGATTATCCTTTTCGTCATCTTCACCGTCTCCGAACACGTAAACGCGCGAAAACGGAAAGGCGAAAGGGCGCTCGAGGAATTCAATCTCGATCATCAACCCGAGGTGAATCCGTCCGCCATTCACGCGCGCCCGGGCTGCGTGCTTGTCGCAGTCCGCGACTATAATCACATGGACCACCTCAAAAAGGTGCTCCAGAAAACAAACCTGCGCCGGCACGATATTGTCGTAATGACCGTGCGGCCGGTGTCAACCGGCGCCGGCGAGTACGATCTGTCGGAAAGGCAGATCTTCGCCGACTACGAGAAAGAGCTGTTCAGCCATGTGGTCGAGATGGCGGAGAAGGAAGGCAAGACGGTCGAACTGCTGGTTGTCCCCGCCGTGGACCCCTTCGACGCAATGGTCCAGACGGCGGCGAATCTGAAGGCGTCGCGTCTGGTGACCGGCGTCTCTCCCCGCATGAGTTCCGAAGAACTTGCGCGGCTGATCGGACTGGCTTGGGAACGGCTGCCCGAACCGCGGCATCCATTCTCGCTGGAAATCATCAGCCCGGACCGGCCCTCGACCTTTGTGAACCTGGGTCCGCATCCGCCGCGCCTCTGGCCGGAGGATGTTGACCGGCTTCACGAATTATGGCTGCGCCTCACCGAAGATGAGTCTATCGGCGCCAGGCTGCATCACCGCGACGTCGTCGGCGTGGCCTTGCGGCGCCTAGAACGGGAACTGGACGGCGACGGACGTACCAGCGTCATCGAGGATTTGAAACGGGAGTTGCGGCACGAATAAGCCGGCATCGTTGAGAGGGGCTACTTTCTTGCCACTCTCCGCGCCGGCTTTTTCTTGGGCTCCGCCAGAACCGGGATTTCCGTCTCGGCGGGTTCCACGGGCGCCGCGGCGGTTTCGGCCGGCTGCGCCACTGTGGAAAGCACCTCGTTAAACAATTCCGCTTTTTTTAAATCTTTCTTGGATGGCGGCGCTTGTTCATGTCGGTAATCGTGATCGTGATAACACGTCCGGCACCGCACTTTTGCCGCCTCGCCGTTCATGATCGACACGATCGAATGATTCGTAATGCGCCGGCATTTCACGCAATAGTCGTCGATCACGTCGCCTAATCGAAGCTCAGACATACTCCTCGGCCGCCAACTCTCGTGAGTATAGCCGATCCGGCGCCCCAGAGCGCGACCGGTCTGTCAGAAGTCGATCCGGGCCAGGTGCTGGCCGTTCGGAAGCGCCAGGGTGTTTCCAAACATCAAGATGTTCGCTGGCGCCCCGTCGATCTCAAGCCGCGCCGGACGTTTGCTCATGTACGCCAGCGCTCTCGAATTGCTCTGATAGGCGATCTCCACGCCGGACGCCGTCGCCGACGCAGCCTTCAGTTCTCCGTTGAAATCTAAAATGCGCGCTCCCGCGTCGTGGAAGCCCGCTTCGATGGAGTGCGCGCCGGCGGGCAGCCACACCACTGCGTCATCGCGCACGGGCCACGGCTTTCCATCCACCATCGCCGGCCCCGACCACGGCACGCCCACGCCGTATTTGGAATCAACCAGGAGCTTCGGCCCGAGCTGCTCTACCCGCGTGACGGCGCTTGCCGCGGACGCCAGCAGGGGCCGGTCCACGGGCAGAATTGAATTCTCGAAATACAGCGCCACGCGCGGGAAGGCCAGAGAGGACAGATGTACGAGCTCAAACAATTCGATGCCGGTCTGTTGTTTGGTGGGATACACGTCCTGATAGCGCTCGACAATGTTGATATCGATCGCCAGCCTCTGGCGCGCCGGCGTCAGCGACTCATACGCCTTGGCGATGCGCGCATATCTCTGCGGGCCCAGATTCCAGATGGTGGCGGGGTCCTCGATCAGAAATGTCAGGTTGCGGCTGACGGCGGCCGGCAGGATGCGGCTTGCGTCGGCTCCGATCAGGTCGCGTATCCGCGCATCAAACCGGTCATCGACGTGCGTAAGCACGAGATCCAGGCGGCGCTGCGAACGCCGGAGCGCGTCGAGTTCGCCGATCCAGCGTTCCTGATAGCGCTGCGCAAGTGCGGCGCGGAACTCCAGAAATTCGCGCATTCCGCTCGCATCCTTTGCGGCGCTGCGCGGCGAGGCCGGATCGAATAGCTCGATAGGATCAAAGCCATGCGAGGACCGGAATTCGCGCCTCACGTCGTCGTTCATTGGCGTAAACCGGGCGGGATTGAGGTAGCCCTCCAGAGATTCAAAATATAGCTCGGCGAGGTTGACGCCGTCCCAGTCGAAGCGGCCGATCAGGCTGCGTATTCCCTCAGCAATCGCTTTCGAAGCCGCGGGATTGCTCAAGTTCATGAGCTTCCGCCAGTCGAGTTGGGCGTCCTGTAAGAGCGCCGTCTTCTCGCGCCATTCCGGATGGTCGTTCCAGAACTTGTCGCTGACATGCGGCAGCTCCAGCCAGGCGTAGACGAGAATCGCTCGCTTGTGACAGGCCTCGATCAACCGGCGCAGATAGGCGTCGCGCTCCGGATCGGCGTCGTAGTAGTGCCACGCGGCCACGTGCAGGGCGGCGATGCCCGCCTTGCGCCACCGCTCGGCGAAGTAATCGAGATCGACGCGCGAGCGGTAGGATGAATCAAAGAAGGCCCACAGCCGCCCTGACCGGAATGGCGCTTCGAACCCCAAATCCGCCAGGGCCTGCGCAAGGTAGGGGAAGCGCTCGTGTCCGCGCTCGCCCGGCGAGACTGCAATCCATAAAACCCCGCCGGATCCCTTCCGGAAGCCGGCGGCGAGGGGGGCGCCGCTCCATCGCTCCTTCGTAAACACGCGCGCGTTCTGCGGTATCTCGTAGACGGGCAGCTCGAGCGGGTGCTCCCACACAATGGAAAGTTTCGGCGCATGCGCGTCTTCGATTCCACGCACTGCCGCGCGCCTGGCGGTCGCTCTGAAGCCCAGCGTCGATGCGAGCGCGGAGTCGCCTTCGACGATGACAAAGGCGCCCTGCTCCACCCGGCTCAGCCATTGCGCGGCGCTGAGCGCCGAAATCCCTCGCACGACAAATACGCTCGACAAGCCGGTCGGCGAGGAGACCAGGCCGATGCTGGAAAGAATGTCCGGCCAGGGCCCGGAATGCTCGCCGACAATGTGATACGAAAAGGTCGGGCCGGCGGTCGCCCCGGCCGCCAGGATCGCCGCGCCAGCAAGCGCTCTAATGAGTGAACGCATACCAGAACCCTACTCGCAGGTCATAAAACACCGGCCCGCGAGGGTTCCCCTCCTCAATTAGGTAATTTCCCCGCAGCGCGCTGACGCTGAACAATACGCCCGGCGGCAGCGCGGCAAATCGAAACCGGACGCCTGGCCCGTATTCCACATAATTCGCCCAATATTGCCGCTTCACGTCCGCGGTAACGTTCCAGTTCCATAGGAACTGCATGCGGCCGGCAAGCGTATAACCAGTGCGATTCTGTGAATACAGAATGAAGTCGTTTTGAAAACGGCTCACGAAGATCGCGTCATCGCTGGTCTCGGCGAACCAGCCCTGCGATTCCGGCGTCAGCAGGCGTCCAATGCCGCGCGTGAATGCCAGCCCGCCGCGATAATCCGGCAGCATGCGCCCGGTGACCCCTTTCTGCTCGCGATAGCGCATCTGCTCGCCGGCTTCAAACCAGGCCATCGCGCCGCGCCAGTTGGCCGTTGCGACACCCGCCCCCACAATGAACGAGCTTTCCGAAAGGTATTGCGGTGCCTCCACCACGCGCGGATTTACGGTCCCGCGCGTGTCCCCAATGAAGCGCGTGGAAATATAGGGGCGCAACGGCAGCTTTCCCAGCCGCAGCTCGGTCTTCACCTGACCGTACGTGAACAGATCGTGCCAGCGCGTGGAGAAAAAGGGAAAAACCCAGGCCGTGGTCCGCAACGGCGCAAGCCCGCTGTGCAGATTTTTGTACGCCTTCTCCGCCTCGGAGGCCACCAACGGGTCTGAACTCTTCCGCGCCAGGTTGAACCATTTCACCGCTTCGTCGTCCTGTTTGAGGATGTTATAGGTCCACCCCAGCTTCAGCATTACGTTGAAGTCCACCGGGTCGGCCTCGTGCGCGATGGTCAGATATTTCAACGCGTCTTTGAGATAGCCTTTTTCCAGGCTCTTGTCGGCCATTTGCCGCGCCTCGGCGCCGGCGCGGTCCTTTGGCGTTTCCGTGCGCTCCCGGAGTGCGCGCGGCATCTTCAACGCCGCTCGCACCCGATCGGCGAGCTCCTCGTCGCCGCCCTGAAGCACCCGGTTGAGATACGGCATCGCCTTCTCCCGATCATTCCGCGCCAAGAGAAGAAATCCGAGCTGTGCCGCGGAAAGGAGGTCTTCTGGAGACCGCTCGACAAGGATCGCGAATTGCGCTTCGGCGTCGGCCTTGCGATCCATCGCCAGCAGCAGGTAGGCCAGCTCGCGCCGCAGCTCGATGTTGTCCGGGTCGAGATCGAGGGCCTTCTGGAATTCGTACAGGTACGGATATCGCGGCGGACTCAATTCTTTGGCGCGCTCGGCGACTCGCGGCTGCGCGCCGCGCGACGCCGCCAACAGAGCGGCATTGGCGTCCTCGGCGCGCCCGAGCGCCTTCCACACCCGCCCGAGGTCCAGCAGCAGCGAGCGCTCGCCGGGCCGGATGCGCCACGCTTTTTCATAATGTTCCGCCGCGAGCGCGAGTTCATCTCGTTCCTCGGCCAGTCGCGCGAGCTCTTCATGCGCGCTGAAATTGTCCGGCGCCAGCTCGACGGCCTTGGACCATCGGGCGATGCCTTCAGCCAGCGCGGCGTCGATGTTCTGAAACGCCGCTTCCGCAGTCGCGCGCGATTGCGCGTCGCCCGTCTTCCGCACGCGGTCGAAAACGCGCCGGGCCTCGGCCCGCTGCTTCGTTTCGTAGCACAGAAAGCCGTATTCGAGCGCCGCATGGAAGTCGGTCCCGTCCAGCTGCATGGCTTCGCGGAACTGATCGCGCGCAGCCTCGTTCTCCCCGATCTTCAACAGCGTGTAGGCAAGATCTTTGCGGATCGCCGCGCGTTTTGGCGCCGCGGCGATGGCCCTCTCGAAATTGTCGATGGCCGCGTCGTAGTTGCGCTTTCGCAGCGCATCGTACGCTTTTTCGAGCGGCGCATAGGCTGGGTCGGCCGGTTGCGACCGGACCATGAGCGCGCATACCGCGACAGCGGCGACGATCTTCCACATATTCCCGTGCCGGACACGGTAGTAGTGTCGATCGCAGCCCGGCGCTCTCAGGATTTTCTGATCACACCCGCATGGCCCTTGCCCGCCGCCCCGGCTCCCGCACCGGCAGTCCGAAAATGCAGACATGATCGTAGGCCCACAGGTTGACGGCGGGAATCCGGAAGCGCTGCGCCATCCGGTATTCGCTCTCTGACGGACACCCGCCGTTGAACACCGGAATCATATAGCGGACCTGCGCAACTGGCCAGCCTAGGTCCAACGGAAATCGCACCGTCTGCTTCACCAGATTCAAGTCCCGCGAGCTTGCGCCGAAGTCCAGGCCCTCCATTTTCAGCCGCTGAAATCCGGCCGTCGCCGGATGCTCCCATTCGGCCGGAAAATTGATGAACCGAAGCAGCCGGCCGCCCAGATTGTGCACGCCTGCGGGCGCCGGGCCGTTAACATCGTAGGGAAACAGCACTTCGAACTGGATGTCCGGGTGGCGAGCCTGAAGATATGAGATCAATCCGGCGACATGGTCGCGCAGACGATTGCGCAGGAACAGCGCGTCGGGGTTGTTCGGATCGTCCGTCGGAGATTGAAACACCGTCAGGGGCCTTCCGAGCGCGGCCTGCGCCGCCGCCTGGGTGTCGGAATCGTAGAAGGCCATCCCCGCCCCGGAAGGAAAATACCACCAGCAGAATTCTCCAAATTGCACTCTCGGCGTGAGGCCCGCTGATGACATCAGGCCCGCGATGCAATCGAACACCTGCTGCTGGTAGGCCTGCATCGCCGCGTTAAAGGCGCAGTGCGTCGATTTCAAAGAGCCAAATCCCACGTCGGTCGCCGCCGGCGCTCCGTCCGGAAAACGCGCCGGCAGACTGTCCGGCGGGTTTACCAGCTCCATGGACGACGCTACCACCAGTTCACGGTTGCGCCGGGCGCATTCTGCGAACAGATCCGCGTGCCATTCGCGCGCGCCCCGGTTCAGCGCCGGCGATTGCCCCGGGTCCACCATCCATACGCCCGGATCGCCGGTCCCGAGCCGGTTGTCCACCGCCAGAGATCCGGTTGAACCCGGCGCTGGAATGATCGAGCTCGTGAACGTGAACCGGTACTCGGGCGCGGGCGAATGCGACGTGATGGTCAGTACATTCTCAGACGCTGACGCCCACACGCCGACGAACGTCGCGTTGATGAAATGGGCGAAATGCGCGGCGATGGTCGCATTCGTATCCGTCGCAAAGACGCTCTTGCCAATCTGCGAGCCGCTGATATTCAGCCATATCTGATCGCCATCGACAAACGCGCCGCTGAACGTGACTGTCGCCATGGGAATGACGGCGTTAACGCGCGAGCGCTGGTTCCACCAGAATACGCCGATGTACTCATTCATGGGTCCAGCGAAGCCGAGCTTATCGAACATCCATAAGATCCGCGCAGGCGGCAATTTATAGCTGTGGTCCGTACTGTAGTCGAGCGCCGGCGAGATGTTGGCGCGAGCCGGCAAGTTATCCGGCGCGTCCGTCGGCACGGCGGCTTCGAGAAAGTCAAAGTAGAACGGACCGCTCCCATCCGCGGTCAGCGCGACCGTGTGGCGCCCCGGAGGAACCGAGGAAGCAATCTTCCGGCGCGTATTGATGGCCGAATCGACCGCGAGCCGCGCGCTCAGCGCCGGCTGGGCGACGCCGTCCAGCGCGACGGCGGCCGCGCCGCGGTCCGAATACAGCGAAGTTCCGACGTACAGATCGTGCGTTTGCGCGCAATCGTAGGTGATGGTTACCGACGCCCCTGCGTCCCGGGCGCACCGGGCGTATCCGCGCGAGTAGAAACCCGATTCGACGACCCACGCCCCCCGATATACGCACGCAGAGTCATTGTCCTCAAACCGGATGCTCCCGGGTCCGGCGACGCGCAGCGCTTTCTTCGACTCCTCCCCGCTCAGCGTCCAGTTTGAAAAGGTCGCTTCCCATTCCGTCGCCTCAAAGGCGCGACCGGACGCCACCGGCGGCGCGAAGGTGAGCCACATCTGCCGGATGGAGGGAATGCCGAGCGCTGTGAAATCCAGCGTCACGCGCCAGGTCGCGTCGGAGGAGCCGCCCGACAGAGTAACCGTGGGCTCTGCCGTCTTCAGGCGATCGTTCTTCGAAGTGGCATAGAGCGTGATCGCATTGCCGTCTTCTCCGGGCTTCACCGCCGTAATCGTGATGGTTGCGCCGTCCGCAGTTGCGAGGATGGGCATGTCTACCGAAGCCCAGTTCGCCCGATTGATCTGCGCGGCAAGGTTTGCCGCGACGCCTGCCGCGCTGGTCCCAGCCAGCGTGTACGTCGCCGCGGAGTCCGAACAGGAGACTTCAAACGGCTGTCCATCGGTCGTCTTGGCAGTGATGTCTACCTGATTGAAGGTGCGCGTTGCGGTAACGTAGGGCGAAGCCGCCAGCGCATCCGTCAGGCGCTGGGCGACGCTGTAATCGGTCTCGCCGGCCGCTTCCACGTATTGATACACGGTTCCAGCCACCGTAATCGAATGCACCACGCCCTCCCCCTTCGCCTGAAATGCGTAGGAGCACGTGGTCGGTCCGACGATGTAGTCGAACGCGTAATTCAGATACCAGATCGTGACGCGATCAAACGGCTGCATCCCGCCGTCCACGATCGTGAACTGGCCCGATGCCGCCGTCCACGTCCCGCCCACTTTGGTCGCATGCGGAAACAGCGGCTTCCGAACCGGGTCCCCCGTGGTGGGAATCACGTCGAGATAAGGCCAGTCAATCGTCGCGTAGCGCGGCGAATCCAAAGGGCGCAAGCCTGAATAGTGAACATCGAACGTGAGCGTCAGTCCATCGAAATCCGCATCGGGCAGATATTTCAACAGCGGATGTTCGAAGAAATTGTCCATGTCGTAGAGGACCAGGACGCAGAAGTCGGCCGGATCGCGAAACACGCCGCTCACTTTAAAACTGTCCGCGGTCGCCGAATGCAGCGCAGCCGCCGCCCCGAGCCCGTCGAATCCGCGCAGATGCAGCGTGCGATTCGGCTGCAATTTGTAGATTCGTTCCATTTGCGGTGTGGCTTCCCGGTTTCAGCTTAGCGGGCCATCCGGCGCCCAGACGCCCCGCGGGCCGCGTTTTTTCCGGCAAGCTGTTGATTTTGTTTGCGCTAACAAAATCAGTAATGATCGTGAACGCCGTTTTTCGGCGCCGAAATTTCGAGAGAGTTTCCAGGGCCGAAGCACGTTAGTCTCGGAGGCGCCCTCCCCAAACATGGATACTCAGGAACGCAAACGGGCGATTCTTGTCGCCATCGCCCAGATGGAAAAACAGTTCGGCAAGGGATCCGTACAGCAACTCGGAGCGCGGCCAGCGCTCGCCGTCGATACCATTCCCACCGGATCCCTATCACTCGATCTGGCGATGGGCGTCGGCGGCTTCCCTCGCGGCCGCGTCATCGAGATCTTTGGACCCGAGTCGTCCGGCAAGACCACGATCGCTTTGCAGGCGATCGCACGGGCTCAATCGGCCGGGGGCGCCGCCGCGTTCATCGACGCCGAGCATGCCCTCGATCCCACCTATGCCCGCCGGCTGGGCGTCGATATCGACAACCTTCTGGTGTCGCAGCCGGATCACGGCGAGCAGGCGCTGGAGATCACCCACGCGCTGGTCTCCACCGGCGCTCTCGACGTTGTCGTGGTCGATTCCGTCGCGGCGCTGATTCCCAAGGCGGAGCTCGAAGGTGAAATGGGCGACAGCCACGTCGGGCTGCATGCGCGGCTGATGTCTCAGGCTCTTCGCAAGTTGACTGGCGCGGTTTCCCGCACCAACACGTGCCTCATCTTCATCAATCAGATCCGTGAGAAGATTGGCGTCATGTTCGGCAACCCGGAGACCACCACCGGCGGCCGCGCCTTGAAATTTTTCTCGTCATTGAGAATCGAAGTGCGGCGCACCGCCGCGATTAAGGACGGTGACGCGGTCATCGGCAATCGAACCAGAATCAAAGTCGTGAAGAACAAGCTCGCGGCCCCCTTCAAGGAGGCGGAGGTCGACATCCTGTACGGCGAAGGCGTTTCCCGCGAAGGCGATCTGCTGGATCTGGCGGTTGCGAACAACGTCGTCGAAAAGAGCGGCGCCTGGTTCAGCTTCAAAAAAGACCGGCTCGGGCAAGGACGCGAGACGGCGCGGCAGTTCCTTCATGACAACCCCGAAGTGCGCGACCGCATCGAGGCGGAGCTCAGAGCCTTGCTCGGGTTGAACGGCGCCGGAGACGTGGCGAGGCCCGGAACAGGCCGTGAAAACGGCTCTCCGCAGGCGCACATCGCCTGAAACGCCCTAAAATTGGGGTTCAAACGCCGCTCCGGTCCAAAAACCCCCAAAAAAACGGGGTTTTTTGTAACGCCACCCCTTTACAGCCGCGCTCGCGTTCCTTTATGATTGAGTAGCGAAACCAGTAAAACAGAACTGGGCCGAAATGTTTCGGACACCCTGCGGTTCCGGTCGGCTTCGGCTCAAGACAGAATCCCAAAGGAGAGAGTGAAATGGCAGCAGCTACCAAGATGACGCAGACTCAAATGGTCAGAGAACTGGCCGAAACAACCGGCGTCAATAACAAGGTCGCCAAGCAGTTCATCACGGCCCTCAGCGAAATGGCTGTCCGCGAGACGAAGAAGAACGGCGTGTTCGTCATTCCCGGAATCGGCCGCCTGGTCCGCGTGGAGCGAAAAGCCCGTATGGGCCGCAATCCCGCCACCGGCGAAACCATCAAAATCCCGGCCAAAAAAGTTGTGAAGTTTCGCGTCGCCAAAGCCGTCAAAGACGCCATTGTGCCGCCCAAGAAAAAATAAGCGGCGTCTATAAACCAAAGCCCCGCCGCGCCCGGCGGGGCTTTGTGTTCTCAAACTGTCGTGAAGCCGATGACGGATACCGCTCAAACCGCGGGCGGTTCCTCGAAGCTAGGCCTGCTTCTTCTCCTCGACGTTCTCCTCGCCCTTCAACGAACTCTTGAAGTTGCGGATGCCTTCGCCTAAACCTTTCGCCACCTCTGGAATCTTCTTTCCGCCGAACAGCAGAACGCCGATTATCAGGATGATGAGAAGCTCGGGCAGGCCTATATTCCGGAACATACGGCCTCCTTCCTTTTCCTATAGTCCCATTCTAGGAACCGTTTCTCAATCGCGTCAAGCAAATGCAGGTCCGCCTCCAATTTCTCAAGGCGCTGTGACAGGAACCGCAGACAGATACCTCTGAAGAGTTGGTGGACGGCATGGGATTCGAACCCACGACCCCGGCGTTGCGAACGCCGTGCTCTCCCAGCTGAGCTAGCCGCCCACGCTTGTTGACGTTTTCAATATACCACGCAGCGCGTCCGACACACCGCCGGCTGTGATCGTCGGGCCGCGCACGGCCTCCCGACAGTACAATGAAAGCGTCCACCCATGGATCAGGCCGCTATTCTCCGGAAAATGCAAGAGGACTGGGACGCCCGGGCCCGCGAGAACGCGCGCTATTACGTCGCTACGGGCAAGACCGACTGGACTGACGACGAATTCTTTGAATCCGGCCGCCGCACCGTCGAAGAAGAGATCCTGACTGACATGATCAACATTTGCCAGGGCCGCGACCCCAGGCAGATGCGGGTTCTCGAAATCGGGTGCGGCGCGGGCCGGGTTACGCGCGCGCTTGCGGCAGTCTTCGGCGAAGTCTATGGGGTCGATGTCAGCGGCGAAATGGTGCGGCGCGCTCGGGAAGCCCTGACAGATTCACCGAATGCGTTCGTCTACCAGAACAACGGCAAGGATCTTTCCGTGCTCCCGCAGGGGCTGCTGTTCGATTTTGCGTTCTCTTCGATTGTTTTTCAGCACATTCCGAGCCGTGAGATTATCGAGAACTATGTCCGCGAAGTCTGGCATCGGCTG
The DNA here is from genome assembly GCA_035652975.1 of Bryobacteraceae bacterium. Classification (GTDB taxonomy): domain Bacteria; phylum Acidobacteriota; class Terriglobia; order Bryobacterales; family Bryobacteraceae; genus TMP-7. Next base: position 25,689 of record DASRCT010000048.1, on the reverse strand, counting down.
CGCCCGGGCTCGCTGTTCAAGTTTCAGGTGCAGGGCGACAGTTCGCTGACCACCAGCCCGGATGACACCTGGCTGGGTGCGCCGTTTTCCGATCAGCAGGCTGTCGAAATGGCAATCCGATGCGGCTTCGAGCCCCGCTACCGGCACGGCGCCGGCGGGCAATATTTCTGGCTGTGGTTCTTTAAGAAGTAGCGGTGTCGTCGCCTTCCGGCTTCTCGCCGGACTGCCCGGCAGCCCGCCGCGCCGCCCAGTAACGCCGCATCCGCTCGGATACGAGCTTTCGCTCCTCCTCACCCATAAACTTGCGTCCACGGCGGCTCTTACGACGTGTTCGAGACTGCGATTCAGCGGCGAGCCGACGCTCTAACAGAGCGATTAGCCGGTCCAGACGCTTCCGCTCCTCGTGAAGCTCCCGGATAATTTCGTAAAGATCCACGGGTCCACCCCATAATGCGGGCGGATCCTTGACCGATCCAGACCTTGTGGTTCTATCTCACCAGGTAGGGCCAGTGCTGGACCACTCTATAACCGTAATGGCTAATCATAAACCATACGACCACCGCACCCACAATCAATGCTCCGGTGGACCACAGGACTACCGTCTTCCACGGAAAGCGCCGGTTCTCCCGCCGCAGCACCAGCAGGTAACCCGCGAACACGCCGAAGAAATACAGCGCGCACATCGGGATGGCAAACAGCATTAAGTTGAACACATCGGGCGTCGGCGTCACAATCGCTGCCAGAACCACGATCGCCAGGATCGCGTACCGCGAGTGCCGCATCAGAAACTTCGGACTGACGATGTGCAGCAGCGTCAGGAAGAAAATCAGGATGGGCATCTCGAAAACGATGCCGATGCCCAGCGTTACGTTCACAAACAGGTCGAAATATTCCGTGATCGACACCATTGGCGTGATCCGGATGTCGCGGCCAATGCCCAGCAGGAACTCCAGCCCGTAGCGGAATGCCACAAAATACGCGAACAGTCCGCCCAGAATGAAGAGTCCTGCGGTGCAGACAACGAACGGCGCAGCCCAGCGGCGTTCCCTCCGGTATAGCCCGGGCGCAATGAAGGCCCATACCTGGTACAGGATCCACGGCGACGCCAGAAACACCGACGTCAGCATCGGCAGCTTCACCCACACGATGGAAAACGTCTCCATCGGGCTGATTTGAACCAGATAGGGCGTGTATTTCAGGTGCTGCAGCGCCTCAATCGCCGGAGCGCTGACAATCTCCCAAAGCTTGTTGGCAAATATCAGGCTAAATACGAACGCCACCGCCAGCCCGACCAGCATTTTGATGATCCGCGCCCGCAGCTCCTCGAGGTGCTCCATGAAGGACATGCGCAGCATGCCCTCTTCTTCCTCCTCCTCCGGATCTTTGGGCGGCGGGGGCGGAGGCGGTGGAGGCGGCGCCTTCTGGACTGCTGTTACAGCCGGCGCCTCGACCTTGGTTGTTACCTCGGACTGAGAGTAGCGGTACGGATCCTCGTAGTAGCCGTAATCGTCCGCCGCCGCCGGATGTGCTTCCGGATCAACGTGTTCGCCCGGATCTTGCGGCTCGCCGCCGTGCGGTGGAGATGATCCGGTCCCGTTCGGCGCCGCGGCGCCCTTCTGCTCTTCTGCTGCCATGTCCGAGGTTTGCCCTCCGGCTAGCTGTTATGACCAGCCGGAGTGTGATCCGCAGGCGGCGCGCCTTCGTGCGTGGAAGCGGTGTGCGGCTCGTGGCCGTTGGCGCCGACCGAGGCGAATTCGTTGCCTGGCGTCCTCGCTACCGTTCCCGGAACGCCATCGTTCGCGGCCGGCTGCTCAATCTGATGTTCGGCGTCCTGAGTTGCGGATGCGCCTACTGTGGATGGATTTGTTGCGGTGGAATCGTGCGATTCGTAACCATACGCGCCATAGTCGTACGGCGAGTCGTAATTCGAATCGTAGCTGCTGTAATCGTTGTAGCTCGCATGGATTTCATTGGCGTAGCTACTCGTAACCTGCTTCAGTGATTCGTTTTCCCGCTCCAGTGATTGCATTTCGCGTTCGAACGTCGATCTCAACTCATTCGAGGCGCGACGGAATTCGGTGATCGCCTTTCCCAGCGTCCTGCCCAGCTCCGGCAGCTTCTTGGGCCCGAAGAGGACGAGGGCGACAACGAAAATGACCACCATTTCCTGCCAACCCACGGAGAGCATTAGAAACCTCCAGCTTTCAAGACCAGTCTAGCAGACTGCATTTCGACGCCGCCCCGGGAATTGCCCCTCTCTCCCACAACTGTTCGGTTCTGGTCGATAAGCGCCAGCGTACTGGATCTTACGTTTATTGTATCCTCGCCGCTCGAACTGCACACTCAACTTCAGTCGAGTATGCATTTCCCTGCGCAGAGAAACCGCATTACAGACGTTCGAAGGCCAGAACGCGATCGGAAACCGGGCTGATCCTCGCCGCTTCACCGCTGAGCGACAGCCGCCCTTCTCCTTTTTGCGCCTTTGCGCCGCGCCGCCAGGCGCTTTTAAAATAATGTGCGCCTGGCGTTTTTTTCGCCGCCCGGGTAAACGCTATGGAAATTCCTAGATCACCGAATCAGGGCGGCGGAGTCATCGGGATGTCGTCGACAGGAGGCGAAGGCTATGAAACCACAATTTTCCTTGGTGCTTAGCGCCGGCGCCGGCGCTGTGATGATGTATTATCTCGATCCGGACCGGGGTCGCAGACGCCGCGCATTTGTCCGCGACAAGTTGGTCAAATCGCTGCACAAATCCGCGGAATTCCTGGATAAAGCCACCCGCGATATCGCCAACCGCGCGCGCGGAAGCTGGACCGAAGCCGCCGAGTGGGTGGTGGGCGAGCCCGCGCCGGATGATGACGTGTTGCGGGACCGCGTGCGCTCCAGGCTGGGCCGTCTGGCCTCCCATCCCTCCGCCATCGAAGTATCCGTACGGGAGGGCAGGGTTACCCTGTCAGGCCATATCCTGGGCAGCGAGCTGCGCCGCGTGCTTTCCGAAGTCTCATCGATTCACGGCGTCCGCGGCGTGGACAACCGGCTCGAAGTGCACGCCTCCCCGGAAGGCGCGCCCGCGCTCCAGGGTCCAGGCAGTCCCAAGAGAGGCGAAGTCTCTGAGCTGCTCCACGATCAGTGGACGCCGGCTTTGCGCTTGGCCGCCGTTGCTGGCGGGGCCGCGCTGACCGGATGCGGAATCGCCCGGGGCGGCGCCCTCGGCGCCCTCCTGGGATTCACCGGCGGCGCCATGTTCATTCGCGGAGCTTCCAACTGCGATCTCGCCACGCTGGTCGGCGCTGGCGGAAAGGCGATCACGATCCAGAAGACGATCAATATCGATGCTCCGGTCGAGCTGGTCTATGATGTGTGGACGCATTTTGAGCAGTTCCCGCGATTCATGGCGCACGTACGGGAAGTCCGGCCTCTGCGGAGCAATCGCTGGCGCTGGTGCGTGAAGGGTCCCGCCGGCGCTCCCATTCAGTGGGACGCCGAAATTACCCGTATGGAAAAGAATCGCGTGCTGGCGTGGAAGAGCGTTCCGGGATCGGTCGCCCGCAACTCCGGCGTCATTACCTTCCGCCCGAACGCACAGGGCGGGACGCAGGTCGATATTCGCATTTCCTACAGCCCGCCGCTCGGCGAAATCGGCCACGCCGCGCTTTCGGTCGCCGGGGCCGACCCCAGAAGCATGATGCATCTCGACCTCGTGCAACTCAAGTCGTTGATTGAGGAACGCAAGACGCGGCAGGAAGGCGCCGCCGCCTCTCGGCCGAACCACGGCCCCGCGCCCATTCCGGCCCCCGCTGACGGTGGAGGCCCGCTCCCAGCCGGGGAGCCGCTGACCACCGCCGGCTGACGGCCTCCGCGCGATATACTGCTCATCAGTGTCAATGCGCGTTCTCGCCTTCCTGGCTGCGGCCTGCGCCGCGTTTGCGGCGACCGCCGACTCCCGGTTTAACGGGCGATGGGATATCTCCGTTCCCAAGGATCCCCGGGCGCGCGCATGGTGGCTGGAGGTGGCCGGCGCAGGTACCCCGGACATCGCCGGCAAATTCGTCGGCGCTCCAGGCGGCCAGTTGGACGTCATCCCGCAAATTTCGGTCGAAAACGGCGAGCTGAAATTCGCGTTCTTAAAGCGCTACGGCGCCCGCGCCGCCGGCGAGCAGTTGAATGGCCTCTATCGCGCGCGTCTGGTCGGGGGGAAACTGCAAGGCGAATTCGAGATCGAAGGGCGCCCCGAGAGCAAGCTGGAGTGGATCGGCGTCCGCGCTCCAGCCATCTCCGAAAAAGATGACGGCTCCTGGAAGCCCGGACATCCGGTTGAATTGTTCAACGGCCGCGATCTTACCGGCTGGCATTCTCGCTTGCCCAACCGCGAGACTGGCTGGCGCGTCGAAAACGGCGTCCTGAAAAACAACGCCCCTGCGCCCGATCTGGTTTCCGATGCGACCTTCTGGAACTTCGCGCTGCACGTCGAGTACAAGGTCGCCGAGCATTCCAACAGCGGCATCGGCCTGCGCGGCCGCTACGAAGTGCAGATCCTCGATGACGCCGGCAAACCGCCGTCCTTGCACGGCAACGGCGCCTTGTACAGCCGTATCCTCCCGTCCATGAACGCCAGCCGGCCCGCGGGCGAATGGCAGAGCTTCGACATACGGCTGGTCGGACGCCAGGTTACGGTCGTGCTGAATGACCACAAGATTATTGACAAGCAGACCATCGAAGGCCTTACCGCCATCGCCTCCGATCCGCACGAAGGCAAGCCTGGGCCGTTCATCTTACAGGGGGATCACGGCCCCGTGGAGTTCCGCAAAATCGTGGTCGTACCGCTCACGCGATAGAGCATGAATCGCTGCGCATTCCTTGCGGCCGCCATCGCGCCCCTGCTGATCGCGGCCGAGCAGCCGCTTTCCCAATCCAAAATCGATCAGATTGAGCGCGCGGCGTCGCGTGAGATGTCGCGGCAGACGATCCCCGGCGTCTCCATCGCCATCGCCTACGACGCTCATTCCATCTGGAGCGAAGGACTCGGACTCGCCGACCTCGAGAACTTCGTCCCCATGACCCGCCAGACCGCCGTACGCCTTGGCTCGATCTCAAAGACAATCACGGCGATTGCGGCCCTGCAACTCTATGAGCACGGCAGGATGGACCTCGATGCGCCGGTGCAGCGCTATGTTCCGACTTTTCCCAAGAAGCCGTGGCCGGTCACCATCCGCGAGCTGCTATGTCACCAGAGCGGCATCCGCCATTACCGCGATAACGAGGCCTCCAGCACCCGCCACTACACCAACCGCCTGGACCCGCTGAGGGTTTTCGAAGACGATCCCTTGCTGTTTGAGCCGGGCACGAGATATTCATACACAACCTATGGGTATAACCTGCTGGGCGCCGCCGTCGAGGCCGCCGCGGGAATGCCGTTTACCGACTACATCCGAACGAATATCTTTCGGCCAGCCGGAATGGAGCACATCGCTGTCGACGATACGTACGCGATCATTCCCCACCGCGCACGCGGCTATACGCTGCTTGCCGGCGTCCTCCAAAACTGCGGCCTTGCCGATACCAGCAACAAAATCCCCGGCGGCGGGCTCATCTCGCCTTCCGAAGACATCGTCCGCCTGGCGCTTGCGCTGGACGGCGGCCGGCTCCTGAAGCCCTCAACGGTGCAGATGATGTTCACGCCGCAGCGGTTAAAGAACGGAACGCCCACCACGTACGGCCTGGGCGTGTTCGTGTACCAGATCGACGGCCATCACGCCGTCGGCCATTCCGGCGCTCAGCAGGGCGCCTCCACCCAGTTTCTGCTCTTTCCTGCCGAAAATATGGCGCTTGCTGTGATGTGCAATCGCGACGGCGTGGATACGCGCGCCCTCGTCGATGAGATTGCCAGAATCCTCTTCCAGTAACGGTCTCTATCGCCCGGCGACCCTCGCCAGCACGTATGGGCCCTCCGGAATGATCGCGACGCGAGCCGCCGGCGGCAGCACTTCGAGCAGCGCGACAATGGCTTCTTGAACATTATCGAACGCCGGTCCCCACAGCGTTCGCCGATGCTCGGCCGACAGGCCCGGCACGCAATAGAGCACCGTCGCCTTGCGCGCCACCAGGGCCAGCTTTTCCAACTGCCATTGATCGATGGTCACTTCCGTCGCCTCGATCGATTTCAGGTATGCATGCGGATCGGGGTGCTCGCCAACCAGCCGCGAGAACTCCGGCCCGCCGCAGCCCTCTTCACACGCGCCGACGATGAGAATGCGTCCGCCCGGACGCACGATATGCGACGCCGCTGTCACTCCCTTGATGGTTTGGTAATACGTCAGATCTAGCGGATAGCCCGCGCCCGTGGTGATGACCGCATCCACCGGACGGCTGATTTCCTCAAGCAGCGCGCGCGAGACGAACTCCACCCCCTTGGCGTGCGCCCGGATCGGATCTCCCGCAAATACCCCCGCGATGCGGCGATCGCGCGAGAGCGCAACATCCACGATAAAGTCGTGACCCGCCATCGCAGCGATCTCGACCAGTTCTTTGTGCAGCGGATTGCGCTCCATCGAGCCTTCCACTGCGAGCGGCTCCCGCATAAACTTCGGGCTGTGCAGAACCTTGATGGTCTCCTGCGCGGCCAGACCGGGGACTACCAGCTTTCGACCGCCGGAAAACCCGGCCATCAAATGCGGCTCGATGAACCCGAGCGTAATCCGCAGGCCGGCGCTGACGAACCGTTGGTCGATGTACGCCGGCGTGCCCGAGCGCGTCTCGCCGAGATGCCTGTGATCGGCCAGACGCCGCGCGTCATGATTCTCCACGCGGTACTCGCGCGCGATGTCCTCGCCGACGATCTCACGAATCTCGGCCGGCGTTGCGCCGCGGTGCAGTCCGGTCGCGATCAGAATCGTGATTTGCGCCCGATCGATTCCGGCCTGCTCAAGCCGCCGCAGAACCGGCGGCAGCACTACGCGATTCGGCGCCGGCCGCGTAATGTCGCAGACCGAAATCGCCGCGGAGGTCTTCCCCTTCGCCAGTTCGATCAGCGGCGCCGAGCCAATAGGCGCCTCCAGCGCCCGTTCGATCTCAGCCGCCGCGTCCGCCAGCGGCTGGGCCGACCTGGCCTCCAGCACTAGGTACTCGAATCCGTCCGGCAGCGACGCGCTCAGCCCGTGTCTTCCAAACGCCAGTTGAATGGTGGACGGCATCTCTTTTCAGAATGCACCACGCCCGCGCCACGCGGAACCCCGGATCAAGTCCCAGGCCGCCTTCACGTCCTCGATTCCGGTGCGAATATTGCCCACCGCGAAACGAAGCGTGAACCGGCCGTTTAAAACCGTGTGCGACAGGAACGCTTCGCCGGTGGCGTTCACCGCATCCATCAGCTCGCGATTGGCTTCATCGCCCGCCTTCAGCCGGAAACAGACCACCGAGAGAGGGTGCGGCGCCGCGATCTCAAAATCCGGATCGCGGCCCACCCACGCGGCGAATTCCTGCGCCAGACGTACGTGCTCGCGCAAAAGCGCGCAAAGGCCTTCGCGCCCGAAATACCGCATCACAAACCACAATTTGAGAGCGCGGAAACGCCGCCCGAGCGGTATGCCGTAGTCCATCAGGTTCACCACGCGCGGATCGTCAATTGTGCGCAGGTATTCGGGAACGAGCGAAAACGCGCGGCGCAGAATATCGGGCCGGCGCGTGTAAAACGCGCTCAGATCGACCGGTACGAACAGCCACTTGTGCGGATTCGTGACGAAGGAATCCGCCTGGTCGCAGCCGTCGAGAATGTATCGAAACTCGGGGACGATCGCCGCTGCTCCGGCGTACGCCGCGTCGACGTGCAGCCACAGCCCATAGCGCCCGGCAATCTCTGCGATCTCGCGCACAGGATCGATGCTGGTGGTGGATGTCGTCCCCACTGTCGCAACCACGCAGAACGGCGCCTTGCCGGCCGCGATGTCCCTCTCGATGGCCGCCCGAAGCGCATCCGGCCGCATCCGGAACTCCGCGTCGACCGCAATTTTGCGCACATTGCGCTGGCCGATGCCGAGCGCGATCGCGCCCTTTTCAATCGACGAATGCGAATGCTCGGAGGCATACAGCGTCGCGTCCCGGAGGCCGCCCTCCGTCCGCGCCTCCGGAAACTTCGCTTCGCGCGCTGCGGCGATCGCGTGCAGGCTGCTGACCGAGGCGGTGTCGTACATGACGCCGAACCACTCGTCGGAAAATCCCAGCCACTGGCGCAGCCAGCCCAGCGTCGCCAGCTCCAGCTCCGTAACCGCCGGGGAAGTCTTCCACAAGATGCCGTTCGAGTCCAGCGCCGCGGCGATCATCTCCGCCAGGATGGCGGGCCCCGATGACGAACAGGCGAAATACGCGAAAAATCGCGGATGGTTCCAGTGCGTAACCGCCGGCAGAACGCAACGTTGGAAGTCGGCGAGAATCGCCTCCATCCCTTCGCCTGTTTCCGGACCCGAGCGAGGCAGTTCGTCAATCAGTTCGCCCGGCCGCAAATCCGGCAGCACCGGATAGTCGCGGATGTTGGCGAGATAATCCGCAATCCAGTCGACGAGCTCGCGGCCCCTCCGCCGGAACTCCTCCACCGGCATATCACTCATGGTTTGCGCCCATCTAACTCCCTCTGCGAACTTTACGCCGCTGCCTCGCACTCCTTCTGCACCGCCGGCAGCCACGCCCGGAACCACTCCCGGAATTCGTTGCACCTCCGCGCCAGCTCCGGACCCGGCGGTACAGCCGGCGGGCCGGCTTGAAACCCGCGGACCGCGCAGGCCTCCCGAACCGCAAACGGCGCCGGAAATTGCCGCACCATGTCTATGAATTCCTGCAAGCGCGCATCCAGGCGGTCAGCCTCCGCGCTGCGCCCGGCCCGGATGGCCCGATCGAGCGCCACCATCAGTTCGGGCGCCGCCGCAGCCGCCCCGGAGACGCCCCCGCGCGCCCCCGCTCTGCGCGCCGCCGTAAAGATGCGGTCGGCGCCAACCAGAACCGCAACCGGGTTCGTTTCGCTGAACCGGAGCAGATCCTCGATGTACGCCAGCTCGCCGCTTGAATCGTTGATGCCGGCAAACAGGCCCGTCGCCAGCAGCCGGCGCGCCGCCTCGGGCGCAATCGGGTCTGTAAAGGACGGCGCATTGTGCAAAATGACCGGCGCCCATTTCGCCGCTTGCTCCGCGAACCGCAGACAAAACGTCTCCACGCTTTCCGGGGGATATCGGTAAAAATACGCCGGCATGATCAGAACGGCGGCCACCCCGGCGCCCGCCGCCTCCTCGGCCATCGCCACCGCCGCATCCAAGGTCGAGTGCGAAACGTTGGCGATTACCGGTACGCGGCTGCGCTTCGCCGCCAAAGCAATGTAGCGGCTGCGCTCCTCCGGCGTGAAATGCACAAACTCGCCGGCGGACGCAAACAGCACCACTCCCTGCGCGCCGCTCGACGCCGCGAAGTCGACCAGGTCCAGCATGGCCGCAAGGTCGATCTCCACTTCCCCCGCGCGCCGCGGCGTGATCACGGCCGCGTGCACGCCGGAAATTGACGACGTCCTTTCGCGATCCCGGGTCATGACGGTCTCGATCGGTTATACAATAGGGAGCTAACCATTTCTGATTGACCCGGCCAGGAGGCGACGTGACCAATATATCCCGAAGGAGTTTGATCGAGAAGTCCGGCCAGAGCGCCGCGGCGGCGAGCACGTTCATGATTATCAAGCCGGAGCTTGTCCGCGGCGCCGGAAATGAAAAATTAAAAGCCGGACTGGTCGGATGCGGCGGACGGGGCACGCAGGCCGTCATCGACATGATGCGGGGGACCGAGAACGTCGACCTCATCGCCATGGGCGACCTGTTCGAAGACAAGCTCGAAGGGTCCCTGCGCAAGATCCAGCAGCAAAAGGATTACGAAGCCTACAAAGACCGCATCAGGGTCGATCCGGAGCACCGTTTCATCGGCTTTGACGCCTATAAGAAAGTGCTGGCTTCCGATATCGACATTGTCATGCTGGCCACGCCTCCCGGATACCGCCCGATGCACTTTGAGGCCGCTATCGATGCCAAAAAGCACGTCTTCTGTGAAAAGCCGTTCGGCACAGATCCGGTCGGCGTGCGGCGATTCATGGCCGCGGCGAAGAAGTCCGAGGAGCTGAAGCTGACCGTAATGTCGGGCGCCCAGCGGCGCAACGCCCGGGATTACGTCGAGACCGTTAAAAAAATTCAGGACGGTCAAATCGGCGAGGTGCTGGCGCTCTACGCTTACTGGGTGGGTACGCCCGTGTTTCCCATCAGCAGCCCCAAGGATCGCAAGCCGGACTGGGGCGAAATGACCTGGCAGCACCGGCAATGGTATTCGTTCGTTTGGATCTGCGGCGATCAGATTGTCGAGCAGCATCTGCATAACATCGATGTCTGCAACTGGGTCATGGGAACCCATCCGGTGGAATGCGTGGCCAGCGGCGGCGTTGCGTGGCGGCCCAAGGACAACCCCGAATTCTACGGCAATATCTACGATCACATCAGCGCGGACTTTGTTTATCCCAACGGCCAGCGCCTGTCGAGCTACTGTCGGCAGTATCCGCGCGGCTCGGCGCAGAACGTAAGCGAGCTGATCATCGGCAGCAAAGGCCGCAGCAACGCCCACGATCTCGGCAGCGGCTCTGGTCAGGACGTGCGGACTCCGTTCCAGGACCCCAAAGAAAATCCCTATGTCCGTGAGCATGCGGCCATGGTCGCCAGCATTCGCGGTACGGGTCCGTATGTGAATCACGGCATGGCCGTCGCAGAGAGCACGATGACCTGCATTATGGGTCGCGAAGCCGCGTACTCAGGCCAGAAGATCACGTGGGATCAGATCATGGCTTCCCAACTCGACCTTCAGCCTAAGGAGTTCGGCTACGACCTGAAGATGGACATCCCGCCGCTGCCTGTCCCGGGAGTGTACAAATTCGTGTAGCCATCCTTTTGCTCCAGGCGGCTGTCAGCAGCGCCGATTACCAGCGGGGCGTTGCGCTGATCGAGAAGCGCGACTATGCGGGCGCCATCCAGACGCTGGCACGGGCGGCGGCCGCGGCGCCCCGCAATGCCCAAGTCTGGAAAGCGCTCGGAGTCGCCTATGCCGCATCGGGCGACTATCGCGGCGCGGCGACCGCGTTCGAGCAGTCCTGCAATCTTGATCCGCGGCTCCTCGACGCCTGCTTCTACCTGGGCCAGGCGTATTACGCCGCCGATCAGTACGAGCCGGCGATCGCGGCCTTCCGCAAGGCCCTTCCGCTCGACGCGAAGCCGTGGCGGGTGCGCCTCGGAATCGCCAAGGCGCTCGAAGCGCTGGGCCGGAGCGAGGAAGCCGAAAAGGAATTCGTCGCGGCGCTCCGCGAATCGGAGTATGCCGAGGAGAGCGCTCCGGTCGCCTACGGCGTGTTCCTCATCCGCCAGGGGCGGCTGGCAGAGGCCCTCGCGCCCCTGGCCAAGGCCTTGAAGCGCTTCCCCGGCTCCGCCGCCGCGAACCTCGAAGCCGGCCGCGCGCTGCTTGAGCTCGGCCGCACCGATGAGGCCGTCCGCTGTCTGGAAACTGCGGTCCAGGCCGCTCCAGACTCCACCCAGGCCCGCCTTCTGCTCGGCAAAGCCTACACGCGGCTGGGACGCGATCGGGAAGCGCAACAACAGTTCGAAGCGGCGCGTCAGGGCTCTCTGACGGCGAGGTAGCGGTCGGCGCGCACATGCTCCAGCCGCTGCTTTACGCCGGACGGCCAGTCGATTTCAATCCGCTGCGCCTCCGCGTCGTTGCCCAAACCGAAGTGGACCGTCGGGACGCTCGACGACGCATATCCCACGGCGCGCGTCGCCTGATTCCACTGCTCGCCCGATGCCGAGACGAGATGCACGCGCGCGCCAATCGCATCGCGATTGCTGCGCGACCCGGCGAGCTGTAGCGCGATCCAGTGATTTCCCGCGCCCATCACGTTGCGCAGGACGACCGGGCGCTCTCCGATGCGCGAGATGACGATGTCGATGCGCCCGTCCCGATCAAAATCGGCGAAGGCGGCGCCGCGGTGCAAGGCCGGGGCGCCGATTTCAACCGGCGCGAACGACCCGTCCGGCTGGTTGAGAAGCAAGAGGTTCGGCTGGCGCGACGTGCGGCCCGAATAGAGCTCCGTGTTGTTCTGCACGTCGCCGTTTGCCGAAAACAGGTCTTTACGCCCGTCGTTATCGAAATCGAAAATGCCGCAGCCCCACCCGCTCCGCGGCATCGTCGCCGCGCCGACCTTGCTCGGATACGTGACGTCCGCAAACAGCCCCTTCCCCAGGTTCCGATACAACGGAAACGTCTCGTTGGCCAGAGCCGTTATGAACAAATCAGGCCGCCCGTCGTTATCGATGTCGCGAAAATCCACGCCCATCGAGGACAGCGCCCGTCCGTCATCGTTCATCGCCACGCCGGCCTGGAAGCCAACCTCGCGGAAGACGCCGCCGCCCTCGTTGTGGAACAGGAAGTTGGGCACGGCGTCGTTTGCAACGAAGATGTCAATGCGGCCGTCGCCGTCGAAGTCGGCGATGGCAAGTCCCATTCCCTTGCCGATATGCTGCGCGATGCCGGCGCGCTGTGAGACATCGGTGAACGTGCCGTCGCCGTTGTTGTGATACAGAGCGTTGGGCAAGCCCTGGTAGTATCTGGGATGGCAGTAGGTCCGGAATCCGGCGCGCGCGTCTCCGCAAAATGGCTCTTGGGCAGGGTCCCATTTCACGTAATTCACCACGAACAAATCCAGGCGGCCGTCGTTGTCGTAATCCAGCCAGGCGGCGTCGACCGCCCACCGGCCAACATTGCCGACGCCCGCCCTCTCAGTCACATCCTCGAAAACGCCGTCGCCGCGATTGCGGTATAGAATGCTGCGCTTCACCCCGACGACATACAGATCCGTGTGCCCGTCGTTGTCAAAGTCGCCCGCGGCAGCGCCCATCGCGTAGCCTTCGCCGCGCAATCCGGCCTTGTCGGTTACATCCTCGAATGTCCACCCGCCGCGATTGCGGTACAGCCGGTTGTAATAGGCGGGTCCGGTCTTGTTTAAGGACGGCTGCGCCGCGCCGTTCGCAAAGAAGATATCCGGGTAGCCGTCGTTATCGTAATCGAATGCCGCGACGCCGCCCGCCATCGTCTCGATCTGGCGTCGCTCGGGCGTTGCGGCGTTGTTGAGCGAGAACAGTATGCCAGACCGCTCGCTTCGATCCTCAAACAGCGGCGGCGACGTCGCCGCCGTGATCGCCGCGGCGGCGCATGCGAGTGCGAGTGCGGAACGCACGGCGTTATCGTAACATCAGTATCCATCAAGTCCTCACATGCACCCGCCGTTGTACAGAGCCGCCTCGACCGTTCTCGCCATTGTGGCGCTGGTTGTGACAGCGCCCGGACAACAGGACGGCGATGCTTATCCCGCGGCCCCGTTGCCTGAAAAACCTGGTCCGCTGCGCAAACCCGCCCTGCTGCTGCGCGAGGGCAAGACCAGCGAAGCGCGCAAGGAGCTCGAAGCGCTTCGCCGCCAGCGGCCGCACGACGCCAACGTGCTGTATCAGATCGCCCGGTCTTACCTGCTGGACTTTTATAAAACCCAGGCGCCGGAAAAGCGCCGCGTCTCCCTGGGCCTCGCCATGGAAATGCTCAATGAGGTCCTCAGGCTGGACCCGAATCATATCCCTGCGCTGCGCGCCAAAGCCGTCATCCATGCCCGGGCCGAGCTGTTGTACTACGATCCGAATCTGTCCTACCAGCTCGCCGAGCGCGCCGCCAGGCTCGAGCCCAACAACCACGCGTTTCTGCTAAACCTCAGCAGTTGGATGTCGGGCGAAGTCCGCTTCACCGAGGAAAGCGGTCATCGCGTGCCTCACGATCCGCTGATCGGCCTGGACCGCTCGATCGACCTGCTCGAACAGGTCATCGACAACTCGCTCCCCTTCAGCAACGACGAGATGGCGGCGTTGTTCCTCATGGGCAACACGCTCTCGCGCCGCGGCAACTTCCGCGAGGCGATTTCCTATTACCAGCAGGAGCTGGCGCGCAACGTCAGCCTCGATCAGCGGGCGGAAACGCTTCGCGAAATGGGCGCGTGCTATTACCGCCTGGGCGAGTACGTGGAAGCCGCGCGCAAATTCTACGAGGCGATGCAGTGGAAGATGAACTCGATCGATCAGTGGCTGTTCCACGTTGCGCTCGATCAGATCCGGGGCCCCCGGCCGCCACTGCCCGAGACCGCGCTTTTTCCGGTCCAGACGCCAAAGATCGATCCGGCCAACCCGCCGTTGCTCGCCTTTGAAGATATCGCCGCCCAGGTCGGCATTCACCATCGCAACGGCAATGGAACGTGCGCCTGGGGCGACATCGACCGCGACGGCGATCTCGACCTCATGGTCGCCGGAAGCGGAACGTTTCTTCGCGTCTACCGCAACGACGGAGGCAAGTTCGCCGATGTGACCGAGCAGGTCGGACTGGGGCATGTGCCGTCCGGATATTCGCTCAACCTCGTCGATTATGACAATGACGGCTGGCTGGATCTGTTCATTTCCCTCAACGGCTGGAGCGGTCCCATGCGCGACATGCTATTCCACAACGAGCGCGGCCATTTCGTGAATGTCTCAAACCGGAGTGGACTCGACGACCCCGGCTCGGGGTTCGTTTCGTTGTGGGCCGATCTGGACAACGACGGCTGGCTGGATGTCGTCATCGCCAATGGCGTGCTGAAGGATGGCAGCGTGCCGCAGATCTATCGCAATAACCACGACGGCACGTTCACCAACGTTACCAAAGCCGCGGGTCTGGATGAGCCTCCCTCCTATGGAACCATCGGGATCGCGCTCGGAGATTACGACAAGGACGGACGAGTCGACATCTTCATCAACGGCCTGAGCCCCGCGCCGAACCGGCTCTACCACAATGACGGGAACTGGCATTTCACGGACGTGGCCAGGAAAGCGGGCGTCCTCCAGCCGTCGCACAACGCCTTTGTCTGCTTTCTGTTCGACTACAACAATGACGGTTGGCCGGATATTCTCACCACCAGTCTCGCGCCCTGGCAATCCGTGGTCGAGGCGCTGAAGAAGGGCTTCGCGCCGCCGAATCCGCAGGCGATTCACCCCGACGCCAGCCGCTTGTTCCGCAACAACCGCGACGGCACGTTTACGGACGTAACCTACGAGTCCAAGCTCTACTATCCGACCGGAACCATGGGCGCCGGCGTTGCCGACGTCGATAACGACGGCTATATCGATGTGTACTTAGGAACCGGCGACCCGCAGATGAGCCGCCTTGAACCGAATCGCTTCTTTCGCAACAACGGCGACGGCTCGTTTTCCGACCTGACCAGCTACGTGGGCTTCGCGCGACCCGGCAACAAGGGCCACGGCGTAACTTTCGTGGATATTGACGGCGACGGCGATCTCGACATTTTCGCCCAGCTGGGCGGCCATTACCCCGGCGATCACGCTTACAACGCCTTCTATCGCAACTTGCAAGCGAACCGGAACCACTGGCTGGAAGTAGACCTGCAAGGCATCAAAAGTAATCGTTTCGCCGTCGGCGCCCAGTTGACGGTTAAAGCCGGCAACCTTCTGGCGTATCGCGAAGTCAAGGGGAGCGAAGGCTTTGGCGCAACCAACCCCTACCGGCAGCATTTCGGGCTGGGCCAGCAGGCCAGAATCGATTCGCTGGAGGTCCGTTGGCCGAGCGGCTTACGGCAGAGCTTTTACGCTCTTGAGACGAATCAGATCATCGGGATCACGGAGGGCCAGAGCAGCATTCAGCGCGGCGGGAACAAACCGTAATTTTGCAGGATGCGCCGCCCCGCATCCGACTGTAGGAATTGCAGAAAGCGCTGCGCGTCCCCGGCTCGTTTCGTAGTTTTCACGACGGCTCCGGCCTGACGTATCGGCCGGTGCAGAGAATCGGGTATCAGCACGCCGCCGCGATTGTAGACCAGCGTCCACGACACAATGGCTGCGTCCGCATTGCCTGTCTCGGCGAATTGCAGCGTCTGCCGCACGTTCTCTCCAAACACAATCCGCGGCTTCAACCTGTTCCACAATCCTTTGTTCTCAAGAGCCTCCTGAGCCGCCGCTCCGTAGGGCGCATGCTCGGGATTCGCGATGGCGACCCGCTGAATGGCCGGAGCGTCCAAATCTTCGATTCGCGCCACCTTATGGCTGCGAGACCACACCGCAATCCGGCCCAGCGCATAGACAACAGCCGGTCGAGCGAGCGCTCCCAAACCAATGCCCTCGTCCACAAAAGTCTGATTAGCAGAGAGATAGACGTCGTAGGGAGCTCCGTTTTCGATCTGCCGCAAAAGCAGTCCGCTCGCTCCGAAAGTGAATCGGACCGGAACTCCTGAACTTTTTTGGAATCCACGGGTCACCGCCATCTCCACGGGCGTCAGGTCAGCAGCGGCTGCTATCAGGAGCTCGCTGGCGCGAGCACTGCTTGAGAACAGAAGTGTGAGCAAAATCCACGTAGTAACAGTTGACAACAACCGACTCATATCTAATAATGGTATTGTACTAATGTAGCTAATGCCGCCCTGCTCCGTAGCGTCGCACAAAGGGCGAGAAGGTTAATCATCAGGGAGGAAGTCAGTTCAATGAGCAAGATCATCGGTATCGATCTTGGAACCACGAACTCAGTGGTAGCGGTGATGGAGGGCGGCCAGCCGGTCGTGATTCCCAACCAGGAGGGGGGACGCACCACGCCTTCGGTCGTCGGTTTTGCCAAGAGCGGCGAGCGTCTCGTAGGCCAGGTTGCTAAACGCCAGGCCGTCACCAACCCCGAGAATACCATCTATTCCATCAAGCGCTTTATGGGCCGCCGTTTTGACGAGGTCCAGGACGAGATGAAGCGCGTTCCCTACAAGGTCGTGCGCGGCGACAACGGCGATGCGCGCGTGGAGGTGGCCGGGAAGAAGTACTCTCCGCCGGAAATTTCGGCGATGATTCTGAGCAAATTGAAGGAAGCGGCGGAGGCGTACCTGGGCGAGAAGGTCACCAAAGCCGTCATCACGGTTCCGGCCTATTTCAATGACTCGCAGCGCCAGGCCACCAAGGATGCGGGCCAGATCGCCGGCTTGGAGGTCATGCGCATCATCAACGAGCCGACGGCGGCTGCGCTGGCCTATGGTCTTGACAAAAAGAAGGACGAAACCATCGCCGTTTACGACTTCGGCGGCGGCACATTCGATATTTCGATCCTCGAAGTCGGCGACGGCGTCGTCGAGGTCAAATCCACCAACGGCGACACGCACCTGGGCGGCGACAACATCGACCAGCGCATCATGGACTGGCTGATCGACGAGTTCCGCAAAGAAACCGGCGTTGACGTCTCCAAGGACCAGATGGCGCTTCAGCGTCTGAAGGAAGCGGCCGAGAAGGCGAAGATTGAACTGTCGACGCTGCTTGAGACCGAGATCAACCTGCCGTTCCTGACGGCGGACGCCACGGGACCGAAACACCTGCAAATGAAGCTCACGCGGGCGCGTTTTGAGTCCATGGTGAACGACATTCTGGAGCGATCGATCGGGCCTTGCAAGCAAGCGCTTGCGGATGCGGGCATCACGCCGCAACAGATCGATGAAGTGGTGCTCGTGGGCGGTTCGACGCGAATTCCGAAGGTGCAGGAGATTGTGCGTAATCTGTTCGGCAAGGAGCCGAACCGCAGCGTGAACCCGGACGAAGTGGTCGCGGTCGGGGCCGCCGTTCAGGGCGGCGTGCTGGGCGGCGAAGTCAAGGATGTTCTGCTGCTCGACGTGACTCCGCTCTCGCTCGGCATCGAGACGCTCGGCGGCGTATTTACGAAGCTGATCGAGCGTAATACGACCATCCCGACGCGCAAGAGCGAGGTCTTTTCCACGGCGGCGGACAATCAGACCTCGGTGGAGATCAAGGTCTACCAGGGTGAACGCGCGATGGCCAAGGACAACCGGCTCCTCGGCGTATTCCAACTGGTGGGCATTCCGCCAGCCCCGCGCGGCATCCCGCAGATCGAGGTGACGTTTGACATCGACGCAAACGGCATCCTGAACGTGACCGCCAAGGATCGCGCCACCAACAACGAGCAGAAAATCACAATCACCTCTTCGTCCGGCCTCAGCAAGGAAGAGGTGGACAAGATGGCGAAAGACGCCGAAGCGCACGCCGCCGAGGATCGCAAGCAGCGGGAGACGATCGAAGCGCGGAATCGCGCCGACGCCATGGTCTACAACGTCGAGAAGATGCTGCGCGAGCATCGCGACAAGATCTCCGAGACAGACGCGAAAAATGTGGAGTCGGCCATCGAGGAAGTCAAGAAGGCGATTCAGGACGGCACGCTGGAGAAGATCAACCAGGCGGCCGATCGTCTGACTCAGGCCAGCCACAAGCTGGCGGAGGCGATGTATCGCAGCGCGGGTCCGCAAACCGGTCAGGGCGCGGGCGCCGGGGCCGCCGGCGACGGCGCGGCCGGGGCGCAGCAGCAACAGAAGAAGGACAACGTCGTCGACGCGGAATTCGTTGACGTGGATGAGAAGAAGTAAGTTGCTGGCGGCGGGTTGCCGGCGGCGGGAGTCGCCGGCAACCGCCCTAGTCGCTCGTTGCTATGCCAACCAAGCAGCAAGATTATTACGAGGTCCTCGGGGTCAAACGGGACGCCAGCGAAGAGGAGATTCGCAAAGCGTACCGGAGGCTTGCCCGTAAGTACCACCCCGACCTCAACCCCGGCGATAAAGCCGCCGAAGAGCGCTTCAAGACCGTTCAGGAAGCCTACGACATCCTGAGCGACCCCAAGAAGAAGCAGATGTACGATCAGTTCGGCTTCTACTCGGCCAACGGCTTCCCGCAGGGCGGGCCGGGCGGCGCCGAGTACGGCCAGGGGCCGCATATGGACTTCGGCGGCTTCGATTTTTCCGATTTCATGTCCGGCGCCGGGGCGGGCGCCCGCGAAGACGCCGGCGGCTTCGGCTTCCGCGATATCTTCAGCCAGCTGTTCGGCCGCGGCGCAAGACAAACCGCTCAGCGGCCTGAAAAGGGCGCGGACCTCGAGTATGCGCTGAATGTTGGTTTCTGGCAGGCCATCCGCGGAACCCAGGTGCGCCTCAATGTCACGCGGCAGGACGTCTGCTCCACCTGTAACGGAACGGGTTCAGCCGGCGGCAACACCACGGTCTGCCCCGAGTGCAATGGCAGCGGCAATGTGAACCAGATGGCCGGCGCCATGCGCTTCAGCCTGACCTGCCCGCGCTGCAACGGAACCGGCCGGCTGAGGAATACTTGTCCGGTTTGCCACGGCGAGGGCCGCGTTCCGCGCAACGAGATCGTTGATGTCCGGATTCCGCCGGGCGCGCAAAATGGGTCGCGGCTGCGCGTGCCGGGGAAGGGCAACGCCGGAACAATGGGCGCGCCCGCCGGAGATCTGTACATCACCCTTCGAGTCGAGCCGCACCCCATCTTCCGCCGCAACGGCGATGATATCGAGATTACCGTGCCCGTGCGCGTGGATGAGGCCGGTCTCGGCGCCAAGATCGAAGTGCCGACCATCGATGGCCGCGCCTTGCTGAAAATTCCTCAAGGCACAAAGAGCGGACAGAAGCTGCGGATGCGGGAAAAGGGAGTCCAAAACCCTCGCAAGCACACCCGAGGCGATCAGATCGTCGAGATCGTCATCCAGGCGCCGGACGTAACCAACGAGCGCACGCGTGAAATCCTGCGCGAACTCGCCAAGGTCGATTCCCACGATCCCCGCGCGGAGATGTGGGCCCAAGTCGGAGAATAGCGTATGGCCAGGCGATCCAAGGCGGCGTACATGATCTCCGCGGTCGCGGAACAATACAACATCCATCCACAGACGCTGAGACTCTATGAGCGCGAAGGACTGCTGCGGCCTTCCCGCAGCGAAGGCAACACGCGCCTCTATACGGACGAGGATCTCGAGCGGCTGGAGGTGATCCTCAAGCTCACGCGCGATCTGGGCGTCAATCTGGCGGGCGTCGAGATCATTCTCAACATGCGGGAAAAGATGGCCGCCATGCAGGCGCAGATCGAACAGTTTATCGCGCAATTGAATTCGGAAATTTCCAAGCGCGTCATTTCGCGGGAGGATGAGTCCAAGAATTCGCTCATCCCGGTGATTGAAGCCGTACCGCCGGCGACGCGGCCAAATTCGAATACCAAGGCTCGTCGCTAGCCGCCGCCATTCGACCGTCCCGCCCGCAGCTTGCAGGCCGCGGCTTTAAACTCTTAAATATGACGCGCCGCGATGTTTTGCGAACCGCCCTGTGCGCTATGTCTGGCCCGGCGATCGGCTCTGGGAAACCAGCGGGAAAGCTTCCGATCGCGGTGTCCACGCTCGGCTGCCCGAAGTGGGACTGGAAGACGATCATTAAAAACACTTCGTCGTGGGGCTTTGCCGCGCTCGAACTTCGCGGCATTCAGGACCAGATGGACCTGCCGAAATGCCCCGAGTTCAGCGGGACTCGTCTGAAGGCGTCTCTCGCGGACCTGTCGGCTGCGGGCCTCAAGATCTCCGACCTCGGCGCTTCAGCCCAGATGCACGAGCCTGATCCGGTGAAACGAGCCAGACACATGGACGAGGCCCGCCGTTTTATCGACCTCGCGCACGAGCTGCACGCCCCGTATGTGCGCGTTTTTCCGAATCAGTTTGTTCCAGGCGAGGACAAGCGGGTCACGTTCGCGCGCATCAGCGATGGGCTGCATGAGCTCGGCGAATACGCCCGGCCCGCCGGCGTCGTGGTGATTCTCGAATCGCACGGCGAATTTCGCCGCGCCGAGGACCTCCTCCCGGTGCTCGATGGCGCAAGATCAAGAAATGTCGCCTTTCTCTGGGACGCGCATCACACCTGCGTCGAAGGCGAAAAGCCGGCCGACACCTTTCTGAAATTGGGCCGCTATACCCGCCACACGCACTTGAAGGATTCTGTGCCGGTCCCCGGCAAGAGCAAAGAGGACCGCCGCTACGTGCTCACCGGTACAGGCGACATTCCGGTCAAAGAGACCGTACGGGTGCTCGCCGCAAACGGCTATCAGGGCTACTACTGCTTCGAATGGGAGAAGCGCTGGCATCCCGATATCGAGGAGCCGGAGGTGGCGTTTCCACACTACGCCAGGACGATGCGCCAGTATCTGGCTGAAGCGGGCGTCGCCGCCTAAGGCGCTGAACCGGCTCCCGCAAGCGCCTGGATGACCTGACGCGCCCCATCCGCTTCCAAACGTCAGGGGCCCGGAGGCCGGGACATCGCCGCGTCCAGCGCCAGATAGCGCTCACGATGCGGCTCGGGCTCGGCGCGCGAGGTTACGTCGATCCGCATGCGCTGGTAGTTGTTGTCCGGGCGGTACGGAGGCCATTCCGCTAGACCGGGGCCGTTTGGATCGCCGGTCTTGATGAAATTCGCAAAGTAGGCCTGCATCGTTTTGGAAACCTCGTAATCGGCGGGCGTCCATTCGTAGCGCTTGTCGAGGTCGAGGTTGCCCATGGCGTACTGGATCTCGGCGGAGTGCACTGCTCCGCGCGGGCCTCCGGACCGCTGTCCGGAGGGAGCGGCAGGCGGCCTGGTCTCGCCCGGCATCCCCAGGTAGTCCGGGCGCGGATGCGCGTACAGATAGCGATATACCGGCTTGCCGCTCGTCTTCATATGGAGTTCGGTCCATTTCCATGTGCTGAATCCCACGAACCGGGCGCTGGCAAGGTGCATCGCCGCTTCGTAAACCTCGTCCGGCGTGGCGGCCGCATATGTTTTAATGATCTCGTCCGCCTTGTCGCCGTACAGTCTCCGGATGCCATTGGCGAGCGCTTCCGGCGTGGGGTCGGCGTCGCCGAGCACCATGCGCGCTGGCCCCTCCTGCGTATTCGACCCTGCCAGCAGCGGGACCTTGGCCTGCTCGCCGGCCTCATAGATCGCAATCAGCGGCTTGGGGAGGAAGTAGCCGTCCAGCGCGGTGCTGAAGCGCAGGCCGGGCGCCTTGGCCAGCACCGCCTGAATCTGCTCCGCGCTCATGGCGCGCAGATCGGCCAGCGTGTTGGCCCCTGCCGCCGCCGCGAATTTGAGCCCGGTCTGCTCGGCTTCGGCAAGCGGCTGGGGCGGCAGGCTGGAGGTCATGGCCCCGCTTTCGCCGATCGCGCCCGCAATCAGGCCG
The DNA here is from genome assembly GCA_035652975.1 of Bryobacteraceae bacterium. Taxonomy (GTDB): domain Bacteria; phylum Acidobacteriota; class Terriglobia; order Bryobacterales; family Bryobacteraceae; genus TMP-7. The sequence goes on along the minus strand of DASRCT010000048.1, from coordinate 3,538 downwards.
CGCGAAAGCGGAGACGCCATCAGCGCGCTGACCGAAATCGATCCGGCTGATTCGCCGGCGATGGTGATGCGCTTCGGATCGCCGCCGAAAGCGGCGATATTTTTATGCACCCACTGGAGCGCCGCCGCCTGGTCGAGCAGACCGTAGTTGCCGGCAGCGTGGCGCGGCGACTCTTTTATAAGCTCCGGATGAACGAAAAAGCCAAAAATATTGGTGCGATAGTTGACCGTGACCGTCACGATGCCCTTGCGCGCCATGTTTTCGCCGTCGTAGCGCGGTTCGGAACCGTCCCCGTTCTGAAAGCCGCCGCCGAAAATGTACACCAGCACCGGCAGTCTTTCCTTGTCCGATTTTGCCGGCGTCCAGACGTTCAGATACAGGCAGTCTTCGCTCATTCCATTGCTGCGGAACCAGTAATCCGCGCCGGGAGCGGTGCGCTGCATGCATCGGGGTCCGAAGTTGTCGGCGCGGCGGACGCCCTTCCAGTTCTTCACAGGTTGCGGCTCGCGCCAGCGAAGATTGCCGGTCGGCGGTTCAGCGAAGGGAATGCCTTTGAAGCTGCGGACGCCATCCTTGGGCGGGATTGTGGATTCGAGAACGCCGTTGGCGGTCTTGACGCGGTCGGCGGCAAGCGCGGCGTGCATTCCGGCGAACGTAAAGGCGACGAGGATTGACGCAAAAGCCTTCATATGCGGAGTCAACTCACCAGTGGATGTTATCATCCTGCCGCGGAGCTTGCATGCGCCCCGCCGGGCCGAAGCGCTGGCTGGCGATCCGCTAAACTGAACTAAGAACCTTCACTTCGAAGTCGTCGCGCTGGTGCGGGCCGGCGCTATTCAGCTCGATTCCGGGAGATACGCGTGCATTCGTCCTATATCCGAACTCTCTTTGCCGTTCCCGCTCTTGCAGTGGTTCTTACGCCCGGCTGCAAGTCTTCCAACGGTCATGCCGCCGGTCCACCGCCGCCCGTGCCTGTGACGGTTGCGACCGCGGATTTACAGAATGCGCCGCTTGAAATCCGCGTGGTCGGATCGGTGGAAGCGTCGTCAAAAGTCGAAATCAAGTCCCAGGTGGCGGGCCAGCTCGTGAAGGTGCATTTTCGCGAAGGCCAGGATGTCAGACAGGGCGATCTGCTGTTGGAGATCGACCCGGAGCCGTACCGCGAGGCGGTGCGCCAGGCCGAGGCCGCGGTGGAGCGCGATCGCGCACAGCTCCAGCAGGCCGAATTTGCGCTCGAAAAGGATATCGTGCAGGCGAAAAGCGCCGAGGCCGACGCGGCGCGCTTCGCGGCGCTGATGAAAGAAAAAGTCGCCTCTGAGCAGCAGGAGTTGCAGTATCGCACGAACGCCGAAACATTGAAGCAGGCCGTGCGCGTTGATCAGGCCGCTATCGAGAGCGCGCGGGCCAGCCTGAAAGTGGATGAGGCCGCGCTCGCCAAGGCCAGGCTCGACCTCGGCTATTGCAGCATCCGCTCGCCCATTTCCGGCCGCGCCGGCAACCTTCTGGTACACGCCGGAAACCTGGTGAAGGCCAACGACGCGGCGCTGGTTGTGATCAATCGCATTCAGCCGGTTTTTGTGAACTTCAACGTCCCGGAAAAGCATCTCGAAACCATTCGCCGCCTGAGCGCGCGCCGGAGGCTCCCGGTTGAAGCGGTTCCGCGAGACCATCCATCAACCAAGGTCTCTGGGTATGTAACGGTTGTCGATAACACGGTCGATGTGCAGACCGGCACGATCCGCCTCAAGGCAACGCTCGACAACGGCGACCGCCTGCTGTGGCCGGGACAATTTGTAGGCGTGAGGCTGGCGCTCGATGCCGGCCAGAACGCGACAGTTGTTCCTTCCGAGGCGGTGCAGGCAGGACAGCGCGGCCAGATGGTGTACGTAGTGAAGCCGGACCAGACCGTGGAGGCGCGCACGGTGACCGTCGGCCGCACGCTGGAGCGCAAGGTCGTCATTGAGAACGGGGTCCGCCCCGGCGAAACGGTCGTGACCGATGGCCAGATGATGCTCTATCCAGGCGCCCGCATCCTGGTCGTCCCCGCTCTCAAAGCGGACATGGCTGTGCAATAGAACAGGCCGCTTATATGCATTTCTCACGCATTTTTATCGAGCGTCCGGTGATGACGACGCTCGTGATGTTCGCGATTTTGCTGTTCGGCGTGGTGGGATATCGCGCGCTGCCGGTCGCCGCGCTGCCCAGCGTCGATTATCCGACGATCCAGGTCATGGCCGCGCTTCCCGGCGCGGACCCCGAGACCATGGCGTCCTCGGTCGCCACCCCGCTGGAGCGCGAATTCTCCACCATCGCCGGCGTCAAGCAGATGAGTTCCACGAATTCGCAGGGCGCCTCCACCATCACCGTTCAGTTCCATCTCAGCCGCAATATCGACCAGGCGGCGCAGGATATCCAGGCGGCCATTTCGCGGGCGGGCGGGCGGCTTCCCCCGAACATGCCCCGGCCCCCTTCCTATCAAAAGGTGAATCCCGCTGAACAGCCGATCTTCTATCTGGCCCTCAGCTCGCCGACCGTCCCGTTTTACACCATCGACGAGTACGCCGAGACCCTGATGGCCCAGCGCATCTCGATGCTGAGCGGAGTCTCGCGCGTGCAGGTTTACGGCGCACAAAAGTACGCGGTGCGCGTGCAGGTCGATCCCGATCAGCTTGCCGCGATGGGCGTCGGCATCGACGAGGTGCAGCGCGCCATCCAGCAGGCCAATACCAATCTGCCCACCGGCAAGCTGTATGGAGAGCGCCAGGCCTTCACTATCATGTCCAACGGCCAGCTCACCAACGCGAACGCTTTCAGACCGCTGATTGTCGCCTATCGCAACGGCGCCCCCATCCGCCTGGAGCAGCTCGGCAATGTGATTGACGATGTCGAAAACAACAAGGACGCAAGCTGGTATGACGGCGTCCGCGGCATCATTCTGGCCATTCAAAAACAGCCCGGCACGAATACGGTGGAGGTCGCCGACCGCATCCGCCAGCTTATTCCTGAGCTTCGCCGCGATATTCCCCCCGCGATCAAGTTGGAAGTCGCCTACGATTCCTCGCGCGAGATCCAGCGCTCGATCGACGACGTGAAGTTCACGCTGGCGCTGACCGTGTGCCTGGTGGTCATGGTGATTTTCCTGTTCCTGCGCAATCTCTCGGCTACGCTCATCCCGGGCGCGGCGGTCCCGCTGTCCATCATCGGAACGTTCGCCGCCATGTATCTGCTCGGCTACAGCCTGAACAACCTCTCGCTGATGGCGCTGACGCTCTCGGTGGGGTTCGTCGTGGATGACGCGATCGTAATGCTCGAAAACATCATCCGGCACATGGAAATGGGCGAACCGCGCATGCGGGCGGCGTTTCTGGCCTCCAAAGAGATCGGCTTCACCATCGTGTCCATGACCCTCTCGCTGGTGGCGGTGTTCATTCCGGTGCTGTTCATGGGCGGCATCGTTGGCCGGCTGCTGCACGAGTTTTCCGTGACCATCGCGCTTGCCATTCTCATTTCGGGATTCATTTCCCTCACCTTCACGCCG
>DASRCT010000047.1:0-15201 GCA_035652975.1 Bryobacteraceae bacterium | reverse complement strand
TTTTCCTTCCTTGGTGATAATCATCAGGTCGGAGTCTTCTTTGACGGCCAGAGACGCGACCACTTTGCCCACCTTCGGCGTGGTCTTCATGTTGATGACGCCCTTGCGGCCGCGGCCGGTGAGGCGATACTCGGTCAGCGGGGTGCGCTTGCCGTAGCCATTTTCTGAGATGGTGAGGATGAGGCCTTCCTCTTCGACGACCTCGGCGGAGACCAGATAATCGCCGTCTTCCAGCTCCATGGCGCGAACCCCGCGAGCGGGGCGGCCCATGGCGCGCACCTCATCCTCCTTGAACCGGATGGCCATGCCTTCATGCGACGCCAGGAAGATGTAGTTGCGGCCGTTGGTGAGCTTGGCGGACAGCAGCTCATCGCCGTCATCGAGCCCCAGAGCGATGATGCCGCGCGAGGTGGGGTTGTCGAATTCGGTCAGCGCGCACTTCTTGATGACGCCGCGCTTGGTCACCATAGCGATGTACTGTCCCTCGACGAAATCCTTAACGGGCAGGAATGCGGTCACGGTCTCGTCGGGCTGGAGATTGACGAGTCCGGAGATATGCTTGCCCTTGCCGGCGGTGCCGGCGTCCGGGATTTCGTAATTCTTCAGCCAGTAGGCGCGGCCCTTGTTGGTGAAGACCAGCAGGTAGGCGTGGGTGGAGGCGACGATCAGATAGTCGACGACGTCCTCGCTGCGGGTGCTCATGCCGATGCGGCCCTTGCCGCCGCGCGACTGGCGCCGGTAGGTATCGACGGGAGTGCGCTTGAGGTAGCCGCCGCGGGTGACGGTGATGGCGACGTCCTCCATCTGCACCAGATCTTCGAGCCGGATTTCGCCGGTATCCTCGACGATCTGGGTGCGCCGCTCGTCGCCGAATTCCTTCTGCACATCCTTCAGCTCCTGAACGATGACCTGGCGGAGCTTTTTCTCCGAGCCCAGGATCTCCAGGTACTCGGCGATCTGTTTCTGGATGTCAGCGAGCTCGTCGATGATCTTCTGCTGCTCCATGCCGGTGAGGCGCTGCAACTGGAGCTCGATGATGGCCTGCGCCTGGCGCTCGGTGAAATCCCAGACGATGCGGCCAGCCTCAGCATCGGCCTGACGCACCGCAACGGTCTGATCGGATGTGAGGGAGCCCATGAGACCTTCGCGGGCTTCTTTAGGAGTCCTGGAGGCCCGTATCAGAGCGATGACGGCGTCGATGTGATTCAGCGCTTTTTGGAACCCGAGCAGGATATGTTCGCGATCGCGGGCCTTGCGCAGCAGGAAGTCGGTGCGGCGGCGCACGACGTCCATGCGGTGGTCGATGAAGCGCTTGAGGAAATCGACCAGGCCCAGCTCGCGGGGCTGACCGTTGACGATGGCGAGCATGATGACGCCGAAGTTGACCTGCATTTGGGTGTGCTTGTAGAGGTTATTCAGCACGACTTCGGGCTGTTCACCGCGCTTGAGCTCGATGACGATGCGCATTCCGTCGCGATCGCTCTCGTCGCGCACGTCGGAAATGCCTTCGATGCGCTTGTCGTTGGCGAGCGCCGCGATCTGCTCGATCAGGCGGGCCTTGTTGACCTGGAAGGGGATTTCGGTGACGATGATGGCCTTGCGGTCGCGGCCGAGGTCCTCGGTAGCGGCGCGGGCGCGGCACTTAATCGATCCGCGGCCCTTGGCGAAGTAGTCGAAGATTCCCTGCTGGCCGAGAATGAGGCCGCCAGTGGGGAAATCGGGCCCCTGAACGAGAGGCGCGATTTCGGCGAGCGTGGCGGCGGGCTTCTGGATGAGGTGGATCGCGGCGTTGATGATCTCGGTGAGGTTGTGGGGAGGGATATTGGTGGCCATGCCCACGGCGATTCCAGAGCTGCCGTTGATGAGCAGGTTCGGAACGCGGGTGGGCAGGACTTCCGGCTCGACTTCGCTGTCGTCGTAGTTTGCGCGGAAATCCACGGTTTCCTTGTCGATGTCCTCCAAAAGCGAAGCCGCGATTCGCGACAGGCGCGCTTCGGTGTAGCGCATCGCCGCGGGGGGATCGCCGTCGATGGAGCCGAAGTTTCCCTGGCCATCGACGAGCGGATAGCGCATGGAAAACGGCTGCGCCATGCGCACCAGCGCGTCATAGACGGGGGCGTCGCCATGGGGGTGATACTTTCCGAGCACTTCGCCGACGATCTTGGCGCACTTGCGCGTGGGGCGATTGAAGTGCAGCCCCATCTCATGCATACCGTAGAGGATGCGGCGATGCACCGGCTTGAGGCCATCGCGGATGTCCGGCAGCGCGCGGCCGATGATGACAGACATCGAATAGTCGAGATACGAGCGGCGCATCTCGTCTTCGATGTTGATGGGGATGATGTTCTTGTTGCCGTCGCCCGAGAGCGGCATCTGCGAGCCGCCGGGGGGAACAGTCGGATCCTGTGAATCTGGCAAAACGGAAGCTCCTAAACGGGGGAGGACGATACCGGGACTGCGCGGCTCCGTCCTAAAACACTATTTTAGCAATGTGTAGGGGTGATCAGCGCGAAACGGGCCGGTTCTCGCGACGGATGGGGGGGCGCGGCGGGCGGCATAAAATGTTGTGTTAGTCCCTGGGGAGCGCCTATGAACGAACTGTCTGAAATTCTCGAGCGCTTCCGGCGCGGTCCGGAGCTCCTGGCGGTGGCGACAACCGGAGCGGCGGGCTCGGAGGTCGATTTTGCACCGGCTCCGGGCAAGTGGAGCGTGCGCCAGATCGTCTGCCACCTGGCCGACACCGAGCTGGTGATGGCGGCGCGCATTCGCAAAATTCTGGCGGAAAACGAGCCGCGGATGGAAGCGTTTGATCAGAACGCGTGGGCCGAACATCTCGACTACTCGCGCCGGAAACTCTCGCACGCCATTGAGGCGTTCCGGTTCATCCGAACCGACAGTTACGACCTGATTAAAGATTTGCCGGCGGCGGCTTTTGAGCGCGCGGGCATGCACGCGGAACGAGGGCGGATAACGCTCGGCGATCTCGTACGGATCAGCGCGGAGCATGTTGAGAAGCACGCGGTGCAGATTCGGAATGTTCGCGCCGCGTTCAAGGAAGCCAAGAAGGCGGCGCAAGGATAACCATGCGCAACAGGTTTCTTGCTGTTCTGGCCGCGGCGGCGGCGCTTGCGGCCAATATCGACTACACGGCGGAGGGGCAGCGCTGGTGGTCGCATGTCGAGGCGCTGGCCGCCGACGACATGCAGGGCCGCAACACCGGCAGCGAAGGCTATCAGAAGGCCGCCGACTATGTCCGCAGGCAATTCGAGAGGGCCGGGTTAAAGCCGGCGGGCGCGAACGGCTATTTCCAGCCGATGAAATTCGACGTGGCCCAGATCGTGGAGGACCAATCGAGCGTCGCGCTGGTTCGGGACGGCAAGGCGGCGCCGCTGAAGCTGGGCGAGGATGCGGTCATCAGTTTGCGAAGCGATCTGGCGCCGAGCGTGGAGGGGCCGCTTGTTTTTGTGGGCTACGGTGTGGCGATTCCCGAAGCGCATCATAACGATCTCAGCGGTCTCGATCTGAAGGGGAAAATCGCCGTTTATCTGGCGGGCGGCCCGCGCTCGGCCTCAAGCGAGCTGCGCGCCCATTATTCGTCGTTGGGGGAGCGCTGGGCGGCTCTGAGGAAGGCGGGCGCGACCGGGCTGGTGAGCATTCAAAATCCGAAGCACATGGATGTTCCCTGGGCGCGCTCCAGCCTGGCGAGGCTCCAGCCTTCGATGCGGCTAGCCGATCCGGCGTTGAATGACGCGCGGGGTCTGCGATTCTCGCTGACGTTCAATCCGGACCGTGCGGAAAAGCTGTTTGAGGGATCGGGCCACAGTTTTCGAGAGTTGCTGGCGCTGGCGGACGCCGGGCAGCCGCTGCCGCGCTTTGCGCTGCCGGCCTCGCTTGTGGCGAAGGTGAGCGTAAAGCGGTGGCAAGTGGACTCGATGAACGTCGTGGGGGTGCGCGAAGGCAGCGATCCCAAGCTCAAAAACGAGTACGTTGTGCTTTCGGCGCATCTCGATCACCTGGGGGTCGGACAGCCGATCGGCGGAGACAGGATCTACAATGGCGCGATGGACGACGCCTCGGGAGTTGCGTCTCTGATCGACATCGCGCAGCAGCTTCAGCAGGGGCGCGCACGGCTGAAGCGCTCGGCGCTGTTTCTGGCAGTTACAGGCGAAGAGAAGGGGCTGCAAGGCTCACGCTATTTTGCCGCGCATCCCAGCGTAGATGCGGCGAGCCTGGTCGCCGACATCAATCTGGACATGTACCTGCCGCTGTTTCCGCTGCGATGGCTCGAGGTGCAGGGCGTGAACGAGTCGACGCTCGGCGACGAAATCCGGGCGGCGGCGCGCGATTACGGGGTGGAGGTTCAGGCGGACAAGGAGCCGGACCGCAATCTGTTCATTCGCAGCGACCAGTACAGCTTTGTGCGGCGGGGCGTGCCGGCGCTGGCGTTCAAGTTCGGCTATAAACCTGGAACGCCGGAAGAGAAAACGGCCAAGGAGTGGCTCAGGAACCGCTATCACGCTCCTTCTGATGATTTGAAGCAGCCGGTGGACAAAGCGGCGGCAGCGAAGTTCAACCGGATTCTTCTGGACCTGGTGCGGCGGGTAGCGAACAGCGAGCAGCGGCCGCAGTGGCATAGGGAGAGCTTTTTCCGGCGTTTCGCGGCTGGAACGTAGAAGGCTGCCGGCGAGTTCGGGGATTAGAGGCGGCGGCGGGCGGCGTTCTTGCTGTGGGCGTTCAGCTTCACCGTGACGCTGGAGTCAACTCCAGGGGTGTAACCTTCCGAATAGCGGCGCAAGGCAAATGGCAGGTGGAAAGGGGGCTGGGCGCGCGGGGCGCGGCCTGCGGATCGTGGGAAGCGGGGGCGCAGGAGGGGGAGGCAGCGGCGCGTCTGAAAGCCTGTTCCGGCCGAGCCGGCTGCGACGTTATCCGGCGCCGGACTCGGGGTTGGCGGCGGGCCTTTCAGCGGCGAAGCTTTCGAGCGCGGACTGCTCGTCGGCGAAGGTTTCAAACACGGTGTACAGCTTTGACACCGTGAGCAGATTGCGCGTCAGTTCGTTGAGCTTCATGAGCTTCAGATGGCCGCCCGCTTTTCGGACCGTGGTGTGCAGCGTCACGAGTTCGCCCAAGCCGCTGGAATCGAGATAGAAGACGTCGTGCAGGTTCAGCAGCAGGTTTTTGCGGCCGCGGGCCAGAGCTTCGCGCACAGCGGCGCGCACGCGACTGGTCCCTTCGCCGAGGGTGATGCGCCCGCTCAGGTTGATGACGGTAACGTCGCCGATATCCCAATCGATATATTCGAGGCTCATGTCATGCGCCTGAGCAGTGGACTCCTGATAGGGCGTGGACGTTCCGATTAACAACACTTTGCGCGCGAATATTTGGCCTTGAGGCGCTCATCGATAAAGCGGCGCCACTCTTCGGCGGAATGGGCGCGTCCGTCGCGGCGGAGACGGCGCTGGTACGCCGCTTCGTCGCCCAGCTCTCGCAGCAGCGTTGTTATGAAATTCGCCAAGCGGCGCAAAGCAGCCATTTCAAATCTCCTCCACACGCAGTTGCGACATCACGAAGGGGGCTTCTTCGACGCGCGCCTCGCGCGTGCCGCGCAGGACGCCGATCCAGACGCGGACCGAGTCGACGAAAATCAGGGCGACCATGGCGACGAAGGCGGCGCAGACGGCGGCATCCAGCTGCGCATTGAATATGAGAGTCCGCGTCTCGGCGATCCTGGCGGCGGGGATTCTTCCGGCGGCGATGGCTGCGGAGAGCTGACCCGCCTGGGCGAGAAAGCCGATGCGGGGATCCGGCGAGAAGATTTTCTCCCACCCGCCGGCGAAGGTTACGACCAGCAACCAGGCGAGGGGCGCGCAGGTAATCCACATGTACTTGGCGCGGTGCATTTTCACGAGAATCGTGGTTGCGACGCACAGGGCGATCGCGGCGAGCAACTGGTTGGCGATCCCAAACAGGGGCCAGAGCGAATTGATTCCGCCGAGCGGATCGCGGACGCCCTGGTAGAGAAAGTATCCCCAGGCCAGCACAATCAGGGCGCTTGCGCCGATCACGCCGGGCATCCAACTGACGCGGCCCAGCGGTTTGTAAATATGCCCGGCCAGATCTTGCAGCATGAACCGGCCGACGCGCGTGCCGGCGTCGATGATCGTAAGGATAAACAGGGCTTCGAACATGATGGCGAAGTGGTACCAGAACGCAAGGATGCGTTCGCCGCCGAGCGCGCTGAAGATCTGGGCCATTCCGAGGGCGAGCGAGGGGGCGCCGCCGGTGCGGGCAAACAGGGTCTGCTCGCCGACCTCGCGGGCGAGCCGTTGCATTTGGCCGACGGTGACCGGAAATCCCCAACTGGAGACGGTTCGAGCCGCAGCCTCTGGCGCGGCGCCAACAACTCCGGCCGGGGAGTTCACGGCGAAAAACACGCCGGGCTGCAGCGCGCAAGCGGCAATCAGGGCCATGATGGCGACGAAGCTTTCGAGCAGCATGGAGCCATATCCGATGGGCCACACATGCCATTCCCGGGCGATCAGTTTGGGCGTGGTGCCCGAGGAGATCAGCGCGTGAAAACCCGAAATTGCGCCGCACGCGATGGTGATAAAGCAAAACGGGAAGATTTTGCCGGCAAAGATCGGCCCGCTGCCATCCACAAAGCGGGTGAATGGCGGCAATTGCAATTCAGGACGGACGAACACGACGCCGACGCCCAGCATGAGCACGACGCCGAGCTTCACGAATGTGCTCAGGTAATCGCGGGGGGCCAGCAGCAGCCACACGGGCAGGGCGCTCGCAAGAAAGCCATAGACGATGATCGCGAGCGCAAGGGCGAGGGGACCGTAGGTGAACCAGGGCGCGATGGCGGCCGACTGGGCGACATACCGTCCGCCGAGAATGCTCAAGAGGACGAGGAGGAAGCCGATGGCCGACACTTCCAAGACGCGTCCGGGCCGCAGGTAGCGCAGATAGAGCCCCATGAACACGGCGATGGGCATGGTCGCGGCGATGGTGAAGGTTCCCCACGGGCTGTTTTTGAGGGCATTGACCACGACCAGGGCGACAACAGCCAGAAGAATGACCATGATCATCATCACGGCGAGGAGCGCTGCAAGGCCGCCTGCTTTTCCAATCTCCTCGCGGGCCATTTTTCCCAGCGACTTTCCGTCGCGACGCATCGAGCAGAACAGGATGACGAAATCCTGCACGGCGCCGCCGAGCACGGCGCCGATGATGATCCACAGGGCGCCGGGGAGGTATCCGAACTGGGCCGCGAGGGTAGGGCCGACCAGCGGGCCCGGGCCGGCGATTGCGGCGAAGTGGTGGCCGAAGAGGATCCACTTATTGGTTGGCTCGAAATCGCGGCCATCGCGGAGACGCTCGGCGGGGGTGGCGCGATGGTTATTCAAAGCCATCGCCTTCACGGCGATAAACTTGGCGTAGAACCGAAATCCGATGAGGTAGGCGCCGGCGGCGGCCAGCACCAGCCAGATGCTGTTTACGGGCTCGCCGCGGGTCAACGCCACGGTGGCCAGGCAGAATGCGGCGCCGACCGAGGCCAGCGCCCAAGCCGCATGTCCCAGGATTTTTTTCATTGCAGGTTCGCTCTTAATAGAGTCGCGCACAACGGGCTCGCAAAGGGCGGCCCCGATCCGGCGAAGCAGAGCCTGTGCGTGGGCAGCGCCCTGCGCGCTATTCAGTTTGTCAGGTTTGAGGCTGCGGATCACGGCCAGAATAAAACCGCCCCAGCCGCAGATAGCGCGCACGGCGCGGGTCCGCCCGCCCGATAAAGAAATAGAGACGATATTCCGACAAACTCACCCGAAATTCTGAGGCGGAACACCCGAATCGCTTGCGCGTATTTTGTGCGAGTGGTATAAAAAGCGGGACCGGTTTCCGTATGAGGAAGGAGATGAGCGCAAGAACAGCCCTATGTCTCGTTGCCGCGCTGTCAGCAGCCTTGGCGACGCGCGGTCAAACCACATTCGCCACGATCACGGGAGTGGTGCAGGATGCGAGCGGAAGCGCCGTTCCGGGGGTCACGGTTACCGCCACGAACGTGAACACGGGGGTCAAGACCGCGTCGAAATCGAACGAGTCCGGCGCGTACACAATTCCGCAGCTGATCGAGGGGAGATACACGGTGGAGGCGACAGCGCCGGGCTTCAAGCAGTTCATCGCGCAGGACGTTATTCTGGCTTCGCGCGATGTGCGGCGGCTGGATGTCCGGCTGGAGGTCGGCAGCGTGGAGACGAGCATCGAGGTGAAAGGCGGCGCCACGCTGATCGAGACGGAGACGGCGCGGATCACGAATACGAAGAATGCGCTGGTGCTGGACACGCTGCCGCTCAATACCCGCGGCATCTGGGCCTATCTGTCGCTGTCGCCGGGCGTACAGCAGCAACCGGGGAGCAGCGTAGTTCGCTTTGCGGGCAGCCGCGTCAACCAGGAGAACTGGTCGATTGACGGCACGACGTTTTCCGACGGCGTCGACAACACGCAGACGGGACCGCTCGGCAACTACATCGAGTCCTTTGAGGAGGTCAGAGTCGATCTGGCCAACAATTCGGCCGAGTTCAGCTCCATGGGTCAAGTGACGCTGATATCGAAATCCGGCACGAACGACCTGCATGGGAGCGTATTCGACTACTATCAGACGCCCTTTTTCCGCGCCCGCGACCCGTTCAGCCCGCAGCGCGCCACGGGGATCCGGCACTGGCCCGGGTTCACGGCGGGGGGCCCGGTATATTTGCCGAAACTGTACAATGGGCGGAACAAAACCTTCTTTTTCTTTTCATACGAGACAGCGCGGGGCAGCCACCTGACGCAGTTGCTGAATCCCACCGTGCCCATCGGCGCATGGCGGCAGGGCGATTTCTCAGGCATTGCGGCGACCATTTACGACCCGCAGAGCGGGGCGCCGTTTCCAGGGAACCGGATCCCGGCCTCGCGAATAAATCCGGTGTCCCAGAAGATTCAGGACCGCTTTTATCCGCTGCCGAATTTCGGCGATCCCAACACGTTTCATTCCTCCAACTACCGGGAGGCCAAGACGCGCGGCTTCGATCCATCCACGTACTGGACCACGCGCGTGGACCATAAGTTCAGCGAGCGCAACTCCGTCTTCGGCCGGTACACCTGGCAACGACTCTACAATCTGCCGTATGAAGGCAACCTGCCGACGATCGGACAGCGGTTTCAGCAGCGCGACGACCGCGCCGCCACGGCGTCCTACACGCACCTGTTCAGTCCGACGAAGGTGAACGAATTGCGGTGGGGCTTCGGGTTCAACAACAATCCGATCAAGCCGCCGGTGAACGGACTGCAAGAGGTGAAGGATCTCGGACTTGAGGGTCTCGCCCCCAATCTGCCCGATCTTCCTGGCATTTTCAAGGTGAGCTGGAGCGGGATCGGGCTGCAAAGCATTACGCAGTCGAACTACACGAACCCTGGATACCGCACGCACACCGAAGAAGTGCAGGACCATTTCAACTGGTTCCACGGCCGGCACACGCTGAAGATTGGCTGGGACATGCTGCGCGCAGAATACGATGACTTCAGCGCGCCCGGAGATCTGTTTGGGAACGTCCGATTTTCGAACCGTTTCACCAGCGGGGGCGTGGCCGGCCAAGGCAATCCATACGCCGATTTCCTGCTGGGCATTCCCACCACGGCGTCGCGCGCCTTCCCCACGCCGCGCATCAACCGCAACCGCTGGTCTCACGACTTTTTCATCCAGGACGACATCAAAGTGAACCCGCGGCTTACGGTGAACGTGGGGCTCCGCTATGAACCGCACTTCAACTGGCGCGAGAACAGCGGCCTGATGTCGATTTTCGACGTGAAGTCGGGGAAGATTGTGATACCGGACGGCTCTCTGTCGAAGGTGAGTCCGTTATTTCCGAAGAACTATGTCGGCGTCGCGGAAGCGCATGAAGTGGGCATGGAGAGCCGGACGCTCATTCACCCCGATTTGAACAAATTTGCGCCTCGGATCGGCGTCGCCTACCGGCCGTGGGGCGAGAGCACGGTGTTCCGGTCCGGATTCGGCGTCTTTTACGATGTCGTCCCGCTGGTCTACGCGCTCGACTTCGGCGACATTCCATTTGTACTCAACGAGCCTGCGTATACGAACCCAACCAGCAATCCACAGGTGATCTTTCCGCGCGTATTCCCGGCGTCCGGCGTAAACGGCCCATCCACGGTCAGCATTCCGGCGGCGGAGAACCCAAGCTACCGGAACCCCTACAGTCTTCAATACAACTTCACCATCGAGCGCCAGCAGTGGAACACCGGATTCCGCGTGTCCTACATCGGCACGGCCATGCGCAAGGGGGCGTGGGGCTACAACTACAATTCGCCCGTTCCGAACGACCTGCCGTATATCGATAAACCGCGCCCGTTCCCCAATCTGCCCAACATCACCTACGTCACCAACGGGGCTGGTCATCAGTACAACGGGCTGACGGTGGAAGCGCAGCGCGGCATGGCGGGCGGGCTGTATCTCCAGGGGTCCTGGACCTGGGCGCGGGACCGCTACGATCTCGATTACAACTGGGATTTCGACACGCCGGCCTATATTTCGGAGAATCCGTTTGACCGGCATCGCGAAATCGGCCCCTCGCAGGACATACCGACGCACCGCTTCAACCTGAATTACATTTATGAGCTTCCATTCGGGCGTGGAAAGCATTTTCTGGCCACGATGTCCCGCGCCGGAAACCTGATTGTGGGAGGCTGGTCCGTCAGCGGGGTATTCACGGCGCAAAGCGGCCAGTTCCTCACGCCGTTGTGGGAGGGTCCGGACCCGGTCGGCATCAGCTACACCGACAGCGATCCGGCGGATGTGATTCTGCGACCTGACGTCTCCCACAATCCCAATCTGCCGAAAGACCAGCGATCGATTTACAACTGGTTTGATACAACCGCGTTCAGCGCGCCGCAGCCCGGGCATTTCGGGACGTCCGGCAAGGGGCTGGTGATCGGACCCGGCGTGAACGTGTGGCACATGGGATTGCATAAAGATTTCATTCTCAATGAACGCGGAGCACGGTTGCGATGGGAGATGACTGCGACAAATATTTTTAATCACCCGAACTGGGGCAACCCGGATTTGTACGTCTCCGACGGACCGGGCTCGTTTGGCGTGATTAACAATGCCGGCGGAGTAACCAATGGCTCAACGGGCGACCAGCTCGGATCGCGCGCCTTCCGCATGGGTTTGCGGCTGCAGTGGTGAGGCAGGGCGCGAGGTTATCGTAGCCTAAAATACAGCGCCAGGCGCCGTTGTCTGGGCCGATGGCCGGACCACCGCGCGAGGAATGCGGGCGCGAGCGTGCCGCCTGGGGCTTTTCTCCCGACAAAAGACAAGATTTTTCAGCGCCTAATCGTTAAAGATTATACGTAACCTAAGAGCGACAAATTGTGGTATAGTTTTGAATAATTAGCGGCTTTTACCGGCCTCTCACACTCGCTTTGGGAGAACGCACGCGATGAACAGAAGAGTTATTGCGACTTTCTTTACGCTTGCGCTGCACGCATCTGTCATCCTGGCGCAAGGTCTTACGGGGAGTATTGTTGGCACCATTACGGACGCGACTGATGCGGTAGTGCCCAATGCCAGCGTGGTTGTAAAGAATATCAACACCAACGCTGAGCAGCAAACGACGACAGACGCGAACGGAATGTACCGCGTGCTGGGACTGGTTCCTGGCGAATACACGGTGACGGTTGAAGCGCAGGGATTCCGGCGCATGACCACCTCGCCGCAAATCGTGGAAGTATCGACGCCGCGGCGCGTCGACTTGAAATTGGAAGTTGGGCAGGTTACAGAGGCCGTGACGGTTCAAACCACGGCCTCGCAAGTGAATGTGGATGACGCGCAACTGGGACGCGTGTTGCGGGACATTCCGCGGCTCCCGGTGTTGTCCGGGAATGCAGGCCGGAATGCGTTGCAACTTGTGGGTCTTCAGCCGGGTGTGACGCTGGCGAACGGTTCGACCAATTCCGTGGGGCCCTTTTCGATCAATGGCCAGCGCACGCAGGCCAACAATTATCTGCTGGATGGAGGAGACTCCAACGACCTGGCGATCAATGTTCCTGACGCATTGCAGCAGATCTCTCCGGACGCGATCGGAGAGTTCCGCGTGGTGACGGGGCCGGGCAAGGCGGAATACGGAAGGAATTCAGGCGCGACGGTGGAGGTCGCGACCAAGTCCGGAGGGAACCAATTCCATGGGGATTTGTCGGAGACCTTCCGCAACAAGGTTCTGAACGCGGTTCCGTTCTTCCAGAAAAACAGCCCGGGGCCCGTGGAGACGTTTTCGAACGGCCTGCCGCGAAAACCGGATTGGAAATCGAACGATTTCGACGCCGACCTGGGGGGCCCGATCCGGCGCGACAAGACATTTTTCTTTATGTCGTATCTTGGATTCCGGCGGGTGCAAGGGGTGGCGAGATCGGCTACGGTCTTCACGGACCAGGAGCGCGCGCTGATCAATCAGTTCGGAGTGCCATCGGCGAAGGCTCTGCTGGCTTTGGTTCCCCCGGCCTCCAGCGGCAACACGCTGTTTTCGGCGCCCTCGAATTCGCTGAACCGTGATCAGGGCCTGGCGAAGATCGATCACCGGTTCAGCGACCGCAATACGCTTTCGGGGACCTACTTCATCGAGCATCAGACGGCCATGGATCCGTTCCCGTTTGGCGGCACCGTCATACCGGGATTTGGGACGGTCGGCTCGACGCGATTCCAGAATTTCATTTTGCGCGACTCCCATGTTTTCGGCCCGAGTCTTTACAACGAAGCCAGGGCGTCCGTACACCGGCGAGCGGCGCCGGGCGTGTATCCGCTGAATACCAAGACCCCGGCAAGCCTGGGCCTCACCGGCGTGATCCCGGATGACGCGGCTGCGGCGGGACCGCCCAGCGTGCGCATCAACGGCATCAGCGAATTCGGCAACACGATTCAAGGTCCGCAGGCGCGCTGGGACACGACCTGGCAATACTCGGACAACGTGAGCTGGACGCGGGGCGCGCATGCATGGAAATTCGGGGCCGAATTCCGCGCTTACGAACAGAACCAAATATTCGATTTCATCAACAACGGCGTGATCACGATCGACGGTCTGGGGACGCAATTGGGGCTGGTGCCGCAGATACCGGGGCTGTCGGCGCCGCTGAACGATTTCGCGCACGGCTTCGCCACGGCGTTCGATCAGGCCAGCGCAAACCGTCAGGGCTATCGGGATAAGTTTTTCGACGCGTACGTACAGGATGACTGGAAAGTCCGGCGGAACTTTACCATCAATATCGGAGTGCGCTGGGAATACAACGCCCCGCTGACCGAGCTGCGCGATCAGGTCGCGACCTTTCGTTTGGGACAACAGTCGACGGTGTTTCCGGATGCTCCGGTGGGGCTGGTATATCCGGGAGATAAAGGCATCAGCCGGTCGACATACAGCCGCGATCTGAACAATTTCGCGCCTCGCATTGGCTTCGCGTGGGACCCGTTCAGCACGGGAAAATGGAGCATCCGCGGCGGCTACGGCCTGTTCTATGACGCGCCGGTGAGCGAGCTGACCCTTCAATTTCTGGGGGTGCCGCCCTATGGCATTCAGCCTGAGGTGACGACCGTGATGGACTTCACCAGACCGTATGCGACTTCCCAGGACAATCCGATCCCGCAGCCGTTTCCCTTCCATCCGATTGGTCCCGGGGGGCACTTCGACTACACGGCCATTGCGCCGGTGGGAGTGACCATTATGGATCCGCACTTTGCGACGCCGTACAGCCAGCAGTACAGTCTTCAAGTACAGCGGCAACTGGGCGAGACCTGGCTGGCCGACGCGGCCTATGTGGGATCGCTCGGAAGGAAGCTGTTGAACCGGCGGGAGCTGAATTACGCGCTGGTCACGCCGACCGCGACCACGGGGAACACCAATCAGCGGCGCCGCTTCAACATCGGCAACCCGCAGGACGCCGCATACGGCGGGGCGGTATTCGGCGGCATCACGAACCAGTTGACGGATGCGAACTCGAATTACAACGCGTTACAGCTGAGTCTGACAAAACGCTTCGGCCGCGGTCTCAGCATGACGCACTCCTACACCTGGTCGCACGCTATCGATGAGGGTTCGGGGCTGCGCGTCTCGGGCAACGGCAACATATACAACCGGGCGTTCGATCGCGGAAACGCGGAATTCGACATCCGCCACCGTTACGTGGGGAGCTTTGTTTACGAAATGCCGTTCTTTAAGGATCGGGGAGGGCTGCTGTCGGCGCTGTTCGGCGGGTGGGGGGCCTCCGGCGTGGTCAGCGCGCAGACCGGACCTCCGATCAACATCGTGGAGTCCGCCGACCGGTGCTTGTGCGGCATGCCGACCAGCGCGCAACACCCGGACTATCTGGGCGGCGCGATACAGTTGTACGATCCGCGAAGCGTAACCGCCGTACCGGGCCGGCCGAACTCGTATTTTGACGGAACTGGCGGCGGCAGCGCCACGGGCGCTCCGAATCCATACTTCCGGCGCGTTGGCTCGGGCAACACGGCGGCGCTTGGCGCCGGACGGCTGGGAACCCTTGGCCGCAACACTCTGCCTGGCCCGGGTTATTTCAACTGGGACCTCTCTGGTTTCAAGCGGTTCCGGATCACCGAACGGCACACCTTCGAGTTCCGCGGAGAATTTTTCAACGCGTTCAACCATACGCAGTTCGACGCGCTGGGCAGCTCCGGAATCGGCAATATCGGGTCGACGAATTTCGGCCGCATCAGCGCGACGCGCGATCCACGCATTATCCAGCTCAGCGCGCGTTATTCGTTCTGATCGCGGAGGGCAATCTTCAGGGAGCTGCGAGGCGTCTCGCAGCTCCTCCCGCCTCCGGCGCGCGGCCGGGACGCAAACCTTCGCCAGCTTGACCGCGGCATTCCAACCCCCGATCAGCGAAGCGCAGCTGCGCAGCGCGCGAATCAGCGTGCTCGCAATTTTTTTTCTTCACGGGGCGGTGTTTGCAACGTGGGTGTCACGCATACCGGCGGTGAAAGCCGACCTCGGGCGGGCCAGTTAGGAACTTGTTGAAAAACCCGGGTTCGGGCCCCTTTCGCGTCAGAACATTTTGGGCGATGATTGTTTCATGCGCGGCGACGATCAGCAGCAATCCGGAATGTTCAGCTACGTTTCGCTAGAAGAGAGGGTTCCGCAGGAC
>DASRCT010000046.1:0-29571 GCA_035652975.1 Bryobacteraceae bacterium | reverse complement strand
CGTGGGTGGAAACCACGCAGCGCGAGGTCCGTTTCGGCCCGCTCCCCTCCGGGAAGTACGTGTTCGAAGTGGCCGCAAGATCCGCGCCCGGCCCGTGGGGCGCGCTCTCGCGACTTTCCTTCCAGATCCTGCCGCCGTGGTGGGGTGCGCCATGGTTTATTTCGGCCGCAGCGCTGTTGTTGGCGGCAGGCATCCGCGTGCTATGGCTCTGGCGCATGCGCCGTATTTACGCCCGTCAGCAACTCCTGGAGGCAGCCGTGCGCGAGCGCACGCACGAGCTCGAAATCGAGAAGGCCAAGGTCTTAAGAGAGAAAGCGCGGGCAGAACAGGCCAGCGAGATTAAGAGTCAGTTCGTGGCGAACATGAGCCATGAGGTCAGGACTCCTATGAACGGAATCCTGGGAATGACAGAACTGCTGCTGCGGACCCCGCTCACGCCGGAACAACGCGAGTACCTGGAAACCATTCGTTCCTCCGGCGAATCGCTGCTGACGCTCCTGAACAACGTTCTCGATCTGTCGAAAATCGAGGCCGGACGCCTCGAGCTCGATCCCGTCAGCTTTTCGCCCCGCGACTGTGTGCAGGAGGCCGTGCGCACGCTTGAGGCCCGCGCCAGAGAGAAGGACTTGACAATCAGTTCCTGGATCGCCCCAGAGATAAAAGAGACCTATCGCGGAGACCCGTTTCGCGTGCGCCAGGTTTTGCTAAACCTGTTGGGCAACGCCATCAAGTTCACCGAAAGCGGACGCATTGACGTGCGCCTTGAAATGGCTGCCGCCGACGGCGATACGGCGATGCTTCAATTTTCCGTCGCCGATACGGGCCTCGGGATCGCGCAGGATAAACAGGAAACGATTTTCGAAGCCTTTGAACAGGCGGACAAATCCACAACCAGAAAATATGGTGGTACGGGACTGGGTCTTGCGATTTGTTCCCGCCTGGTGCGCATTATGGGCGGCCGAATCTGGGTGGAGAGTGAGCCCGGCCGCGGGAGCATCTTCTACTTCACCGTCCGCGTTAAGCGTGAAGGTTCAGGCGTCGAGCCCGAGCCGCTGCCGGAGACCACGAATGCCGGCGGAATCGGGCCGCGGCTTCGCATCCTGCTCGCCGAGGATAACGCCGTCAATATAAAACTCGCCACCAGAATGCTGGAAAAATGGGGCCACTCGGTCACCACGGCGGCCAACGGAAAAGAGGCGGTGGAGCGTTTCAGAACCGAGCGCTTTGACCTGATCCTGATGGATGTGCAGATGCCTGAAATGGACGGCCTGGAGGCCACAGCGGCAATCCGCTCGCAGGAAAACGCATCAGGCGCTCGGGTGCCCATTCTCGCGATGACTGCACACGGACATGTGCAGGATCGCGAGCGGTGCCTCAGCGCGGGAATGGACGGTTACGTCACCAAACCGATCAGCGTCGCAGCGCTGAGTGATGCGCTGGCGCGGTTTGGTCGCTTGCAGGAGCGCGCCGCAATTGCAGCCCCAGTGAAGCGCCAAGAGGAAATCAGAACGGAAAATCCTGGCGTACGCTGGCAAGCGAAGCCTTCGTCAAGTACCGCCACGGATTGACCGGGTTTCCCCCAAGGCGCACTTCGTAGTGCAGATGCGGCGAAGTGACGCGTCCCGTTCCTCCCGACAGCGCAACAATCTGGCCCTGCCGGATGTCCTGGCCGGGCACCACTTCAAACTGCGACAAATGGGCATACCAAGTTTCGACGCCATTGCCGTGATCAATGATGACCAGCTTGCCATATCCCCCGCTCCAGCCGGCATACGTCACGATGCCGTCGGCTGCGGCGCGGACGGGCGTCCCTTTGCTCGCCGAAAGGTCAACGCCGGTGTGCAGCGCGCCCTCTCCAGAGAACGGGTCGGTGCGCGCGCCATACGGGCTCATAACGCGACCAACCACCGGCCACAAATTGGGCCGTACGTTTGTCTGCCATTGCCGAGCGTAGTTATGATGCAGCGACGAATATGCGGCGCTCTTCAGGAAGTCATACTCAGCGAGCGATTCACGGTAAGTAGGCGTCAGGCGGCTTTCTGAACCGATGCTGGGAGGCCCTTCCAGCTTTTGTTTGATCCCATAGGCCAGCGAGACTTCATTGGCAAGAAGTTGCAGCGACGCAAGCTGCTCATTCTTTTGGGTCGCTTCCCGTTGGAGGGCTTGATAACGCAAACGCAGCGTGTCGAGTTCCTTGCGCAGCGAGTTGTAATTGGCCACCTTCCAGCTCATGCGCAGGTAGCTCGAGCAGATGCCGAACAGCGACAGGAGGGCAAAGACGAACGCGCCCAGGCTGAAATACAGCATTCGTTGAGAAATTTGCACCCGACGCAGCCGCCCGTGTAGCGAGTGGGCCAGAACTACCACGAAGTAATGCTGACGCATTGGGTCTCCTTTCATTGTCGGCGTGGATTCGGAGGCTTACGCCGGTTTCGGCGAATTCTGCGAAATAAACCCGCAGTTCACCAGGAGTTACCGCATGAAGCGTACACCGGAGTCTGCCAAACGCAATACCTGTGCAGCCGCTCCGGCCGCTAGCGCGTTCACATTAACGAATTGTCAGGATAACGGACCGTTTTAGAACTTGTCAAGAAATAGTAACCCATTAAGTAATCTGAATTACTATATCGAGCGCAGCCTCGCCTTGGGTCAGTTTTGAATTATCGCTCTGAGCGCGCGATTTCCGCACGGCGCCGGACATCGATATTCAGGCGCTTGATCTTCTGATTCAGGGTGGAAAGCGGGATCCGGAGCGCCTCAGCGGCGTCGGTCTGGCTCCAGTTGGAGAGTTCGAGCTGCTCGATGATTTTGCGGCGTTCGAAGTCCGCCACGATTTCAAACAACGACGCATCGGCGGGCAGACGCCCGTGCTCATCGCGGCGGATGCGGATGCCTTTCTCTTGAAGCAAATGTTCGGGGAGGAGGTCGACGGTAACCACTGGTTGGGTGGCGAGCACGGTCGCGCGTTCGACGGCGTTTTCGAGTTCGCGGACGTTGCCAGGCCAATTGTGATCCATGAGCAACTGCATCGCATCGGCGTCGAACCGCAGCATCGAGTTGCCCTGCGCGTCCAGAAATTTGTTGTTCTCCCGGCAGTACTTTTGAAAGAAGTGCGCGATTAAGAGCGGAATATCCTCTTTCCGCTCGCGCAACGGCGGCAGAGAAACATTAATTACGTTGAGACGGTAATACAGATCCTCGCGGAACTTGCCCTCATCCACCAGCCGTTTCAAGTCGGCGTTGGTCGCCGCGATAATACGGACGTCGACAGCGACCAGTTCGGCGGAGCCAACGGGCATGAACTGCCTGTCCTGGATGACGCGCAGCAGCTTCGCCTGGGTCTCGAGGTTTATGGTTGCAATCTCGTCAAAGAAGATGGTGCCGCGATGGGCGAGCTCGAAATAGCCCTTCCGCGATGCAATGGCGCCCGTAAAGGCGCCCCGCACGTGGCCGAACAGGGTGGATTCGAGCAGATCGGGCGGAATCGACCCGCTGTTGACGGGGATAAAGGGCTGGTCGGCGCGCGCCGAATGGGCGTGAATGGCCTTGGCGATCAGCTCCTTGCCGGTGCCGGTCTCACCCGTCACCAGAATCGTGGCGCGGCTCGGCGCGACCTGCGAGACCAGATCGAGGGCGCGGAGCATTCGCTCGCTCTTGCCGACGATGTTCGGGAAGGAGTAGCGTTGCTTGAGCGCGCGCTTAAGCTGCCGGTTCTCATTTTCCAGCCGGCGCTTCGAGATCATGCGCTCGATCTCGATCAGCAGCTTCTCGTTATCCCAGGGTTTGGCGAAATAGTCGTTGGCCCCCCGCTTCAGCGCCTCCACGGCGACCTCGACGGAGCCGTAGGCAGTGATCAGGAACACCGGGACTTCCAGATCCCGCTGCCGGATCTCTTCCAGAACGTCCATACCGGAGCGGTCCGGCATCATGAGGTCGAGCAACACCAGATCGTAGCTGCCGTTTTCCAGCCTTCTGAGCCCTTCGGCCGCATTGGCTGCGAGATCGACTGCGTAGCGGTCTTCCATGGTCAGCAGAGCTTCGAGGCTCTCGCGAATATCGGCTTCGTCGTCGACAACCAAGATGCGGCCCTTTACTGCTTCGGGCGACAGCTCATCGGGGGCAAATTGTTCGGACATGCAAGTGAACTAATCAGAAGCCGGCGCCAGCCGGGCCGGTGACGGACGGCGGAGCGGCTCCGGTACGCGTTCGAGGGGCAAATCGATGATGAACCGGGCGCCCTGCCCGACTTGACTCTCCACTTCGATGGTACCGCCGTGTTCGCGAATGATTCCATATGTGACGGAGAGGCCAAGCCCCGTGCCTTTTTTCGGCGCTTTGGTGGTGAAGAAGGGATCGTAGATGCGGGCGAGATGCTCGGGCGCGATGCCCACGCCGGTATCGGCCACTTCGATCCGCACCGCGGCGGCATCGGCGCTGGTCGTGATCGCCAGCAGCCCGCCGTCTGGCATCGCATCACGGGCGTTGAGGAACAGGTTGAGGAATACCTGCTGCAACTTGCCCGCATTGGCCTTTAGGGTCGGCACATCACCCAGTCGGACTCGCGTCTCGACGCCCGCCTTCTGCAACTGGTGTTCGATCAGGTTGAGCGTCTCGCGGATAACCCGGTTCACGTCGACCTCGGCGAACTCGGTAGAGGAGGTGCGCGAGAAATTGAGCAGGGAATTGACGATTTCGCTGGCGCGGAAGGTCTGCTTTGCAATCTTCTCCAGCAGTTTGGATTTTTGCTCATCGCCGCTCACCTGCTTGGCGAGCATCTGGGCGTAGGTGGAGATGACGGCCAGCGGCGTATTCACCTCATGCGCGACGCCGGCGGCCAGCAGTCCGATCGAGCTGAGCTTATCGGCCTGCACCAGACGGCTCTCGAGCTCGGCGCGCTCGGTGATGTCATCGAAAATGATCAGCCTTCCGATCTGGCGGTATTCCTTGGAGATCAACGGCGCGATCGCCAGATTCACGACGGTTTCACGCGCCGGCCGGGCGGCGTGACGGTTCTCCGCCCCGTTGAGGTTCGGTTTCAGAACAAATTTGTAAATGTTGTGAACTCCGCTCTGGCCGCGGACCTGGTGAAATTTCTCGTACAGTTCGCGCGGAAAGAGATCCGAAAGGCGCTGGCCGAGGGCGGACTCGCGCGATATGCCGGTGAGCCGCTCGATTTGGGTGTTCCAGCTTTCGACGCGGTCGTCCAGATCAGCGGCAAGAATGCCGACGTTGATCGATTCAACGATGTTCTCGCTGAACTCTTTAAGGCGCTCGTACTCTTCGACCTTGCGCTGGAGGGACCGGTACAGGCGCGCGTTCTCGACCGCTATGCCGACATAGCCGGAGAGCGTAACGAGCAGTTCAATATCATCGCTCGAAAGAAAATCGCCCTTCTGCGTGCGGCTCACCCCAAGGTAGGCGATCGTGCGGCCGCGCACAGAGCACGGCACGTAGTAGGTCAAATCCAGCTCGGCGATGGCGCGCCGTACGGAATCGGGCCACTGGCGCGAGATTGCGTCGAGCATGTGCCGCGTACGCTCAAAGAAAATATACGGACGATCCGGATGAGTCGAGAGAAAGCTCAGATCCAGCGGAACCGAAGATTTTACGGGGCGCGTACTGAACTGAAGCTCAAAGCCGGTTTCGTGCTCGTCGACCACGAACACAGCGACATGCTGAATCGCGAGCGTGCGAGTGAGGCGGTCGGCGACCGACCGCAGCGTTTCATCCAGGTCCGTCTGGGATCCGAGTTCCCGGGCGAATTCGATCAGCGTGCGCCGGTAATCGTACTGATCTTTATAAAAGAGGTAACGGTCCAGCAGTTCCTGCATCCAGCTGCGGATCGGCTGAAAGCAGAAGGTGGCGATCAGAATCAACGCCACCATGGCCATAGGGCTCAGGTCTGCGGGTTTAAGAACAGTGAAGATGACGCCGTAGAATACGCCGAGAACCGCCAGCGTCGCCAAGGTGTAGGCGTATCCCTGCTGGAATATGATGTCCACGTCCATCAGCCGGTAACGCAAGATGGCGTAGGCCCAGGTCACCGGAATGAGGGTCAGCGAGAGGACCGCCAGCCGCATGGCGTGAGTCGGCACCACGCCAAAGGTGTAGGGCAACACGTAGAGCGCGGTGAAAGGCAGGATTCCGGATACGGCGCCGTTGCGCAGCCATAACAACTGGCGGCGGACAATCGGATCGTCACAGGAACGATATCGCATCCACAGCGCCCAGGCGCCCAGCAGGTACACCCCGCTCAGATACAGCATGGAGCCGCGATCGAGCGTCCACAGCACTTCCAGCAGCGGAGCGGCGACGCGGATTGCGCCCCAGGAGAAGCCGAGATAGGTTCCAAACATCGCCAGCGCCGGCAGGTACAAAGCGAAGTTGGCGAACGGTCGCTTGAACCACCGGGGCGGCTCCGGGAAGGTGACGCAGAAATGCAGGAAGACGGTGGGCGCCAGCAGACCCGCCAATACGTTTCCAAAGTAGATGACTTGGTCGAAATTGTTCAGCTTTCCGGTGAAATGGAACGTGGAGAGAACGAACGACGCCAGGCAGAGCACATAAAAATGCAGGGCCTTGGCCGCGTTCCCGCGCCGCAGGTACACGAACAGGCCGATGCCGAGATAGGCCAGTCCGACGAAATACTGATAGAAGACGGCGGAGTCGGGCGTGTGCTCGCCGATGATCAATCCCTTGACGGTGACCACAATGCCGCCCCGCACCACTTGATAATCAGCCTGTCCCCAGGGACCGATATTCTGAATGATCTGGGTCGCATCCGCAGCAGATTCGATCTTGCGACCGGCGATTGCGACTAACTGATCGCCTTCCCGGATCCCCGCGCGCTGGGCGGGGCTGCCCGGCGCGACATACGCAGCCGTCACCCGTCCATTGCGGTCGAGCCAGGTGACCCCGTCATCGGCGAGATGAAACCGCCGCTGCTGCTGGAAATTGATGACAGCGCAGATCACACCCGCTACCGTGAGAATCACGAGCAGCGCGCTGATGAGCTGGTCCTTTAGTTCCCGCAACGAAACGATCTCCGCTGTCCAGACGCCAACGTGGCGACACTCTTTCCCGCAGCGTGCGTAGCAGTTCACCGGCCACGCCTCGAACGAGCGTATGTCTTTATTGTACAGAACGTTACGGTTTCCCTGACAAAACGAACTCGGCGCTGAATCCGTTTTTTTGGAAACACACTATTGAGAAGTGTAGGAACGTTTTCGATGAAACCAATTCGGGATGGAGCGCCGCCAAAGCTCCACCCCGAGGTAGTGCAACATTACGGCGTCTTTTTGCGCAGTCGCGTGCAGGCTGTCACCGCCACGGTGGGATCGATCGCCTCTTTTGCCTCCTGGATTTCGGCGATTTTGCCGTCCGGGTCAATTACAAATGTGGTCCGGTTGGCGATTCCCATTTGCGGGTTATATACGCCGTACAGCTCCGAAATTTTGTGATCATGGTCGCTGAGCAGCGGAAATTCGGCATTCAATTCCTTCGCCCAATGCGAAAGGGTGGGAATAAAATCGGTGCTGATGGCGAGCACCTCCGTGTCCATGCCCTTAAATTTGCCAATACCAGCCTGGTAGGCAGTCAATTCCGTCGTTCAACCCGCGGTAAACGCGGCGGGAAAGAACGCCAGCACGACAATCTTCTTTCCGCGAAAGTCCGCAAGGTGAATTTCTTTACCGCTGGTGTTCATGCGGGCGGAAACGGTAAAATCCGGAGCCGTATCGCCCACTTTGAGCGGCGTTTTCCCGGGTTGCGGCTGGGCGAGCAGACTCGCTCCCCCGATGGCGGCGCACGCCGCGGCAAACAGGAGCGCTTTCATTCGATCCTCCAAACCTGATTTGAGATTGCGTGTCACGGTCCCTCTGTTATACCAGACGGAACATTATCTATATGGTCTTCACCAGCTTTGACGGCCGCGCGGACCTGGAAGGAACCTCGGCCGGGCCGGTGGACGATCCATTTATACGTTCGATCGACTTTGCTTTCGATCTCCAGCCGCCAAAAATCGCCCGCGGGCGCGGCGTGCACTTGCGTGTACTCCCCGAGATCCGGCTCGTAAATGAAGAACTCGGCGCCGAGCTTCGGAAAGTAATGCAGTTCGATGATATCGCCGTCAGCAAGCGGAACGATGGAGCCATTGCGGGCGAGCAGGGTCAGCGGGGCCGGCGATTGGAATTGAGTATGGCCTTTATATTGGCGGCCGGATTCGAGATCCGTCCAGATGCCTTGCGGCAATTCGAAGGCGCCGGCACACTTTGGCGCGGCCAGCAGCTCGTCGCCGAGCATCAGCACATCAACTCTGGCGTGCACATTCGGATCGCGCGGAAACTGCAGGACCAAGGGGCGCAGCAGCGGCAAACCGCGGTCTTCCACTTCCCGATCATAGGCCCCAAGAAAAGGCGCCCATCGCGGAGCGCGCGGCGGGAACGCGGCCGTGTGCGCGCGGAGGACGCCCGCGAGCGCGGCGGCGTTCAGCGCGCGGAACTCCTCGCACAGCGTCGCGCCGGCAGGCAGAGGCGGAACATCGAGAGCGGGAGCGCGCCGCTGCTCAAAGATCTCGTTCGGCGTGGGACCGTAGTAGAACGAGTATTCGAGACGATCGCTGCCCTGGGTTGTAATCCGCAAACGGTCGCGCGCGGTCGCAGCAATATCGAACAGGTACTTGGCGCCGGGCGCGAAGCTCATCCCGTAGCCGGCCGTGGTGAAGAAGAAGGGCGCGGCGGCGGCGACCCGCAGGCCGCGGACGTCCAGGCTGTGGGGCCCCGTGCGACCGAAGCCGTAAACCCGTTCGCCCTCGGCCAGCCGGCGCTCGAAGACAATCTTTCCGGGCGCGCGCGCAGGCCCGGCGACATCGGCCGCGAGAAGAGCTCCGTCGCGCGTTTGGACGCGAAGGGAAAGCGCCGCCATATCAATCTGAACCAAGAGATACTTCGATTGAATATTGAGATTTGGCGGGCTCTCGCTGACTCGGTAATCGACCCGTTCCGCCGTGGTGGGGACTATCGCGCGCGCGGGACCCCAATCAAAACCAATTCGAAACGATGCCGCGCTAAGCCATTCAAATTCGACGCGTCCTTCCGGAAAACCGAACTGAACGATATTGCCGTGCGACGAATAGGGGGCGGCGGCGAGCGCGGAGACCACCAGGAGCCCGGCGGCGAATCTCATATCAAAACAAGGCGTTCCTGCTTCTCGCCGGTTACACGCGCGCTCGTTTCGTCAACGAACACATTCACTTCGGAGCGTACGCCGAAGTCGCCGAGATAGATGCCGGGCTCGATGGAAAAGCACGTGTACGGGATCACGCTGCGGTCGTCGTGGGTTTCAAGATTGTCCATGTTGGCGCCGGTTCCGTGGACATCCACGCCGATGGAGTGACCGGTGCGGTGAAAAAAATAGTCGCCGTAGCCGCGCTCTTCGATATAGGATCGCGCGGCGTCATCGACCTGAAAGCCGCGCAGGCGCTCTCGCGCGGCGGCGGCATCCTGGACGCGGCGAATGGCGCGATCGCGCGCCTCCCGCACGATGTCAAAAACATTCTCGAGAGCCGAAGGCGGAGTTGCGCCGCAGAAGCCCATCCACGTGATGTCGTAATACACGGCGTGAGGCTGGTTGAGCTTGGCCCACAGATCGATCAGGACCACGGCGCCGGGCAGAATTTCGGCGCTCGAATCGGGATGTGGTTCATAGTGGGGGTTGGAAGCATTTGCATTTACCGACACGTTCGGACCGTGGTCGGCGACCAGCCCTCTTGCCGCAAACTGGCTGATGATAAAGGTTTGAACATCCCATTCGCGCACGGGGCGGCGATTGCGAAGCGCATCTCCGATGAACTGGAAAGCGAGCCGGCGAATCTCATCTACGCGACGGCCAGCCTCGAGATGGGCTTCGAACTGCTGCCTGGTCCAGCGCGCTTCGAAATACTGAACCAGATCGGCCGAACTGGCGATGTCAACGCCGAGCTCGCGAATCAGCTCGATCGTGCCAGCGTCAACCATGGCGACATAGGGAATAGCGCAGTGTGGGGAATATTGCATGGCGACGCGCCGCGCGCCCCCGAGCAGTCGCGCGAGTTCCGTTCGCTGTTCGCGCCAGCCGGAATACAGGCGCTGGGACCCGGGCAGAGCGTCGAGCGTGAACGGCTCGACGCGGTGCGCCAGCTTGCCAGGCTCGCCGAAGGCCGGAATGAAGTAATACCATCGGCGGGAAACGATCCCCTGTGGCGCGAACTGAAGAATGCGATAGGCCAGCGGATCGCGCTGGTGATGGTCGAAGAACAGCCAGCCATCGAGTCGCTCGGCTCGGATGGCGGCCTGGATCGCTTCGATATTCATTTCAGCGGACGGTCCCCATCAGGCGGCGCATGAAGGGGATGAGCGCCGCGAGTATGATCGCGCTCACCAGCGTGAGCAGCGCCACCGAGCCGAACATCGCAACCAGCGCCTCCGGACCGGGCCGGTAGAACGTCGCAGCAAAACCGGCGAGGTAGTTGCCTGCCGAAATCGAAAGATACCACACTCCCATCATGAGTCCGACCATTCGCTGGGGCGCCAGTTTGGTGGTCGTGCTCATGCCGACCGGACTGAGCAGCAGTTCGCCGACCGCTTGAAACCAGTACACCAACACCAGCCACAACGGACTCACCCGGCCGCCGCTGGTCAGCGTTGATGCGTACGTGATGATCGCGAACGCCGCCACCGCCGCCAGCAGACCACCGGCGAACTTGGCGGGGCTCGACGGCTGGCGGTCGCCCATAGACAGCCACAGCCAGGAGAATACGGGCGCGAGCGCAACCACGAAAACCGGTTCAACAGATTGGAACCAGCTCGACGGGAAGGTAACGCCCAGAAACGAATTGCGCGTAAGCTGGTCCGCAAACAGGTTCAGGCTGGAGCCAGCCTGTTCGAAGGACATCCAAAATATCGCGGAGAAGACGAACAGGAGGCCGATCGCGCCGATGCGGCGCCACTCCTCCGGCGTTAGCGGCGAACGCGTTCTGTCGGGTCCTGCGCGAGGAGTGTGCGCCGGGCGCCCTCCGACGTGTTGGAGCGTCGTGCGGAACGCAAGAAACTGCGCCAGCCCGAGCATCATGACGGC
Source organism: Bryobacteraceae bacterium (assembly GCA_035652975.1). Classification (GTDB taxonomy): domain Bacteria; phylum Acidobacteriota; class Terriglobia; order Bryobacterales; family Bryobacteraceae; genus TMP-7. The sequence goes on along the minus strand of DASRCT010000046.1, from coordinate 18,459 downwards.
TGCGGCGGCTGCAAAGCCGAGCGGCCAGCTCACTCGCTGCGCGAGGTATCCGCACAAGAGCGGCGCCAGGATCGCCCCCAGGTTAATGCCCATGTAAAAGATGGAAAATCCGGCGTCGCGGCGAATGTCGTGCTCACTGTACAGGCCGCCGACCATCGCGCTGACGTTCGGCTTTAAAAGTCCCGTGCCCAACACAACCACAATGAGCCCGGCGTACAGCATCGCCGTGGAATGGAGTGCAATAAGGCCATTTCCCACGGCGATGGCAAGGCCGCCGAGCAGGACGGCGAGCCTCGCGCCGAGAAATCGGTCCGCGAGCCACCCGCCCGGAATCGACATAGCGTATACGGACCCGGTGTACAGGCCGTAAACAGCCGCCGCGCGCGCCGTGGGCAACCCCAGGCCGCCCGTAGCGGCCGGAGCGACCATGTACAGGACGAGAATGGCGCGCATGCCGTAATAGCTGAAGCGCTCCCACATCTCTGTAAAAAACAGCGTGGCGAGGCCGCGGGGGTGGCCGAAGAAGCGCATGTCGGCGTTGGTCTGATCGCGCCGCTTGAGGTCAGCGCCGGCGGCCATGCAGAGCCTGTCCTTCCGCTGACAGTTGGCGCGCTTCGTGCGCCAGCCGACGCCATGTGATCTGAGGCCGCAAGTCAATGACCCCGGCGAGATCTCTGGAATCGACCACCGTGAACTGCACGGCGTCGTCCAGCCAGTCCTGGCTCGAACCGTCGGGGTGCTGGGTCGCGACGGTGAGCGTGTACTGCTGCCGCGTCAGAGAGCAGTTCAGCGCGAAATCGATCTCCAGGGATTCGCCGGCGCGGAAATCGCCTAAGCCGATGCCTTCGATGCGCGTATTGGTGCCAAACACGTCCATGCCCAAACGATTGCGGATGAGCAGGCCAACTACGGGGCCGGAGACGTCGCGATGGAACGTCGCAAGGATGCGCACGATCAGCGGTTCGCCGGTGACGAAAGCGCGGCGCTGCTCGCCCGCGGCGTTCATGATGGCCACACGCTGGATCGTGCTCGCGCCATCGCCGTGGCGGAAGCTGCTTTCCATCCCGTCCGCGTTTGAGCCGGCGCGCTCTTCCCTGCCCTGCCGCTCGAGAACAAATCCGACGTAGCGATTCACAACATCGCTTGGAGGGCCTTCGGCGGCAATCTGGCCGTTCAGCATGAAAACGGCGCGATCCGAGAGACGCTTCACGAGGCCGAGGTCGTGGGAAACGAACAGCACGGTGACGCCGCGCCGCTTCAGCTCCTCAAATTTCTGCACGCAGCGGTTGGCGAAGATCGCGTCGCCTACCGCCAGGGCCTCGTCGACAATCAGGATCTCCGGGTCGACGTGAATCGCGGTGGCGAAGGCGAGCCGTACGTACATGCCGGTCGAGTATTCCTTGACCGGCCGGTCGATGAACGCGCCGATGCCGGCGAACTCTGCGATGCGCGGGAAGACGGCGGCGACCTCGCGCCGGCTCATGCCCAGGATTTCCCCGTTCAGGTACACGTTCTCGCGTCCGGTGAATTCGGGATTGAATCCGGCGCCGAGTTCAAGCAGAGCCGCGATGCGGCCGCCGACGATAACGCGGCCGGTGGTGGGCTGAAGAATTCCGCTGACGATCTGCAGGAGCGTGCTTTTGCCGGAACCGTTCGGACCCACCAGGCTCAGCACCTCGCCGCGCTCGACGCGCAGGCTGATGTTGCGAAGCGCCCAGAAATCGGTGTGGCGCGCGCCGCCGAAAGGGAGCAGTTCTCGCAGCCGGTCAGAAGGCCGGCGATAGAGCGGGAACACCTTCGAGACGTGCTGGATGAGAACCACGGCGGCAAATCAACTATAGCGTGGAACGCCGCAGCGGCTCAACAACTTACCGCTCGCCCACCGGCGCCAGAAGATTGTCAATCAGCCGCGTCGATCCGATCCACGCCGCAGCCATAATCCGCACGTCGCTCTCAATGTGACGCACCGGTTCGAAATGCGAATCGACAATCTCGGCGTATTCGAGCCGAATGGCCGGCTCCGCCGCCAGTACACGGCGGATTACGGTCTTCACCTTCGAAGCGTCCCTTTCGCCGCAGCCGATCAGCCGCCGACCCTCGCATAACGCGCGGAACAGGGCCGGCGCGGCGCGGCGTTGCTTTTCGCTCAGCCGGCGGTTTCGCGAACTGACCGCGAGTCCATCCGCCTCACGCACGGTCGGGACGGCGACGATGTTCACGGGAAAATTCAAATCGGCGACCATCTGCCGGATGATCGCAAGCTGCTGAGCATCCTTTTCCCCGAAGTAGGCGACGTCGGGTTGAACGATGTTGAACAGCTTTGCCACCACGGTGGCGACGCCGCGAAAGTGACCTGGCCGGAACTTTCCGCAGAGGCGGTCCGAAAGTCCGGGCGCATCGACAAAGGTTGCGGCTGGATGAGGGTACATTTCGGCTTCTGACGGCGCGAAAAGGACATCGACGCCGCGCTGTCGACAAAACGCGCCGTCCGCCTCGAGATCCCTGGCGTACTGCTCATAATCGTCTTTCCGGTCGAACTGAATCGGATTGACGAAAAGAGTGACCACCGCCAGTCCGCATTCAGCGCGGGCGCGTTCGATCAGCGCGCCGTGACCGCAGTGCAGTGCGCCCATGGTTGGCACACATCCGATGGAGAGCTTCAGCCGCCGCGCGTCGCGAATCAGTTCACGCAGGCGGGGTATGCTCGTGACCAGTTCCATTTTTCATCTCCCCGCCGAAACCGTTTCCTTGGATGCCGCAAGCGGCTGTTCCGCCGGAAACACGCCGCGCTGCACTTCGTCGATGTAAGCGCGAGCGGCGCTGGCCATCAGATCTCCGAGCTCGGCGTAACGTTTGACGAAGCGTGGAACGGCGCCCTGATACAAGCCGAAAGCATCATAGCTGACCAAGACCTGTCCGTCACAGTGCGGACCAGACCCGATGCCGATGGTGGGAATTGACAACTCGCGCGTGATGCGGGCCGCGAGCGCCGCTGGAACGCACTCGACAACCAGCGCGAAGGCGCCTGCATTTTGGATGGCGTGCGCATCGGCAATCAACTGTTCCGCCTCGGCATCCTCCTTACCGACGGGGCGAAAACCGCCGATTTTATGGACATGTTGAGGCATAAGGCCGATGTGCCCCATGACCGGGATGCCGGCTTCGACCAGCGCCCGCACCACGGCCGAGCACCGGGCGCCGCCTTCCAGCTTCACGGCTGAGGCGCGGCCTAGCTGGATCAGCCGCCCGGCATTGCGGATGGCGTCCGCAACGCCGGTCTGATAGGTGAGGAATGGCAGATCCGCGATCACTAAAGCCCTGGCTGCGCCATTGGCTACCGCTCGACAATGATGAATCATCATTTCCATGGTCACCGGCAGCGTGGTATCCTCGCCCAGAACGACCATCCCCAGAGAGTCGCCCACCAGCAAAACGTCGAGACCGGCCGCATCCAGAATGTGCGCCATGGTGGCGTCGTATGCGGTCAACATCGTAATTTTCCGTCCTTTGCGCTTCAGCTCGAGAAGATCAGGAACGCGCACTTTTCGATCTGCGATTGCCATATGCTTTCATGTTCACCCGGAGGGCGCCCGCCGCGCCGGGGATGCTCGCCCCGAGGCCTCGGGATCACGAGCGCGATGATAGCCGCGAGGCCAGAAGCTTCGAAGAGCTTGGTGTTAAACTCATGGAGGCGGAGCGAGGCGCACATCCGTCCCCCAGGCGGCGTATTGGATGGGGCGCGAGAAAGAATGGCGGGCGCGCTGGGGAATGCCGGTAAAGTCTTTGCGGCCGGCGGCCCGCGGCGGGCGAAGACTCGCCAGCTATTCCATTACGACGTACGGGCCCTTAGCTCAGCGGTCAGAGCAGCGGACTCATAATCCGTTGGTCGTAGGTTCAAATCCTACAGGGCCCACCAGCCCCTCCTGGGTATGCTACCTGCGCACGCCGATCAGCCACCCCGGATAGCGCGGATCGCAGGCAAGTTTGACGGCGTGACCGCGAGGCAACCGTAATCCTGCTGTTCGCAGCAGCCAGCGCGCGACGCTGTTGCTGTTGTTCACTGCAAGCAAATAACGGCGCCGGCGCGCGGGGAACGCCATGGCAGCGCCCAGCAGAGCCAGCGCCGCGGGCGCGTGTTCCTGCGATTCCCCAGACGACCAGATGACCCGCTCGCCGCCGAATTGATAGTACGGGGCGCTGCCGAGCCGCAACGTCAGATACCCGTTCGAAGGCGCGCCGTCAATGTAGGTCGCCTTTGTCGCGCCGCCGATGCTGATGGTCACGCGTAGGTACGTGTGCCGGAAATACATCCGTCGCACGCCGATCCAGGGCAGAGCCGGACGGATCTCCTGCGCGAGCAGGGCAATTTCGAATTTTGGACGGGAATGCACCTTGGAAATTGACGCGTCACCAGACGCTATCCGTTGCGGTCAGCGGCCCCGGCTGTGCGTCAACCCGCCTCCAGGCTCCGACAGACCCTCAACGGCGCACTGTACCTCGCTAGGTCCGGCAATACTGCGACTCCTTCGGCGGCCGGTAGGACACCGCTAGATGCGGCGTCTCCAATCGCTCGTGATTCTGCGCCTTTGACGTGAGGCACGCTTCCAACACGCCGCTGACCAGCAGGGTTCGCTCCACCGGATACGGCGCGACGCCGGTTTCGAACATCCTCTCGATGCCGCGCGCCAGGCACGCCGAGTAAGTTACATTCGGCTCCGGTGATAAAAAGAACTGCGTCGACTGTATCCCCGGCATGCCCTGTACGCGCGCGGCGAAATTGAAATCCTTCAGCGCGCCGTTCAGCATCAGCAGCGTTGCTTTCAGACCGTCGCGATACTCGATGAAATACGCGGCGGGATTTCGTACGAGCTTCGGCAACTGGCCCGACGCGACCAGGTCCTCCGGGCGGCTCTCGGTATCGCCTGTTCCCATCGGCGTATCGCTGCGAGAAAGCGCCGAAATCAACAGATCCTTGGACCAGCGGCCCTCTTGGCCTGCTTTCCACACGGCATCGCCCTCGATCAGTTGCACCGCCTTGACGCCCGTTTCTCCACGCCCGCGGCGTTCCACCATGCACTGCATGGCTTCGAGCGCGTGAAAATCCATCGGATCCGAACCGCCGACCCCCACCATGAGCGCGTCCTCGATGTGACACCCCGCGGGTAATTCGAGGTCCGGCAGACGCCAGGTCACCGGCAGCGACGATCCGGCCAGCATCGGGAAGCGCAGCCGCCGCGACGCGTCCACCATCGCTTTCGCCTTTTCGAAGCTGTACGAGAGATGCTTGTCGTTATAGACAGGCACGGAGCGGCCGTCCTTCTCGAACACATCCACGCACTGCTTGAAGAACTCATAGCGCGGATACAGGATCTGGCCCTTTTCATTGCGAGGATAGTTGCCATGTTCAGCGATGATCAGCACGGCATCGACGGCCAGCTTGTCGCCGCCGCACCGCAGAGCTTCCGCAATCGTCGGGTACACCTGGAATCCAAATTCGCGCGCGCGCTCTGCGCTCAGATCGCCGTCGGGCTTCTGATCCACATACAAAGACGCAACCTTGAAGTTCGGCTTGCGCCAGGCGCCCGCGTAGGGATAGCCGACCAGGAAACGGTCGCCGATATGCTGTCCGTGCGATAGGTAGCGATAAACCGTGGTGATGATCGCGATGCGCTTAGAGCGGCTTTGGGCCGATGCTGCAACGGCGGCGCTGGTCTGGAGGAATCCGCGACGGGTAATCATTGGCTAGCTCCTCTCGAACGTAGACTCTTTCGCCGCCGCGTAGCGTATGGCGAGGTGTGGCGTCGGATAGCGCTCCTGATGACGGTACAAGCTTTCGACGCCTGCGGCTGTCAACCCCGTGGTGAGCAGAGTCCGTTCGATGGGATATGTGGGCTTTCCGGTCAAAAACATTTTCTCCATGTTATTGACGAGCGGGCTGAAGAAGCTGGCGAGAGTCGTCCTCCCGTCGGGCATCGGAAGATACATCTGGGTCGAAAGGGGTTCGCGCATGCCCTCGACCTCGGCGGCGAAGTTGAAATCCCGCACCAAGCCGTTCATCAGCAGCATCGTACAGTTCAAGCCATCGGCGTGCCGGTAGCGGTATGCGACCGGGTCCTTCACCAGCCGGCGCATATCGTCGTCGCTCGGAAAAATGTCGTTGAAGCCAGGACGCGCCGGGGTCAGCGTATGACTGCGGCACAGAGCGGCGTTCATCAGCCGGCGCGGCCACACGCCCTCGCGCATCGCCTCCCAAAACCGGTCGCCGCGGTACGCCTGGAGCCATTCGACGCCGCTTTCTCCGCCCTGCCGCCGCTCCACCATACACTGGATGGTCTCAAGGCCGTGGAAGTCATAGCTGTCCACGCCGCCGTAGCACACGCACAGCGCCTCCCGAATCCGCGATCCAAGCGGCATTTCCACCGACGGAATGCGCCACGTGACCGGCAGGCTCGAGCCCGCCATGAATGCGAAGCCCATTTCGCGCGAGATCTCGTACATCTGCCGGGCCCAATCCCAATTCCAGGAGAGGTGCTTGTCGTTGAACATTGGAACGGAGCGGCCGCTGTCTTTGAACACCTTCACGATCTGTTCGAAAAATTGCCAGCGCGGATACAGCGTCTGGCCTTTTTCATTGCGCGGATACCGCCCGTGCTCGCCCACGATGACCACGCCGTCGACGGCGAGCCTGCTTCCTCCAGCCGTCAGCGCCTCGGCGATGGTCGGGTACATCTTCATTGCAGGGAAATCGGCGGCGCGATGGCGGCTCAGGTCGCCTTCCCCAATCTGATCGACGTACAGCGACACCAGGTCCATTGGCGGATAATGGTGAGTTCCATTCCAGCCGTAGCCGTACAAAAAACGGTCGACGATATGCTGTGCGTGGGAATATTTGCGATAGGTCGTTACGATGGCGGCGAGTTTCGGTCGACTATTGGCCATGAAATTACCTCATTATATGTCCGGCGCGATCCGGCTCAGGACCGCGATTCTGCTGGCCGGCTGCGTTGCGATGAGCGGAGCTGAGGTTTCGCAGCAGGCGCGGACGCTGCACAATCGCGCGCTGGTCTTTGACGCGCATATACACGCGGTCGATCGCATTTTCTACCATGGCGGCGATATCGGCGAGCGTAAGCGCGATGGACAGTTCGATCTGCCGCGCGCCCGGGAGGGCGGACTGGACGCGCTTTTCTTTTCCATTTTCGTCACCGAAGATTATTATCCTGCCCGCTGTGAAACCAGGCAGGCGCTGCGAATGCTGGACACGGCGCTGAGCCAGATTGCAAAAAACAGCGGAACCATTGCGCTGGCGCGGAATGGCGCCGATGTGGAACGCATCGTCGGCCGGGGGAAAATCGCGGCGCTGCTCGACGTCGAAGGCAGCTTCGACCTGGACGGCGATCCCGGCGTGATTCGCGATCTGTACCGGCTCGGAGTACGCTCCCTGCAGCTATCCGCGCACAACTGGGCCAGCAACTACGCCGATTCCTGCTGCTCCCCGCCGAAATGGGGCGGCCTGAACGAGCGCGGCCGCGAGGTCATTCGCGAGATGAACCGGCTCGGCATGGTGATCAACGTGTCGCATGCGTCTGACGACGCCATCTCGCAAGCGGTGGATCTCAGCAGCGATCCGGTGATCGCCACACACCATGGACTTCGCTACTTCAATGACATCCCTCGGAACATGCCGGACTGGCTCGCAAAGAAGATTGCAGCCAAAGGCGGCGTCATCGGCTTTCAAATAGGGAACGATTTTCATAATCGCAAGGCGTTCGACTACCGGACGGCGCATGCCGGCAAGCCGTTTTGGGATACGAAAGACATCCTGGCGCGAGGAGCGCGCCTCAGCATCTACGAAATCGATAAGATCGTCGCGCCGCAATTTCCCATGGCGCCGTTTGACATTCCGGACGAGATCCGCATGACGGTGGATGACTGGGTGGCGGTGGTGGATCACGCAATTCGCCTGATCGGAGAGGACCATGTGGCGCTCGGAACCGATTTCGATGGAGGCCCGCCCCCGCCGCGCGGCATGCGAGACGTCAGCGATCTTCCGCTGATTACCGAGGCGATGCTGCGCCGCGGGTATTCGGAGGGGCGCATTCGCAAGTTTTTGGGCGGCAATCTTCTGCGAGTTGTCCGCCAGATCACAAACAAGCAGCCGGTCCTCTAACAGGGTCTTTTAACAGGGCTATTGCCGCACCATTGCGCCCCCAGTCCTGTTTTGCGGCTTAGCCGGGCAGCGCTCGCTGCGCGCCCCTCGATCCTGGTGGAGGCCCTAGCTCGTCAGGAACTTCGGTATGGTGTACACTCGCTATCTACGTGTGCATCGGCCCTTTGCACTTGCTCTCAGGCTGGTCAGAGGCCGCAAGCTGTCCTGAGGAAGAACATGCGTGACAGACGGAGGAGTACGCGGCGCCCACTCAATCTCGAAGCGCGCCTCACGGCGCTTTCCGACAATGCCAAGGTCGACATCGCGGGGGAACTGGTTGAGATGAGCGGCTGCGGCGCTTTGATGTCAGCGCCGGGTTTGAACGGCGTGCCGCCTGGAGAGCATGTACAGATCCGCGCGGACTGGCCGGCGGTGCGAGAAGACCGGCGGGGCGCCGTTTTAATCATTCTCGGAACGGTGGTGCGCTATCAGCCGCCCGGGTGCGTGGCAATTGAAATTGGCAGGTGCTACATCCAGCCGCTGGGAGTGAAGATCGCGTCGTTTACCGGGTCACCGGCGCCGCAGACCTGACGGATCGACGCCATCGGAGGTGCGCCTCATCCAGACGCGCATCAAGGCTCGAAGTTCATCCACTTTCAACTGATGCCCCGGTTCACGCGCCAGATCCGTGATCTCCTCGGGATCTTCGCCCAAGTTGTAGAGGTGGAGCGGCTGGCCGCTGCGCGAGACGACCAGTTTGTCGAGCCCGCGCACAACCATGCGCCACTCGCCCGGCCGCTGCATCTGGCCTTCACTGTAAATTGATTCCGGACGCTCGCCGGCGCCGCTTCGGAGGAATGCGGCGAGATTGCGGCCGTGCGGCTCGTAGGGCAAATCCACGCCGGCGAGTCCGGACAACGTCGGCGCGACGTCGACGGTGGAAATGAGGAAGTCGTATTGTTTGCCGCCGCGGATGGCGCGCGGGTAGCGCAGGACCAGCGGAGCGCGAGTGCAGCGGTCGTCAGGGCAGTCGCCGGCAGGATGGCAGGCGAACACCACGGCAGTGTCCTGAAACGCGGCGGTAAAATCCAGGTCGCGCAGTGCGCGTTCGGCCTCGGCGCTGGAGAAGACTTCGACCCAGCGGCCGGCGAGCCCGGCCGGGCTGTTGTCCGCTGCGAGCGCATGCGCGTAGAGTCCTGTGGCGAGCGTTCGCGCCCACCACTGCCGGTCAGGGCAGGCGGCATAGGCGCGCGTGAACGCAACGCCTTCGGTCAGCAGACGCTTCGGCGCTTCGCAGTGCGTGTGCGCGGCAAGGTAGACAACCTGTGGAAACGGCGCAGCTCGAGCAAGCGACGCCGATCCGGCCAGGAACGCGCGCCGGCCGATGCCTGCATCCATGCTCAGGACAGCCTGGCGCGGACCTTTTCGCTGAGCGCTTTGCCGTCCACGCGCTTTCCCGCCAGTCTGGCCTGCGCGGCCTTCATCACAGCGCCCATCTGCTTGAGCGAGGCGGCGCCCGTTTCGGCGATCGCCGCTTCGATGGCGGCTTGCACTTCGGCGTCAGCGGGAGCGGCCGGAAGATACGACTCGATCAGCCTGAGCTCCTTTTCTTCCTTCTCGGCGAGCTCCGGGCGGTTGCCTTTACGAAACATCTCGATCGAATCCCGCCGTTGCTTGACCAGCGTATTCAGCACCTGCATCTCGGCGCCTTCGTCGAGCGCTTTCATTGAGTCGATTTCGTGTTTCTTGAGGGCGGACTTGATCATGCGAAGCGCGCTCAGGCGCTCTTCATCCCGCGCTTTCATGGCCTCTGTCAAGTCCTTTTGAATCCGATCGAGTAGGGGCATTCCCGTCTGCTATTCTAATGGAATCAGGCCCTATGCATATCAAGAAGCTCCGACTGTTAACTCCCGGTCCGACTCCTTTGTATCCGAAAGCGCTGCACGCGATGATGGGTTCCGATATTCATCACCGCACCGAGGATTTTCGGAATTTATACCGCAGCGTTCTGGCGGATTTGAAGGAAGTGATGGGCACATCGAACGATGTGCTGGCGCTGGTTTCATCCGGCACGGGAGCGATGGAATCGTCGGTGACAAACCTGTTTTCGCCCGGCGATACGGTGGTGGTCTGTTCGGCGGGAAAATTCGGCGAGCGATGGGCGGAAATCGTGAAGGCTTATGGCCTGGATGCGATCGTTTTGCAAGCCGAGTATGGCGACGTCGTCACGCCGGACCGCGTCGAGAGCGCGCTCAGGAAGAATCCGGGCGTGCGCGGCGTGTTTGTTCAGGCTTCGGAGACTTCGACCGGCGCTTCCCACGATGTCCGCGCCATGGGCGAAATTATCAAGCGTAGCGATGCGATCTTCGTGGTGGACGCGATCACCGGTCTGGGGACGCAGCCCCTGGATATCGACGGCTGGGGCCTCGATGTCGTCATCGGCGGATCGCAAAAGGCCTTCATGATCCCGCCGGGGATGGCCTTTCTGTCCATCAGCCCCAAGGCGTGGGCGTTTGCCGAAACAGCAAAGCTGCCGAAGTATTACTTCAATCTGAAGAAGGAAAGGAAAAACGCGGCGAGCGGCGAATCGAGCTGGACGCCGGCAATTTCGCTTCTGCTGGCGCTCTCGGAGGCGCTGAAGTACATCAAATCGCTGGGCATGGACAAGCTGGTGGCGAACGCGCAACTGCTGGCGAAGGCCACGCGCGCCGCGGTGACCACGCTGGGTCTGGAACTGTTTGCGCCGGGGTCGCCGGCCGCCTCTGTAACGGCGGTGCGCGCGCCCAGAGGCATGGATTCCGGGGTGATCGTCAAGGAATTCCGGAACCGTTTCGGCGCTGTGATCGCCAACGGACAGGGCTCGATGAAGGGCCAGATTTTCCGCATTGCGCATCTCGGATATTTCGATTTCGCTGATCTTTTCTCCGTGATCGCCGGGCTCGAGGTGATACTCGATGCAAACGGATATCCGGTGAAATTCGGAACCGGTGTGGCGGCCGTGCAAAATGTCTACGCCGACGTGGCTGTCGCCCGGGAAACGGCGCCCGCTTAGGAATATTTCGGACCGCCGGTTTTGCGCCCTGTACGGCCAGCCGCGCTATCGGTGCGGCCGGCCGGAATGCGATCGGCAGGACATTGACATACTTACATGAACATTCTTGTTGCTGAACCACTTTCCCCGGCGGGGATCGATCTGTTGAAGGCGCAGCCGGGCTGGAACGTGATCATTTCAAATCCGAAGGAGTATGAGCAGCACCTCGCCACAGCCGATGCGCTTCTGGTGCGCAGCGCGGTCAAAGTGAAGGCCGATGTCCTGGCCAAGGCGCCGCGGCTAAGAGTAATCGGCCGCGCCGGCGTCGGCGTGGACAACGTGGATCTCGACGCCGCCACTGCCGCCGGCGTGCTCGTAATGAATACGCCGGGAGGAAACGCGGTTTCCGTCGCGGAGCATACCCTGGCGTTGATGCTCGCCATGGCGCGCTCCATCCCCCAGGCGAATGCATCCACCAAGAGCGGCAAATGGGAGAAGAAAAAGTTTCTCGGCACGGAGCTGCGCGGCAAGACGCTGGGCGTGGTCGGGCTTGGCAGCATCGGCAAAGAAGTGGTCCGCCGCGCGCGCCCCTTCGAGATGCGCATTGTCGCCTCCGACCCGTATGTCAGTTCGCAGACGGCAGCCGACCTCGGCGTGCAGCTTGTCGATCTGCCAACGCTATACGCCGAGAGCGACTACATCACGCTGCACGTTGCGCTCACTCAGGAGACGCACGGAATGCTGAATGACGCCGCTTTCGGACAGATGAAAAGCGGCGTTCGCATCGTCAACTGCGCGCGGGGCGAGCTGATTGACGCAGCAGCGCTGGCCAAGGCTCTCGAATCGGGCAAAGTCGGGGGCGCTGCGCTGGATGTGTTTCAGACCGAGCCGCCGGCAGCGGGCGAGCCTTTGCTGGCGTTCGATAACCTCATCGCCACGCCGCACATCGGAGGCTCCACCGAAGAGGCGCAGGAGATTGTCGGCGTCCGCATCGCCCAGCAGCTTGTCGAATATCTCAAAAACGGCGTCGCGCTGAATGCCGTCAACATGCCGGCCATGAGCCCGGAGCAGTACCGCGCGGTCGGGCCCTATATGACGCTCGCCGAACGCCTCGGCATGTTCGCGGCGCACGTGGCCACGGGGAATCCGCGCCGGGTTCGGGTGATCTATTTCGGCAAGATCGCGGAACAGAACACAGCCATTGTCCGCAACTCCGGCATTGCCGGCGTCCTGAGCCGGTCGCTTGCGCGGCGCGCCAATGTCGTGAACGCCATGCAGATCGCCAGCGAGCGCGGACTGAGCGTTTCCGAGCGCCACGAGAACCGCCCGGCGCATATGGAATCCGTGCGGCTGGAACTGGAGACCGATGCCGGCGTCACCTCGGTAGAAGGCGCCATCGTTCTGGACAAGCCGCGGCTGGTTCAGGTCGACGGCATTTACTGCGAGGCTCCGCTCGAAGGCCACCTGACGTTCATGAAGAACCAGGACGTGCCGGGCGTGATCGGCTACATTGGCAGCGTGCTGGGCAAGCACGGGATTAATATCGCGAACTTCTCGCTCGGCCGCGGCGACAAGCCGGCCAGAGACGGCGAGCCGCTGGAGGCAATCGCTGTCATCGAGACGGATTCCCCGGTGCCGGAAAGCGTGCTCCAGGAGCTGCTGACCCGGCCAGCGCTGAAGCTGGCGCGGACGGTGGAGTTCGGCGAGCAGGCCGGGGCGGCGGCAAGATAATTCGCGCCGCCCGGGACCGCGCCTTGTGCGCGCGGGGGAGTCCTGGCGCTGCCGCCCGCGCAGCCGGCGCCGCACGCGGTGCAGCTTCAATCGCCGCGCTGTTTGCGAGTCGGCGAATGGCGCACCCGCAACCTCATTGACTCAAACATCTTTGCATTATAAAGTATAGAGGCGCCATCGCGTTCAGCCGCCAGCGCCCGAGTCGTACCGATGAGCTCAGATCTGAATCGAGGGAGCATGCGACGCAGAACGATCCCGGTCTGGCTCAAACTCCTGGCCGCTGGCGTCGTGCTGCTGCCGATCGCGGGGCTTTGGATGCTCGTCCGCCTCACCGCGCCGCGTCTGCATCCAGACCCGAAGCATGCGCCCAGCGTTGCGTATTCGGCGCCGCCGCCGGGGTCAGCTGCCGCGGCGTCAAAGGCGCGCCGCATTGTTCTCCAACACCTGAGCGAAAAAAATCTGCCGGGGCTTTCAGTCGCGGTTGGCATTCGAGGCGATATTGTGTGGGCGGAGGGATTTGGGTTTGCGGATCTTTCGACGGGAGCGCCCGTTACGCCGGATTGCCGCTTCAGAATCGGGACAGCATCCGTGGCGCTCACGTCGGCGGCGGCCGGCCTGCTGCTCGAGGCCGGGCGGCTGAAACTTGATGACGAAATTCAGACATATGTACCGGAGTTTCCGAGAAAGCAGTGGCCTGTGACGCTGCGTGAGTTGATGGCGGATATGGCGGGCCTCGCCTCGGACGGCGGCGACGAGGCGCTGCTCGCCACCAAGCACTGCGAACGTCCCGTTGAAGCGCTGCGGTACTTCGCCGAAGACCCGCTGCTGTTAAAGCCTGGCTCGGAGCGGCGCGATTCGAGCTACGGCTGGATTCTGGTGAGCGCGGCGATTGAAGCCGCCGCCAACCAGCCGTTCCTCACGTTCATGCGCAAGCGGATCTTCGAACCCTTAGGGATGCGGAACACCGTCCCGGATCCCGCTACTATCTCTGCGCCCGACGCGGCTGGCGACGATTTCCCGCTATTCAATTTGATCCGGGAATTGATCTTAGACCCGCAGACGAGGCGTGCGCTCACTGCACCGGAAGTTAAGGCGAGCCCGGAGCGCGCGACCTCGTATTTCCCCAGGTTCATAGAAAATCCCAACTACGGCCTGCACCTGGCGCGCCCGCTTGACTACTCCTGTTATGCAGGATCGAGCGGATTTTTGTCGACGCCGTCAGACTTGGCGCGCTTTGCCATGGCCATCAGCGGCGGCGCGCTCCTGAAACGCGCCACCGTTGATATGCTCCAGACTTCGCAGCAACTGTCATCGGGCGAAAAAACGCGTTACGGCCTGGGATGGGATCTCGAGCCGGTCGTGGTGAGAGGCCAACGAATGCGCGCCATCGGTCACAACGGGGACATACTGGGCGGCATGGCGGCGTCTTTGCTGACCTTGCCTGACTACGGGATCGTCGTCGCCGTGACGTCGAACATTTCGCATGCCGACACGCTGTCGCTCGCCGCGAAAATTGCGGAGGTTTTCATCGACCAGGAAGACACTCCGGCGCATCAGTGATGCGCTGGATCCAACATGGGGGTTCACGCCGCGGCTGCCTGCGCTCCTGCGCCGCAAGGCGGCGCAGTTCCGGCAGCACATTCCCAATCCCGACCGCGCCCAACGAGCGCTGCCCCAGCGCGAAATCCAGCTTTCGAAACAGCGGATACGGCTCCATGCGGTCGCCGTGGCTCCTCCCGTACCCGAAAGCATACTCATTGCACGCGATTCACTCGGGAAGCGAATGATCTCTGTTTCAGACCGGCTCGCGGTCATCATGAGCTATGGAGGTTTAATAGGCGTTACGGCGTGACTCGTGAGATGTAAAAAGATCGTGAAGCGGGTTGGGACGCGGCGGGCGCCAAGGCGTTCGGATATCCTACGTTCTGGGTAAACCGCCAGAGCCAGCCTGCCGAGGAACTCGGTGTGATGGCCGATTATACAGGTGCAACTTTGGACGACCTGATCAGGTACCTGGTCTAGGCGGCGAAACCGCAAAATCTCGTTTGGCCCCGGATCACGGCAAACCGGAAACTGGGCCGGATGTGCATGACGCGCGCACCGCCCGGAGCAGTCCGTTTATAAAATCGTTACGCGGCAACTAGCGAACAAACATCCGAAGCCGCAGGCGTTAACAGAATGCCGCTCCTACGCCGCCGCCGCCTTCCGCGCCTGCGCCGCGACCCTGCGCAGCTCCGGCAACACATCCCCGATCTCAACCGCGCCCGACGACCGCTGCCCCAGCGCGAAGTACAATTTCCGATACAGCGGATACAGCTCTGCGTACGTCGATACGGCTGCGCGATCAGGTTGGATGACCGCATAGTCGGGACAAAGCTTCGCCTGCGCCTCTTCGATCGTCTTGAATGTTCCCGCGGCGAGGAACGCGAACACGGCAGATCCGACGCTGGTCACGTCACCCTTCGGCACAAGGATCGGTTTTCCGAGCACGTTCGCATATACTTGATTCAGCGCCGGGCTGCGCTGCGGGACGCCGCCGCCGTTGATAATGCGCCGCACCGGAACGCCGTGCTCCTCCATGCGCTCGAGAATCACCCGCGTGTGGAAGGCAGTACCTTCGATCGCAGCGAACAACTCGTCCTGGGCCGTTGTGGTCAGCCGCCAGCCGAGCGTCACTCCGCTGAGCTCGGGATTCACCAGCACGGTCCGGTCGCCGTTATCCCAGGTCATCCGCAACAGTCCGGTTTCGCCGGCGCGATACGTTTCGAGCCCCTTCGAGAGCTCGCCGACGCTGGCGCCAGCGCGCTTGGCGATGGCATCGAAGATGTCGCCGGTCGCCGACAGTCCCGCCTCGATCCCCGTGTAGCCGGGGTGAATCGAGCCCTGCACGACTCCGCACACGCCCGGAACCAGCTCGGGCTTCTCGCTGATGGCCATGATGCAGGTGGACGTGCCGATCACGTTCACCACGTCGCCGAGCTTCACGCCCGCGCCGATCGCGTCCCAATGCGCGTCGAACGCGCCCACCGGGATCGGGATTCCTGCGCGCAAGCCAAGCTTCTCCGCCCATTCGGGGGACAGGCGCCCCGCGATGCTGTCCGATGTCGCGTAGCGGCCGCTCAATTTCTGCCCGATCCCGCTCAACAACGGATCGACGCTCGAGAGAAATTCTTCCGGCGGAAAGCCTCCGAGGGAGGCGTTCCACATCCACTTGTGCCCCATCGCGCACACGCTGCGCGGGACGGATGCGGGGTCGGCGATGCCGCAGAGCACGGCAGCGACCATATCGCAGTGCTCCAGCGCCGTCGCCATGCGCGCGCGCTTCTCCGGATTGTTGCGCAGCCAGTGAAGCAGCTTCGCAAAGCCCCACTCGGAGGAATAGGCGCCGCCGCACCAGTCGAGCGCGCGCAGTTTGCGCTCGCGCGCCGCCGCTGTAATCTCGGCAGCCTCGCGCCAGGCGCGGTGATCGCACCACAGATAGTAATCATCGAGCGGCTGAAGGCGATCATCCACCGGGATCACGCTGGATCCGGTCGTATCCAGCGCGAGCGCCTCAATCTGCTTCCCATCCACGCCGGCGTTTTCTATCGCCCGTCGCATGGCTTCCGCCAGCGCCCGCATGTGATCTGCGTGGCTTTGCGTTGCGTAGTCGGGATCATCCTTCCTCCGCTGGAGCGGATACTCCGCCACGCCGCTTCCGAGCCGGCCCTTTTCGCTGTCGAAGATGGAAACGCGAACGCTTAGGGTGCCGAAATCCACTCCGGCGACAATACTCATATTGAATTCCGCCTGTCTATCGTTTGCGCCGCCACGGTGAAAACCGCAGCGAATAGAATGCGCCGAGCGCGATCAGAAGAATCCCCCACCAGACGCCCGCGTGCAGATTCGCGAGGACCACGGGATTCGATTCGGGGACCGCAGCCGAGTACACGCCGGCGCCAAGAATCAGAATGCCGTAAATCAGCAACACTGCTCCGATGAAGAACCAGATCGAAATTAATCCCGGACGATGCATGCAGGTCTACCAGAAAATAATGTTCAACACAATGAATACCGCTCCCACGATACATGCCCAGAACGCGGGGCGCTGGTAGAGCGGATATTCGCCTTCGGACGGGAGCTTTGTATGGCCGTAGACCAGTCCTGTCAGTTCTTCAGCAGGCTTCGGACGAGTGGCGTAGCTGACGATGATCGTGACTGCGACGCACACGATCCAGGACCACAGAGCGCGGTACATGTTCTCGGCCATATCCTTCGCTTTTGGAGAGAGTGCGACGTAGCGCAGGGCGGCGGGATCCAGCTTCACCCACAGCCACATGCCGATGGAGGACAGCGTGCCCGCCAGCAATCCCCAAAAGCCGCCTTCCGGCGTCGCGCGCGGCCACAGCATTCCGAGCAGTACGGTTCCGAACAGCGGCGCAATGAAGAAGCTGAACAGCGCCTGGACATAATCCATGATGCTAAGGAACTGCATCACCAGATACGCCGTGCCGATGCTCACCAGAACTCCAAGAATTGTGCACCAGCGCCCCACGGCGACATAATGGGCGTCGGTCGCTTCGCGGCGAATATACGGGCGATAGATATCGTAGGTCCACACCGTGGCGAAGGCGCTGACGTTGCCCGCCATTCCGGACATAAAGCCGGCAATCAGCGCGGTAATGCCAAGCCCGAGCAGCCCGGGACCGCAATAGCGGGCGAGCATCAGCGGCAGCACTTCGTTGTAACTGTGCCCGCCGGTCGCAACCGCCTGCCCTTCCCCCACCAGCCGCTCGGGCAGCACGGCCAGCCCGAGCAGGCCGGGCAGGATCACGATGAAGGGAACCGCCATCTTGAACGCCGATCCGATGATGGGCGCCAGCTTCGCGGATCGCAAATCCCTGGCGGCGAGCACGCGCTGCACGACGAGGAAATCCGTGGTCCAGTATCCGAACGAGATCACCCACCCGAGCCCGAATACGATGCCCACCCAATGGATGCCCATCGGGTTGTCGCTGAATGAGCCCAGCGTGCTCCACAAATGGGTATAGCTCTGGCCTGGAAAATTATGCTGGATTCGCGCCACCATGCCGCTCCAGCCGCCCGCATCGATCAGGCCAATGATCGAGATGAGCAGCGCGCCCAGCCAGATCAGAACAAACTGGAGCACCTCATTGAAAATCGCCGACAGCAAGCCGCCGAGAAAGACATAAACGCCCACGGTGAGCGAGGACATCCAGATGCTGAAATGAATGTCCCACCCCAGCACGACTTTCATCACCAGCGCCATCGAGTACATGTTGATGCCGCTCATCAGCACCGTCATGAAGCCGAACGTAATGGCCGATAGAGCGCGCGCCGCCTCGCCATAACGCAGTTGCAGGTAGCCCGGCACGGAGTGGGTGCGCGAGATGTAATAGAACGGCATCATCACTAGGCCGAGGAACAGCATGGCGGGAATCGCGCCGATCCAATACCAGTGCGTCGCCAGAATGCCGTATTGGTAGGCCGAAGCGGCCCAGCCCATCAATTCCAGCGACCCGAGGTTCGCGGCAAGAAAGCTGAGACC
>DASRCT010000045.1:0-57652 GCA_035652975.1 Bryobacteraceae bacterium | reverse complement strand
TGGCCACCGACAGTATACGCCGGTGCAACTCTGTCAATTCGGGCGAGCGAACGACGGGGACATACAGGATCGGTCGCCCTCCGGTGAATACGCCCAGTCCAGACGTATGTATCTGAATGGGATGCGCGTCGGCGGCAATGGCGGCGAGCGCCGGCTGAAAGGACTGAAGATCGTATGAGTCCGCTACATGATAGGACATGTGCGGAAACGGCGTTACGTAAATCCCGCGCACGCCGAAGCGATCGTTCAGTTCCGCCCAGAGATCCTTGACGATCTTGGAATGCCGCGCGTCGAGGAGTGAAACGGTAGCTTGCATCCAGCAATCCAGTGTACCGAGTCGGCATCAGGCTATACGACCATCCGGGGCGGCGCCTTCCTTCAGCCGCTCGATGACTTGCGCGGTCAGCGCGGTCGCCCGCCGCAGCGCGGCGCCTTCACGCCCGGCTGCGTCGGTTGCAGTCGCTGCGTCGGCGTAGATGCAGCCGACCACAACTCCTTCGACCACTACCGGGCGCAAAGCAAAGCGCCGGGGCTTCAGCGCCAGTACGAGCGACGAGTCGGCGTAGCGCCGGTCCTGCTGGCAATCGGCGATGACGTCCTGCTGGCGCGCAATCGCCTCCACCAGGGGTCCGTCCAGTCGCGTCACGGGGAACTTGAAAGCGGCCAAAGCGTCCTGGGCGCCGGCGCCCTCGCATAAACGGGCGCGGATCCAGTTCCGATTCTTGCTCATCAGCGCCAGCAGGGCCCGATCGAATCCGGCACGGCACAGCGCTTTGAGCAAAATGGAAACAAGACGCGTCGCGTCGAACTCGTCGTGTCCGAGTTCCTGCTCGACGGCGTCCATATCCGCCTGCTCGATTCGGATTTCTTCGGCCGCTTCTCGCCCGAACTGATCCAGGATCGCTTGCGCCGCTTGCGCCTGCTGCTCCAGTTTCAGCGCGTTTACGGGAATTCGCAGCGCCTTCATCGTATCCGCGGCGCTTTCGAGCGCCGCATCCACCAGTTCTCGCAGCTCGGCGACCGTGACCAGCCGTTCGCGTCCCTGGGCGTCCAGAACCGTTCTGAGATGAATCCGGTCCAGCGTCACGCCGTCGCGATACAGCACGTAGGTGAGATCGTGCCCGTAACTGACGATCGAGTTGAGGGACCGATGAACCGGGGATCTCGCAGCGGCGCCGGCGTCGCTCAAACACAGCCGGACCTCGTAGGGAAGATCCCACAGCTCCGCAGTTTTTGCCGCCAAATCGTTCCAGGAGAAGCCAAGAATGCGAAGGCATGCGGAGTCGTTGCTGATGTGATATCGGCGCGCGGCCAGGATGATCTCGCAGTAATCGTCCGGACAGTAACACGCAACCAGGATTTCCCCCAGATTGCGAAACAGGCCTGAAACGTATGCCTCCTCGGCCCGCGGGTAGCCGAGCCGCAATGCGACGCCGCGCGCGTGAGATGCGCTCAGCAGGGACAGCAGCATGAGCTCGCGGACGCCAGGCGAGCGCATGGCAAAGTGCTCGACGTACTTCATGGCGCTTACCAGATCGCGCACGGTGTTCCAGCCGAGCAGCGTGATCCCGTGGGCAACGCTCAGAATCGCCCTTCCGGACCGGTTGTAGAGCGGCGAATTCGCTACGCGGAGAATTTGGGAGGTCAGGCCGACGTCCTGCAATACGATGCGCGTCAGATCCGCCGCGGCGCCGTTGGGATCCAGCGCGCGATCGCAGAGTTGGCGGGCATGATGCTCAAACGGCGGCACACCGTCGCCTTGAAAGACGCGCCTGACCGTCGACTGAAGCTTGTTCTCCCGCGCGAGCGCCACCTGTACGCTTATCGGCGGAAAATCAGCGCGCGTGAGCCGAAATCCCTCCGGGGGGCTCCTTTAGCAGCGGCTCGATTACCGCCATGACGTTGTCCGCCACTTTCCGGTTTCCCGCCGCCGTCGGATGCAAGCCATCCTGCTGCATCAGCCCGGGATTGCCTCCGACGCCCGCCAGAAGGAACGGAATGAGCGTGATCTTGTACTTTGACGCGAGTTCTTTGTAGAGATCCTCGAAAGGTCTAATATAGTCGGGTCCATAATTGGGCGGCAGCGTCATGCCGGCCAGAACGACGCGCGCTCCCGCCGCCTCGAGCTCCTGAATCATTCGCTCCAGATTCGCTTTGGTCGTTGCAATCGGAAGTCCCCGCAGTCCATCGTTTGCGCCAAGCTCCAGAATCACGATCTCGGGTTTCTGCGCGATGACCTGGGAGAGGCGCGCAAGCCCATCGGTGGTCGTGTCGCCGCTGACGCCTTCGTTCACCACCCGCCACCGATAACCCTTCTTGTCAATATCGCGCTGTAAGTAATCGGGGTAGCTTCTGCCGGGCTCGGCGCCAAAGCCGGCCGTGAGGCTGTCGCCAAACGCAACCAGCACGCGACGCGGGTCCGGATGCGCCGCAGGCGGCTGAACGCGGAATTCTTCGCTGGCTGGCGCCGTGTGCCGGTCCGGGCTTCGCGAGCACGCTGTGATGACCACCACGGCGGCGGTAAGAGCGGTGCAGCGCACGATGCCATAATAGAAAACATCGATCGCCCCCTGCTGTGATCCGCCCCGATGATCAGAGTCTCGGCCCTTACCAAGAGTATTTCAACCGCCGCGCACACGGTTCACATTCTCCGCGGCGTTGACCTTGAAATTCCCCGCGGCCAGTTCGTCGCCATCATGGGGCCTTCGGGCAGCGGCAAGAGCACGCTGCTCGGGCTGATTGCAGGCCTCGACTCGCCGACGTCGGGAGAAATCTGGCTGGATGGCGAGGAGATCACGCGTCTTGCCGAAGATCGCATGGCGGAATTGCGCGGCCGGAAGATCGGATTCGTGTTCCAGTCGTATAACTTGATTCCGACGCTTACCGCCGAAGAAAACGTGCTGCTCCCGTTCGAGCTGAGCGGAGGCAACGGCGATGGACGGCGGCGCGTTCGACAGCTCCTTGAAACCGTGGGGCTTGCCGACCGCGCCCGGCATTATCCGGTGCAGCTCTCCGGCGGCGAGCAGCAGCGCGTCGCACTGGCTCGCGCATTCATCCTGCGTCCGCCGATTTTGCTCGCTGACGAGCCCACCGGAAACCTGGACAGCGAGAACGGCCGCCGCGTGCTCGAGCTCTTACTGTCGCTGAACCGCAGCGAAGCCGCGACGCTTGTGCTGGTGACGCATGACCGCGAAATCGCGAGTCAGGCCGACCGCATCGTAACGTTGAAAGACGGTCGCATCATATCGGATGAGTTGCAACGATGACCGCCGTCTTCCCGCTGCGGACCGCAGCCAAGATCGCATTTCGTGAAGCGCGCGTCTCCTCGTTCAAATTCGGTTTTGTTATTCTGGCCGTCGCGGTCGGCGTCGGAGCCCTGACCGGAGTGCGCGGGTTCAGCCGCGCCTTCCACCGGATGCTTCTACGAGAAGCGCGCACGCTGATGGCGGGAGACCTCTCCGTGCGGACGTTTCTTCTGCCCACCGCCGCCGAGACCCGCGCCATGGACGAAGTGGCCGCGCTCGGAGCTCCCTACACCTGGATCACCGAAACAATCTCCATGGCGGCCGCCGATCCGTCGAAGCCGCCCGTGCTGACGGGAGTGAAGGCGGTCGATCCGCGGCGCTACCCCTGGTACGGGGCCGTGCGATTGGAGCCGCCCGAGCGGCTTGGCGACGCGCTCAAGCCGGATACGGTGGTCGTCTCCGAAGACCTGCTGATGCGGCTCAATGTCTCAGTCGGCGATTCCATCCGCATTGGAGGCCAGCCATTCCGCATCGTTGCCGTGCTGAAGGAAGAACCGGATCGGATGGTTGGCAATCTGAATGTGGGCCCGCGCATCATGATGTCGCGCGAGGGACTGGAGCGCGCCAGTCTCATCCTCCCGGGCAGCCGCGCAGCGGAGCGCTTCCTTTTCAAATTGCCGCCTACCCTGGGTGTGGATGCGGTTCGCGCAAAACTCAAGAAGGCGTTTCCAGAGTCGCAAATCGTAGACTTTCGGGAAGCGCACCCGATCCTTCAACAAGGCCTGAACCAGGCGACTACGTTCCTGAGTCTGGTCAGCCTGGTGAGCCTTATCGTCGGGGCGCTCGGCGTCGCCACTGCCGTCCACGCGCACCTGCAACAGCGGCTCGATTCACTGGCCATCATGAAATGCATTGGCGCGCGCTCCGGGCAGATTATGCGCATCTATGTCCTTCAGACGCTGGCGCTCGCGGTCGCCGGCGGTTTACTGGGCATCGGATTGGGGCTGGCCGTGCAGGCTGCGTTTCCCTATCTGATTGCGCGCTATTTCGCCGTCCGGCCGCCGCTGACGCTGGACTGGCTCTCGGCCCTCCAAGGGCTGGCGATCGCGGCGCTTACCTCGCTCCTCTTCACGGCGCCGCCGCTGCTCGGCATCCGCCGCATCAAACCGAGCCTCATCTTCCGGCGCGAAATGGCTGAAGTCAAGCCGCGCTGGCGGGAAAGAATCTGGCGCAACAAGGCGGCGCTCGGAGCCGCAGTCCTGTTGATCCTCGGCATCGGCGCGATCGCCGGATCATTGATCACCGGAGCGCGTCCGCATGACGCGGCTCGCATCGGCGCATATTTCGTGATCGCGCTGGTCGCGAGCTTGTGCGCTCTCGCCGTGATTGCGTGGGCCTTGCTTCGCGCGCTGCGCATGCTGAGCCGCAAGATGGTGCGCGCCCCCGCGCCGGTGCGCCATGGCATCGCGAATCTGTACCGGCCCGGCAATCACGCGGAGGCCACTCTGGTAGCCCTCGGCGCTGGAGTGATGTTCACCCTTACCGTATATCTGGTCCAAAGCGGGATGATCGCGGATATGTCGCGCACTGCTCCGCCCGGCATGCCGAACGTATTCCTGCTCGACATTGCGCCGAAGAACGCTGCCGCGGTTCTCGACCTTATACGGCGTCAGCATGGCATCGAGAGCGGCCCTGAAGTCATTGGCGCCGCGCCCGCGCGACTGGTCAGCGTGAACGGCGTCACGCTGGACAAGATGAAGCTGGTCGGATTTTCGCGGCGATTCCGCTTTACCCGCCAGGTGACCTCGATTGGCGAGAGGCCCGCCTACGCGGCGGTAGTGAATGGCGCGTGGTGGACTGGCCGTCCGCGGACGCCAGAAGTTTGCGTGTCCGCCGATGCCGCGCCGATTCTCCGCGTGCGCCCTGGCTCGCACATGCAATGGCAGATCGGGGGCCGCGACCTGGACGCCAAAGTCGCATGTATCGTCAGGATTGACAGCGTGCACCTCGTCAGCCGGCTCGATTTCATCTTCAGTCCCGGCGTGATCGATGGCGCGCCGATCATCTACTACGGCAGCGTGCGCGTTCAGCCGGAAGCCGCCTCCGCCCTTCAGGTCGCCATGTACCAGCGGTTTCCCACGGTGACCGTGATCAATGTCGCCGAAGTGCTGCGCATTGTGCAGGAAGTTGTGAGCCAGATCGCTATCGAAGTGCGCTTCATCGCCGGCTTCGTCATTCTCGCCGGGGTCATCATTCTGGCCTCGAGCGTTGCCGGCACGCGCTTTCGCCGGATTCGAGAAGTCGTAATCCTGAAGACGTTGGGGGCGACGCGCGCAAAAATCGCGGCCGTGTTTTCGGTAGAGTTTCTGATCCTCGGCGGCGTCGCCGGGCTGACCGGGGCAGCGCTCGCCGTGGCGTTCTCTGCGCTCGTCATGAAACGGCTGTTGCGAGCGTCTGTGCATATCGAATACTCTGCCGTGTTGATCGCGGTTGTCGCGACAGCAGTGGCCGCGAACGCGGCGGGGTGGCTCGCAAGCTACCGCGTGCTGGGCCAGAAGCCTCTCGAGGCGCTCCGCGAGGAGTAGCGCTATTGGTTCTCGAATGTGACGGTTGATTGGCCGGCAAATTTTCGGTAATTCCGGAACTCGATCACGTTTCGCTCACATACGCTCGAACCCCGCTGGCAGCTCAGCGCCGCGCCACGAACCGGCAACAAAAAGGTCTGCGTCCCGAGAGTGATGAAGTCATAATCGACGGCGGCTTCGATCGTGTCTTCCGGAAAGTCTTTTGGAATTTCGACAGCCTCCATTTCGAGCCGCAGCACGCGCGCGGTCTCCCTGTCAATCCATACCGAGCCCTTATATGCCGGCCGCGTGTACTGGCCCGGCGCCCGGACAGTCCAGTGCGAATGGGAGCGCTCGACCGTGAAGTCGAAGAGCGCCGCATCACGCCGCTGCGCGGTTGCGCTTCGAACGAAGGTGAACTGTGCGGCTGTCGCGGGTGAGAACAGGTCTTCGAGAATCGTCCCAAACTCGCCGGTTGACCAGGCGCCGCTCTGTTCCGGGTTCTTTGTCGGCTTGCCGTTAATTGCGATTTTTTCGTAACGTTCCCTGCCGTCTTCATACACAACCTCGGCAGAAACGACGTCTTGCGCTTTCCAGCGTACTGGCCGGCTGTCGCTCACGTATCGCGTCGTATATTCCTGGACGATGTAGTTGGGGAGCGAGGAAATGAAGGACGCCGCCGCGCGTCGGGCGTTGTCCATCAGGGCCGCTTCGGCGGCGGCCGGCTTTTGAACCGCCGCCGCATCAAGCGGCGCCGGAGGTCGGTTCGGCGCACTGTGTTGTTCTTCGTCCTTCGCCTGTTTGGGATGATGTGGAATCCCGCGCTTCAATTTCGGCCGCGCCAGTTCGTCCGGATCATCGGCGCTGTCAGGCTTCAGAACAACGCTTGATCGTTCCGGAGCGCCCTCTTCCGTTCCTGCGGTTGCGGACTGTCCAGCGGAAGCAGGTTGCGCCTGGCCAGCCGGAGGGGTCGCCTTCTGCACCGTCGCCGCAGTGTACAGACCCTGGTCGTCCTGTTTCGCGGTGATCTCAACGTAATCCCCCACTTTAAGACCCTTCGGCATCGACGTCTTGTCATCGACCTTGAAGGTGATTATGCGATGATCGGACGCGTCCAGTTCGAGCGAGTGATCACTCAGCTGAGTGACGTATCCTGCGGCGCGTTGAAGGGATTCCGCCTTTTGCTCGGCCGCGCCTTTCTTGGACCGGCGAGGCGCCGGAACGCCCGGCCCGCCAGTCGGGCTCCGACCGCCAGGATAGGGATAAGGCGGATACTGGCCTGGATACCCGATTTGGGCGGCGATCAAAGAGAGAACAAGCGCAATCACCGCAAGTTAGACGGCGGCAGGAGCGCAAGGGGTACACGCGCTTAGCGGTCATGATTCCGGTCGCCGTGATCGTGCTCGCGGCGGCCCTCCGGCCGCTGATGAATTTCACGCTCATGGCGCTCCACGGGCGGACCCTCGTACCGGGGTCGCGGGGCGACAAAGGGGTGGACATACCGCTCGCGGTTCGCCCACGTACGCTCCCAGGGCCGCCGGTCGATGATCACCGTGCGCGTGCGCCAGTCCACCCCAGGCCCCGCCCATCCGTAACGAACAAACGCCGGACCGATGAAAACGCGTGGGCCGAACGTTATCACGCCGCTTACGATAATTCCCGGTCTCGGACGTACAAACACGACGGCTGGATTGTACACGGGAACGTAATAATAGCCGGGCTGCACCGGGACAATCTGAATGTTGCCAGGGCCCGCGTAAATGACGCGCTGCTGCGGAGTGTCGCGCAGATATCCATAGTCGTACGCCCGTTGACGCATACGCTGCACGGCGTCCATGACATCGGGCCGCTGGGCAAGGACCGCATTGCCGAGCTGAGTGGTCCAGGCCATATCGCGGGCCATCATATCGAGCACCGATGGAAATGGTATTAGCGCAAGAACGCTTGGATCCCATGGCAAGCGGTCTGCCGCAATTGCAGCCGCGAGCTGGTCGCCATAAAGATAACGATGCTGATCAGCCCACATCGCCGCCGGCGAAATCTGGTCGGGATAGGTGGACGCGGTGAGGACCTCGGCGAGCAGCGGATCGGGATAAAGTGCGATTCGCGACACCAGGTTGTCCAATTGGTCCGGAGTAAATCGCGGCGGCTGACCATAATACGAAGGCGGCGTTTGCGGATACGGCGGATTCTGCGCAGGGTATGGATACTGCTGCTGCGGCGGCGGATACTGCTGCTGCGGCGGCGGCGTTTGCGGATACGGCTGAGCGGCGGCGATGGTGGCCACCGCCAACCCTGCTATCCCTGCCAGTATTTGTGCTCGCATGGCTCTCGTCGTGTCCTCCGCTAGTGTGGACGGAGTCGTGGAGTGCGCCGTTACGCGACCAAAGCATTTCTGAAAGACTGTAAATATTAGAATTTAATAACTAGCTATTCGCTAGTGTGTCATCGAGTAGATTACGTAATTGACGCCTAGCCGGATTCCGAGCGCTGAATATTTCTCCGGATACGAGGGATCATCGGCCCATTCCCATGAATCGCCGACGTCGGAATTGAACGACATGACGACCATGAGCCGACCACTATCGTCGTAGATTCCACGCCAGTGCGGAATCGCGCCATCGTTGCGGTAGGTGGTTCCACGCCTGAGCGCCCACTGTCCCGGGATTTGGAATCGGTCATTCAGATCGTAAACCGTATGAAAGATCGGATCGCTATCATCAATCTCCACGATCGGGCGGTCCGGAAACACGCGGTGCATGCTCTCGTCGAACCGTTCCCACTCCTCGGCGCCCCAGAAATCGTCCAGAACAAGAAAACCGCCGCGGAGCAGGTATTCGCGAAGCGTCTTCGCTTGCGCATCGGTCAACAGCCAGTCGCCCATCTCGCCGGCGCAGAGCCACGGCCAGTTGTAAACATCATCGCCGTCGTCGAGATTTACTGGTTGTTCGACGGATCGCACATGAACGCGCGTGAGCCGGCGCAGAGCCATTGCGAAGTGCCGGTCCGCCCGCGGATAGTCCTGGGTCCAGCTTGTGCCGCCATTCTTCCAGTCGAGCGCTGGACCCAAAATATAAAAGCGCGCAAAACGCGCATTCGGATGCTGCGGGTACATGAGCCGCGCGAACACCCACTCCGTTTTTTCCTGCCAGTCGGAGGGCAACTCGACGTTATCGTACGGTTCCAGGCTCGGGTACACGCGGAAGGGCTTCTGAACGGCGAGCAAAGAGCTGAGAAAGAGGACGCCTCCAGCGACAAAGCCGAGTGTATTCCCTGCGCTCATCTTCCTGCCGTGAGCATAGCACTCGAGAGCGGCCGTTCGTTCGCATGCTATAACGGAAATTTACCTTCCATCTCATGACGCACCTTGATCCGCGCATCCTCTCGCTTGCATCGGCTACGCGACTGCTGCTGATGGATGTCGATGGCGTACTCACGGACGGCAAGCTGTACAACGTGCCGGGCCCGGACGGTGGTCTTGTGGAAACCAAAGGTTTCGACTCACAGGATGGCATATCGCTGCAATGGTTAAGCTGGGTGGGGATTCAGACGGGCGTGATCAGCGGGCGCAGTTCTCCAGCGACGGTCGAACGGGCTAGGCAAACCAAAATCACCTACGTGTACCAGGGCCACATCGAAAAGATTCCGATTATCGAGGAAATTCTTGCTAAATCGGGACTAAGCTCATCGCAGGTGGCCTATATGGGCGACGATCTTACCGATGTCGTCGTAATGCGCCGTGTGGGATTCAGCATCGCGACGGCGAACGCTCGGCCCGAAGTGAAGAACGCGGCTCACTATGTTACCAGCGCGCGCGGAGGACATGGCGCCGTGCGCGAAGTCGCGGAGCTGATCTTGCAAGCGCAAGGGCGTTGGGACGATTTGCTTCGTAAATATGAGGTGGTCCGGTAGGGCGCCTCAACCGTGCCCGAGATACATCAGCCAGCTCAGACCAAACAGAGCAACAAGAAAGTATGCGAAACACTGGGCCGCATACCGCACGCGATCCTGGTCGGTGCGCTTCGTCGTCACGCCCATGACAATCGACGTAAAAAATGCGAACAGGACGGCAGCTTCGAAATGTGACAAACTCAGCTTCGGCATTGACTACTCCTTGCGCCCTGTCGCGATTTCAAACGCGTCCACGATCGCGAGAAGGTTCAGCAGGCCCGCCGCTACAAGAAACTTTGTTCCGTAGTCATGTACGTGACCCGCGATATCCGGCTGGTTGTACCCGAGCCAGACCGAGATCAGGTAGAGCGCGCCGGCGCACAGATCGCCAATGAAACCGCCCCAATAGATGACCGTTGTGAGAAGATCTCCGGTCTGGGGTTGGAACATGGCCCCCCGCATCATGATGCCGAGCAGGAACATGAGGACAACACATCCCAGGAGGATGAGGCCGCGGCCGGAGCGTTTCAACAAAAAGTGACCTCCTCCCGGAACCAGCCAGGCGAGCGCCACCACCGGCGCCCATTTGCCCGGCGGCGGCAGCGGCGCCGTCGATACCGTCTCGTGTTCAGCCATTATTCTTTAGCGTAGCAATTCGGACTGCTATGGGGCCCAGACCGGGCGGCGTTACATCCGGACAGTGACGGTCAGATCAGCGCCCGGATACACATCTCCGCCAGCCGACGACGTCTCCGATTGTGGAACCTCGACGATATCAAGCGTCAGCTGATTCTCTGCCTTGAGGGGCGGCAATCCAAATCCGTCCACCGAATTCGAGATCGTCTGGCCCTCGGGTATGGTCAGCTCGCAGTATACGGCGCCGCTTTGTTTAAGGCGGAGCCTGATATTGCCGCCCGTTGGCGCCTCCCGCACGATTGCGAATATGTCACGGACAACGTGCGTGGCGTCAATCACAATTGCGGGCGCGGCGTCGTCCTGAATCGCGAGCGTGCCGTCCAGTTGAATCGAGAACTGCCCGCCCGAAAGCGTCCGGATCCCGTTGTCATCGACCGCCGTGAATGCCTTCCGCCGAACCGGGCTGTTGCCCTGGCTGTTGGTGACGAACAGCTCCGCCGCCGCGATTCGAACATCGGGCAGGAATATTGGATAGCTGTAGGACCCGCTGGCCGGGCTGCCGAAAAAGTCGCGAAGGAACGGCACAACGTACACGCGTCTGCTGAGGGTGTACGCGAGGGTTGTGGCCGCATGGCCGGCTGCTGTGGTTCCGTTCGCCGCGCGCTCGATGGCGCACGCGCCGTCGGCCTCAACCGCAGTGACCGCCACGATCTCTTTTTCAATCTGGAGCAGGTCGCCGACCTGAGGCGCTCCGCCGCTCAGCGTGATCGTCACATCGTCAGCCGTGATATCCGCCGCAATCGGCGCCGGCGCTGCGCCGTTCAGTTCATCCCAATACCACAGCGTGAACGTCCCCGCCGAGATGGAGCGGGTGTTGGTCAAATCCGTAAAGCCTACGCCGGCAAGCTCCACCGACCCTTGGCCCACGGGAATCAGTCCAAATTGAGGCATTGGCGGTACGTCCTGATCAATTGCGCCCGTATCTGCGCCGACAATCCGGTATCGCGTGACAGGGCTCAGCTCGGGCGCGCACTCCTGATCGTGGACGTTAGCGGCCCGCCCGGTAATCTGCACAGTCGCATTCGGCCGGTTCGGTACATCGAACTCGGCCGGCCCCTGCGTCGTTAACGCTCCGAAGCGCCAGCTTGCTTCCGCAACTGCGAACTGACTCGTCGCGTCCGGAATGATGTCCCATTTCGGGCTGACGGTCAGAGTGGTCGCGTCATTCGATATGATCGTCCGTTCTTGCCCGGCGCCGCGACCACGGGTGATGACGGCCGTACCGTCGCGAAAATCGTTGGCAAGCATGTTCAGAGCGCTATTGCCGACTGTGTTTGCCGAGAATATGTCCGCTTCCACCTCCGGCTGCAGTTCGAAGCGCCAATAGAAATTCGCGTGATCGTAATTCTCATCCGGCGGGCTGATCACAGAATTGACCGGCGCGCCCTGATCGGTGTACGTTGCAGCGATCGCGACCTGTGTCGCGATTCGAACCATCTGCGACGGCGTAGCCCCGCGATAGACGTTGAATGAGGTCGTTCCCGCCGAAAAGCTCAAATTCGTCAGCGTAACGGCGTTCGTGTCGGTTCCTGGCGGAATTTCTGCGCGGACGGCAAACGACAGCGCGCCCTCGTTGCCCTGGTCGTCCAAGCCGCTGACCGCATAGTACGCCGTTTGGCCGCCATGCAACGATCCTCCCGTGGTCCCGATCGTCGGCGTGAGGCTGACGAGCGGGATGCCGATTCCCGTGCGGGCTGGTTTGGCGGGGGCGGCGAATGCGACGCTAAGCCCAACCGAATAACTCCCGTCCGCGCTCTGCTTTGCCGTTTCCGTAACTCCGAACTGCGGGCGTCCGTCTGCATCGAGAGTCTCGCCAATCAGTGGTCTCGGAACTCCCAGGCCGAAAGAGGGCTGTCGTCGTCCTGCGACGCCTTGCCCTCCTCCCGGACCGTACCACGCGTCGTCGTGAATCTGCGCGGTAATTAGAGCAGAGCGGTAATTCGGTCCAGGCGCGATTCGCGTTATCCGGAAGAGCTGCCGGTCGAAGCCTTCTTTTTCGTACGTGATGGTGATCAGATCGCCCGGCGCGAGTCCAAACGCGCGGACGCTCGTGCCAAATTCTACATATGTGTTGCCGAGAACCGACTTGTTCAACTGGAGACGCGCAATGCGGGTTGCCTGGTCGAAATTGGGCAGCCCCAATGCCGTGAGTGATGCGCTGATCTCCGCGCCGGTCAGCAACGCATCGTCGACATCTACAAGCGAAAGGCTGTCCTGCTGATATTCATTGAACTCGTCCTGAAACTCAACGCTGAAGCGGTTTGGCGTCTCCGCCGCGCTCCGCGAAAACAGGCGAAATTGAGGACTTCCGTCCGGACGCCGGCTGATGCCGGAGAATATCGCGGAGGCGTCGCTGAATTCATACGCGGGCCAGCCGCCATTCAGCTTCTCCGTGCTGTTGCTCCCCGCCGGTTTGTCGGATTGCTGCACATCGATAGAGCTTTCGACTCGCAGCTTCAATTTGCCGTCGGGCCCATATGACAGCATCAGCGCAGAACCGTTGCGGATGCCTCGCACGATATCGGCCGCACTGCGCCTTTTGCGTATGACAAGATTGCATTGATATCGCGGAATCGTTACTGCGTTCCCATGAGGATCAGTGCTTTGGACCGGCTCATCGCAATACGCCGCAGCCGCTGCGAAGCTCGCCAGATCGAGCTCTTCCAGCATCCAGCCGGAGCGCCGCAAAACATCGAGTAATATCCACGCCGGATTGTTCGTAAATTCGACGTCGGCGGCCGCTCCCGCCGAGTCGAACCGCGCAAGCTTCAGGCCTTGCGCAAGCACCTGAATGCGCGGCAGCGCCTGCCCCGAGCTGATTCGGTTTGGAACGACCACAGACATCGCCGCCATGCTGCCATACGGATCGCCAACGGGCTGTCCGGATCCGTCGGTAAAATCCAGGTTAAAACCCCCGTTGCGGGCGCCGAACGTAAAAACGTTGAACCACCCCGTTGCGGTCATGTTTGCCCCAGCAACGCCCTGCGGAATCTCGACGTCGTTTACCAGAACTTTGACGACGCCCTGCATTTCGCCGGCGCCGAGCAGCACTTCAAAGTGCGTCAGGTTGCCGTCATTGCGGGCAAACACGATAGGCGGCTGATACCATGCGGTGCCGTAAACCAGCGGAACGACATCGTTATAGCGCGCCTCATTGTCGAGCACGGGAGAAGTATGCGACCCTTTCTCTCCATAGCTGCGAACCAGCACTGCCGCCGGTACAAATTCCACTCCTCCAAAACGGCGCGTCAGCGCGCCAGAGGCATCCTTATCGAACATTCCGCGTTGTTCGCACGCCGCGCGCGTGTAGTCGCACGAAGTGAACGGCTTTCCTTCGCTGTCGAGGTTTCCGACTCCGCCGCTCGCTCCAGCGGAATAGCCGCAACGGTAAAACGGCGAAAAGACGCCTTTGCCGCCTCCATCGACGGCTTCCGTTCTCTGATCGGCCGTTGCGGGAAACGTCCACGGGCAGCGCCGTTGAATTCGAATCTCCGGCAACGTCGCGCGCTGCAAATTGAGACGGTTGGAAAATGTAACCTTTAAGGTCGTCTCGGCGATCTCGTCAGGATCGCTGGCAAGTCCCTGAAAGACAATCTTTGAGTCTGATGCGGGCGCGGCCTCCGTCACATCGAAGAATAAAAACCTGACGGTTAACTGCGTTCCCTTCCATCCAACGGTCCGCTCGATTTCAGAACAGTACGAGTCAGCATTGGCCAGAATCAGGGTAATTCGCGAGGCTCCATCGGCGCCGTCATCCAGAGATGATTTCAGTTCGAATGCGTTGTGACCAAGGATTCGCGCGTGGTATTCGTCAGAGCCAATCGTGACCCGATGCGTGCTGAACCGCTCCACCGCGCCTGACGTCAGCTTGAACTCGAACAAGAATAGCGGGGTCTGGGTTGCGGCTTGTTCCTTTAGTGTGTTCAAATCTTGCACGCTAATCTCCTCGCGCAGTCACAATGCGTAGCGAGACCGAATTCTGATCCGGCCCGTCGGCGTTAATCTCGATTTCGTCCTGATCGAAGCGCGCCGCGTAGACTCCGTTCTGCTGTCCAGTGCGCTTATACGCCGAGCTGTTCGGCTGAGCCTCCACTTGAATCGCACAGACCTCCACTGCTGCGCCGGGATCGAGCTCAATCGCGAAGTCGATGCCAAACGCAGCGCTGTTCAATGTCGCGCTCGCGACCAGGCGATTCCAGGCGGCTCCGGCCACATGCGCAATTGATGCGCTCGCCCCGGAGGCGGAGCGCGCCAATCGTACAGTCGTTGGAGAATCGGCGCGCGCGTACAAGGAAAATGAGTACCAAAACCACCCAGGAGCGGCGAGTGTCTGCGATATACGTTGTGCAGCCTGCCCTGCATTGATGATTCGGATCGCGGATCCCGGTCCCACCGGCGCTTGCGATCCAGCCGATATTTGAAGCATCGGATCCACGTTCCAGCAGGATTTGCTCGGATCGAAGCTCCAGGCCAGCAAGTTTGCGGTCGGATCGATAAACGCAAATGTGCGCAACCGTCCTGCCGCTGCATCGAAAAAGTCAGCGAGCGTTTTGCAATCCTGGTCGCTCAGTCCGCTATAGCGCAGGATCCAGGCCGTGCGGTCCACGCCGGAATCGAGCCATAGAACCCGACTTCCGTCGCCGAGTTCGTTTGCGGCGACCCTTACGGCGCGCCGTTTCATCACCGGAAAGTGCGCCAGTGCGCCGGACGATAGTTGCGGATACACGAGATTCACGGTCTGTTCTCCCGGATTACGATGTCGAGGCTTGCCCGAGCCTCGGCGTCAAGCGTCAAGTCGAATTCGTTCTGGTCGATGCTGCAGTTTGCGTACGTGGTTCCATCAAGCGGGTCCGTAAACGCAAATGTCGCGTTCGGCGGGTGATCCTCGAAGAACTGCGCCAGTTCCGCGGCTTCGGTTTCATCCAGCTGATCCAAACGGATCAACCACCGGCGCAGCGGAGTTCCGAAGTTCGGGAACCGCTGTTCCGATCCGTCGAGGAATTGCACAATCTCAGTTGAATAGATAGAAGTGCGCTGGAGCGGATACTGCGCCACCGCGCCTGTCTTCAAAGTCGGGAATTCAGTCATGTCAGAGCTCCGACACAACGTCGTTCAGCGAATTCGAACCAAGCATCGCCTTCTTCACCGCTGCCGCAATTGCCTCGCTGTGATCCAGAAACGACCTGCTGTCGATCGCTTGGACGTTCACCGTGATATTGGAGCCGGAAGACTGGGATGGGGCTGTGATAGCTCGAGCCTGGCCGCCGGCGCTATAGTCAATTGCGCTGAGTTGGCCGCCGGTAATGCCCGCTTGTAGCTGGATCGATGAGGGCGGCGCGTATTTGACCAGCGGAGGCGGAGCGGATGAATCGCCGCCGCCCCCAAACAATTTCATGATTCCTCCAATAATCGGGCTTAATGTCAGACCATTCGCGATCGTGCTTCCGATCCCCTTGGCTACATCCCCGATAACCGACCCGGCGCTCTGCTCCTTGGAAGTCGTGTTTTCGATCAACGCACGAGTGTTCTCCGCGATGGAGTCGATCTGGCTTTGAAAAGCGCTCTTAAGTTGCGCCGCCTCATCGGTGTTTTGACGAACAGCGTCGCCCAACGCCGTTACCGCTGATCCTGCCGCAGATGCGGCAGGGGCATTGCCGGCGTCCGTCGCCGTGTCGCGAAGCGTCGCAGAAATACTGGCCTGAAGCGCCGAGACATCGGCAAGACCGCTCGATCCGCCGCCGGTTAGTATCTTCGTCACCTCGCTCGTTATGTTGTTTGCAGCCATTTGTTCTCCTGAACATTCGCGGCGGGCTCAGTCGGCTATAACAAGACCGCGAGCAAACGGACCCGAATGCTAAGCCCGCGCATCTAATCTCCGTCGCCCTCGAGCCGGCGCATCTCCTGCTCCAGCGTGAAGAAGGCGTCCGCTGTTCGCGCGGGATATTGGCGAAGATCGCCTTTCCCGCTCATCCGCCACGTGAAAAATTCTTCGATCCAGCGCAACATTTCGGCGGTTGTGAGCGACTTCGGACAACTCGTTGCAGTCACCGCGCCTCGCGCCCACACAATTACGCGCTTCTCGCCAGAGCAGTCCAGCCAACCGCAACGCCGGCGCGCCGCCAGGCCTTGCCGTCTACAGGGTTCGCACTTCCACGCGGCCTGGTTTGAAAACTGGAAATGGAAGGCGATGATCAGTTTTTTCGTTCTTCAGCGCTGAGGCCGCACTCAGCCTTGATCCGAGCGAGCGCCTCGCGGGTCAACTCTTCTGGACCGGCGGCGATAAGCGACTCCGGAGTTGCTGGCGCGCCGTCAATTGCAAGGCCGCGAACGTCGACCAGGCCCCACTCCAGATACACGCGATCCATGCGGTTTGCGATTACAGAGGCTTCCACGCGGTCTTGCAGCTCCGAGCCGGCAGCCCGGAACTCCAGGCTTGAGCCGAGGCCCCGTATGCGCTCGGCCAGCTCCAGGCGCCGCCCGAACGACATCCTTCGGATCGTGAACACGACTCCAGGACAGACAGCCGATTCATGTTCGACGACGCTTTGATACCGGCGCGGTTTAGCCAAACGCAATAGCGATCTCATCGTCTCCTGTCCCCTGGGCGCGGCAGTTTTGGAAACGCCACTGAAGGCGTGTTTCAGTGTCGTCGTATTGCGGCGCATCCGTGATAACGCTGTTCATAAAAATGCCGAAGAGCTGTTGCGGCTGCTCGCCCAGCTGGATCATTACGCCCATCGGCGACGTCTGCCGGGCGGCCTGGTACAAAGCCTTCGTCTGATCGTCGTCCTGCGCATACACCGCAAAGTCAAACGAAACGTTGCGCATTCCGGGCGCGATCGCGCGCGGCAATCCAGATCCGAATTCGTGAGCGCGCAGATCTACGTTGTTGTTGACCAACACCGACGCTTCGACGAGCGTGAAAAATTGCGATGGCGCGGCGCCGATCCAGACCTGACCCAAATGCCCGGGAATAATCGTGTAATCAAAGCCGGCCGATGCCGGTTCCGCTGGAAACGTCTGAAGCCCCGCTTCGCCCGCGCTGAAGCTCGCGCTATCCACTAGATCTGCTGCGGCGCCGGTGAACGTAAACTCGTGAAAGTCTCCATTGACCTTTATCGCCACGCGATCGATGGCAGACCCCACCAGGATGCGGTGCACCGCCGAAGTCGGCGACCAGTAATCAAAGATGCTCGCACTCGGCAAAGATGACGCCGGCAGATAGGTCACTGTGGGACCGATCGGAGCGCCTGATGTCGGCGCAACCGTGAACGGAGCGTTCAACTGCACGGTTGTAGGGCTGACGATCCCTGTTACAAAGCGCATTTCGCCCCCGCAGGTCACCGCCTGTCCGGCAAGCAGCCCGTGAGCTCCTGTAAAGGACAGCTGCGACCCGTTTATGCCGGCCGCCGCACCGCCTGCGAATGTGAGCGCCGGCCGGCCAAGAACCGCCTGAAACAGCGCGCCATGCCCCGGCGCCTGGCTGGTGTCGCTCCAGGCAGTCATGTAAGTGCTCAGCTCGAAGCTGGTCTTACGCCGCGTCGATGCCGGGACGCCCAGAAAGGTGCGAGTTCCGGTTTTGTCGCGGCGAACCGCTGTCTCCCGCTGATGCTTTGCTTTCAAACGTACCGCTGAAATGCGGTGCGCGCCCGTGATTTTCGGAGCGGCGCCATAGCTCTCTTCCAGCGCCGCATAAAACCGGTTGTCGTTCGATGAAATGTAGGTTGACATTGCTTAAGTCCTCGCCCCGGCTTACTGGCTTACATCTACTTCGAAGCTGATCTTCACGATCTGGATGAAGTTTCTGCCGCCGTGTTTCACCGGCGTGAACGATAGCTCATACCCGCCGGCGTAGAACATCCCCTGGCCCCAATCGCCGCGGCTCTGATCCAGCACATCCGTGATCGCGTCCGCCAGCGTTTGAGAACGCTGCTCCAATCCTTCCAGCCTGTCCTGCGACATGCGCGCCTCAGCAATCATCCGCACCGTTCCGGAGAAACGTCGGAATTTCTCCCTCAGTGAATTGGTCACTTTGTCGCAGTACACATGGACGGCCGGATATTTCGCTCCAGCCGTCTTCTCCGTGACATCCGCCGCCACATTCTGTGCAATGATTTGTCCCGCACTGATTGGCGGCATTGTAATTCCCGCCGCCTCAGCGGCCTGCGTCAGCGCCGGGCCTACGCCGGTTTCGCCCGACAGCAGCTCCAGCACGCGACGTCCTACTGCGGTTCCGATTGCGGCCATATTATCCTCGCAGCAGAAATTGCCGCTCAGCGACAAAATAGTCCGGCGCTTGCCCGCTGCCGGGCGCTCCGCCGGATACAAGTGAATCGCTCATGACCCAGGCGGTCGAGACGTCTATCGGCGCTGGATTCTGAGCCTGGACGGCGTCGCGATCTACGCCGATGTAAATGTTCCAAGCCGTGACTCCGGACGGCGGATTGACCGCCCGCAGCATGTCTCCGGCGCCAAGCGAAACCGAGATCGGATCGCTCGGAGCTCCGGCGAACCCTGCGTCGTTAATCCATATGGTCTGCACCCAGTAATCAGCCCGTGCAACCGGATTCGCCGTCAGGACCACCTGCGGAGGATTTGCCTTCGGCGTGGGACGCGACACAATCCCGATCCCGATTTCGAATGCGCGTTCGCCAGCCTCCTTGGCAAGTTGGGCGTAGGTGTTCCAGCGTCCGGCGTAGCGGTCGTTGAGCTGACTGTTATACGCATCTCGATACACGGCCGCCAGCGTCGCCAGCGCATGCCAGCGCCGCACCGGCGTCGTGACCACAACGTCTGATAATCCGATCTGCCGCCGTCTCGATTGGCCGATGACTGCGCCGGACACCCCGCCCCAGTTCGCGCCGCTCGCATCCGAGGGTCCCTGCAGCAGCAGAAACGCAAAAATTTCCTCTCCGATCTCCTCGGCGGCGACAGCAAGCTTTATGTCGAGGTCAATGCCTTCATCGGCGGCAACCTGGTCGATGGTGCTGTCGTACGTCCGCAAGTACTCGATGTCGGCCGGCGTTCCATCCGTGAACAGTGCCATGTTCGCCTCAACCCTTCGGACTCTTGAACCGCTCCCTCATAGCCCTCAGCTCGTGCTCCGAGATCACGGTCACCTGCATTTTCGCGGCTGCGGCTGCCTGCTCAGCGCGCGCCCGAGCCTCAGCCATTTCCGAGCGAAACTGCTCAGACTCTTGCGCCGTCGCCAGCCTCGCTTTTCCATCTACCACCAGCCGCGCCGCGCGCTCGCGCGGCGCCTCGCTGAGCACGCCCGCCTTTCCGCCGTCCGGGGTTTCATTGCTGACGATGATCACATGCTCTTCCGGAATGCTGTTCGCTACTTCCCGGATCTTTTGGTAGTACGCCCGTAAGTCCATCGAACCTCCTTCACAAATAAAAAGAGGCCCGGCGTTCGCCGGACCTCATCGCTAATACAGCGGAAAGCGATTCGCCTTCCGTTAGTCGTCGTAAAACTAGCTGTAGATCTGCACGCCGAAGCTGTTCCGCAATACGCCGACGCCGTACAGCACGTCGACTGTGAACTGCTGAGCCAGCGTGTTCGGCTGATAGCTCATCGTGACGCGCATGCCGAAGTTGCCGAGTTCGGCGTACTCCGAGATGGCGCCCGTGCCGGGGAGCGGCTGGGGAAGACGGCGTACGACCAGACCGATCGCGTTCCGCGTGAACGCCAAGTTGTGAGTCGTGCTCGGATTGCTGCCTGTCTTGCTGACGAACTGCGAACGGAAGATGTAAAAATCCTTCATCTTGCCCACCGCGCCGTCCACCAGCGCGCGCAGACCCGCCTCGCCAGCGGTGTGATACTCACTGAAACGCGGAATCTGACGCAGCGCCGAGTACGTGTTCGCATCCACTACCAGGTACTTCGGTTCGCTTGCGGGGACTTTGGCCTGAAACAGCGCCGTTTCCGCCTCGTCCACCAGGGCTTCAGTAATGGGCGTCCCGGCCGTGCCCAGCGGAGCGTTGGCCGTGAACTGCGAGCACAGGGCCAGCAGATCCGACTCGATCTTCTCCGCCAGCGCAACCACCGCCGGCTGCATGTACAGCTTCAGCAGATCCGGAACGGCGATGACCTTTGTCACGTCAGGAATCTGAAATGTCGCCTCTGCGTGCGTGTTCAGCACAATCTGGGCGTTCCCCAGGCTTGGATTCTGCGTCTGAACCGTTCCGCCTTCTGCGATGTTATTCGCCACAAGCGTTGGGGGAATCGGCACATTGACCGTATCGCCCGCCTGGGCCAACGTCGGCTCGTAATCGCGATTGACCAGGTTTCCCATGACAAGGTTGCCCATCAAAGCCGGCAGCGCGTCCGCCGCCACCAGTTTGCAGATCGCGTTCGCGACATTTGCCGATGTAATTGCTGGCATTCTGCTTTTTCTCCTTTTTTCATAGCGGTCCGGCTGAATGCCAGAACCGCCTCTCTCGCCGACTTAAAGCGCCCGCAGCGTCTGCGAGGCGACGCGCGAGATCTCCTGGCGGACTCGCTCGAGCTCTTCCGCGCTCATGCCCGGCTTGATCTTGTCCAGATCAATGCCGCTTCCGCCGGTCACGGGGGGCTGCGAATATCCGCTTGCGCCGGATCCGCCTACCATGCGGGCCGGCAATAACTCGGGGTTATCTGCGACAAACTGGCGTAGGTAGTCCCGAAGAGACACCTCGCCAGAATCCGTTCGCGCAATCAGCCGCCCATCTTCGGCGCGCTGAATTTCATCCTTTACCGCGCGGAACGCCAGGTCCACCTTGCTTACGCCGAGCCGCTGCAGCTCCGACCGGATCGTGCTGCTTCTCTCCATCTCCTCGGCTCGCTGCCGCGCTCGCTTGTTTTCCTCGACAAGCTCGTTCAAACGTTGCTCGAGCTGCTCCCGTCGCTTCCGCTCTTCCGTAAGCTCGGCCTTGTACGCCGGCTCCGCCTTCGTCTGCTCAAATCGGACGAATTCGTGAATGGCATCTCGAATGAGCGCTTTCACGTCAAACTGCTCTTGATCCATACGCCTCCTAAATATTCCGCCGTGGGGTTCCTTCAATATCTGTGCGCAGCTCTCAAACCGCCTGCCAGCGCCGCACACCGTCCTAATGGCTGGACCAACAGTCGGCAAGCCGCGCCGCTACAGTGGACGCTATCTCGCCTCTTCAATCTCCGCCGCAATCTTGTCCTTGATGTCCTGCCGTACGTCGCACAAATATTTCAGAGCCAGCCGCCGCTGGATCTGTCGGACCAGCGTCGGAGATTGAATCCCGAGTCCGAGCAGACGCTCCGCATCGGACAGCTCCACGCTGAAATCTCCGATATCAAACTCGTCCAGCCCGGAGACATCGATGAGGAGCCCGTCCTCTCGCGCCTCGTTTATCGCGCGCAGCACTTTGCGCGCGACGTCCTTCACGGAGTCGCCATAAGCTCGCAGAACTTCTTGGGTGAATGTAAAATCACGCTGCTTGCTCAATCCAGATCGCGCGCTGGAGTCTAGCGGACCGCCGAGCTGCGCAAGATAGCATACGCGATAAATCTCTTCTTGTAGTCGGACCAGGTTCTCCGCCGCGATCTGATACACATTCCCCTGTGGCTCCGTCCACCCGAATTTGTCTTCCGGTCCCAGCTGGATGTAATACGATTCGCCCACCATCTGGTTGAACTTTCGGTCGCTGTATACCACCGGCGTGGCGAACAATCCCATCGTGAGCGCCCAGGACAGCGCGATGGATTTGTTGAAGTGCTCGAGCTGAAGAGAGCCGGCTCGGTTCAATAGCCACAAACCCTCCGCGAAATCCATTCGGAATAGTGGAACTTGGCGCTGTTTTGCTAGGCCGTGCAGGCCGCGGTCGACGAGTTCGATGCGTCCTCCCGGCTCAGCGCCTTGCGCCTGGCGATATACCCGGAATTCTTCCTTGTCGTAATACGTCCAGCGCGTTTCTACGCGCCATTCCTTGTCTTCAACTCGCTCTGTGCGCAGCGACTCCGTCCGCAGCACCACCCAGTTCAGCGCTCCTCGCTCGTCGTAGCTCCAATTGATCAAATGCCTGGGCGAATAGCCCACGACGAACGCCCGCGAAACCCCGCGCTCATCTTCTTCCGCCCGGCTCCCAACGCGACCCGGGTGACGCGGAAAGTCCACCAGAATGTAGCTTGCTCCTTCGATCAGCGCTTCGATGAACTGAGCCCGAAGAAAATCGGTGAAATTCGCGCCGCGCAGGTCGCAGTCATTCGTGAATTCGGAGAAAAACGCCTTGGCGCGCGAATTCGCGCCGTCGAATGTGAAAATTGGTTCGCGGCGGAACAGCGTGGCCGCGTACCAGTCCACGATGGAGCCGATATAGTTCTCGTAGAACACGCGGCTCAGGCGTTCGTTATATACGTCCACCGGCTCTTTATGCCGAGGGATCAGGTATTCCGAAGCCCGATTGCTGAACTGCTCGCCGCCGGCATACAGATCGCGATACTTCCTCCAGCACGCGCGCTTCGCCTTATACTCGGGATGTTCCCGATCGATATCGAACACGTTGTTCCCCTTCTTTGATTGGTTGTTCTCTTGCCTGGCGACCGGATCGCCTTACAACAGGCGCTCTCCGCGCTCTCCCGCATCCTGCGATCGCTTCTGCTGCCACACCAGATAGCCCAGCGCATCGGACAGGTGAGTTCTTCGCGGATCGCTGGTTTTGTCAATCATCGCGGTGTTCGGCTGATACGACACCTGCTCGAAATCCTTGATCAGCTCCTTGCAGCGCCTGTTCACATACAGCCGCACCTCGCCGGAAGCCGCTTCGAGCATCGCGTTCATCGTAGCCACCCGGTCTCGAACCGGCGGATTTGCTCGCGGCACTCGAAACACATACTGATACCCGTTGCTGCGTAAAAACTCCGAAATGATCTCATAATCGGTGTTTCCCGCCGTCTGCATGTGGGCGCCGCTCGCGTCCCCGCAAATCTCCACTCCCGCCGCGTGATGGCCAAAACGCGCTTGAAACTCTTGACACGCGTCGAGCGTGCTCGCCCGCCGCAACACGATTTCGTCATGCACGACGACAATCCCGCCGATGACCTGCGCCACCACGGAGCACATAGGATTCACGTTGAAATCCAGCGCCCACACGATCGGCCGCGAGCGGTCCACCGGACAATCCTTGACATGCTTGGACCGATCAAATGCGAAGTACACGCGTCCCGAACTCAGACTCAGGTACTCGCCCAGCACTTCTTGCTGAAAAAAGCGCTCGTCGTAGCTCCCCTTCAGCCGCTCGTAAAAGTCCGGAATTTTGTCCAGCAAATGTCTGTTCTCGAACGGCTTCGCAATAATGGCCTCATACCCGGCGACGGGATTCGCCACAAAACGTTGGTAGACCCAATCAAAACCCTTGGGCGTCCATACCGCGAACCCGCACAGCCGCGCCGCCTTCGGGTCTCGCAAACGACCCTCCAGCCGCAGCCACGCCTCCTCCGGCGAGTACGTCAGCTCATCCACTCCGAACCACGCCAGATTGGTTCCGCGCAGGCGCTCGAACTCTTCAAGCGACCGGAACACAATCTTCGAACGCGTGTCCTTCATCACGATCTGGTTCTCTGCTTTGTTGAACTCGAACGGAAGCGAGTTCGACTCCAGAATCTCGATCAGCGCTCGTTGCGTCGCATCCCGCAACATCCCGTATGTCGGCGCGGCCAGCAGCCCCATCCGGCCGGCATTCAAGTAACTCAGCCGGATGGCCTCGTGACACAGTGCCTGACTTTTTCCGGATCCGATCGGACCCGAAAAGCCTTTAAACCGCGCCGCGGAGTCGTGAAACCGCCGCTGCGAAGGCAGCGGGTCATATGTGATCTCTATGCTGCACGTTCCGTCTCGCGTGACTCGACCCATTGAACTTTGATCTCCCGCAGCTTTTCGTCGCCAGCCAGTTCCTTCTCGAGCGCAAGCAGCCGGATCAGGTCGCCCACTGTCGCTTTCTGCACCCCTTCGCTCTCGAGCGCTTCGGTGCATTTTGCGAGAATTCTCCGCACCAGAGCCAGCCTGTCCACCGCTTCTCCTGCGGCCGAGTCATTCCGCCGCGCTGCGCCTCGCTTCGCTGCCATCGCTTTCCCCCAAATAAAAAAGCGCCGGCCATCCGGCGCTGCTCACAGCCAAAAATCACTATCTCCACTTTCAACTTAACACCGCGCCCCAAATTCTCCGGTTGGCCAAAAATCGTAACTTCAAGAATGAAAAGGGAATATAAAAATTGCGAAAGGCGTTAACGGCGTCCGCATGCTATGCGGCTTTTTGTGAGCGTCCTCCGCCCCGACCGGCTGGGGCCGTTCGCTCTTCTTTCATCCGATTCTCGAGGCGGTGCAACCGGCGCCGTCGGCGTGAAGTGAGCGCAACTGCCAGCTAATAATGGTCAGGTAGTGTGGTTTCGGTTGTCTGCTCTCATTCTCTTGAGCATTCTCGGCGGCTCGGCCGCGTCCGCGCCGCCTGTTTCAATTTGTTTTCGCGACGTTGCGCAGGAGGCCGGTCTCCGTTTCACGCTCGACAACAGTCCCACCGCCGCCAAGCACATGATAGAAACGATGCCTGGCGGCGTCGCAGTGTTCGATTACGACGGCGATGGTCGTCCCGATATCTTCTTCACAAACGGCGCCGCTGTTCCCTCTCTCGAAAAGAACCATCCCAGGTTTTTCAAC
Organism: Bryobacteraceae bacterium; assembly: GCA_035652975.1. Lineage (GTDB taxonomy): Bacteria > Acidobacteriota > Terriglobia > Bryobacterales > Bryobacteraceae > TMP-7. The sequence continues at coordinate 32,591 of DASRCT010000045.1, read as the reverse complement.
CGCCTGTTTCACAACGAAGGCGCCATGAAATTCCGTGACGTTACTGCGCAGGCCGGCCTCGCCGGCGACGGATACTCAATGGGAGCCGCTGTCGGCGATTTTGACAACGACGGAAAGCCGGACCTCTTTGTTACGGGCGTCTACCATAACGCCCTGTATCGAAATCTCGGCGATGGACGGTTCGAAGACGTTACGGCGCGGTCCGGCATCAAGAGCAATGAATGGAGCGTTGCCGCGGGCTGGTTCGACTTCGATAATGACGGCCGCCTCGATCTGCTCGTGGTCAACTACGGCGCTTGGTCCCCCGGCGCCGAGCGCTACTGCGGCGATCAGACGCGCAATCTGCGCATCTACTGCCACCCGAAGTATTACGATCCCAGGCCGAATCAACTATACCGCAATCGCGGCGATGGAACCTTTGAAGATGTCTCTGATAAATCAGGCATTGCAGCCTACCGCGGCCGTGGAATGGGCGTCGCCTTCGCCGATTATGACCACGACGGCAGGCTGGATGCGTTTGTAACCAATGACAACCTCCCGAACTTCCTGTTCCACAACCTCGGAGCGGGGCGGTTCGAAGAAGTCGGTCTGACCACCGGCGTCGCGCTGCTCGACAATGGCAAGCCGGTAGCCAGTATGGGAACGGATTTCGCAGACTACAACAATGACGGCTGGCCTGATATTGTGGTCGTCGCCCTCAACCGGGAAACCTTTCCCCTATTCGTCAACACCGGGCGCGGAGCGTTTAAGGACGGGACCTACACGAGTAAACTCGGCGCTCTCTCCATGGATCATGGCGGGTGGGGGCCGGTGCTGGCCGATTTCGACAACGACGGCTGGAAAGACCTCTTCACATCCAACTCGCATGTGAACGATATCGTCGAGCGGTTCGAACCCGCCGCCTACAAGCAAGCCAATTCGGTCTTCGTGAACTTGCGCAATGGCCAGTTCGCCGAATCGACCTGCGCCGCGCTCAAAGCCGTCTCGCGCGCTCACCGCGGGGTCGCCGCGGCCGATTTCGATGGCGATGGCAAGCTGGATGTCGTCGTGAGCGCGCTCGGCGAGCCCGCCGAGCTGTGGCAGAATGCTACGCAAACCGCTAATCATTGGCTGCTGCTGAAGCTGACCGGCGCTCGCAGCAATCGCGACGGCATTGGCGCAGTGATCCGCGTGGCGAATCAGACGTATGCGATGACGACCAGCGCCGGATACGCCTCCTCCAGTCTTTCCGGAGTCCACATCGGCCTGGGAAACGTTGCTTTGATACCTTCCATCGAAATACATTGGCCGAGCGGGACCGTTCAGACCTTGAAGGACATTGCGGCGGATCGCGCTCTGAACGTCACGGAGCCCTGACGCCGCTGCGTCTGCGCTCATCGGTCGTCCTGATATGATTTCCGCATGGCGCGAATCGCCGTCTTCCTTCTTATTCCAGCCCTGATCTGGGCCGAAGAATATGCGCTCGGCCCGGATTCCCAGCGTCACCAGGGCGTGCCGCGCGGGACCGTCACAAAATACCAGTGGAACGCCAGCAAAATCTTCCCCGGCACAACTCGCGATTATTGGGTCTACGTTCCAGCCCAGTACGACGCGTCGAACCCCGCCTGCCTTATGGTGTTTCAAGACGGCGCCGGGTATGTAAATGAGACAGGCGGCTGGCGCGTTCCCATCGTGTTCGATAATCTCATCCATCAGCGCGCGATGCCGGTGACCATCGGAGTGTTCATCAATCCCGGAGTGCTGCCTGCCCTCTCGCCCAATCAGCAGGACCGTTATAATCGCAGCTACGAATATGACGGATTGAGCGATCGCTACGTCCGCTTTCTGCTCGAAGAGATCCTGCCTGAAGTCGCCAAGAAATACAACCTGTCCGCGGATCCCAATGACCGCGGCATCGCCGGATCGAGTTCCGGCGCAATCGCCGCCTTCACCGCCGCTTGGCATCGCCCTGATGCCTTCCGTCGGGTACTGAGCTTTATTGGCAGCTACACCAATTTGCGCGGCGGCAACATGTATCCCGATCTGATCCGCAAAATGGAACCCAAGCCGCTGCGCGTCTTCCTTCAGGATGGCCGCAACGATCTCAATCTCTACGCGGGGAGCTGGTTCATCGCAAATCAGGATATGTACTCGGCTCTCGAATACGCGGGCTACGAGACAAACTTCGTCATCGGAACGGAGGGACACAACAGCAAGCACGGCGGCGCCATCCTGCCTGATGCGCTGCGCTGGCTGTGGAAGGATTACCCCAAGCCCGTGGGCCGTGTCGCAAACAAGGCCGAGCGCCATTTCATCGCTGAGATTCTCGACCCTGAGAGCGATTGGGAGGTGGTCGGTCAGGGATTCAGGTTTACCGAGGGTCCAGCCGTTGATCGCAACGGCAACGTATATTTCGTCGATGCGGCGGAAAACAAGATTTTCCGCGCTGATGCGCAAACCGGCGCAGTCACGCTGTTCAAGACTGACTCCGGCGGCGCGAGCGGGCTGATGTTCGGTCGCGACGGCCGGCTGTACGCCGCCGCCGGGAAAACGAAGAGGATCCTCGCCTACACCCAGGACGGCGGCGAGTCGGTCATTGCTGAAGGTTTAGGCTCAAACGATCTGGCCGTAACCAGCGCGGGCGGCATCTATGTCAGCGATCCTGGCGCCCATCGCATCTGGTATATCGACGTCAACGGCGACAAGCGCGTGGTCCACGAAGGCGCCGACATCATTTTTCCTAACGGCGTTAGGCTCTCGCCGGACGAAGCGCTCCTCTATGTCGCTGATACGGCGTCTCGCTGGGTGTGGTCGTTCCAGGTGCAGCCCGATGGCTCGCTGGCCAACGGCGAGCCATTTTATCATCTCGAGATCCCCGATGATGTGGAATCCGGGCCGTTGCGCTCCGGAGCCGACGGCATGACCGTCGACACGGAAGGTTATCTGTATGTGGCGACCAAGCTCGGCATCCAAATCTGTGACCAGCCCGGACGCGTGGTCGGCATCATTCGCAAACCCGGGAGCGCCGATCCATCCAATCTTGTGTTTGGCGGTCCGAATTTGGACTTGCTCTATGTCACTGCGGGCGACAAGCTGTATCGCCGTCATCTCCGCCGCAGGGGACTGTTCCCTTGGCGCCCCGTTAAGCCGCCCGTGCCAAGGCTCTAGAACATGACCGCCCTCGCGCACGATTTCCGCCGCGCGCCGTCGCTTCGTACACTGAGAGCAGATCCCGCCGAAGCGTTGCGCCAGGAATAAGATGAACGGCTCTGCCCGGACCGCTTTTGCCTTACTATTGCTGCCGCTCTCCGCTCAGCCGCGCCGTGCTACTGCTGAGCTCCTCCGCAGCCTCGACCACACCGTCGCCTTCCGCGATATCTCGCTCTCTCCGGACGGCAACCGGATCGCGTGGGTACAGTCCGGCGCTGTTTACTTGATGCCCTGGCGCACGCCGGGCGCACGCCCGGTCAAACTCGCAGCCGCTGGCGGCCGGTCTGCCGCTTCGCCGGTCTGGTCGCCTGATTCTCGTTCGATCGCGTTCTTTTCTGACGCCGGCGAAAACAACGGACAAATGCAGCTCTGGATCGCAGATGGCGCCTCGGCCCCACGCCAACGCACGCGCCTCACAGGGCATGCAGAGAGCCCGCGCTGGCTGCCGGACGGCCGCCGGATTGCATTTCTCTACGTCCCGGGAGGCAGCGGCGGCGGCCCCCTCACCCCTGCGCCAGTTCAAACCGGCGTCATTGGGGCAGTCCTTCACAACGCGCGCATCGCAGTCCTCGATGCCCGGTCGGGTCAGCTCACACTCTCCTCGCCTGCCGGTCTGAACGTCTACGAATTCGATGTTTCGCCCGACGGTCGTGAATTCGTCGCGACCGCCGCTCCCGGACCTGCGGATAACAATTGGTGGATCGCTAAACTTTACCGTTTCGACGCCGCCTCCGGCCGCGGCGCCGTTATCTACCAGCCCACGCTTCAGATTGCGATGCCGCGATGGTCCCCCGACCGCACGCACATTGCATTTTTGGAAGGTCTGATGAGCGATTTCGGTTCGTTCGCCGGCGACGTCATGACCGTTCCCGCCGACGGAGGCGCGGCGGTCAATCACACGCAAAATCGCGACTCTTCTCCCAGCTCATTGACCTGGATCGGACCCGGCCGGCTGCTCATCACTGAATGGCGGGGTTCGGGCGCCGCGATCTCAACGCTCGACATCAAAACCGGCGCCGTCGATCTGCGTTGGAGCGGTCCGGAAAGCATTCATTCCGGCGGATTCCGGCCGAATTTCACGCTCTCCCGCGATGGCGCGGTCAGCGCCTTCGTGCGGAGCTCCTTCAATGCGCCTCCGGAGATCTGGGCTGGTCCAATCGACGGTTGGAAGCCGCTTACCCGCGAAAATCAAGGCTTGCGCTCATCCTGGGGAGAGGCCAGGGCGGTGCAGTGGCAGAGCGAGCAGTACACCATTTATGGCTGGCTGCTCCCGCCGCCGCGCATCGAGCCGGGCCGCCGTTATCCGCTGGTTGTTTGGGTTCACGGAGGACCTTCCAGCATCGTGAAATCTTCGTGGCCGTCGGAAACATCCGTGCTCCCCTTGCTCGCCTCCCGCGGCTATTTCGTGCTGATGCCCAATCCCCGCGGCAGTTACGGCCAGGGAGAGGCATTCACACGCGCCAACGTCAAGGATTTTGGCGGCGGCGATTTGCGCGACATCCTGGCCGGCGTCGATTACGCCATCGCTCACTTCCCTGTCGATCCCGCACGCCTCGGCATTACGGGCTGGAGCTACGGCGGCTTCATGACGATGTTCGCCGTGACGCAGACGAAGCGCTTCCAGGCCGCGGTGGCTGGCGCTGGCATCGCCAACTGGACCAGCTACTATGGGGAGAATCTCATTGATCAATGGATGATTCCGTTCTTCGGCGCATCCGTCTATGACGATCCTTCCGTCTACGAAAAGAGCTCACCGATTCGCTTTATTAAGCAGGTCAAGACGCCGACGCTAGTCCTTGTAGGCGAGCGCGACGCAGAGTGCCCGGCCCCGCAGTCCTTCGAGTTTTGGCATGCGCTGAAGACGCTCGGAGTCCCCACCGAGTTGGTTGTGTACCCAGGCGAAGGCCACCGCTTCGTGCAGCTAGAAAACCGCATTGACCGGGAGGATCGTACGATCGCTTGGTTTGAAAAATATCTAGACCGTGAGGAAGCGGCGCGCTGACCGTCAATCCTTCGGCAAGAATCTCCGCAGGCCAAAATCGTACGCCGCCGCTCCGATCACGCCGCCAAGAAGCGGCCCCGCAATCGGAACCCACCAGGTGTTCGTCCCGTCGGTCAACCCGTTGTTGCGAAATCCCGCCAGGGCCGTGAACAGCCGCGGCCCGAAGTCGCGCGCAGGGTTGATGGCATACCCATGCATTCCGCCGAACGACATGCCAATCGCAACCACAATCAGACCAATTACCACGGGCGCCAGATTTCCGGCCGGAAGTTGATTGCGCTCATCCGTCACCGCGAAGATCAGCAGCAGCAACAGCGCCGTTCCGATTGTCTGGTCGAGAAATCCCGCCGAGGGCGCGTTCGGAAATGCGGGAAACGTCGTGAACACGCCGGCGGTATGTTCCAGCGTGGGGTCAAATTTCAAAAAGGCGGGATGATAATTCCAAAATACAGTCGCCGCGGCCAGAAACGCTCCGGCAACCTGAACAACAATATACGGGATCACCTTCCGCCACGGAAATCCGCGAAACAGCGCCACTGCCAGCGTCACTGCCGGATTCAAGTGCGCTCCGCTGATTCTGCCCGCAACGTACACGCCCATCGTCACCGCAAGTCCCCAGCCGATGGTGATGTTCGTATAGCCGCCATTGACCACCTCGCCCGGGATGTTATGCCCGAACAGGACCACCATCGCCACCACCCCTGCGCCAAATGCGATTAACACAAAAGTGCCGATGAACTCGGCAGCGAGTTCTGCCCTCAGACTGTATTTCATGAACGACGCGATTGTATCAATTGCGCTAGCGGCCTCGCTGCGCTCAGTTTATAAGTGCGCATCCGTTCGTTTCCTGCGCGCTCACTTCATGAAGCCGCTGCGCCCGCTCCCGGAAGCGCTGAGTTCATCATTCAGCGGGTCATCGAGCGCTAGCAGCCATCGCAGGCGCGGGCTCAGCTGCGCCTGCGTTTCCGGCCGCAACAGGCGCTTCTGATACTGCTGCTGCGGAAGGTCCCGGCGGCAGTAGAAGGCGTGCATCGCGCGGCGGGGCGCGTCCGTACGGTTGGCCGTTCCGCCATGCCAGCAGTGCGCGTTCATAATCACAACGCTCCCCGCCGGCGCGAGCACAAGCCTTTCCTCCGGATGCCGCGCCAGCGGATCGGCCAGTTCTTCCTCTGGCCGCTTGCCCCACCGGTGCGAGCCGGGAATCACGCGCGTCGCCCCATTGTCGGACGTGAAATCGTCGAGCATCCAGATTGTATTGCAAACCGAATAGCCCTGTTCGTCGGGCAGCGCGCCCATGTCCACATGCAGCGGCTGCGGGGCCTCAACATGCGGCTTCGCCGATCGCGCATTCAGGCTTCCCAGCTTGTACTCGGCTCCCAGCACATATTCAACCCCCTCCAAAATTCCCGGCATCGCGATCGCATCCCGAAAGACTTCGCCTTTGTCCACCAGGTTCGCCAGCCGGAGCGCGCCCGGCTCCTGCTTGAATTCCCATCCAGCGCGGCAACCTTCTTCAAAGAACAGTTCGTCGATGCGCCGCCGCAGCCGCTCCAGCAGGTCGTCGCTCATGAAGCGGTCCAGAATTACATAGCCGTCCTCGTCAAGTTGCCGCCGCTGTTGCTCGGTCATCTTGAACATGAATGTAGCATCCTTAAACTGTAAGTAAGTGTCCTATTCCCGAATCCTGGTGCGCGCCGCCAATTGGGTGGGGGATGCGGTCATGTCGCTGCCCGCGCTGCGCGCCGTCCGCGAGCGATTCCCTCAAGCGCACATCTCTGTGCTCGCGCGGCCCTGGGTCGCCGACCTGTACGCGCGCGAGTCCTTTTGCGACCGTTTGATCCCGTATACAGCTCGACCCGGCGCCGCCGATTTTACTGGCAAGCTGCGTATCGCCCGACAAGTGCGTCGCGAACGGTTTGATTGCGCCATCCTCTTGCAAAACGCTTTCGAGGCGGCGCTCATCGCGTGGCTTGCGCGCATTCCGGTGCGCATCGGCTATGACCGCGATGGACGCGGGCCACTGCTGACACACGCCGTTGCAGTCCCGCGCCCCGGCGACATTCCGCGCCATCAGCGTTTCTATTACCTCGAGCTCCTGCGCCGGGCCGGACTCATCCGCTCGCTTCCCGAAAGCGAAGCGATTCGGCTCGAAGGCGCCGGCGCGGCCGCGCAAGCCGGCCGGCGCACGTTCCGCGCCGCCGGCCTCGGCGAGGTCGTCATCGGCGTCAGCCCCGGCGCCGCGTACGGCTCGGCGAAACGCTGGCTCCCCGACCGCTTTGCGGAAACCGCATGCGCAGTGGCATCCGGCATCGGCGCCTCAGTCGCCGTGTTCGGCGCCGATGATGAACGCGAGCTGGCCTCCCAAGTGGCCGCGCTGATCTCGTCGCGCGGCGTTTCCGTCCGCAATTTCGCAGGTGAAACCTCTCTGGCGCAATTCATCGAAATGGCCGCAGCCTGCTATGCCTTCCTGACCAATGACTCCGGCGCTATGCACATCGCCTCTGCCGCAGGAACTCCCACGGTCGCGATATTTGGAGCAACGGACCATGCCGCAACGGGCCCCACGGGGCCAAACGCGCGCGTTATCCGGGAGCCGGTCGAGTGCAGCCCTTGCCTTTTGCGCGAGTGCCCCATCGATCACCGCTGCATGACCGCCGTTGCCGCGGCTCGCGTCGCCGAGACCGCGCTGGAGCTTGCGCGCGAAGTCCGCAACTGACTGTGCCATCCTGTCGTTTGGATACCCGGAAAAAAATTGTCAGTCTGGAACAGGCCGTCAGGGCGATTCGCGAGCACCCCGGGTGGGTCGCCGTCACCGGCTACTTCGACCCTCTCACCGCCGAACATTCCCGCCGCCTCCGGGAAATCCGCACCGGACATTCCGGCATCGTCGTGTTCCTTTCCGATCCGCCCGATCCTGTACTGTCCGCCCGGGCGCGCGCCGAATTGATCGCCGCGCTCGCCATGGTAGACTACGTTGTGCTCCCGCAAGAACGCGCTTCATCAGGCTCGTCTCTGCTCGATGCAGGCCTGCCTGTGCTTCGCGAAGAGGAAGCCGATGAGGCGCGTTTCAAGAACCTCCTGCGGCGCGTTCAGGAACGGCATAAGACTGCGCTGGAGCGCTGACCCTCGATGCCTCGTCCGCGAATCCTGGTCGTGCGCCTCGGCGCTATGGGCGATGTCGTGCATGCATTGCCCGCGGTCGCATCTCTGAAGTCCGGTTTTCCGGGCTCTCATCTTACCTGGGTGATCGATCCTAAGTGGAGGCCGCTGATCGCCGGCAACCCGGATGTTGATGAGGTCGTCGAGTTCAGCTATCGCGATCCTGAGAGCTTCCGGCGCATGTGGACCGCCCTCCGGACCCGCCCCTTCGACGTCGTGGTCGACATCCAGGGCCTGATCAAGTCCGCCCTGATCGCGCGCATTCCGCGGTCTCCCCTCGTCGTCGGTTTCCATCCAGCGCGCGCCCGCGAACGCATTGCGGCTGCCTTCTACACGCGCCGCGTGCGGCCGCGAACCGTGCACGTCGTCGATCACTATGTGGAATTAGCGCTTGCCGCAGGCGTCCGCGAGCCGGTTTATAGATTTGCGCTGCCTGCGGGCCGGCCAGAGGGCCAGCTCCCGGACCGCCCCTTTGTGCTCGCCTGCCCGTTTGCCGGATGGGCTTCGAAACAATGGCCCATTGAGCGTTATAGCGAGCTGGCGCGCAAGCTCGCCGTCCAGGGCATGGTGTTGGTTGTAAATGGCCCCGAATCCGCGCGCGCGGAACTGGATCGCATCACATGGGCGTGGGCGCACACATCCGGAATCGAAGGGCTCATTTATGCCACTCGCCAGGCGATCGCTGTCGTCGGCGTGGATAGCGGGCCGCTCCACATCGCCTCCGCTCTCGGCAAACCCGGCGTCGCCATCTATGGGCCCACCGACCCTGCGCGCAACGGACCCTACCGCAGCGCCATCCAGGTGGTGCGATTGCCCGGTGCGTCGACCACCTATCGGCGCGGCTCGGAGATCGCTCGCAGCATGCGCGCTATCCCGCCGGGCCTCGTGTTCAGCGAGCTTATGGCGCAGTTGCGGTCTCAAAAAGAGCAGAGCGCCCGATGACCGCGCGCCGCTATTGGTTCCCCAAGCCGTATGCCGACGCCGTCGCCAAGCTGCGCGTGCCGGCAGGCTTCCTCCTGCTCGCCGCGTTCCTGTATCTGGCCGCGCCGAACGCGCGCTCGCTCGCTGTTGGCGCCCCGGTCGCGTTCTGCGGACTGTTGCTGCGGGGCTGGGCCGCCGGCCATCTTGAGAAAAACCGCCAGCTCGCCGTCAGCGGACCGTATGCCTACGTCCGCAACCCGCTCTACCTCGGCACCCTCGTCGCCGCCGCGGGATTCGTCGTCGCCGCCCGCCGCTGGGAGCTGGGCGTCATCTTCGCCGCCGCCTTCGCTTTGATCTATCTGCCTGTCATCGAGCTGGAGGAGCAGCATCTCCGCCAATTGTTTCCGAGCTATGCCGATTACGCCCGCCGCGTGCCTCTGCTCGTGCCGCGCCTGCGCAAGCCGCCCCACCCGCGCCGCTTCCGCTGGGAACTGTACCGAAGAAACGAAGAATATCAGGCCGCGCTCGGCTTCCTTGCGGGCCTGGCGGTTCTGGTGTGGAAAGTATTGCGGCAGGTCTGAAGCATTCACGCGATCATTCGCGCCAGTCCGTTAATCCACCAGCCGCAGCGCGCCGAATGCCTCCGGGACATGAAACGTCCGCCGGTTCGTCGCTCGCCAGACAATCATTTTGCGGCCAGGCTGCGGCCCCTGCGATCGGAAAAAATTGATCCGCAGCGTATTGCCAGCCGCCGCCGGACGCGAATCCACGCTGGGGTAAGGAATTCGCATATACCCGTACCAGATCTTTGTCGCGTAGTCGATGCGCGCCGCCGCCTCGAATCCCGAATTCCACTTCCAGCCGTCCTCATGGCGCGGCGCGTCGAGGTCGATGTCGAGATCCACCCATTCGCCCTGCGGCGAAATTTCAAATTCCTTATACCGCCGGATATTCTGGAAGTCCGACCCGATGAACGCCTCCGCCACATCCCAGTTCCACAGCTGATTCGTTTCCGTCCGGGTGGTTGGCCCGGGCTTTAAGTGGAGCTCCTCGTACGGGCAGATAAAGAGAAAATAGAGGTTCGCCGAAGTCCACCGCGACCGGATTTCCGTGCGGCGCCCGGAAACCGGATTGCCGAAGTTATCGCGGTCGGCGAAAATCGCGGGCGCTCCGCGCCAAAACGCCGAGTCCGGGTTTGTGTCGGCGCCGACGTCGACCGGAGCCCGCTTGCTTTCGATTGTGTCCGACGCCAGTGCGAGCGCGGTCGTGATCGCCAGCAACAAAACCGCACGGCTGCGCGCGCTCATGGCTATGCCGACAACCCCATCAGCCGCGCCGCATTGTCCTGATACACCTTCCGCAGCGCCTGCTCGCTCAACCCCAGCCCGTAAATCCGCCAACGGCCCTGCGGCGGAATCGGCGCGGGCGCGTAATCGAAGTATTCGTCCTCGGTTTCGAGGAAGCGAAAATAGATCTCATACAGCGCATCGCCGAATGTCTGTTGCGGAGTGCTGGTCCCGGCGCTTGCATCCGTGCCGAAGACGATCCGGTCCTGATATTTGTCGAAAAACTTGCGCGCCATTCGCGGCTGCCGGCCCAGTTCTCCAATGCGCGCCGCAATATCGACATGCATGTTCGGATGGCTGTCCAGACATTCGGCAACGTACGGCAGATTCTCCGAATTGGCGACGTGCAGGCACACGAATTGCGTGCGCGGATGGCGGCGCATCACCCTCCGCCGCGCCTCTTGCAGCTCCATGTTGCTCGGAAAATCCCTGCCGTAAAAGGACCAGTTGGGATGGGCGTGCAGCTCCTCCCAACGCTCGTTGAAGCGATCAACCGGCAGAAAAAACGCCTCCGGATCCGAAGTATGGATCGCTACCGGCATCTTGAAAGCCCCGGCGGCTTCCCACATCTCATCGAACCGCGGATCGTCGATCCGGACCAGCTTGTTGCTGCCGCGCTCGCGTAGAAACAGACCCAGCGTTTTGAGCACCTTCAGGCCCTTCGCGCCTGCGCGGTGCGCCTCTTCGATCTGATCGGCCTGGAACTTCGCATAGCCGGGGTCGGACGCTTTGGCCCATACCGGCTCGGTAAACACGACGAAACGGCCAGGATGGGCGGTCTGCAGTTTTCGGATCGCCTCTCGCAGACCCGCTCCATGGCCGCCCGTCAGATTCACCATCATGCGCAGATTCTTCCGGTCCATCACGCTCAGGCAGTCTCCCGGGTCCATGCTGAAGCGGACTCCGTCACCATTGCCTTCGGCATGCGTGATGTGCGTGTGAAAATCGATGACCGGAAATCGCGACCGCGGCACATGCGTTTCCGGAACATGCAGCATGCTCTTGGGCTGAAACTGTTCAAGCGGCAGGCCGCCCGGTTGCGGCGAGGCGTCTCCGCCGCGCGCCTGCATCCCGGCGCCCCTGCCCGCCGCAAACAGTCCGGCGCCCAGCGTCATCCATCGCCTGCGGTTCACCGCATCAGCTCCACAACCGGTCCCAGGAGCGCTCCGTGTTCCACTCCGGCGTCGGCTGGAAGAACCGGTTGGGATCCAGTAGATGCTGCTTCACCGCCTCCTCATTCAGCGTGATGCCGAGGCCGGGGCCTTCCGGAACCTTAATGAATCCTTTGTTGACGATCGGTTTTTCAACTCCATCCACCAGGTCGCTCCACCAGGGAACGTCCACCGAGTGATTCTCGAGCACCAGGAAATTGTTGGTCGCCGCGGCGCAGTGCACGTTCGCCATGCACGATACCGGCGTCCCCGCAAAGTGCATCGCCATCGCGACCCCGTACTCCTCCGCCATGTCGCCGATCTTCTTGGTTTCAAGAATTCCGCCTGAGGTCGCCAGGTCGGGGTGGATGATGTCGACCGCGTGTTCCTTGCAAAGAACCTCAAACGGCTCTTTCAGGTAAATATCTTCGCCGGTGAGCAGCGGGATGTCGATCGATTGCTTGATTTCCTTGAGCAGCTCCGTGTACTGCCACGGAACCATGTCTTCCAGCCAGGCCATGTTGTATTTCGTGAGCGCCTTGCCCAGACGGATGCACGAATTCACGCCGATATGTCCGAAATGGTCGGCCGCGAGCGGAATATCCATGCCCACGTACTCGCGCACTGTGGCCACGAAATCGGCCATCAGCGCCGCGCCCTTCTCGGTGAGCTCAATGCCGGTGAAGGGATGCGGCGTCAACTGCCGCTGCTGGACCGACATTCCGGTCGGCCGCGTGACTGCCCCGGGCGTCTTCGCCACCAGATCGATGCCGAGGTCCATCTTGAGCCAGGTGAATCCTTGCTCTTTTCGCGCCTTTAAGCGCTGCCCGTAAATCTTCGGATCATCCGATTCCGTCGTGTCGGCGTAACAGCGGATCGAATCGCGGAACTTGCCACCGAGCATTTGGTACACCGGCACGTTGTACGCCTTGCCCGCCAGATCCCAGAGCGCCATCTCGATTCCGCAGACGCCTCCGCCCTGTCGAGAGTGACCGCCAAACTGCTTAATTTTGCGGAAAATTCGGTCCACATTACACGGATTTTCCCCGAGCAGCCGCGATTTAAGCATCAACGCGTAGGTCGGGCTCGCGCCGTCTCGAACCTCGCCCAGCCCAGTGATGCCCTGATTCGTCTCCAGCCGGATGATGGGACAGGTCATCGGCGCCTTGGTCACGGTCGCGATGCGCATGTCGGTGATCTTCAGGTCGGATGGTTTTGAGTTGGTATTGATGTGGCTCTGATACGCCTCAATGGTCTCGTCGGCCCAGAAGCCCGCAGCCGCTGCGCCCGCCGCCCTCCGCAGAAACGAGCGTCGGCCGATTCCCAGTTTCTTGAACGAAGGTTTCATAAGGAATGCCCATTTTACCGGACCGGCTCACCGAGCGCAGCCGCCGCCCGCCAGCGTGGCGCCGCCCAGAACAGCGCCGCTATAACAGCGCCGGCGATGGACAGCCCAGCGCCTGCAAGGACCGAGGTTGGCCGGTATCGAAACTCGATCACATGCCGCCCTCTTTCAACCACCACGCCCCGCAGCAGGGCATCGGCGTCGTAAATCGTCGCCTTCCGGCCGTCCACCGTCGCGCGCCAACCCGGAAACCACGCGTCCCCGAGAATCGTCATGCCGCGGCACTTCATGTCGGCGCGCAGCGTGACCTCGTTTGGCAAATGCCGCGCGACCTCAACCGCATCCTCGCCCGCGCACGACTCAAGCTGCGGCGCCGCGCCCGTCACGAAGGCCTGCACATGTGGATTAAACGCCGGATCGCGCAGCCGCCCGATGGTTTCGCCCGGCTTCACCCCCCATACTTCGTGAACCGTCCAGGTTCGCGGAAACGCTCCCGGCCGGGCGTACACATTACGGCCGCTTGCTCCGTGGAAGATCAGGACATCATCTTCCCTCTGGGGCTTCGTTCCGATGAAGTACCGGATGCCAAACAGCGCCTCTGTCCGCGCGCCGAAGGCGTCGTGCGTGTAGATGCGGTCCGGCACGCTGGCCACATACTCGGCGTAGCTCTCGATTCCCCACCATTCGCCGAAATTGTGCGGAATCGCCTCGCCATCATGGTCAATTCGAAATCTCCCGGGCTCGTTGCGCAGGAAAGCGATGATGTCGGCGTCTTGCGCCATGCGGCGCAAGTCCGCCGTGCGCCCGCGGTCATCCTGGCGGGGCAGATAGTAGCCGGTGACGTTGCCGCACTCTACCAGCATCATCACCGCAAGCATCATGATGGCCGCCGGCGCGCTGACGGCGCCGCGGCTGACCCCCCACAACGCTCCGCCCGTCGCCGCAGCCGCGAGCGCCGCAATCATGAACCGGTTATCGGCCGACAATTGAAGCTGATGCGCCAGGTACAGAAACAGACCGCCGGCTGAGATCACCGCCGCACCGCCGATGAGCGCACGCGCGATCCGCTGCGCCCCAGACTGCGAAACGAACTCCAGCGCGTCCAGACCAAACGCAAACAACCCGCACGCCGCAATCTGGAACAGCAACATGCCTTGCGCCGGGACCCGCGCCTTCTCAACCATCGGTACGACCGCGTACAAAATTCCGTGGACGACCGAATTCGGCCCCAGCGAAAACAAGATCGCTCCCAAAGCAATCGCACCGAGCAGCCGGACCCGAAGGTCTTGCCAGCGCCAACAAAGCCCGATCACAGCAAAGGTGACGCCGACCACCCCAATAAATGCAGAGATGTTCAAATCGATGCCTGGAATAACTATCCCTAATAACGACAGAGGCTTAAAGCTATACTGTTCGTGTACTACATACGGCACAGCCTCATTCCATCGCAGCGCCTCCCCCGCACCGGCGTAGCGCCGGGCAAGCCGGCCATACTCAGCCATCGGGATTGTCTGGAAGGCGCTCACTAGCACGCCGGTAGCGAATGCGGCAATTGAAATTAAAGGGTTCAGTTTTTCGCATAGAATCAAGTACAACCACACACATCCCCAAGTAAGCCATACGAAAATAGGTACTTGGTGATGCCCACACAGCCACAGAACGCCCGCGAAGAACCCCGAAAGCACGGCGCTGCGCCAAACCTCGCGGCTGCCCGCAACAATTCGAAGCTGAAACAGGAACACCAACGGCGCCCAAACTACTCCGTTAACCATTTGCGGCCAATCAACTGAACCGACAAAAGCGCTAGTGGCATAGAGTATGCCAGCTATACTTGAAGCTCTACGCGAACAATTTAAGTCGCGACACAACGCATAAAACGTCAGTGCGGCCAGCACCCGGATCAGCACAAAGTACCAGTGCAGGACAGACTGACGGATCCAGCTATGCTTGAGCGGCGCGAGAAAGAGCAGCCAGTTGAGTGGATAGGCTGCTCCCGGTTGTCCCTGCGCCAGCAGGGGTTGACCGCCCCAACTATACGGATCCCATAAAGGAAATCGCCCGGCATGCCATTCGCTCGCTTGAAATTGAAACCACGGCAGCACTTGACGCGCAGTGTCCGGTCCGGCGAGCCACGTGAACTGGTTGGTCAGGACCAGCTTCCAATAGAAGCCGATCACCACCAGGCACATGGCTGCGACTGCCGTCATGGCGCCTAGGGCGGGGAAGTGGCGCAGGTCTGATCCTTTCCAATCAGGGTGGTGCTTTTCAGCCACTGGCATGAGATCACATCATAGCGTTAATCCGCTGAAGGGCAAATATTTGCAGTTTGGGCGCAGGATTGCCATGATTAAGGCGGCAGTTTCTGGAGCCGATATGAGACCGAAGGCCCTCATCCTGATCCTGAGCGCAGTGGCGGTTGTCGGCGCACTGACGCTGGTATGGCCATTGATGGGTCAGAATCCTTCGGTTGGTTACGGAGCAGCCGCTTACCCCGTGGATAGTGGGTATCCCGGTGGTTCGCCGGATACGGCAGCTCCTGTTGACGACAATACGCCGGGGCCCGGCGTTGCGCGTATCAGCGTTATGAACGGCGAAGTCTCTGTTCGCCGCGGCGATTCGGGCGACCTGATCGCCGCCGCCTTGAACGCGCCTCTGGTAACTACGGACCGGCTGCTCACGGGTCCGGGGGACTCGCGCGCTGAAGTTCAGTTCGATTCGTCGAATATGGTCCGCCTGGGCTACAGCACGGAGGTGCGTTTCGGCGATCTGGAGTATAAGCGTTACCAAGTCCAGGTTGCAGTCGGGACAGTGACGTTTCGCGTCTTCCAGGATACTGACGCCCAAATCGAGATCAGCACGCCGAGCGTGTCCGTGCGTCCCCTGCGCGCCGGCGCATATCGCGTCATGGTTCGCCAGGACGGATCATCGCAGATCACGGTGCGGAGCGGCGAAGCGGCCATCTACAGCCCGACTGGCTCGCAGTCGCTCTATGCGGGCCAGACGATGGAGGCGCGCGGCGAGGCGTCAGACCCTGAGTTCCGGATTGTGGCTGCAATTCCGTATGACGGATGGGATCAGTGGAACGATCAGCGCGATCGCGAAATCCAACAGGCGCAGTCCTACAGATACGTGCCGCGCGAGGTTGCGGGCGCCGAGGACCTGGACCGGTATGGCAGTTGGGTCAACGATCCGACCTATGGCTATGTGTGGAGGCCCACTGTGGCTCTGGACTGGGCCCCGTACCGCTACGGCCGCTGGACATGGATCGATTACTACGGCTGGACATGGGTAAGCTACGATCCGTGGGGCTGGGCGCCATATCACTTCGGCCGCTGGTATTTTGCTCCGCGGTATGGCTGGTGCTGGTGGCCGGGGGCATTCGGCGTCCGCCATTACTGGCGTCCCGCGCTGGTCGCATTTTTCGGCTGGGGAGGCTATGGCGGGACCAGCGTCGGGTTCGGCTTCGGGTGGGGACACGTTGGGTGGGTGCCGCTAGCGCCTTATGAACCGTTCCACCCGTGGTATGGCCGCGGATGGTATAGCGGCTACCGGGCGCCGAGCATTGCCGTTGTCAACAACACGAACATTATCAATGTGTATCGCAACGCGAGGTATCTGAACGGAATCACGGCAGTCAACGCCGACCGCTTCGGCCGGGGCCGCATCGGGCCGGGAGACTTGGTGCGCGTGACCAGCACGGATCTTCAACGCGCCAGCTTGGTCCGAGGAGCGCTGCCGCTTGCGCCGGATCACCAGAGCATCCGTTTCGCTGACCGGCAGATCAATGCGGCAAACCTGCCGCATACGCCGGAGCGCCGCTTCTTCAGCAGGCAGCCTGCGCCCGCTGTGCAGAGAATTCCGTTCGATCAGCAGCGCGCGGCTGTCGAGCAGGCGGCGCGCCGAACGTTCGGCCGCGTCGCCGGTCCGGAGAATGGAAGCGTCGGCTTCAGCCGTGCGGACGCGAATAGCTTCCGGGCAAGCTCAGCAGGTCAGTCTGCGGCGCCAAATTCGCAGGGATGGCGCCGTATGAGCGATGCCCCCTCGGTTCGGCCCCAGGGCGGGTGGCAGCGCGCAAATGGGGCGAATGCGGCGCCGCAGCTGCCGAGCCGGGGAGATTGGGGACGGTTTGGCCGGGGAGAACCCCGAACGATGACCGCGCCGCAGCCTTCCTATGACCGGCAGGCGCCAACGCAACCGCGAGCCCCACAGTCCGGCGGATGGCAGCGCTTCGGCGGTGGACGCTGGAATGGAGGCGGCGTGCAGCCCAATGTGTCGCCTCCGCAATTCGATCCCCGACCCGGATCCATACAGCGCCCCTCTTACAGCGCTCCGGGAGGTTATGGCCAGGCTCAACGGTACAACGCTCCGGAGCCTATTCGGATTAACCCACCGCTGCTGCACGAGCGCTCTGCGACTCGGGATGAATACCGTGGCGGTGGCGGTGGGTTCAGCCGTGGCGGTTTCGGCGGAGGCTATTCCGCGCCGGCGCCCCGAATGGAGTCGCGCGGAGGCGGATTCGGCGGGGGGCGCAGCGGATTTTCCGCCCCTCACGGCGGTGGCTTTTCGCCCCAAGGCGGTGGGGGGCGCGGCGGCTCGCACGGCGCTGGAGGGGGCCGCGGCCACGGCCGCTGATCTCCCCGGCAGGTTTCTTCCCTCACAGGCCCGATCCCGGAGTTCAGCGGGATGGGGCCTTTTTTTGTGCCTCGAGAAGTGAACGCTCGCACGCTCAGAAGAAAGTTTACATAATACCTGTTATCGGTACTTAATATTCCAACGAAACATTCCGTAAGATTCCGTCACAAATGTAGGAAATGCCAAAACTAAGGGCGCGTGGCGGTTCTAGTACGAGTATGCTTGTCTTTCGCCGCTCCATGCACCTCAAGCGCGTCCTGATACTACTGCTTCTGTTCACCGCCATCACCCGCGCGGATATGTCCGCCTTACTCACGCCTTCACTCTCGGATCCCGCGCCCGTTGGAAGCACGGTGACTTGGTACACCAGCGTCTCGGACCCGAGCCCTGGAACCTTGTGGTACCGGTTTCGCGTGCGCGAGGCAGGATCCGAGTTTCACGTCGTACGCGACTTCGGACCGCAGTCGTCTTTTGACTGGACGCCCGCCGATCACGAAGGCGCCTACGAAGTTGAGGTCACTGTGCGCAACATCGATACAGCCGAGGCGGCTGTCACGACCGCAACCTATAACGTTGCGCCGCTGGCAGTCGACGCGCCGCTCGTCAGCGCAACCACAAATTCGTTCGTCTACCTGTACAGCGCTCCGCCGTGCCCACCCGGCTCGACCATGCAGGTTGAGTTCTGGACGGGCCGCGGCCGGCGGCGTCTTACGACCCCAAAAACGTGCGATGGACGCAGCATGAACTTTTACGTGGGAGGCATTGCTCCCGGCGCTACCTACTCAGTGCGCCATGTGATCCAGGACCGGTCGGGACAGACTTACGGCCCTGAGATGAAGGTCACGCCCGATCCAATCCGACTTCCGATTGCTGCATATCAGATCCTGAAACCGGCGCCCCAGCCGGCCGTCGACGGCGTTTTACTGCAAAGCCCTACCAGCCAGATTCAGCTCGCGACCGACCTCGCCGGCAATCCTCTCTGGTATTACGCCGGGCCGCTGACCTATATCACGCGACCCGAGCCCGGCGGAAAGTTTCTGGGCGTTTATCAGGACGCGAGAGCCGATCCGTCCGGCCAGTTATTGCGAGAATTCGATCTGTCCGGCGCGACGCTTCGCGAAACCAACGCGGCCCGCGTGAGCGAGCAACTGGCGGCGCGCGGTATGCGCCCTATAACCGGCTTTCATCATGAAGCGCGTCCGCTGCCGAACGGGCAGATTCTTGCGCTCGCCAGCACCGAGCAGATTCTAACCGACGTGCAAGGTCCGGGTCTGGTCGATGTCATCGGCGATATGATCCTCGTCCTCGATGCCAACCTTCAGGTCGTATGGGCGTGGGACGCGTTTGACCACCTGGACCCCCGCCGCCCGGCGGTGCTGGGCGAGACATGCGTCCGCGGCGGAGGCGGATGTCCTCCGTTTTACCAGGCGCAGCAAGCTAACGACTGGCTGCATGGCAACAGCCTTCAACTCACGCCGGACGGGAACATTTTGTATTCGGCGCGCCACCAGGACTGGGTCCTCAAAATTGACTACAACAATGGCGCCGGCTCTGGCGACGTCATCTGGCGGCTGGGCAAAGGCGGCGACTTCACCATCGACTCCAGCGATCTCAACCCGTGGTTCTCGCATCAGCACGATGCCGGCTTTGTTGGAAACGACAACACTCTGCTTGCCGTGTTCGATAACGGAAACACGCGGTATGCAGACGATCAGAGCAGCCACAGCCGGGGACAAGTGCTGCGCATCGACGAACAGAGCCGCACCGCCTCTCTGGTGTTAAACGTCGATCTCGGCACGTACTCTGATGCGCTCGGCTCGGCCCAGCAACTTGACAATGGCAACTGGCATTTCGATATCGGCTGGACGCGCTTTGATCCCACGCAGCCGCCCAATGCGAGCCAGTCTGTGGAGGTTGATCCGTCGGGCAATATCGTCTACCAGATCCGGATCCTGACGCCGATGTATCGCACTCACCGGATGCGGGATCTCTACACGCCCTGATCGCGATCCGCAGAGAGGCGGTGAAGTGAGAGGTCCCGCCGTAAGGATCAGATCTCCCGAGCACATCTCGGATGGTACTTTCCATCCGCGCTGTATCCTGAACTGTGATACGCTCACAGCAAACAGGCTATGGCGACCCGCAACACGACCAGGCGGGCCTTTCTGGGGGGGTTGGCTGCTGCCTCCACATGCAGCTCGGTATTGCGCGCTGATGGTAAGGCTCCGAACGTTGTCATCATCTATCTCGACGATCTCGGCTATGGGGATCTCGGATGTTACGGATCGAACATCCGGACTCCAAACATTGACAACCTGGCGAGTCAGGGCGTAATGTTTCGCCAGTTTTACTCTGCCGCCGCAGTGTGTTCTCCCGCCCGCGCCGCTCTGCTGACGGGGCGTTACCCGGCCAGGACCGGCGTCCGGCGCGTGCTGATGCCCTTCGACGATTTTGGTCTGACAGCGCCGGAAGTGACCATTCCCCAGGTGCTCCGGAAGGTTTCCTACCGGAGCATGTGCGTGGGAAAGTGGCATCTCGGCGACGTGCCCGCGTGCATGCCGACCGTGCGCGGCTTCGATGAGTTCTTTGGCATCCCGTACAGCACGGATATGTCGCCGCTGCCCTTGATGCACAATACGGATGTGCTGAATCCCGATATCAGCAACAGCGTGAATATGCTGACCCGGCAGTTCACAGCCGCAGCCGTGCAGTACATCCAGGCAGCCGCCAGTTCGCCGTTTTTCCTGTATGTCGCCTATACCGCGCCGCATCTCCCCCTGGGGACGTCCGAAGAGTTTCGCGGGCGGTCGATTCTGGGGCCCTACGGCGACATGGTTGAGGAGGTGGACTGGGGCGTAGGGCAGATTCTGAATGCGCTGGAACAAAACGGCGTCGACCAGAACACGCTCGTCATCTTTTCGAGCGATCACGGGCCCTGGTATCAAGGAAACACGGGCGGACTCCGCGGCCGCAAAGGCGAAACCTGGGAAGGCGGAATGAGGGTGCCCATGATCGCCCGTCTGCCCGGCCGCATCCCACCCGGTCTGGTGACGCAAAGCATGGCGACCTCGATGGACATTATGCCGACCCTCGTCTCGCTTTGCGGCGCGCCCTCGCCTCCCAACCCCCTCGATGGCGTGGACATCTGGCCGCTGATGACCGGAACGGGCGAGGTCGCGCGCGATATCTTCCTTTACTTCGATACACGCTACCTTCAGTGCGCGCGGCTTGGGCGGTGGAAAATGCACGTCTCGCGATATAACAGCTATGCCTGGACGCCGGATCCGCCGGGAGGTCGTCTGAATCTGCCGCTTCCCCGCCCGGAGCTGTACGACATCATCGCCGACCCGAGCGAGAGCTGCGATGTCGCGCCCGCTCACCCGGAGGTCGTCGCCGATATGATGGCGCGCATACAGGCTGCGCTCCCCAGCTTTCCCGACGTCATAAACAACGCTTGGCAGGAGACGTTCAGCCGGCAGGTGTATCCGACCCCGTCCGGGGCTTTGCCGGCTCTTCCGCCGGCGAACAGTTAGTGGGCGAAAACAGCGTCAGGCGGTAGGACAGCCCATGGCTTCTGACATCCACATTCTTCAACTCGGCTCGCAGCGCTAGCGCTTTGAGTTCGGCGGGTCGGAACGCCGCCGCCACCGACACGGGAGCATCGTGGGCGGTGATCCTGTCCCACCCGAACATCCAGCGGGTTGCCGGAACGAACCAATACGGCAGCCAGCGCCGGTTTAGATCGATGACCAGTACGCCGCGCCGCGCCACAGCGGCGAAATTACGCAAAAGGGCCACTATCTCTTCGTCTCTAAAGTGGTGTAGAAACAGGGACGTGAATACAAAATCGTAAGACTTTGGTTGAAATGGAAGACGGAAAGCGTCTGCCACGATTTTTGGGGGGTCCGCCAGATTCAGGTGAGAGATTAAATAATCAAGTGATGTAACTGTTGCCCCAGGATATAGGCGTCGGATTTGACGGCCCATATCTCCTGACGCGGCACCTATGTCCAGCACGCTGAAGTGAGCAAGACCCGGCGCTCCACACCGGCCGAGAAGCGATTTCAGCGCCGCATAGCCGCCGAAGTTGCGGTTCAGGCGCACCAGATCGCCGAGGCTGCGCTCGGCTTGAGCCGGAGTGCAGCCGTCCAGCAGCTCGGGCCGAATTGTTCGCGCCCGCAAGGATCTGGGCATCTCGCTCCATGATAGAATGCCCGGTTGTCGGAGCCAGTCCCTATGAATTCCTCCCTTTCGCGACGGAACTATCTCGCCTGGATGGGAGCCGCCGGAATCGCGCTCGGGTCCTCAGCGCCGGCTGCGGCGGCAACCAGCGAGGCTGACCGCGAACGCCGGATGCAGTGGTGGCATCAGGCCAAATTCGGCATGTTCATTCACTGGGGCCTGTACAGCGTCCTTGGGCGCCACGAATGGGCTATGGAGAACGAGGGTATTCCCGTCGCCGAATACGAGCAGCTGGCAAAGCAATTCACGCCGCGGCCGAACGCCGCGCGCGAGTGGGCCAAACTGGCGCGCCGGGCGGGCATGAAGTACATGGTCATGACCACCAAGCACCATGAAGGCTTCTGCCTCTTCAACACCAAGCTGACCGATTACTGCGCTCCGAAGCAGGCGTGCGGACGAGACCTGGTGAAGGAATTCGTCGACGCCGCGCGGGGCGAAGGCATGCGCGTGGGATTCTACTACTCGCTGATGGACTGGCATCATCCCGACGGCGCGCGCTGCGCGAGCGACGAAGCGGCCCGGCGGCGCTTCGTCGACTACATTCACGGCCAGGTCCGTGAACTGTGTACGAACTACGGCAAACTGGACATCCTTTGGTATGACGTCGCATGGCCGCTGGATGCCGACGGCTGGGAGTCGGTCAAAATGAACCAGATGGTCCGCGAGCTGCAGCCCGATATTATCATTAATAACCGCTCGAAGGTTCCCGAGGACTTCGACACGCCCGAACAGCGCATCCAGGCGAGCCGCGGACGCGCCTGGGAGGCGTGCATGACCATGAATGACAGCTGGGGCTATCAGCGCGCTGACGATAACTGGAAATCGCCCAAAACAATTGTGCGAAATCTTGTCACCTGCGCCCGCGATGGCGGCAACTACCTTCTGAACATCGGCCCGAAACCCGACGGTTCTGTTCCCGAAGAATCGGTGCGGATTCTGAGCGACGTCGGGAGATGGATGGACCGGAACGGCGTTGCGATCTATGGAGCGGATCCGTGTGAAGTCAAGCGCTCCAGCTACATCAATTTTTCGCGCAAGGGCAACACGCTGTATCTGCATGTTTATTATTGGCCAGGCAGTACGGTAGCGGTCGGCGGGCTTCAGACCAAGGTCAAATCTGCGCGGCTGCTGGCAAGCGGAAAACCGGTCGAAGTGAAACAGGACGAATTCCGGGTTCAGTTTACCGGTCTGCCCGCGAATGCGCCGGATACGCCGGTTACCGTAATTGCGGCCGAATGCGAGAGCGAGCCGAAGCAGGACAATCTTAAGGTGCGAACGGACCGTCCCCGCACGCACGTGTGACGCGAGTGAAAGCCGCGAACTGATGGAGATGATGAGCGGGCATATCGGATGGATTGAAGCCATCTGCGGGCCCATGTTCTCGGGAAAGAGCGAGGAGCTGATCCGGCGCTTGCGGCGCGCCATGATTGCGCGCCGGCGGGTGCAGGTGTTCAAACCCGCGCTCGACGACCGCTACGCGGTTGACGAAATCGTCTCGCACGGCGACTGCCGGATGAAATCGGAGGTAATACACCGCGCCTCCGACATCCTGCGGAAGCTGGACTGGCGGACTCAGGTGATCGGCATCGACGAGGCGAATTTTCTTGGTCCGGACCTGGTGGATATCGCGGGCCAGCTTGCGGATACAGGCAAGCAGGTGATCATCGCCGGTCTCGACACGGATTACCTGGGCCGGCCCTTTTCGCCCATGCCGGAACTGCTTGCGTTAGCCGAATCGATCACCAAAACTCTGGCCATCTGCGTCCGCTGCGGAAATCCAGCCAAACACACGCAGCGTCTGGTGGAATCTGAGGATCTGATCGTCGTCGGCGCGGCGGGGATGTACGAAGCGCGATGCCGCCGTTGTTTTGAGCCGGGCGCGCCAAAACAGGAGGTACTTGATTTCGCCCGGCCGCGTCTGGCCGGCAACGCCGGCGCCTAGGGCAACCCGGCGCCATCGCCGCGCATCCCAATAGCATAATAAGATGAAGAGTATCTCTGTGTCTTGAGAGTGGAGGAATCCGTGAGTTTGAGTCCCGCCCCCAGTCCGGCCCCCGGCGCCGCGCCCGAACCCCAACTGTATCATGCGCCTGGCGCAGCCTCATCGGGTAGCGGCAAGTTCGCGATCCTGTTCGGCGCCGTCATCGCCCTCCTCGGCGCAAACGTTTACCTGTACACCCAGGTGAATTCGCTCAAAACCGACTTGAACAGCACCAAGGATGCGCTCTCGGCTCAGGTCGCCAAGCTCCAGGAGTCCGAATCGCTCACGAACCAGAGTCACCGGCGCACGGTGGAGTCTCTGAAGGACCAGCTTGAGGCCGCCAAGCGCCAGGCCAACATGCTGGCGGGCCAGGCCAAGCAGGATGCGATCCGCCGCAGCGAGGAGCTTGCCGCCCAGCTCGCCAACGAACAGAAAAAGGCTCAGGCGCAATTGAGCGGGCAAATCACCGAGGTTAAGCAGGCCACCGATACTGCTCAGGCGAAGATCGGCGAAGTCGGAACTGAAGTCACGAACGTGAAAAGCGACGTGGCGACAACAAAGTCCGAACTCGAAAAGACGATCGCCAACTTGAAGCGCGTGCAGGGCGATCTGAGCGCGCAAGGCTCTCTGATCGCAACCAACGGACAGGAACTGGCCGCGCTGAAGGCGCTCGGCGAGCGGAATTACATTGAGTTCCGCATCGCCAAATCAAAGGAACCGCAGAAGGTTGGCGACATTGCGTTGCTGCTCAAGAAAACTGACGCCAAGAAAAACCGGTATACGGTGGAATTGCTCGTCGACGACAAGCGCGTGGAGAAAAAAGACAAGACCATCAACGAGCCGGTTCAGTTCATGGTTTCGAAAGCGCGGCAGCCGTACGAGATCGTCGTGAACGAGGTCACCAAGGACCACATCGCCGGCTATCTTTCGACGCCGAAAGTTCAAAACGCCCGCAACTGAGCTTTTCCGGCAGGCTACTGCATTTTTTGCCGCCTCCGCTGCGGCGGAACAACGGCGGGTTCACGGATAATTCTTACACGGTCGGTCGAAGTCGTTATCCTTTCAATTCGAAGACGCTGGCGAAAGTACACGCGCCCGCTTGGCCGCCTAATTGCATTTCACATCGGCGGAATGAGCAGGTTGGGCGAACAGAGATCTCAAACAGCGCGGCTTCGGCGCGGGGCGAACATCATCGCAGCATTTTTTATCGCTGATTTCATTCTGCTCAGTTACATCTTTTCCGGTTATCTGTTCGCCTCGCATATTCGCATTCCGGAGCAGCGGATTGTGGCCCCGGGGCGGTCCTACGATCCGAGCGCGAAGCCGTCGCCGGTGGTTGTATGGCGGCCGTCGCCGCGCCCGTCGAAGGCAGCCGTCGCGTTCATTGACTTAAGCTCATCGCGGACCTCTGACAACGGGAGTTGGTCAATTACGAATTCTGGCGGAGCGGCGGGCGTAAGAGCGCAAGGCTGGCGCGCCGCTCCGGCCAGCGCATCCACGACAGCGAAACGAAACGACGCGATCTAAGTCAGCGCAGCTTTCCTTGTGAAGACCGGCTACGGCGGCCCGCGCGGCCGCCGTTTTTGTTTCTGATCGTCATCAAGGGAGCGCCCGGCTTGATGTCACGGAGGAGGCCGTGAGCAGCGAGAACGCGTTGGCGAGATTCTCGCCTTGCCCCGCTTGAGCCGCAAGGCGATAAGATAAGGAAAACATGCGCGCAAGGGCGATCACTGGTTTTGTTCTGGCCTGTTTTGCGGCCGCGGCGGCGGAACCCGAGGTTCGGTTCAATCGCGACATCCGGCCGATCATGTCGGACACCTGCTTCCGGTGCCACGGCCCCGACAGGAGTTCGCGCATGGCCAACCTGCGGCTCGACATCCGCGAAGAGGCGCTCAAGCCCAGGAAATCCGGCGTCACGCCGATCGTGCCCGGCGACCCCGAAAAAAGCGCGATAATTCAGCGCATTTTCGCGACAAATCCGGCGAAAATCATGCCCCCGGCGTATGCGCACAAAGAGCTGACGGCGGCGCAGAAGGAAACGATCCGGCGCTGGGTGGCGCAGGGCGCCGTATATGAACAACACTGGTCGTATCAGCCGATAAAGCGGCCCGTGGTTCCTTCCATCAGCGCGCCGCAGGCTCCGGTGCGAAATCCGATCGACGCGTTTATTCAGGAGCGTCTGGCGAGAGAGAACCTGAGGCCTTCGCCCGAGGCGGACCGGCGCACCCTGTTGCGTCGCGTGACCTTCGATCTGACGGGCCTGCCCCCAACTCCGGAGGAGATGCAAGCCTTTCTCGCCGACCAGTCTGCGGACGCCTATGAAAAGGTCGTTGACCGGCTGCTGGCCTCGCCGCGCTATGCGGAAATGCGCACAATGCACTGGCTGGACGCGGTTCGCTACGCCGACAGCGCAGGCTTCCACGGCGATAATTTGTGGCCGGCCTGGCCGTACCGCGATTATGTGCTCCGCGCCTTCCGCGACAACAAACCCTTCGACGAATTCACGCGCGAACAGCTCGCCGGCGACCTGCTGCCCCATCCTACGACGGAGCAACTGGTCGCGTCGGCCTACAACCGGCTCAACCGAGTATCGGCTGAAGGCGGCCTCCAGCCGAAGGAGTACATCGCCAAGTATGGGGCGGACCGCGTGCGCACGCTCAGCACAGTCTGGCTCGGCTCGACCATGGGCTGCGCCGAATGCCACGACCATAAATTCGATCCTTTCACCTTGAAGGATTTTTATTCGATGAAGGCGTTCTTCGCCGATATCAAAGAGACCGGCCTGGTTCCCGATCGCGGACCGAAAAAATGGGGCGCGCAATTGCTGCTTGCAAGCGATGAGCAGAAAGCCAAGCTGAAAGAGCTCGATGAGCAGATCAAGGCTGCGCGCAAGGAGCTCGACGACGCTGCGGCCGCGATGACCGAGCGGCGGTGGGCGTGGGAAGACCGCATTCTGGCGCAATACAAGTCCGGCGAGCTGGCCTGGAAGTATCAACGTCCGCTGAGCGCCTCCTCCGCAAACGGCGCAAAGCTGACCATCTACAACGATGAGCCGGTCGACAGCAACTATTACCTCAACGGATCGCTTGCTTCCGAGAGAAAGCGCGGAGGCGGATTGATCGTTGCCTCCGGACCCAATCCGGATAACGAAACGTATACGGTCACGTTCCAGCCTGGCGCGGGTACGTGGACCGCGCTCGGAATTGATGTGCATCAGGACGAAAGTCTGCCCGGCGTTCGACTCTCGCGCGGCGCGGACCGGTTCGTTCTGACTGAAGTGGATGCGGAAGTATCCACGCCATCCGGCGCGCGCAAGATCCCGTTTGCGCTGGCCACCGGAACGATGTTCGGATATACGCCTGAGAATCCGGCGATGGCCGCGATCGACGGCAATCCGAAAACGGGGTGGAGCATCACCATCATCGAGCACTACAACCCGTTTCTGGCGCTCCGCTTCGCCGAGAAAGTTCAAACCGGGCCGGATTCGGTCATCACGGTCCGACTGCATCATGATTCGGACCTGCGGCGCGCGGTGATCGGGCGCTTCCGCCTTGCGCTCTCTTCAGGAGAGTATTCATATCCGGAAGAGGGCAATTCGGGGAACAAGCATAAGATCGCGCTGGAGACTCATTCCGACGAGTTGACGCTCAACATTCCCACTGATAAAGGCCTCCCTCCCGCCGTTCTGAAGGCGCTGGAGACGGACGAGCCCGAACGGTCCGACCTGCAAAGGGAGCTGGTTCTGCGACACTTTGAATGGGCGGATCCGAAGCTCCAGCCATTCACTGTGCGCCTGGCGAAGCTCGAAGCGGAGCGCGACCAGTTCGAGGCTTCCCTGCCCCATGTTATTTACACAGAACGGACGAAGCCTCGAACCGTGCGCATCCTGCCCCGGGCAAACTGGATGGACGATACGCATGAGATCGTGGAGCCCGCGATCCCCGCGTTTCTCGGCAAGCTGAACACCAACGGCCGGCGAGCCAATCGCCTGGACCTTGCCAACTGGATCGTCTCGCCGGAGAATCCGCTGACGGCCCGAGTTTTTGTGAACCGGCTCTGGCGTCAGTTTTTCGGAACGGGACTGTCGAAATCGCTCGAGGACCTCGGATCGCAGGGCGAATGGCCGACGCATCCCGAGCTGCTCGACTGGCTGGCGTCGGAATTCATGCAGCCCTCCTCCGGGGGCGCTCACGCGTGGGATGTGAAACACATTATCCGCACCATCGTGACGAGTCACACCTACCGGCAGGCATCCGCGTCGACGCCGCAGCTGGACGAGCGCGATCCCGACAACCGGCTGCTCGCGCGCCAGAGCCGGTTTCGCGTCGACGCAGAAGTGGTGCATGACACGGCGCTGTTCATATCCGGTCTGCTGGTGGAGCGCCTGGGGGGGCCGAGCGTGCGCCCCTACGAACCGGACGGCTACCTGGCCGGGCTGAATTTCCCCAAGCGGGAATACTCAGCCAGCCACGGCGAGGATCTCTACCGCCGCGCGCTATATACGGTGTGGCAGCGCACGTTCCTGCATCCAACGCTGCTCACATTCGATGCGCCGACGCGCGAGGAGTGCACGGTGAACCGCGTGAATTCCGACACTCCGCTGCAAGCCCTGACGCTGATGAACGACCCGATTTTTGTTGAGGCTTCGCGCGCGTTTGCAGCAAATATTCTGAAATCCGGGAGCGACTGGAATGCGCGGCTCAACTGGGCGTTCTTAAAGGCGCTGAGTCGAACGCCGGATAAGGAAGAGCGCCGCATCCTGACCGGATTGTACCGGCGCGACCTCGCGCGCTTCCGTTCCGGCGAGTCGGATGCGACCAGGTTCCTGGCGGTCGGCGAGTGGCGCCCGCCGTCCGATCTCGACACAAACGAGCTTGCGGCGATGACGACCGTGGCGCGCGCGATACTCAACCTGCACGAAACGATTACGAGGAATTAGAGAGGTGGCAATGGATACCTACGACCGCGGCTGCGAGATTTGCCGGCGCACGTTCTTGGGGCAAGGCGTCTCCATGCTGGGCTCCCTGGCTTTAAGTTCACTGCTTTCACGCGCGGCGTTCGCCGCAGAGACGCAGCCGGACATGAGCTCGAAGGGCGTGGTCAACCCGCTGCACCATCCGCCCAAAGCGAAACGAGTGATTTTTTTGTATCAGGCCGGCGGACCGTCGCACCTGGAGACCTTCGATAACAAACCCAAGCTGCGCCAGTTAAACGGCGAACCAATGCCCGATTCATTCACCAAAGGCCAGCAGATCGCGCAGCTGCAGGGCAGCAAGCTGGTCTGCTTCGGTCCGCAGTACAACTTCAAGCGGTTCGGCAAATCCGGCCAGGAGATTTCGGAGCTGTTCCCGCACATCGGCGGCGTTGCAGACGATATCTGCATTATCCGGTCGATGTGGACTGAGCAGATCAACCACGATCCGGCTCATACGCTGATGAACACCGGATCGATCATCACCGGACGACCGAGCATGGGTTCGTGGATTCTCTACGGGCTCGGCTCGGAGGCGGACAATCTGCCTGGCTTCGTGGTGCTGCTGTCCTCGGGCAAGGGCGGCCAGATGCAGCCGATCGCCGCGCGGCAGTGGTCGTCCGGATTTCTGCCGAGCAAGTTTCAAGGCGTCAAATTCAATTCTGTGGGTGATCCGGTGCTGCATATTCAGACTCCCCCCGGATTGAGCGCGGCGGCGCAGCGCGATTCCATCGACGCGATCAACGCCTTGAATCGTCTGCAGAGCAAGGCCGCGCCGGATCCCGAGATTCTGACGCGCATCTCCCAGTACGAGATGGCGTTCCGCATGCAGACCAGCGTCCCGGAACTTATGGATATGAGCAAGGAGCCGCCGCACATTCTCGAGATGTACGGCGCACGACCGGGCGACGGCTCGTTCGCATCGAACTGTCTGCTCGCACGAAAGCTTGCCGAGCGCGGCGTGCGCTTCATCCAGCTTTACCATCGCGACTGGGATCACCACAGCGGAGTGAAGGCCAACATCGCCATAAAAGCGCAGGAAACGGACCGGGCGACGGCGGCGCTGATCACCGATTTGAAGCAGCGGGGCATGCTGAAGGACACGCTGGTGGTCTGGGGCGGCGAGTTCGGGCGGACCCCCATGTCGCAGGGCGGCGACGGACGCGACCATCATATCAAGGGTTTCTCCTTCCTGCTTGCCGGGGGCGGCGTCAAGGGCGGCATTACCTACGGCGCGACTGATGAACTCGGCTATGCGGCCGTTGAGAATCCGGTAGCCGTCCCGGATTTCCACGCCACCATGCTGCATTTGTTGGGAATCGACCATAAGCGGCTGACCGTGAAGTATCTCGGGCAGGATGCGCGCCTGACAGGCGTTGCGGGCGAGGTGGTTAAGGATATTCTGGCCTGATTCGAGCGGCGATCACTCGAAGCGCGTTTAAGCCATTCAAACTGGGCTGCTTTTGCCATGCTCTGAACCGATGAGCCGCAGGCAAAGCAGCCCGGGTCCGCATGAGGGCGGCCATATTTTCCCGCGCTCAGTGCGTTTAGCGGTATAGGGCCTCGCTGATCCCGTCGATATTATAGATTGAGTGATTCGGACTATGCTGAACCGCGCTTGGTACGCGGGCGTTTTGCTCTCATGCGGAATCGCCCCACTCAGCGCGCAGCAGTTCCATTTCGACTACTACGGCCCGGACAGAGGTCTGGCGAGTCTCGGCATTGTAGCACTGCTCCAGGACCGGCAGGGATTTCTCTGGGTTGGCGCCACCAATGGTCTGTTCCGGTATGACGGCTGGCGTTTTCGCGAGTTCGATGTTCGCGACGGTCTCCCCAGCCGCTCAATCAACGGTGTCCACGAAGATCGCTGGGGCCGGCTCTGGATCGCCGCCAAATTTGGCCTGGCGCATTTCGACGGAGAGCGCTTCGTCCCGGTAAACTTCGGCTTTCCGGTGCAGATACTGGGGCGCCAGCCGATCGCATCGGATAACGCCGGACGGCTGTACGTGGCGACCACGACAGGACTGGCCATCGGCGTTCCCGCAAACAATGCCGTTTATAAATTTCATTTGCTACGCCCTGGAATAAGTGCGGCGGCGAACAGCGTACGAAGCGTATACGTGGCTTCGGACCAGACGGTGTGGTTTGGCGCCGGGCACGCTCTATATAGGATGCGGGCGGGAGAGGCGGATTCCCTGGCCGAAGTTCCGGGACTGCCGCCGGAGCGGTGGGATGCGATCATTTCCGACCCGCGCGGAAACGTGTGGGTGCGGAGTTCCCGGCTGCTGTTCGTCCGGCCCGCAGGAGAGGCGCGCTTTGAAGCCCGCGACCAGGGATTGCCGCCGGCGGGCCACGCTGGCGCTCTGGCGCTGGATCGATCCGGGGCTCTGCTGGTTCCAACCGATCGCGGGCTGGCGGTCCTCGAAGCGGAGCAGTGGCGAATGATCTCGACGAACAATGGCCTGCCGAGCGATGCCGTGACTTCGGCGTTCGAGGATCGCGAAGGCTCGCTTTGGATCGGGCTGTGGGGATCCGGCCCGGTGCGCTGGGCGGGATACAAGGAATGGGAGGGATGGACCCGCGCCGAGGGCCTCAGCAGCGATGTAATCTCAGCGATCCGGCGCGATGCGCGCGGCCGGCTGTGGCTTGGCACCGATTACGGTTTGACGCGCATGGACGGTCCTGGACGCCGATGGCCGCTGTGGACCGACCGCGACGGTCTTCCGAGCACTAAGGTTCGCGCCCTGGCCGCGGCGCCGGACGGCAGCCTTTGGGTGGGATTGTCGCCAGGCGGCGTGTGCCGCGTCGACGCAGCCCAACGTTCAGTTCACGCCTTCGGGCCCGGCAGCGGTTTGACCAGCGACCGCGTGAACGGACTGTTGATTGACGTTGAGAACCGCTTGTGGGTTGG
Organism: Bryobacteraceae bacterium; assembly: GCA_035652975.1. Taxonomy (GTDB): domain Bacteria; phylum Acidobacteriota; class Terriglobia; order Bryobacterales; family Bryobacteraceae; genus TMP-7. The sequence continues at coordinate 740 of DASRCT010000045.1, read as the reverse complement.
CGCCAGCGGCGGCTTGTTTCGGAGCACTTCTTTGCTGACGGGCGCGGTTCGATTCGAGCGGCTGACGCCTCCGGCCAGCGATGACGAGGAAGGCTTTTTCCGCATTGCCGCCGATCCTCAGGGCGCTATATGGATCGCGGCGAGCAAAGGCCTGCTGTACTGGCGCGATGGCGTATGGCGGCGCTGGACCATCCATGACGGCCTTCGCTCCGCCGCCGTTTCCCACGTTGCGGTCGGTTCCGACGGCGCAGTGTGGGTGGGCTACCGCGAACCGATCGGGCTCTCGCGAATCAAATTTGACGGCAATGCGACTGTCGTCGAGCACTATTCGCGCAGCAATGGGCTTGCTTCGAATTTGATCCTGTTTTTGGGCTTTGATGCGAGCGGAGCTCTGTGGGCGGGGACGGATAATGGCGTAAACATCTTTTCCCGCGGCGAGTGGCATCATGTGAATCGTTCGCAGGGGCTCATCTGGGACAACTGCAACACGAACTCTTTCTATGCAGACAACGATGGAGGCGTGTGGGTCGGGACGGTACGCGGGCTGAGCCATTACAAAGGCGGCCGGTCGTTTGAATCCCCATCGGCGCCGGTCGTGCTGACCTCGGTCCAGTTCGGCGATCGCGGCTACAGCCCTCCGGATCCCCTGGCTATCCCGTATCGCGACCGCTCGTTGTGGGTCGCGTTCTCGGCGCTGACATTCCGGCATGAGAGCGATCTGGAGTTCCGCTACAGACTAA
>DASRCT010000044.1:0-4950 GCA_035652975.1 Bryobacteraceae bacterium | reverse complement strand
CCTTGATCGGCCAGCATGTTCTCGAAGCGCAGTCCGGGCGGCAGCTTGCCGCGGCCCGTCATCGCGCCACGCATTTCCTCGTAGCTGACGCCCTCGAATCCCTTGCCTTGCTGGTACGCCTCGGCCATTTCGGATTGCCGGATCATCGTTCCCACGGCCGCGCGGTACTGCCCGAGCACCTTGGTGGGGTCGCCCCCGCTGGAGGTGGCTTTGTAGAGGTCGCCGATGAGGCCGCCGTATCCGGACTTGCCTTGGATGAGCTTGACGATGTCGTCGATGCCCGCCTGGCCGCCGATGATGTTGGCGAATACGCCCGGCGCGTTCTTAATGGCCACATCGGCGAAGGATCGGAGGGCCTTGTCCATCTTCTCGGAGAGGTGATCGGCCGCAACCGCCGCCTCATCGATCGCGAGCTTCAGATTGTTCTGCGGCCTGTGCTCCAGCTTCGCGATGGCATTCTCCAGCCGGTCGTTTGCGACGCGCATCTCGTCGTTGGCGGTCTTCGTTGCGCCGGTGAGCCGCGCGAACTCAGCTTCGATTCGCTCTGGCGCCTCGCGCAGCTTTTCGAGATTCTCGCGGAACTCAGCAACCTTTTTGATCGCCTCGACGATGACGCCGATCAACGCGACCACCGCGATCCCGCTGAACGCAGCGCTCAGCGCCGCGCCGACGCCGGGCATCGACGAGATGAAGCCGCGGATGTGGCGCGGAATGTGAACCCCGATCTCTTCGCCCATCAGGGCCAGGGAGGCCTTCGACTCGCGCGCCTCGGCCCCGAGTTGCTTGATCTCGGAGCCGCCCGACTGCCGCGCGGCCTCGATCATCTTGTTGTAGGCCGCCGTGACGCGGTCGATCATCCCTTGTTCGTCGCCGAGTTTTTTGATGTAACGGTCGCGGTCGGCGATCAGCCGTTCGACTTCCGTCTTCCCATACGCGGCGGCCTGCTTCTCGATGGACTGGGTGAGCCGCTCCATCGAACTGCGGGAGCGGTCGTTCACCTTGATCAGCATCTCGGACATCCGTTCGAGCGACTTCTGCATCCGCTCGCCGGCGCCGACCGTACCCTTTTCCCACCCCTCGACGGCAGTATTCGCCTGTTTGATGGCAACAAGCACGCTGCGCGGGTCTACTTCGAGGACGATGGATTCCTGATCCATTGTGCAGTGAGGATGTGCCGCCAGCCGCGTGGACGATCAGCAGGAGACTGGCTAGTTGTCAGATTGGAGCTTCGTTGCTGAGGCGAGTCGAATGCGACAGCCGTCCTTGGGCGTTCGCTGCCGGGACGTCATGCCCTCGATCACAATTCGCCCGCTGTGCTGTTCTTCCCTGAGTACTTCGTTAAGATCCGTTTTCCAAAACAGGGGCGTCTGCAGGACGATGGGAAGCAGGTTCTCGTACGCACATGGGCCACGCTGCAGTACCTCGAAGATCTTGGCTTTGGCCTTGCCTCGTTGCACGGCGCGCTCATCCTCGACAGGCGAGGACAGCGATTCGAACTGACCGAAGAAGAGTTCATTCTGGCCGGTCTTCTCGATGCGGTGTTCTCTCTGTGCGGTGTCGCGGATTCGATCCTGCGCCGCGACTAGACGCCTTTCCACATCTCGGAACTTCTCGATGCCCTTTGAGTTTCTTGTGGCGTAGATGAGGTGAAAATAGGCTCGCTGATGAAGCGGCTTTAAGATCTTCGTCGACGTGACGTATTGGAAATTCCCGACGGTCCGAACCCGTTCGATGTAGAACTCGACGATCGCAGTCTCCCGATCGGGGCGTTCACGCAAGGCCCGCCACTCTCCGCATCCGAAGAAACGATCAAGCGATGCCTCGGTCGGAGCATCCGTAGAATTGAGGAAGCGGTTGATGAAGTCGTACATCAGATTGATGACGACCTCACCCGGCTGGTGCTGCAACAAGGGCGCGATCCGGTCCATCTGAACGTTCCATCCCGTTGGGTCGAGGAAGATAAACGCAAATTTCTTGTTTATCGCCGCGACAATCTTCGGAATGTTGGTTTCAAATTCGCCGGGCAGCGCAGTTGCCCGAACACTGCCGTGATGACGGTCAACGGCCTGCTGGAGGGTAGCGAACGCCGCGGGGTCTCTTTCTATGAAGATCGCGTTAATAATGGGGTGTTTCTGCTGCTCTGCTAACCCCTGCCGGACGTAGTTCAGTTTGTCCAGAGAAATGCGGATACTAGTGTCGGCCAGGTCCTCGTCTCCATGCCGCCATGGTCCACTGAAGCAATCCACATACGTGAATTCGCGCTGGGTATAGCCTATGTGGAACGCAACCGTCTCCAGGTACTGCTCAAGGAAGAAATGCTTGACGTACGTTTGTTCTCTGCCTCGGTAGTACTCAGGGGACTTCATGGCGGCGTGTCATGCGTTAACCAGTCGCCGATGGACTCCGGCGTTCTGGAGTCTGACAAGCGGTTGACCCTGAACCAGAGGAGCCAACATTTGCAGGAGCGCTCTGCGATGGTCGCGCGACGGCGTTGGCGCCATCCCCTGCCGGGGCATTTCATCGTAGGTTCTGCCGTTAAGCAAGCGGCCAAACTTTTTCTTCTGAACGCCGCCCCACTGCTTGAAGAAGAATGGCACATCGGCCTTCGCGCACTGGTAGTGAATGGATTTCACCCATTCTTGCTCCATGCGCCGAGCACCTGTGCCACTTTCGCCTCCCACGATGACCCAATGGATACCTGCAAGGTCGAGGGTCCCCAGGTCTTCCAGGAGAGGCTCAATGCTGAGGAAGCGTATGCAGGCCGGAGCTCGCTGTAGTTGAGCGATTCGAGGGATTCCATACCTCCGGTCTTCCACGCTGACGCCCCACCAGATATGCGGAGCCTGGGCAGCATTCTTTAGCTTTGTTGTCAGGAGTTGATGCAGACGCTCCGCCCGTTTCGTGAGGACCTGGTAGGTGTGCCAGTCCGCCCGCAGCATGACCTCTGCTACTGCGGTTATGTACTCATCCGGGACTGCGTCCTGAAAGAGGTCGCTCATGCTGTTGACGAAGATTGTTTTCGGCTCCGGCCAGTTGATCGGTTCGAGGAGTTTGGCCGGCACGAGACGTGGCGTGAAGCCTTGTTCGTAGGGGTGGCCAGGCACGCCGCGAAAGCGCTCAGCAAAAGTCTCGGCGTAGCAGTGCTTGCAGCCCGGGCTGATCTTCACGCAGCCGCGAACCGGGTTCCAAGTCGCTTCAGTCCACTCGATTTTGGAATATTCGCTCAAGATCGCCTCAAATATGACATTTTCACACAAGATTGTTCTGGTCGTTCTAGCCAGGGAACGAAACCACTTACGCTGCCCTCTTGACGCGAATGGCGCGCGCCTGCCGAAGCACAGCTAGGACTGCCGCATTGAGCGCGCTCCGGTCGTTGGGCGAGACTCCGAACTGCTTCTCGCGCAGGTTGTTCACATGGGCAATGCGATCCGCAGTGGGATCGACGAATCCGACCACGGCCTGATTCTCATTCGCGCTTTTCACCTTGAGCGACCGCATGGTGCGCCCGGTCCAAACCCAGTCGCGGATCGGCATCAGGCCGCGCGCGATCTTGTAATCCGGATACCCTCGCCGCCCGTTGCGGCCCGGCTTTAGAGCCTTCGCCGGCGCGTCGTTCACGTTGAGGGACTTCCGAATGCGCGTGGAGATGCTCTCCACCAGGACGCCGCCAATCGTCTGCATGTCCTCGGCGGTGAACGGCCCCAATACGAAGCGGGCGCGCGTGATTCTAGCTTGGAACGGCATGTGGCAGTTTTTGCACCCGCTCCCGCTGGTAGCGGTCGCGCTCTTCTTTCAGAATCTGCAAGCCGCGGACTTCTTCGGCAGTCACGTCACTCCACGGGATGCTGAAATGCGCGGCGTCGAACTCCAGTTCCAGCAGCCGCTCGAACAACCGCCCGGCGGCCGAGTGCGCCCGCGCGTCGTCAAGATCATCCAACTTGCAGTGCGCGCAGCGGTTGATGGTGAACTGCCAGTCGCCACAATGCGGGCAGGCACCGGGCGTGTTGGTGTCGTCCACCGTGCGCACCAAGCCGCACTTCCCGCACGTCACATCGTTGGCGTCCGGACAGCCGCGCGGGCCATCCGCTCCGCCGTCGCACAACTCTTCCGCATGGATCGAGCGGTAAATCAGCAACCGGAGAGGAACCGGGCGCGGCCACCAGTCCTGGTCCATAATTAAAGGCGCACAACGGAACGCGGCACAACCCGCCGCGCCCTGTGCGCCTAAGAGTTTGGGTCGAGCGCCGGATCGAGATCCTCGATCGCCTGCACCAGCTCAACGACCACGGCGGATTTGTGGTGCGGCGGCACGTCGCCCGGCTTAAACGACGCAGCGTAACCTTCGATCTTGCTCACCACCGAATCGTAAAGTTCCACCGCCGGCTCGATCCGGTACCGCAGTTCTTCCTGGCCGTGCGGGAGGTCAGCCGACGACACCACCGTGCGCCGGTAAATCGTGATGTCCCGCTGCGTGGGGATCTTGACCGTATGGACCGTGACGCCGAACGGCGTTTTCAACGTGACGCGATATTCGTCGCCGGCGCGCTCGCAGTCCGTCACGTCGCAGAAGGTCAGCTTCGAAATCGCGTTGCCCGCTTCGAATTCGTCGAACTCCGGTCCGTCTTTGTCGAGCCGGATCCGATTGAACAGATCGAGATCGGCTTTCGGATTCGGAACGAATTCGGTCTGCGACTTCCGCCGGCCAATGGTGCGCCGGATGGACTTCTGCTGCGCCAGACGATCGAGCATCTCCTGGCTGGTGGGCAGCCGCAGGTGCGCGGTCTTGGGCGGATTGGGAACACGAATCGTGATGCCCTCGGCGGGAATGTCTCCGTACATAAGCTTTCCTCTTGGGATTTACTGGGCAATGCCCGATATGCCGCACAGCGTCGTAACCGAGAACACGGTGTTCTGCGTGGTGTTGTATTGCGGCGCGCCGGTGACGGTCAC